>NZ_JAJPWB010000003.1:0-646657 GCF_046549295.1 Micromonospora sp. 067-2 | reverse complement strand
GGTTGCTCACGTGTTACTCACCCGTTCGCCGCTCGAGTACCCCGAAGGGCCTTTCCGCTCGACTTGCATGTGTTAAGCACGCCGCCAGCGTTCGTCCTGAGCCAGGATCAAACTCTCCAACAAAAAATTAGTTGAACAGCATCCTGACAACAAACAAATGTTGCCAAAGGAATCCCAACCAGCCAGAAAAACTGACCAGTCCGGGGTATAAATCATAATTGGCACTGGCTTTACAAGCACCCTGTTGAGTTCTCAAAGAACAACCACACACCGATCAACAAGCCCCACACCTGGGACCCCGTCTCGGGGCTTCCGTTCCGTCCCCGCCGCTCACTGGCGCCGGGCACTTTTACTACGTTACCTCACCGTCTCTGCCGTGTCAAACCGTGTATCCCGGTCTGTCGTGCTTCGTACGGGTTGGTCCCGGCGCGCTTCCGCAGCGGCAGGCCGCTGCGTCAGTTCACCGGATGTGGCAGGCCGGCCGCTGCGGTCTCCCGCGAGCTTGCCCGGTTCCCTGCCGGTCGTGAACCTTACCCGGTCGGCTTCGCCGCACCAAATCCGCCTCGCGGCCGATCCGGCGAGCCCCGCCCGGACCGTGTCCCGCAGGAGCGAACCCCTGCCTGACCCGGCGTGCCGGCCCGGTTCGGGTGCTTCAGGACTTCGTCCCGTTTGCCCCGTTCCGCGCTGGCAGAGAGAAAGTTACGCGTTCGCGGGTTTGATCGTCAAATCCGCAGGTGGCGGCGCGCGTCACACTTCGCCGGTAGAGACGTTTTAGCAGGTCAGTTGGTCGGATGCCGACGAACCGCAAACCAGGCGCGCAGGCCGAGGACGCCGACGGCGCTGCCGATGACCAGGGAAGCCCCGATCAGCAGGACGTGCACCCACAGGAATCCGGTAGCCGCACCGTCCCCCACCGTGCCGGACGCCCAGGAGCGCGGGTCCTGCCAGATGGCGACCGCGAACCTCGGCCAGATCACCCAGGTCCAGATTCCGACCCCGACCAGGAAGACAGCCCACCGTCGCGACAACACCATGGCAGCCGAGTATGCCAGCGGGACAGCCCGGTAGGGACGCCTCAGCACGGGTACCGTCAGGCCGTGGTCCGGACGAGCAGCTGCGCGTCGGAGGCGGTCGAGATGGTCGACCGCCTCGCACCCGGTGTGCCGTCCCGGTTCCCGATCAGCTCCGGCGACGGTCGCGAGCAACTCCTGGACGTACTCCGTGCCGATGGTCTGCGGTACCGCGCCGGCGCGCGATGGCGGACGGCTCGCTGAGTCGACACCGCTGACCGAGAGGGCTGACCAGGCCCGCTCGGTGCGCGCCCACGCGTGACCCACCCTCGGATACGAGAGGAACACCACCATGTCCGTTGCACGAATGCTCACCGGCGATCGGCCCACCGGTCGCCTGCACCTCGGCCACTTCGTCGGCAGCATCGCCAACCGGGTGCGGCTGCACCAACGCTACGAGAGCTTCTTCATCATCGCCGACCTGCACATGCTGACCACCAGGAACCGGCGTGAGGACATCGACCAGGTCTCTGGCAACGCCCGCGAGATGGTGACCGACATCCTCGCCGCCGGTGTCGACCCGGACCGGGCCACCTTCTACCTCCAGTCGGCCATTCCGGAGGTCGGCGACCTCAACACCCTGCTGCAGAACCTGGTGACCGTTCCCCGGCTGGAACGGGTGCCGTCGCTGAAGGACATGGCGCGGGACGCGGGCAAGGACGAGATGCCGTACGGCCTGCTGGGTTACCCGGTGCTCCAGGCCGCGGACATCCTCTGCGTCAAGGGGGAGGTGGTGCCGGTCGGCCGGGACAACGTCGCGCACGTCGAGGTGACCAGGGAGATCGCCCGCCGGTTCAACCACCTGTACGGGCCGGTCTTTCCGGTGCCCGAGCTGATCGGGTCGGACACGCCCAGTCTGGTGGGCACCGACGGTGCGGCCAAGATGAGCAAGAGCCGGGGCAACACGATCGCCCTCTCCGACGATGCGGCGACGGTCCGTCGGAAGGTGCTCGGCATGTACACCGATCCGAACCGGGTGCGGGCCGACGTGCCGGGCACGGTGGAGGGAAACCCGGTCTTCGCGTACCACGAGGTTTTCAACCCGGACCCCACCGAGGTGGCCGACCTGGCCCGGCGTTACCGCGCCGGGCGGGTCGGTGATGTGGAGGTCAAGGAACGGCTGGTCGTCGCGCTCGAGGGGTTCCTGGCGCCGATCCGGCAGCGCCGGGCCGAGATCGAAGCCGACAAGGGGTTCGTCGACCGGCTGATCGTCGAGGGCACCGAACGGACCCGCCAGGAGGTACGCCGGACGCTTGTCGAGGTACGCCGGGCGATGGGGCTGACCGGCGCGTACCAGCAGGTGCGGCGGCGGGCTGAGCGGAGCCGGCGTCGGACCGACGCCCCGAGCTGAGGCCGGCGTGGCCGGTCAGCGACGCAACGCCGGGAGGTCCACGCCCGGCGTGCCGCGCGTACCGGACCGGCTCGAATCCGTCACCGCCGACGGGCTGGCCGACTGACCGACACTAGGCGACCGTCAACAGGAGCTTGCCCATGTAGGAGGTCTGCAGACGCTGGTGCGCCTCCCGCACCTTGCCCAGCGGGAAGGTCTCCGCGACGTGCACCACGAACGGTCCCGCCTCGATGAGGTCGTTGAGGCGCCGCAACTGTCGGGGGCTCGCTTCCCCGTCGTACGCCCGGACCACGACGCCGGGCCGCTCGCGCGGCTCCGGCTGCACCCCGTGGGCGTACGCGACCACGCCGCCGTCGACCAACGACTCGGTGAGCCGGTCCAGCGTCTCGCCGGCGGCCATCGCCAGGATCGCGTTCACTCCACCCGGTGCCGCGTCCCGGATCCGTGCGAGCACGTCGGCGATGTCGCCGTGGCCGTCGAGGGACACGTCGGCACCGAGGCGGGTCACCAGCGCGACGCCGTCCGGCCCGGACGCCACGGCGATCACGTTGAGCCCCTGCCGCTTGGCCAGCTGCACGGCCAGGTGACCCTGACCGCCGCTCGCACCGAAGATCAGCAACCAGTCGTCGGCCGACAGGTCGACGGTGTCGAGCCCGGCGAGCGCGGTCAGCGCGTCGGTGGGCATGGCACCGGCGTGCTCGACCGGCACGCCGTCGGGCAGTTTCGCCGCGTACTGCGCCTCGACGGCCGCGTACTCGGCGTAGAAACCACCCTTCGGTCGGGCGCTGGCGGAGACGTAGACCAGGTCGCCCACCGCGAGGTCGGTCACCTGGCTGCCGGCCGCGACGACGCTTCCGGCACCGTCGGAGCCGGGCACGATCGGGAGGGCCGAGCCCTCCGGCACCAGCACGCCCTGCCGCTCGTACGCGTCCCACACCCCCACGCCGGCGCTCCAGACCTTGATCAGCACCTCGTCGTCGGCGATCGTCGGCACCGGCAGTTTCCGCAGGGTGATCACCTCCGGTCCACCGAACTCGTCGAAGGCCGCGGCCTGCATCAGCTCTGGCACATCCCCGTCGACCATGTGGATTTCCCCCTCCGTGCCGGCGTTCCCGTCGCAGCATGCCGGCTCCGGGACGGACCCGGCCCGGGCCTGTGCACCGTTCACCCACAAGGACGACGGCGCGCGCACCCGGTCCTCCTCGGCGAGCGGCGGAGCCGGAGTCGGTGCCGGCGCCGAGGTCCGCCCGGTCGGGGACGTCCGACCCGAGCCCGCCGTCTACGCCTGCTGACCGCGGAGCGCCTGCTCGACGGCGTCGCGCACCCGGGCGTCCTCACGCGTCTTGCGTCGGGCCCGGTCGCGGCGCCGGTACAGGAGCACCCCCACGAGCGCGGCGATCAGTACGACGAGCACCAGCACCAGCATCCACGGCAGGGCCCAGCCGTGCGTCGTGGCCTGGACCGGCGTGAGCGGGGTGATGGAGCCCGACGCGTCGGTGAGCACGGGCGTGAGCGTGGCGGTCGCCGCGAGCCAGGCCACGGGAGCCACGCCGTGCACGGGCGCCGTCATGCTCCAACTCTCACCCGGGAGCAACTGCGGCGGCGGCGTGATCGTGCCCGCCTTGACCCGCAGCGAGCCGAACGGACCCGAGACCGACACCGCCTGCTGCCCGGCCAGGGCGGCGTTGCCGGTGTTGTGGATCCGGTAGGTGACGGTGGCGTCGCCCCTACCGAACGGGTTGAGCGTGCCCGCGTACGTCACGTGGAGGTCCTCGATCGCGAGGCTCGGCTTCAGCTCGCCGCCGACCCGCAGCGCGATCCGGATGCCGAGGCGCCGGTCCACGTTGACGCCCTGAGCCTGGTCGGCCTGCGTCAGCGAGGTGAGGATGCCACCGACGTAGTCGCCGGGCGTGGCGTTGCCGGGCACGCTGATCCGGAACGGGACCTGGACCGTCTTCCCGGGCTGGATCGCGACGCTGCCGGTGTCGGCGTGGGACCAGGCACCGACCGCGACGGACTTCTTGTCCCGGGGGAGCAGGTCGAGCTGACCCCCACCGGTCGTGAAGCCGTCGGCGGCGTAGACGGCCAGGTTGAGCGGCACCGGGCCGCGGTTGGCGACGACCATCTGGTCCTCGACCACACCCCCGGGATTGACGGTGTAGCTGAAGCTGGACCGGGCGGCGCCGTAGCTGTTGGAGGCCGTCCGGACCGTCCAGGCGACGTCACCGTCCGCCGCGAGGGCGGGGCCCGTAGCCAGGCCGACGACGGCGGAGGTGGCGAGCAGGGCCAGAGCGATCGTCCGAAGGGACGTGGTGGTCGTGGTCTTCCAGCGCGTGACGGACGCGTACATGTCGGGTCCTTGAGGTGATCTTGGGAGGCTTGCAATGGGTGACGGGGTAGGCACCGGTTGGTGCCTACCCCGTCCGATGGAACGGTTCGATCAGCTGCTCAGCGCGGTGATCGTGAGAGTCGTGCGGTAGCTGCCCTTCGCGATGCTGTCCGGGACCTTCAGGTCCAGGTCGGCGCCGAGCTTGGCGCCACCCCGGGGGTGGCCCTGCACGGCCGCACCGAGGCCGCTCGAGACCGAGAGGCCCTTGCCCTTGTCGTCGAAGGCCGAGAGGACCGGAGCACCGGCCGTGGCGCCGGCACCGGCGTCGAGCACGTACGGGGTCCAGCCCAGGTAGGAGCCGGAGAACGTCTTGTCGGCGTCCTGGAAGTCGCCGACGTTGGCCGAGATCGACCACGGGGCGAGCGAGCGGCGGCTGTCCGACACGAGGATCGGGTTGATCTTGCCGTTCGCCTGGAAGTAGGTGCCGTCGCGCTCCTGCGCGGTACCGAGGTCGACCAGGCTGTTGTAGCCGTCGATCGTCCAGCCGAACTCACCAGGAGCCGTGTTCGGCACGTTGACCTGGATGGCCTGGCCGTTCCCGTTGTACGGGTGCACCGTCACGCTGTCGACGATCGAGCCGATCGGCTGACCCTCGGCGGTGTTGGTGCAGGAGCTGCCGTTCTCGACCGACGCGTTCGGCGCCGCGCAGGTGCCGCTGCGTACGTTCTCCAGGACGAGCTTGTCGCCCTTGACCTGCACCTTGACGTAGCTGCGGACGTGCTCCTGGTTCTGCACCGAGTTGTACCAGAAGCTGTCCGGGTTCAGCGGGTCCGGACCGTTGCCGCGAACGCCGGTACCGGTGGTGTCCGGCTTCTTGATGTCGTAGTACTTCGAGCCCGAGGACGAGTTCGCCGTCACGTAGATGACGCCGCCCGGGCCGGGGTAGACCTGGGCCGCGCCGGGCTGCTCCGCCGGGTTCGCCTTCTGGCCGTTCTTGATGGCGTAGCTGCGGGAGTAGCTGTGGTCGTGACCCTGCAGCACCATGTCGATGCCGAGGTTCGAGAAGGCGGTCGTGAAGTCCTCCCGACGGTCCTTGTTGTCCGCGTCGGTGGAGTGGCTGGCCGGCGAGTAGATGGAGTGGTGGTAGACCAGCACCTTCCACTTGGCCTCGGCGCCGTGCTTGTTCACGACGTCGGTGATGTACGCGACGTGCGCGGCGTCGCCGCCGCCGGTCTGCTTGGTGGTGGAGTAGCTGTTGCTGTTGATGTCGATGAACAGCACGTCCTTGTAGGTGAACCAGTAGTCACCACCGGACTTGGCGCCCGCCGGGTTCCCGTTGTCGTAGTACGGGGCCGTGCGGTCGGTGTTCGGGGTGAAGTGGTGCTGCTCGTAGGACTTGCCGCCGACGTCGTGGTTACCGATGGTCGCGACGAAGGGGACCTGACGCAGCTGGTCGGGCGCCAGGAACGAGTCCCACTGGCCCTCGTCGTTGGCGCTCTCGACGTGGTCGCCGCCCGACACCAGCAGCTCGGCGTTCGGGTTGGCCGCGGTGGCGACCTTCAGGGTCTCCTCCCAGCCGGCCTGGTCCTTGAGCCGGTCGCCGGAGGAGCCGATCTGCGGGTCGCCGAAGAACAGGAAGTCGTAGTCGCCCTCGAAGTCCTGCGTCTTGAAGGCGTACGCCGGAGACCAGTTGCCCTCGGCGCCGACCCGGTACGAGTACGCCGTCTTCTCATGCAGGTTGCTGATCGTGGCGTGCCGGTTGAAGCCGGTGGTGGAGGTGTTCGCCGCACCGACGGCGTCGAAGCTGACGGCGCTGGCCGGGAACTCGCCGTTCACGATCTCGGCGGTCGGGGCGAGCTGGATCTTCTGCGCGGTGTCGGTGGAGGAGTACCAGGTGACCACGCGCTGGGTCTCGTTGGCGCCGACGCCGAGGATGACGCCGGTGATCGTGGTGGACTCGGCCGCGCTGGCGGTGGCCGTCAGGCCGCTACCGAGGGCCACGGTGATTCCGAGGAATCCCGCTACGACCCCGGCGACGAGGCGGCGCCGCGCGAGCCCGGAGGCCCCTGTCGAGGTGCTCAATGTCATCGACATTGTTCCCTTTTCACATAGAGAAATGGATGCTCTTCGCCCGACGTTGGGCTAGGGAACTCAAACTGTCGCTGCCCGGTGAACCAACCGTGAACGTGATCTTGCGTAGGGCTGCACTTCCCGAACTACTTAGCCCTACTCACGATCCGGACACGCGTTGCACGAACCAGATCAGCCCCATAATGGACACGACCCCGGAAACAGCTCCGGTCGCCCAGAGGCCGATTTTCGGCCGGCGGCGTCGCAACATGATCAGCATCGGAAAGACGATGGCGATAATCGTCAGCTGAACGACCTCGATGCCGACGTTGAACACCAGCAGCGACCACAGCAGGGTCCACGACCACGCCTCGTCGATCCCCAGTGCGCCGGCGAAACCCAGGCCGTGTACGAGGCCGAAGCAGAACACCACGCCGAGACGTGTCCAGCCGGCGCGGTCCAGACTGAGGTGGCCGCGTCCCTCCGTGTCGAGATCGCCCGCGTGGTCGCCGCGCCGCCAGATCCCCCACAGGTGCCAGCCGGCGACCACGGCGATCGACAGCGCGATGATCGGCTCCACGATGCTCGCCGGCACGTCGACCAGGCCGAGGGCGGCGAGCAGGAACGTCACCGAGTGCGCCAGGGTGAAGCTCGTTGCGGCGAGCACGACCTCCCGGAGCCGCCGCGACCCGGCGATGAGCGCCAGCAGGAACAGGATGTGGTCGATCCCGGTCAGCAGATGCTCGGTGCCCAGCAGAAAGAACTCCCAGAACCGCTCGTAGGCGGCCTGATGCGTCGAGAAGGAGGGGTTGCCGGCGTCGAGCGCCGCGCTGCCCGACCGGCCGTCGATCTCGTAGGTGACGATCGTCTTGACGCCCTTGACGAACCCCTCGTCGTCGGCGAAGAGACCGCCGCGGACCTCGTGCTCGTCGGCCCGCTGGGGACAGGTCCAGTCGAGCAGCAGATCGGCGTACGGGACACCCTCGCGCTCGCCGATCGTCGCGGCACCCACCTGCGTCGCCCGGCAGGCCGCACCCTTCGAGGTCACCGAGAAGCGGTCCGTCACATATCGCAGGGTCGACTCGGCATGAGTGTGGAGAGCGGCGGCCTGGCCCGCGGTGTCCCCTGCCTCGAATGCGGCGGTTCCCGCCCGGAAGAGCGGATCATCGTGCCCGGAATCGGCGGCGGACACGACGAGGAGGTCGTATTCGAGCTCCAACGCCGTGCGTATGTGACCATCGTCTCCCGCGGTGATTTTCGCGTATACAGTGGACGAGAAACCGTGCGCCCACGCCGGCCCGGCGCCCACAAGAGAAAGGATCGCCGCGGCGATCCCGACAACAGCGACGATAACGGTACGGCGGATCTGGCCTGACATACGGCTCCCTCGGTCGGCCAGTGCACGTTGCACGGCACGGGTGAACACGAGCCCGCCCACCGAAGAACCGCTGGCGAACAACGCCTCGAAACGGCCGCCTGCGGATTCTCGGCCGCCGGAATTGGGATAGGAATACGGCGCGACACTTTCCGCCACCACCCGGAGGACGATCACCTTGCGCCCCCCGCTTCGGGCCGTTGCCGTGCTGGCCGCGACCGCCGCGCTGATCACCGGATGCAGCTCCGGCAACGACTGGTCACAGCCGCACCCCAGGCCCGCCGCCGTCGGCTCTCTCGGCCCCGGATTCCTCGACCCCTCCGCCAAGCCCGCTCCGGAGGACACCATCAAGCCGCGGCCCGGCTCGTGGGCCGGCGTCCACCCGTCGAAGGACTACCGGGTCGTGCTGCTCACCGTGGGTGACGACCGCCCGACCAAGGCTCTCGTGACGGCGATCGAGGGCTGGGCGGACGACGAACACGTCGACGTCCGGAAGGTCGTCGTCGGCGACTCCCACGACGCCCTGGCGAGCATCACCAGGGCCCTGGAGATGAACCCGGACCTCATCGTCACCGCCGGGAACGACCTCGTCGACCCCCTCGCCCTGGTCACTCCGAACCACCTGGACCAGCGGTTCCTCGTGGTGGGGGCGGAGCTGGCCGAGCCCACCCACAACGTCACGGCGGTCGACTGGTCCGGCGCGTCGTTCCGTGGTGAGGGGCTCGGCATGTCCTCCACGTACGACCCCGACTCGTTCACGGCCGAGCGCTGCGCGGCCGCCGTCCGAGCGGGCGTGGCGGCCGTGCTCACCGACCTGACCGGGATCGTGATCTGGGTCGACTAGTGCCGGCCGTCAGGCGTCTGGGCCTATCCTCCACGCGTGCCGATCACCGATGAAGAGTTGGCTGTCACCGCAGCGCAGGCGGGAGCTGCCGTCGTACGAGCCAGCTTCGGGGCCGAGCTGACGCGGTTCGACAAGTCCGGGGGTGACTTCGCGACCGCCGCGGACATCGCGGCGGAGGAGGCGGTCCTGGACGTCCTGCGCTCCGCTCGCCCGGAGGACTCCGTGACGGGCGAGGAGAGTGGACGTACGGGTGACCGCCTTGCGGACCGGATGTGGCTGGTCGACCCGCTGTGCGGCACGCTCAACTTCGCCGTACGCACCATGTTGGTCGGGGTGAACGTGGCGCTGCGCACGGGTTCGCAGGTCCGCGTGGCGGCCAGCGCCGACCCGTTCGCCGACGAGGTGTTCTGGACCGACGGCGCGCGGGCATACGTACGCCGCGACGGGGTGGACGCCCAGCTCACGCCGTCGGCGGAGTCGGGGCTGGTCGACGTCAACCTCGATCCGCCCTTTCCGAACTCGCCCGACTTCCGAGCCGTACGGCTGCTGGCCGACGCGGGGTTCGTCGAGCGGTTCCGCCCACGCGTGGTCTCCACCACCCTGGCGTTGGCCTGGGTCGCAGCCGGCCGACGAGCCGCCTACGTGACGGACGGCGACATGCGGGACAACGTGCACTTCTCCAGCGGGATAGCCCTGTGCCAGGCCGCCGGTTGCGTGGTGACCGGCCTCGATGGACAGCCACCACGCAGTGGGGCGGTTGGGCTCATCGCGGCGGCCGACCACCGGACGCACACCGCCCTGCTGGCGCTCGGAAAGAACCAACTCTCGTCCCGCTCCTGATCGGCGTGCACCGACCGGCGGTCCGCGCAGGCTGCCACGGGCGGCCAGACTCGGCGATGGCTGCCTAGCCACGATCCGGTGGTGCGGTGTCGGCACTGCCCGAGGCCGCTTCGGGTCGTGCGAAGAGGATGTCGCGGGCCTGCTCCGCCGCGCGGGTGAGGCTCTCGGTGACGAAGTCGACGAAGCGGGCGATGTTCTCGAGGCGGGCGGCGGCCGGGGTGTCCGGGCCGAGGACGCTGACGCCCTGGCGTGCGGTCTCGGCGAGCTGGACGTTGGCTCGGGCGGCGGCGATCATCCCCTGGTACCAGACGTCGTTGTCGACGACGTAGCGCTCGCGGCGGCGTTCGTCGCGTTCACGTCGGATGAGGCCCTGGCCCTCGAGGGACGTGATCGCCTTGGAGATGGACGCCGGGCTGACCTCGAGGCGCTGGACGAGTTCGGACGCGGTGAGGCTGCCCGCGTCGTTGGTGTAGAGGCAGGTCAGCACCCGGGACATCATCTTGGGCAGGCCCTGCTGCATGAAGAGGGTCGTGAACGTCTCCTCGTACTCCCGCACGGCCTCGGGATCGCGCCCGTGGGCCTCCTCGGGCGCTCGGAGCCCTCGGGGGGTGGCCTGCCTGCGCCGGTGGGCGCGGCGTTCGGTGGCGCGGTGGGCAAGATCGGCGCGGTAGCCGGTGGGGCCGCCGTTGCGCATCACCTCACGCGTGATCGTGGAGGTGGGGCGGTCGAGACGTCTGGCGATCTCCGCGTAGGCGATCCCGTCGGCCAGCCCCAGCGCGATCTGCTGGCGTTCCTGCTGGGTGAGCCTGCCTCCCGGCATCGCGATCTCCCCTTCCACTCTCCGCAGGCCCCCAGCATAGCGTTCACTTTCTTCCATTGCAACGGCGGGCATGATGCTCGTTGCATTAAAACCAAGACCATTGCAATGATTACCCGGCGCTGACCTGCATTTTTGCTGTTCTTACGCAACAGACATGTTGCCGGGTTGCTGAACGCAACGTAGCGTTTGCGATGTCAGAAACAAGGAACGCACGAGGAGATCACGATGCAGAAGTTCGACACCCCCACCCCGATTTCCGCCGTCCTCGACATCCCCGCGGGGCGGGTCCGGTTGATCGCCGCCGACCGTGCGGACACCACGGTCGAGGTCCTTCCCGCCGACGCCTCCAAGAGCCGGGACGTGAAGGTGGCGGAGCAGACCACTGTCGACTACAGCGACGGGGTTCTGCGGATCGAGGCCAAGGCGAAGAACCAGATCCTCGGAAGCTCCGGATCCATCGAGGTGACGGTCCAACTGCCCGCCGGTTCCCGGGTCGAGGTGAAGGCGGCCGCCGCGGAGTTCCGGGCCGTCGGACGATTCGGCGACGTCGCCTTCGAGGGCGCCCACGGCGCGATCAAGCTCGACGAGGCCGCCAGCGTCCGCCTCACCGCCCTCGCCGGTGATGTCCTGGTCGGCCGCCTCAACGGGCCCGCCGAGATCAGCACCACGAAGGGCGACATCCGCATCGCCGAGGCAGTACGCGGCACGGTCGTGCTGCGCACCCAGGCCGGCGACGTGTCGGTCGGCGCTGCCCACGGAGTTTCCGCCTCCCTGGACGCCGGCACCAGCTACGGCCGGATCCACAACGCGCTCAGGAACACCGACGGCGACGCCGACCTGACCATCCACGCGACCACCGCCTACGGCGACATCGCCGCCCGCAGCCTCTAGAAGGAGCAGCCATCATGACCAACCTGGCGATCGCGGCGAACGGGCTGCGCAAGTCCTACGGTGACAAGGTCGTGCTCGACGGCGTCGACCTGGCCGTCCCCGAGGGAACGATCTTCTCGCTGCTCGGCCCCAACGGCGCCGGAAAGACCACCGCCGTGCAGATCCTCTCCACCCTCATCTCACCCGGCCCCGCCTCCGGGGAGATCCGGGTCGGCGGCCACGCCCTCACCGCCGACCCGCAGGCGGTACGCGCCACGATCGGCGTCACCGGTCAGTTCTCCGCCGTCGACGGCCTGATCACCGGCGAGGAGAACATGCTCCTCATGGCGGACCTGCACCACCTGTCCAAGCGCGACGGGCGCCGCTCCGCCGCTGACCTGCTGGAACGCTTCGACCTCACCGACGCCGCGAAGAAGCCCGCCTCCACCTACTCCGGTGGCATGAAGCGGCGCCTCGACCTCGCCATGACCCTGGTCGGCAACCCTCGGATCATCTTCCTCGACGAACCGACCACCGGCCTCGACCCCCGCAGCCGCCACAACATGTGGCAGATCATCCGCGAGCTCGTCGCGGACGGCGTCACCGTCTTCCTCACCACGCAGTACCTGGAGGAGGCCGACCAGCTCGCCGACCTCATCGCCGTCCTGCACGACGGCAGGATCGCCGCCCAGGGCACCGCCGAGGAGCTGAAGCGGCTCGTTCCGGGTGGGCACATCCGGCTCCGCTTCACCGACCCGGCCGACTACCAGGGCGCCGCCGCCACGCTCAGCGATGCCACCCGCGACGACGAAGCCCTCGCGCTGCAGATCCCCAGCGGCGGCAGCCAGCGCGAGCTGCGCACCATCCTCGACTGGCTGGACGCGAACGACATCGCGGCGGACGAGCTGACCGTGCACACCCCCGACCTCGACGACGTGTTCTTCGCCCTGACCGGCACCGACCGGCAGTCCGGCACGTCCAGCCTGCCCAGCCAGCCCAAGGAGGCTGTCCGATGAGCTCTCTCTCCCTCGCCGTACGCGACTCGTCCACGATGCTGCGCCGCAACCTCCTGCACGCCCGGCGCTATCCGTCCCTCACCCTGAACCTGCTGCTCACCCCGGTCATGCTGCTGCTGCTCTTCGTCTACATCTTCGGCGACGTGATGAGCGCCGGCATCGGCGGCGGCGCTCCGGACCGCTCCGAGTACATCGCGTACATCGTGCCGGGACTCCTGCTGATGACCATCGGCAGCACCGTGATCGGGACCGCGGTCTCCGTCTCCAACGACATGGCCGAGGGCATCATCGCCCGCTTCCGTACGTTGGCCATCCACCGCGGTTCGGTCCTCGTCGGGCATGTCATCGGCAGCGTGCTGCAATCGATCATGAGCGTGGTCCTCGTCGGCGCCGTCGCCGTGGCCATCGGCTTCCGGTCCACCGGGGCCGGCGTCCTGGAGTGGCTGGCGGCGTTCGGGCTGCTCGTGCTCTTCGCCCTGGCGCTCACCTGGATCGCGGTCGGCATGGGCCTGGTCAGCCCGAACGCCGAGGCCGCCAGCAACAACGCGATGCCGTTGATCCTGCTGCCGCTGCTCTCCAGCGCCTTCGTCCCGGTCGAGTCGATGCCCGGCTGGTTCCAGCCGATCGCCGAGTACCAGCCGTTCACCCCCGCCATCGAAACCCTGCGGGGCCTACTGCTCGGCAGCGGAATCGGCAACAACGGGTGGCTCGCGGTCGTCTGGTGCGTGGGGCTCGCCGTGCTCGGCTACCTCTGGTCGACCTCGAAGTTCAACAGCGACCCGAAGTAACCCCCGTGACAGCGCGGGCACCCTCCCGCACCTCGCCCCGCCCCCGGGCGGCGTACCCCCGACATCCTGTCGGCGTACGCCGCCCGTCGGCGTGTGCGGCCGTGCGCCGGGCGGTCATCGGCCCGACGTCACCGCCCCCACGCCTCGGCGGGCAGGCAGGTGTCGGACGGCGTGCCGTAGATCAGCGTTCCGGCCGGGGTGGTGTAGCAGTGGGTGAGCTGGTCCTCGGCCTGAAACAGCGGACGTCGGTCGATCTCCACCCCCGCCGCGTCGTAACTGACCAGCCGGGGAGCATTGTCTGCCGTGAGCCGGGCGTCGGTCGTCATCAGGCCGAACGCGCCGCCCGAGAGGCGCGCGACCGTCTCGTGGCCGTCACCGTGGTCGAGCACCAGCCGCCCGACGCGTCCGCTGACCCGCCCGCTGACGCTGACGTCGCCGCCGTCGGCCTCGGTCGAGGTCAGCAGGAGCCTCTGCACCGGGCCGGGTAGCCATTCGCCGTGCGGCCACCGGTCGGTCCCGCTTGCGCCGGAACGCTCCCGCGTCTGTTGATCAAACGTGACGTCACACGTCGCGAAGCCAGCACCGTTCATGAACAACACCAGAGCACGATCACTTCGCTCGATCGCCACCGCGAGATCGGTCAGGGACAGCGGTACGGGCGCGGGGTCCTCGGCCAGCCCTCTTCCGTTGTCCGCCGCATTCCACCGCAGGCACTGGTCGGCCGCGTCGCGCAGCGTCGGTGACAACTCACCGGGCCCCATGGCGAGCACCTGGACGTTCGCACCGTCCGTCCTGTCCCAGACCACCGCCGCGACGCCGGAAGAGACGACCAACAGCACCGTTGCGGCCACGGCTATCCTCAGCCGTGGTGTGCGAGCCGGGCGGCGGTCGTGCACAGCAAGAAGCCGCGCCCGCATCGCACGCGCCGCGCCCGGCGGTAGGTCCCGCTCCGCAGGCGGATCAAGAATTTCGTTCACCGCGTTCCCTCCTGGATCTCCTCGGGCACCAGGCGGACCAGACGACTGCGGGCGCGACTCACCCGCGACCGTACGGCCGCCTCACTGATTCCCCACACGGTCGCGGCGTCGGAATACGAGACGCCCGACCACAGGCACAACGCCACCGCCTCCCGCTCGGCCGGCGACAGCCGCCGTACCACCGAGAGAAGCTCTGTCATCCGCCGTTCGTCGTCCAACCGCTCGGCCACCTCGTCGGCGAGATCACCGTCGGCGTGCCGGGCTGTCGGCAGCCGCCGCAGCAGTGCCAGCCACCGGCGGGTCGACCGCCACTCCGAGCGCACCGCGTTCGTCGCGACGACCAGCAACCAGGGCAACGCCGAGCCCTCCACCAGTCGGGCGTCGGCCCGGCGGCGCCACGCAACGAGAAAGGTCGCCTGGGTGACGTCCTCCGCCGTCGACCACGACCCGCTCAGCCGGAACGCATGGTTGTAGACGGCCCTGGAGTACCGGTCGAACAACACGCCGAACGCGGCTTCTCCACCCGTGGTGATCGAGGACCACAGTTCCTCGTCTGACGGCCGTAGCTGTTGGGTCACATCACACTATGGCCGCCACGGCCATTCCTGTTGCAGGTCACGTGCCCGCCCTCAAGATCTGGAGCGTGACGTCGCGGGGCTCCTCCATGAGCCGTGAGGAGCCCCGCTCACCCGTACCGCCTCAGCTCGCCGTGCAGCTCACGGCGGGAGTGGTGGGGGTGCCGCTGGCGCTGCCGAGGAAGCCGAAGGTGGCCTCCGCGCCCGGGGCGAGCGCCCCGTTCCAGCTCACGTTGCGTGCCGTGACCGCGCTGCCGGTCTGGACCAGTTCGGCGTTCCACGTCTGGCTGATCAGCTGGCCGTTGGCGAGCCTGAAACCGACCGTCCAGCCAGCGGTCCGGACGGTGCCGGTGTTGCGAACGGTCACCTCGCCCTGGAAGCCGCCCTGCCACTGACCGACGATCCGGTAGGCGGCCGTACATCCAGACCCGGCAGTTGGGGTTGGGGTTGGGGTGCGAGTGGGGGTCGGGGTGGGGGTCGCCGTCGGGGTCGCGGTGGGCGTGGGGGTCGGGGTGCCGCCGCCGGCGAGGGCGTCGACCAGCGCCGGGTACCAGCGGTCGGACATCTTCTGGTCGCCGGCGGCGTTGAGGTGCACCCCGTCGTAGGTGTCGGCGGCGGTGCTGAAGCCCGTCCACTGGTCGACGACCACGATCGGGGACTGCGGCGTGCTCTTTCCCGCCGCCCAGCCGCCGATCGCGGCGTTCAAGGCCACGACCCGCTGCCCGCACTGGCTGCAGGTGGGCGGGGCCATCGGAATGATCTTCGCGACGATCACCCGCATCGCCGGGTTGCTGGCCCGCATCTGGTCGACCAGCTTCGAGTACGCGCTGAGAATGGTCGCCGGCGCGATGGTGCTCCACACGTCGTTGGTGCCGAAGTGCATGAGCACGATGTCGGGGCGGGTGGCGGAGAGCCAGCCGGGCAGCTGGTTCTGGTTGGCGACGTTCGTCACAAGGTAGCCGCCGTGGCCCTCGTTGTCGCCGTCGTAGGGCCGGCCGCAGCCCTGCGGGCCGAGGGTGCCGACGAAGTCGACGTCGAGGTGGCCGGCGGACTGGAGGCGGTTCCACAGGATGGACCGCCAGCAGCCGGGCGAGCCGGTGATCGAGTCGCCCAGCGGCATGACCCGTACCGGCGCGGCGACCGCTGCCGGCGCGGCGACCGCGGGGCCGACGGACGCCGTGGCGACCAGGCCGAGCAGCAGGGCGAGGGAGACGGCCGCGAGGGCGGCGAGCAGGGCCGGAACGATTGACCTTCGAAGCATGATGAAGGGACTCCTGTCACGTGACGTCGTACGGTCGGTGACGGCCCGATTGCTCCCAGAGTCATTCGACCAGATCCCCGGGTCGACCTCAACGCCCTCCCGCATTCCGGCGCACGTGCCGGTGCGTGCCTGCTCGGGTCGCCAGCGATCAGGCGACGCCGAACGGAGGAACCGCGGGCAAGCGCGGCGGAATTGACTGTTCCGGCTGGTGTAGTGGACGCGGATCGCCGGGTGTCGAGCATCCGGTTCAAAGAATGGACGGCCCGATGCGTCTCGACAATCTTGGACAGGTCGCCGACCTGCGGCTCGATCCCGCGCGCACCGTGCACTACCTCCGTGCCGGGTCGGGACCCGCCCTGGTGCTCCTGCACACGATCAGGACACAGCTCGAATACTTCGCCGACATCATTCCGATCCTGGCCAACAACCACACGGTGTACGCCGTGGACCTGCTCGGCCACGGTCACTCCTCCAAGCCGGCCGGCATCCAGTACGACGAGCCGTACCTGCGGCGCGGGGTCATCGACACGATGCGCGAGCTGGGCCTCACTGACGTGACCCTGGTCGGTGAGTCGATCGGCGGCGTTCTGGCGCTCACCGTCGCCAGCCAGATGCCAGAGGCGGTCAGCCGGGTGGTCACGTCCAACCCGTACGACTACGACACCCGCTTCGCCGACGGCGTACGGCGTGGGCGACTGTTCGCCAACCTCATCCTCGGTGGCGTGGCCCTCCCCGTCATCGGCCCGATCCTCGGTGCCGGCGAGACCCGGTTCGTGACCGGGACGATCATGCAAGGCGGTCTTGGCGGCACCAGGAATGTTCCCGACCCGCTACTCGACACCTTCGCCGCCACCCGGAAGGAACCCGGCTATCCGTACGTCGAGCGCAACGTCTACCAGAACTGGCGCTCGTGGGGCGCAGCACGCGAGCTCTACCCCGCCGTACGAGCACCCCGGACCCTCATCTATGGGGAACGAGACTGGTCCCGTCCTGCCGAACGGGCGCGTACCGCGCAGGCGCTGGGGGAGAAGCCGGTCGTCGTGCCCGACGCCGGGCACTTCACCTGCCTCGAGCAGCCCCGACGGATCGCCGACATCATCGGTTGAGCCGCTGCCCCTCAACAGCCAGGCCCGCTACGAAGCGACGTAGGACGGCACCCTGCTGAGGATCTGCCCGCGCGAGAGTCCTCGCGGTCATGTCGCGTCCGCGCAGCAGCAGGAGCGGCCCGGCGGGCATCCGCACGCGTCACCCTCGCCGGCACCGCCCGCACCCACGGCGCTGTCGGCTTCGAGGCCGGTGAGGGAGCCGGTCGGCGGAACGGCGCAGCAGGTGTCACCGCGCCAGGCCGCACGGCCTTCCTTGACCGCCACCGCGGCGATGGCCAGCGCGGCGACGGGGTCGGCCCAGGACCATCCGTTCAGGCTGTTCACCGCGAGACCCACGAGCAGGACGGCGGACAGGTACGTGCACAGCAGGGTCTGCCTGGAGTCCGCGACCGCCGACCGCGAGCCGAGTTCACGGCCGGCGCGGCGCTGGACGTACGACAACACTGGCATGATCGCCAATGACAGCGCGGCCAGCACCAGGCCGATGCTGGAGTGCTCGGCTTCGGCGCCGCCGACCAGCGCCCGCAGCGACTCCACCGTCACGTACGCGGCGAGGGCGAAGAACGAGACCGAGATGATCCGCAGCGTGGCCTTCTCCCGCGACTGTGGATCGCGAGAGGCGAACTGCCACGCGACCGCCGCCGCCGACGACACCTCGATGACCGAGTCCAGTCCGAAGCCGATCAGCGCGGTCGACGACGCGAGCGTGCCGGCGGTGATCGCCACAACCGCCTCGACCAGGTTGTAGGTGATCGTGGCGGCGACCAGCAGCCGCACCCGACGGGCGAGCACCAGACGCCGCGCCGGCGGCGGCCCCGTCGTCGGCAGGCTCACCAGCGGCAGGTTCATCAGCAGCAGCCCTTGTCGTCGGCGTCCGGGCACGAGGCCGGGTCGACCGCCAGCACGAGGCCGAGCAGGTCCGACAGGGCATGCGCCAGGCGGGCGTCGGCCAACTCGTACCGGGTGCGCCTGCCCTGCGGCACCGCGACCACCAACCCGCAGCCGCGCAGACACGACAGGTGGTTCGACAGGTTCTGCCGGGTCGTTCCCAACAACTGCGCCAACTCCGCCGGATAGCCGGGACCGTCGCGCAGCGCCAGCAACACCCGCGCCCGCGTCGGATCGGACAGGGCATGGCCGAAGCGGGCCAGCACCTGCCCGTGCGTCAACGTCTCCATGCCGCCCATAGTACATCCGATGGTGTACTAAGGGCCCCTCATCACACCTTGAAGAGTTGGGCTTCCCCGTTGCCGAAGGACCAGTTCTCCGCGCCGCTCTCGACCACCGAGATCAGCACGTCCTCGGGACGCACACCCGGATCGCGGCCGAGCCGCTCGACGATCGCGCGATACATCGCCAGTTTGGCGTCGGAGGACTTGCCCGGTGTCCAGAAGATCTGGATCTGCACCAGGTCAGCTGACCGCTGGATACCGAGAAAGTCCCCGTACCCGAATGCGTTGTCACCGTGCTCGGTGATGGCCATGAAGCGGTCGCCGTCCTTGATCTGGACGGTCTCTCGCATGGCCTCGTAGATCTGGCTGAGCAGTGCCTTCTTGTACGTTTCAGGCTTACCTTCATGGATCGCGATTCGTGTGATCGGCATTGGTCTACCTTCTTGTGCCGTGTTCGATGTCGGGGCGGAAGTCGTTGCGCAGCGGACTGGCTGCCACCTGCCACGCGGACGGCGGCACGCACATGAAGACCTAACGGATGTCTCATGCTCGTACACGAGAACCAGGCTTTTACGCTCGATCGTGGCCGCCCGCCACACCTCCGACGAACCTGGCCGTCGTGCAACAACCTCAGGCGTCGGCGCGCATCGGCTCCCGCCCGGCCACCTGCTGTGCCGCCCCGTACCCCCGTGCGGTTTCCCGGTCGGGTTCGAGCGGATCTGGGCGGCGCTGCGCGACCGTCATGCCTCCGTTCAACACCGCGCCGGTGGTCACTCATGGCACCGGTGTCGATCCGAGCGATGCGTTAGCATTTCCATGGGTAGAGCGCCTGCCCGCGCCACGAGTGGCTGCCCACGCCGACCATCGCGACGTGGCCAAGGGTCTCAGACTCAGCGCACAATTCCCGCTTCGGTGCGTTCACGTGCCGGCCGTCGACGGGCAGCGTGGGAGCCCGTGAGGGGCGTGAAGGCATGTTCGAGCGGTTCACCGACCGAGCGCGACGGGTTGTCGTCCTGGCCCAAGAAGAGGCCCGGATGCTCAACCACAACTACATCGGTACGGAACACATCCTGCTGGGCCTGATCCATGAGGGTGAGGGCGTCGCGGCGAAGGCTCTGGAGAGTCTTGGTATTTCTCTGGAGGGTGTTCGTCAGCAGGTCGAGGAGATCATCGGCCAGGGTCAGCAGGCGCCGAGCGGGCACATTCCGTTCACGCCGCGGGCCAAGAAGGTGCTGGAGTTGTCGCTGCGTGAGGCGTTGCAGCTTGGGCACAACTACATCGGTACGGAGCACATCCTGCTCGGTTTGATCCGTGAGGGTGAGGGCGTTGCCGCTCAGGTGCTGGTGAAGCTCGGCGCGGACCTGAACCGGGTCCGTCAGCAGGTGATCCAGTTGCTGTCGGGCTACCAGGGCAAGGAGCCGGCCGCTGCTGGTGCCGCGCCGGGTGAGGCCGCGCCGTCGACCAGCCTGGTGTTGGACCAGTTCGGTCGTAACCTGACCCAGGCCGCCCGTGAGGGCAAGCTCGACCCGGTGATCGGGCGGGAGAAGGAAATCGAGCGGGTCATGCAGGTGCTGTCCCGCCGGACGAAGAACAACCCGGTCCTGATCGGTGAGCCCGGGGTCGGTAAGACCGCCGTGGTGGAGGGCCTCTCCCAGAAGATCATCAAGGGTGAGGTGCCCGAGACGCTGAAGGACAAGCAGCTCTACACGCTTGACCTCGGTGCGTTGGTCGCTGGTTCTCGTTACCGCGGTGATTTTGAGGAGCGCTTGAAGAAGGTGCTCAAGGAGATCCGTACCCGCGGCGACATCATCTTGTTCATCGATGAGATTCACACCTTGGTGGGTGCGGGTGCCGCCGAGGGTGCGATCGACGCGGCGAGCATCCTCAAGCCGATGCTGGCCCGTGGTGAGCTGCAGACCATCGGCGCCACCACAAGTGACGAGTACCGGAAGTACGTCGAGAAGGATGCGGCGCTTGAGCGCCGGTTCCAGCCTGTGCGCGTCGAGGAACCCACCCTAGAGATGACAATTCAGATCTTGAAGGGTCTGCGGGACCGCTACGAGGCGCACCACCGGGTGAGCATCACCGACGCTGCCCTGGTGGCTGCCGCGACTTTGGCCGACCGGTACATCTCGGACCGTTTCCTGCCGGACAAGGCGATCGATTTGATCGATGAGGCTGGTGCGCGGATGCGGATTCGTCGGATGACCGCACCGCCGGATCTGCGGGACTTCGATGAGCGGATGGCCCAGGTGCGTCGTGACAAGGAGTCCGCGATCGACGCTCAGGACTTCGAGCGCGCCGCGCAGTTGCGCGACAAGGAGAAGCAGCTCCTGGGTCAGAAGGCGCAGCGGGAGAAGGAGTGGAAGGCCGGTGACCTGGACGTCGTCAGTGAGGTCGACGACGAGCAGATCGCCGAGGTGCTCGGTAACTGGACGGGTATCCCGGTGTACAAGTTGACCGAGGAGGAGACTTCGCGTCTGCTGCGCATGGAGGACGAGCTGCACAAGCGCGTCATCGGCCAGGAGGACGCGGTCAAGGCGGTCTCGAAGGCGATCCGGCGTACCCGGGCCGGTCTGAAGGACCCGAAGCGCCCGTCGGGGTCGTTCATTTTCGCCGGCCCGTCGGGTGTGGGTAAGACCGAGCTGTCCAAGGCTTTGGCGGAGTTCCTGTTCGGTAGTGAGGATGCGCTCATCCAGCTGGACATGTCCGAGTTCCACGACCGTTACACGGTGTCGCGGTTGGTGGGTGCCCCTCCCGGCTACGTCGGTTATGACGAGGGCGGTCAGCTGACCGAGAAGGTGCGCCGTCGGCCGTTCTCGGTGGTGCTGTTCGACGAGATCGAGAAGGCCCACCCGGATGTGTTCAACACGCTCCTGCAGATCCTTGAGGACGGTCGGCTCACCGACGGTCAGGGTCGGATCGTGGACTTCAAGAACACGGTCATCATCCTGACCACCAACCTGGGCACCCGCGATGTGGCCAAGGCGGTGTCGCTGGGCTTCCAGCAGTCGGAGGACTCCGAGTCGACCTACGACCGGATGAAGCAGAAGGTCAACGACGAGCTCAAGCAGCACTTCCGGCCTGAGTTCCTCAACCGGATCGACGACACCATCGTCTTCCACCAGCTGCGCCAGAACGAGATCCTCTCGATCGTGGACATCATGATCCAGCGGATCGAGGGCCAGCTACGCAACAAGGACATGGGTCTGGAACTGACCGACAACGCCAAGAAGTACCTGGCGCTCAAGGGCTTCGACCCGGTCCTCGGCGCCCGTCCGCTGCGTCGCACGATCCAACGCGACATCGAGGACAACCTCTCCGAGCGGATCCTGTTCAACGAACTGACCCCCGGCCAGATCGTCGTGGTCGACTGCGAAGGCGACCCGAACGACATCGACAAGTCCAAGCTCGTCTTCCGCGGCGCGGACCGGAGCGTCGCCGTACCGGACGAGATACCGGATCAGGCAACAGCAGACCTGGTCGTCGACACCGGCAACAGCTGAACGATCTGATCGGCACGGCGGGGTGGGCCGTGAAGGGCCCACCCCGCCGTTGTCCGAGGGTTACTGGTCAGCGCGGTCGGGACTCCTGGCCGGCGAGTACAGCCAGCTCATCGGCACGTACGGACTCGGCCGTCTTTGTCCCGTCCAGCCAGACGAGGTAGCCGACGGGAGGACCGGAGCTGCCCCACAGGGCGCCGGTGATGGTGGCCCTGGAGCCTCCGTGTGGATCGCGGAGCAGGCGGACCCGCGTACCCGGGGCGTGCCCGTCGTCGGCGACGATGAGTAGTGCGTCGAGGATCTGGCGGACACCGGTGAGCGGCAGGCCCTCCACGTACGGCTCCCCCGCGTATCCCTCCCGGGGGGTCATCATGGTGCGGAACAGCGCGGCGAGTCGGATCGACTCCTGCCGGATCTGCCAGTCCGCGCTGCGCTCGGCGGCGGCCAGCGCCTCTTCGATCACCGACCACAGCTCTGCCGGCTCACGATCGAGCAGCCGCCGTGCCTCCCGGTCCAGTTCGGCGCACGCCATGTCGACGGCGGTTTCCTCCCCCATCTCGGCGATCCAGACGAGGTCACCGACGGCCGGCAGCAGCCCCGGTGACTCGGCCGCGACGACGACGTACAGCATGGCCAGGAGTTCCTGGCGCCCTTCGCCCTGGTACAGCGGACCGACACCGGTGCCGTTGCGTCCCCGCGTCGACGGAAAGCGCTCGACCAGGTGCTGGGCACGGCCGTCCGGCAGGGTCGCGGCTCGCCGGTTGTCCCGCACCCGCTCGTCAAAGGAACGCTGTTCGCGACGTTTGATCACGAGCTCGCGGTACGAGTCGAAGCCCACCGGGTAGATGGTCCGTCCGTAGCTGGACAGCGTCTCGCCTGGTTGCAGCCCGACCGCCTCGAGTTGCCGAGCCGCTACGGAGTACGGGACACCAGCACGGGCGGCCTGAGCCCGAATTGCCCGCTTCCGGGCACGGCCCGATCGGGAAGTCCGACGGGGATTCTGCTCATCGATCATGACGCCTCCGGTGCAGACCCACGCCCTCCACCGAACAGGCGGCGTGGCCGGCACGCCGAAGCTCGTCACGTCTGCGCGGAGTCGGAGACTCTTGGCCCTGCGTGTGGTCAGGCGTGGGCTGTCACACCGAGCGCGGGCAGGCGCACTGCCCGGGCCGATGATATCGCGATCCGGACAGCGGGCAGGGGTACGTGCCGACCACCCTCCTGATTCCTCAGCCGTCGCACCGTAGAAGATTCCGCCACCGCTACGGCCTGACCGTCGCGACGGCCGCCCGGGCCGAAAGGCCGGACGGCGTGCCCACCAGCACGACCACCGTTCGTGGTTCCGGCTCTCACGGGCAACTCGTTCCGGAAGCGGCCGCAGGCCTTCGTCGCCCGCCGGTGGCGAGCGTCGAGGGACTCGATCGCGTTCGTGGAACAGGTGACGGTGCGGATCCCAGTGTTCGCGAGGTCCGGTGCCGGGAACAGTGACACCACGTCACGCGTCGGGCATGACACCACGCCACTGACGGGTGGCTGCGACATCTGGTGGCATGGGAGGCATCGAGCCAGGCGCTCACAGGGCGGAAGCGCGTCCGGCGCCGCGGACTATCTCATCGATCTCAAGCTGCCGACCACAATGCCGACCTGCTCGGTCTGAATTCGGCGACCCTTGTACAGAAGCCACGCGTTCGGTGTGACGCACCCCGAACACCACCGACAATCGGAAAGGTTGGATCGATGACTCAGCAGCCTGAAGAACCCCCCGTCGGCGGCAGGTCCGAGACGCCCGGCGAGGCGAAGCGGCTCGGGCCCCCGACCCTGGCGGAGGATCTCCTGCTCCTCCTGTTCCAGCCGAACTCCGGCCTCAGGTCGGGCACCGGGACCATCGCAGGCGAGAACACGCTCTTCTACACCCTGGCCGGAGCGGTGCTCGCGGATCTCGGGCTCGGCGACCATGTGCGAACCGGTTCCGGCAGGGCGGGGACGACACGTGTGGAGGCCGTCGAGGATCACCCGCCGTCGGACGACATCCTGCGCTCGGCGTGGGACTACCTCTCCGCGAAGCCCCGCGGCGTCCAGACGGTGCTCGCGGCGATCGGACCGACACTGCGTGGGCCGCTGCTGGACAGGCTCGTCGAGCGTGGCGACATTCGCCGGGGAACCCGTAAGGCCTTCGGTCTGTTCACCACGACGGTCCTCGAGGACGGCGGAAGTGGGCGCCGACCTCGGCTTCTCGAAGACGTCCGAGCCGTACTCGTCGAGGGTGTCGAACCGCAACCCCGTGTCGCCGCGCTCACGGCCCTGCTGTCGGGAAGCGGGACGCTTCCCCAGTTCGACCGGGAGATCCCTTGGACCTCACCCGTGATCAGCCGCGCCAAGGCGCTCGAGCGAGGCGACTGGGGAGCCGGAGCGGCCGCCGAAGCGGTTGCGCGGACCGTCACCGCCACCATCGTCAACAACGCCATCGTCGCCGCGTCCGTGCTTCCCCGCACCTGAGCGACGCCCGCGTTGGATCCGCGGCGATTGCCCGACAATCGCGCCCAGGTCGAGTCGGGACCGCCGCCGAGAACCAACCTGACCAGGTCTTTCGGACCTCCCACGGGCGGCGGCCAGCTCGTCGGCACGGCACGGCACGGCGTATGGCTCGGCTGCGCGCCGGTGCTTGCGTTCCGCTCAGCCTCGGTCGTCCCGGGCGGTCGTGGACCACGCCGACGGCAGTCGTACGCGGTCGTCGCGCTCACCGCCTCCCGCGTGCCGGCCGTCGCGCAGCGAGGCGGCGACGGCACACGTCGCGCCCACGCTGCACGACCACCTGCGGACGGGCACCCTGCCGTGGTGGGGCTAGCAGGTTTTTCAGGATCGGCGGGGCTCCCAGCGGAACAGCCGGGTGGCGAGGGTGATGGCGATGGCGACCCAGGACAGCGTCGGTGCGAGCAGCAGGAGGGAGTCGGTCACGGCGACGCCGCCGTTCCAGGCGTTCACGGTCAGCTCGGTGGCCGCACCGCCCGGCAGCAGCCGCTTGAGCAGGGTGAGGTCCTCGGTGCCGCTGATGCCCACCCAGCTGGTCACAGCGATCACACCCAGGGTGACGGGCAGGGTGGTCACCTGGGCATGCTCGGGTGAGTTGGTCAGTCCCGCCGTGGCCAGGCCCAGGCCGATCATCATGGCCAGGGTCGCGAGGACAGCCACCACCAACAGGACGACGTTGGCCGGCTCACCGGCGACCACGGCCAGCGCGGTCAGGATCACGGCCACCTGCACGAGGGCGATGACGGTGACGGGCAGCAGCAGGCCGGCGAGAATACCGGCGTCTCCGACGGCGGTGGAGCGCAGCCGCTTGAGGAAGAGGTTCTGACGCCGGGACGCCAGGGTGGTGACGGCCGTGGTGTAGAGACCGAACGCGGCCACGGTGAACATCACGATGGCCGCGATGTAGCCGAGGCTGCCGATGGCCGCGAAGGTCTCGTGTTGACGGATGAAGAACGCGCAGACCACCACCGGAATGATGAGGCTGGTGACCAGCACCAGCCGGTTCCGGAAGATCTGGATCAGTTCGCTGAGCGCGATGGAGAACATGGCGAAATTCCTCCCGAGGAAAGTCGGTGCCGGTGGATGGTCAGCTGCCGATGGCGCGGAAGACCTCGTCGAGGCGGGTCGGCCCGGCCTCCAGGTTTCGCATCTCCACAGCGTGGTCGTGCGCCCATCGCAGCAGGATGTGCAGGTCCTTCTGCAATTCGAAGGTCTCGACCACGACCTTCCCGTCAACGCCGACGACGGCCGGCAACGGCAGCGTCGGCGCCATCGGCGGCAGTGCGAAGCGGATGACGGCCGGCAGCGTGCGCGTCAGCTCGGAGACCGTCCCTTCCCGGTGGAAGGTGCCCTGGTGCATGAGCCCGATGCGGTCGGCGCGCTGCTGCGCCTCCTCCAGGTAGTGGGTGGTGAGCACGATGGTCGCGCCGTTCTCGCGCAGTCGATCCACCGTCGTCCACACCGCGTCCCGGGACTGGATGTCCAGGCCGGTGGTCGGCTCGTCCAGGAAGATCAACTCCGGCGTTCCGTAGACGGCGGTGGCAAAATCCAGTCGCCGTTTCTCACCGCCGGAAAGCTGCGACACCTTACGGCCTGACCTGTCGGTGAGTTCGACGATGTCGAGCACCCGGTCGACGTCGTCCGTTCGCCCGGTGAGACGGCCGATCAGACGGACCGATTCGCGAACCGTGAGGTCCGGGGAGAATCCGCCCTCCTGGAGCATGACCCCCATCCGGGGACGTACCGCGCGCCTGTCCTGTGGTCGTTGTCCGAAGACGCGCACGGTGCCGGAGGTCGGCGTCCGGTGCCCCTCGATCGTCTCGAGGGTCGAGGTCTTGCCGGCCCCGTTGGTGCCGAGCAGCGCGTAGAGCTCCCCGCGCCGTACCTCGAAGGAGAGATCCTTGACGGCGTGGAAGTCACCGTATGTGACGTTCAGCCGGTCGACTTCGATAATTGGCGTAGTGGACATGACCCAATGACACCAGCGGACGCGGCAACTCGTCAGTGGCCTCACGTCACCGCAACGTGTGACGTGGTGTCACTGAATGCGGCCCCGGACCTGCCGGATACTCAGGGGGTGACAGCAAGATCGCGAGGCTTCACCGAGACGACGCAGGGACGTCTGCGCCGGCTCAACCTCGCGACGTCACTGCCGCCGATCGTGGTCGCGGCGGCGGTCCTGCTGTACATCGACACGCACACCTGGTGGCATGTGATTGTCCTGGCACCGGGTGTCGGGGCGGCCCTGGTGGCCTTCGAACGGTGGACGGCGAACGACCTCGACCGGGTGGCCCTACCCTGCGCGATCCTGGCGGGAGTGGTGTGGCCGCTGGGGGTGCTGTTGACCGGCAGCCCCAACGCGTACTGGGGTATCTGCTCCGTGGGTTCCCTGTCCCTGCGCGTGCTGCGGCGCCGTCGGGGTCTGGCAGCGGCCGGGCTGTTCACCTACGTTGCCGCCGTCGGCGCGGCACGGCTGCTGGTGCAACATGACGACGTACGCGGCGTCCTGCTCCGCTACGTCCTCATCCCGACCGCCCTCACCGTCGTGGTGACGGTCCTGACGGTGCTGGGCGAGCGGTTCTACGACCTCATCCGGGAACTCGAACAGACCCGGGAGCGTGAGGCGGAGCTCGCCGTCGTCCGCGAACGTGTCCGGTTCGCCAGCGATCTGCACGACATCCAGGGCCACACCCTGCACGTGGTCAAACTGAAGATCGCACTGGCGCAGAAGCTGGTGCTCAGGGACGCCGATCGAGCCGAGAAGGAGCTGCGGGAGACTTACGCCCTGGTCAGCGACACCATCATCCAGACCAAAGAACTCGCGTACGCCCAACGACGGCTCAACCTCTCCGCCGAACTCGAGAACGCGAAGAACCTGTTCGAGGCCGCAGGCATTCGCGTACGGGTGACCCGTCAGGCCGAGGTCGACGCCGGCGCCAGCGAACTGCTCGGGCAGGTGCTACGGGAGACGACCACCAACATCCTGCGGCACGCACGGGCCACACAGGTGCAGATCACGCTCTCCGAAACCGGCATCACCATCGTCAACGACGGCGTGACGGGCGACCACCTTCCCGAACTCAGAGGGCTCTCGACCCTCAGGCAACGAGTGACGAGCGACGGCGGCGAACTGACCGTGCGACAGGAGGACGCGCGGTTCGTCACGGCCGCGGTCTTCCCGCCCGCCCGTACCGCCGCGGCCCCAGCGACAGCGCGGGAGGACGACCGATGACCACCATCGTGCTCGCTGATGACGAGGTGCTGCTCCGCAAGGCCCTGGCCGCACTGTTACCCCTCGAAGGTGACATCGCCGTCCTCGCCGAGGCGGAGGACGGCGCGGCAGCCGTCGAGGCCACCCTGCGGCACCGACCGGACGTGCTGGTCATCGACCTGGAGATGCCGGGCGTGGACGGGCTCGCCGCCGTCGCGGAGATCCGCCGCACCCTGCCGGATCAGGTGATCCTCATGCTGACCCGGCACGCCCGCCCCGGCGTCCTGCGCAAGGCCCTGAAACTCGGCGTCCAGGGCTTCGTCAGCAAATCCGCCGAGCCGGCGCACATCACCTCGGTCATCACCAGTCTGCACGCCGGCAAACGCTGGATCGACCCGGACGTGTCCGCACTCGCCGTCATCGACGACTGCCCCCTGACCGACCGCGAACTCGACGTACTGCGGGTGACAGGCGAGGGCTACTCGGTCGCCGACATCGCCGCCCGCCTCCACCTCGCCCAGGGCACCGTCCGCAACTACCTCTCCAACGCCATGCAGAAGACCCAGACCCGCACCCGCCACGAAGCGGCGCGCTACGCCCGCGAACACGACTGGCTGTGAGCAACGGCGGCAGCCGGATCAGCAGTCGGTCAGGGTCGACGCCGGTGCCGAGTCAGGCGCCGAGTCCCGCCGCCTTCGCCATGTAGGCCGCGTACCAGGCCGGCCACTCCGCATCCTCGTGACCGAGTTCCTTCTCGTGCTGCCCGTGAGCCAGGGCGGCCTCGCGAAGTGCCTGCTCCACCTCGGCCACCGAGCCGTACACGACGTGGCTGATCCTTCCCGCACGCCGCTCGGTGACTTCCTGCAGGACGAGAAGGTTGCCGTCCGGGTCCTCGAAGGACAGGAATGAGCCGTACGACTGCCGGTTCGGGTGCGGGCCGGCCACCCGGTCTGTCGTGCCGGCGTGGTGGAACACGCCGCCGGCGTCGTGAAACACCTCGCTCGCCTCGACGCCACGGGAGATCAGGTACTCCCTCGCGGCGATGATGTCGTCCACGACCATGTGCACACCGCGCGCCGAACCAGGCACCGCATCGGTGACGCCGACACCGATGATGATTGACGCAGGCGAGCCCGGCGGCGTGAAGTGCACGACCCGGAAGCCCCCCGGCCCGGTGTAGTCGACGTCCTCCCGAAAGCCAAGCCGGGTGAAAAAGTCCTTGGTACGGTCCACGTCCGAGACCGGCAGGACGACCACTTCGAGCTTGAACTCAACCATCGTGACCCCTTCGTTGCCCTGGATGCCGTGGGGCATCACGGTCACGATCGCGCAGCAGGCCTGTTCGTCGCCCCCGTGAGATGCCCTGGCCGAGACCCTGGCAGGTTCGGTACAGCGGAGTTGATCGTCAACGCGGGCTGGAGTCGATTGCCGCGCGGAGCTCACGGCGGGAACTGATGCCGAGCTTGGTGAAGATCTTGCGAAGGTGCCACTCGACCGTGCGTGGACTGAGAAACAGCACGGCGCCGATCTCCGGGTTCGTCCGGCCGGCGGCACCGAGCCGAGCGATCTGGGTCTCCTGCGGGGTCAGTTCCTCCGGTATGCCCACGGTGCGCTTGCGGACCGTCTCGCCGGTGGCAGCCAATTCCCGGCCCGCCCGTTGGGCGAACGCCTCCGCCCCCATCGTGGTGAACGCCTCGTGCGACAGCCGCAGCTGGGTTCGAGCGTCGCCACGGCGGTTCGACCGGCGCAGCCACTCCCCGTACAACAGCCGAGCCCGCGCCAGTTGCAGACCGAGCTGCGTGGTGGCGAGCCGGTCGATGGCCCTCCGGTAGCGTTCGTCCGCTTCCGCGTCCGGCCCCACGAGCGCGTCCGCGAGGGCCTGCGTACCGATCGCCCAATCCGACGCGGCCAAGCTGGTCCGCTCGGCGAGGCGGTCGCGTGCCTGCACCGCGGCGGCGTGCGCACCCGAGCGCGCAGCTGCCTCGACCAGCTCAGCGAGCGCCCACTGCTGAACGGCCAGGTCGTCCCGCTCGGTCGCCCATCGCACGGCCTCCAGCGCCGCCGGGTAGCTGCCGAGCCCATTGAACAGCACTGCCTTGCTGTAGCCGGCGACGCTGAGCAACCAGCCCATGCCGCCCGTCCCGGCCTCCTTGGCCAGGGCGTCGATCAGCTCGGTGGCCGGCTCCTCCCGGCCCCGGTAGGCCGCCAGGATGACCGCGGTGGCCGGGTGTGGCGACAGCCCTGCCGCGTACACGAGGGCTTCGGCCTCCCCGAGCAGATCAGACGCGTCGGCGAACCGCCCGGCGAAGATCAGCGCGGTGGCACGGAACGTCAGCGCGGTGGGCAGCAGCGACAGCCGCCCCGTCTCCCGGGCGAAGCGCACGGCCTGTTCGGTAAGCGTCAGGAAGGCGACGTCGTCCCACACCTCGTGCAGAACCAGACCGACCAACCAGGCCAGGTCCACGTCGGTCTCCACGGTGACCGCCTGCAGCGCCCGAGCAAACAGCGGCACGGCCGCGGCCTGCCCATCCAGGCTCCACGTGGTGAAGGCCGTCAGAAGCAGGCCGGCCGGCTCCGAACCCTCGGGCACTCGCCGGGCGGCTCGGGAAACAAGCCGCAGGTCGTCGCCGCCGAAACGTCCGGCATTCAGGGCCGCGCCGACCGCCGAAAGATAGGTCTCCCGGGCCGCCGCCGGGTCCAGCGCCTCGAGCCGGCGGGCGGCCTCGAGCAGTGGTGGAACCGCCGCCCGGCCGGAGTTGAGCGCGAACGCGACGCGGGCCCGCAGCCGCTCCACCTCAGCGAGCTGCGCCGGGTCCAGGAAGCTCAGCTCGGCGGCGGCCAGCAAGCTGGCTACCTGTTCGGCGGCGCCGGCGGCGAATCGGGCCTGCGCCGCAGCCAGGACCCGCCGGCCGCGGGCCGTGGGATCGGCGGTGAGCTCGGCGGCCCGCTCAAGGAAGGCCGCGGCCGCAGCACGGCCGCCCCGGGCCAGCGCTCGGCCGGCCGAGCGTTCCAGCTCACCGGCGACCTCCTCGTCCGGCCCCACTGCGGCATGCGCCCGGTGCCAGGCGCGTCGGTCCGGATCGTGCTGCGGGTCAGTGACGTCGGCCAACGCCCGGTGCACCGCGCGCAGTTCGGCGGGCTCGGCCGAACGCCGGATCGCCGAGCGCACCAGCGGGTGGCGCAGCCGTACCCGGGTGCCCAGCTCGACCAGGCCGGCCTCCTCCGCCGGCACCGCCGCCGCAGGATCGACACCCAGCCGATCCAAGGCACGCCAGAGCAGCGACACGTCGCCGATCGGCTCCACCGCAGCGGCCAGCAGCAGCCGCCGGCTGTCGCCCGGAAGCGCCGCGATACGCCGCTGGAAACCCTCCTCCATCCGGCCGGCCAGCGGCGTTCCGCTGCGGCCGCCAAATCCGAACGCCAGCTCTGCCGGGGACAGGCCGCGGGGAAGTTCGACCAGCGCGAGCGGGTTGCCGCGGGTCTCTGCAATGATCCGATCTCGGACCCGGCTGTCGAGCAGACCCGGTAGCACCGAGTCCAGCAACGCGCGAGCGTCCGTGTCGGGCAGGCCGTCGACGCGCAGTTCGGGTAGGCCGCCGAGTAGTTGCTCATCAGTCGGACTACGCACGGCGAAGAGCAACGCGACCGACTCCGCGTCCAGGCGGCGGGCGACGAAGGTGAGGATGCTCTGGGACATGCGGTCCAGCCACTGCGCGTCGTCCACGACACAAACCAGAGGTTGCTCGGCCGCCGCCTCGGCGAGCAGGCCGAGCACGGCGAGACCGACGAGCAGCCCCTCCGGCGGACGACCTACCTGGAGGCCGAACGCGGTGGCGAGCGCGTCCCGCTGCGGTTCGGGGAGCCGATCCAGGTGTCTCAGCAGTGGAGCGCACAGCAACTGCAGCGCCGAGTACGCCAGGTCGGTCTCCGCCTCGACGCCCGAGGTCCGCACGACGCGATCGGTCGGTGTCCGCCCGGTCACGTAGTCCAGCAGCGCAGTCTTGCCCACCCCGGCCTCGCCGCGCAGCACCAGCACACAGCTCTGGCCGGCCCGGACGTCGCGCATCAGCCGATCGAGCAAGTCGCGCTCGCGGTGCCGGCCGAGCATGTCGAAACCCACGTTGTTACTCGGCACGTTGTCCCCCAGCCGAAAATTACTACACCGCGGATGGCCAACGCGGGCGGGCCGGACAGTACGCGACGAGGCATCCAGAGACGTGGGGTACGGGCTGACTCGACGGCGAAGCCCGCCGTTGTCGTGGTCGACACCTTTTCCGCACAAAACCGGATGCCGGGGACGGTCGATCACATACGTCGCCAAGTCCTGGGCTCGACCCCGGCCACGCTCGCGGCACAGGGCGAATGCCGATGCGTAGGCGGCCACCCACCGGCCGGGCAGCCAGCGCGCTACTCGCGGTCACTAATCCGCGAGTCACGGAGCGTCAACCAGTGAGTTGAGGCGGAGAACCAGGGTATGACACGGGCTCGCCGGGCTCCACGGTCGGAGAGTCTGGGAGAACGTCAGTCGGAGAACCAGGAGAAGTAATGTCCGTGATCCATATTGTTGAGCAGACCACCGCGACGCCGGAGCAGGTTCTCGCCGCACTCACCGACTTCGGGCCGGGCCGCTCGGAGGTGTTCGGCAACAGCGCCGACGAGTATCTGAAGGTCCACGGCCAGGGCCCTGGCTGGGCTGACGTCACGGAGGGCTCGGGCGGCATCTGGGAGCGGCTGCGCTACGACTGGTCGAACCCCCGCCATGTCACCATGACGACGACCGACTCCAACATCTGGGGCGGCCAGTCGGGTCACACCTATACGTTGCGGCCACAGCCGGACGGGACGACGGTCCTGGACGTCGTGGTGGTCCGCGAGGGCAAGAACTTCAAGGGCCGCTTGATCGGCGGTGTGCTGGGCTTGGTCGGCAAGGGCGTGCTGGGTAAGGCGTTGAAGAAGACGATCAGAGCCATCGAGGCCCGCAGCACCGCCATCGGTGGTTGACCGCACGCTCCGCGCTGCGCGCGGCACGGCCGCACCCCGGCCCTGGGGGGCCAGCCATGCCGAGGGCCGAGACAGAGCCTGGAAGTGCCACCCGGTCGTCGGCCAGGGTGCACACCAGTGCCTCACCCTGGGGTCACGTCGCCCCGGTTCGCTGAGGGTATGGGTATGAAGCGACGCTTGATGATTCTGATGGCCGCGGCAGTTCCGCTGGCGGCCTCCCTCACGCCCGTGGCTGTCAACGCCGCCACCCGCGACGGCGGAACGACCGCCGCCACCACCTGCGCCACCGTTCCGGTCTCCGCGCCGTCCGGCACCGCAGTGGTGTCGGTCAAGGCTGTTGCCAAGGCCGGCGGCGACTTCACGTTCCCCTCCACCCCGGGGCTTCCGCAGAATCCGCCGATCAACGCCGTGCCTGCCTGGTGCGACATCACCGTCGTCGTGACCCACCCGGGCGCGAGTGACACCGTCTCCATCAAGGTTTCGCTCCCTCAGGATGCGAAGAACTGGAACGGACGTTTCCAGGGCACTGGCGGCAGTGGTTACTCGGCCGGCGACCTCAGCGATCTGAGCGTCCCGCTGATCAGCGCGGTCAAGGGCGGGTATGTGGGCGCGGCCACCGACGCTGGCGTCAAGACCGGTCTCGACGCGAGTTGGGGCCTCACCGCCGACGGGAAGATCAACAACGGGCTGCTCACCAACTTCGCCTCCCGCTCCGTGCACGATATGGCGGTCATCGGCAAGGACGTGGCCAGCAAGTTCTACCACCGCACGGTGAAGTACTCGTACTTCACCGGCTGCTCGACCGGCGGCCGCCAAGGTTATGCGGAGGCACAGGACTACCCGACGGACTTCCAGGGCATCCTGGCCAACGCGCCGGCGATCGAGTGGAACCGGTTCGAGATCGCCACGCTGTGGTCGCAGGCCGTCTACAACGAGAAGAAGGTCGCTCCGTCGCAGTGCGAACTGGCCGCCTTCAACACCGCCGCGGTCGCGGCCTGCGACACCCTGGACGGCGTCAAGGACGGCGTCATCGACAACCCACGGAACTGCACGTGGGACGCCCGCCGCCTGGTCGGCAAGAAGGTCGTCTGTGCGGGCGAGGACATCACCATCACCAAGGCGGTCGCCGACGCGGTCAACAAGATCTGGGCCGGCCCGGTCTCACCATCCGGCAAGAAGCTCTGGTACGGCCAGAACAAGGGCTCCGTCTTCAACTACATCGCCAACCCGGGCGCGCCTTTCCAGGTGCCCGACCAGTGGGCCAGGTACTTCGTGACGAAGAACCCGTCGTTCGACAGCACCAAGCTGACCTACGGAACGTTCACGCAGCTCTTCACCTCGGCGACCAAGCAGTACGACAGCATCATCGCCAACAACAACCCGAACCTGTCACCGTTCGCCAAGGCTGGCGGCAAGCTGCTCACCTGGCACGGCCAGTCAGACCAGCTGATCCCGACCCAGGGCACGGTCGACTACCGCAAGCACGTCAACGCCACCCTCGGCGGCAACAAGCGCGTCAACACCTTCTACCGCCTGTTCCTGCTGCCCGGTGTGGACCACTGCGGGACGCCCCTGTTCAGCACCGGTCCGCTGGTCAACCCGGGCAGCGACCTCGACGCCCTGGTCAACTGGGTGGAGAAGGGCCACGCTCCGGCAACCCTTCCCGTCACCTCCGTGGACGGCAAGACCACCAGCAACGTCCACCACTACCCGCGATGATCCGTCACCAGCCCTGACACCACCACCAAGGCGGCGAGGTGCCGCAGCGTCGCGGCCTGACTGAACCGCATCAACACGGCGGCCCCGGATCGACATCCGGGGCCGCCACTCCAGATTCGCTGTCGACACGCGAAAGCTGCTTCCCGGCGCTCTCCAGTTCCCCCAGCTTCGCTGCGACCTTGGTTTGCAACTCGGCGGTCGTGGCGAACGACTCGTAGAACATGCCCGTGCCGTCCTGGCGACGGCGTAGCGGACGCTGCTCTACACCGACGGGATCACCGAAGCCCGTGACGCCAACGCCGACATGTTAGCCATCCGGCGCCTGATCGAGCACGCCGTTCGATACGCGGCCGACGGCTTGCCCACGCCGGAACACTGCACCGGCTTGCGACCGCCGTGGCCACCCACTGCGCGTGTCACCGCGACCCGCACAATCCCGAGTAATCGGCAGCTATCTCTCGGGTCTCCTGTCAGCTGGCAATGTACCGGCAACACGGCGTTCATTAGCCATTGACATTTATTGATCCGTGCGGTTAGCGTGAGAGCGCTCTCACGCGTTGATGGCTCGCATTGCTTGTCCAGGAAGAGCACTCTCGGTCGCCCCCGGGCGGGAGTGTCCGTCGCCCACTCGCCGTGTCCGGCCGCGGGGTCGCCCCGGGCATGGCGTCGATCCGTTGTCCCCAATGGAAAGTCGAGGCTCCCCGACATGAAGATCAGGAATGCAGGTTTCGCGGACCGAGCGCTGTCACGCAGCCGCCGGCGCCTCATGGTCCTCCTCACCGCGGCCGTCACTGCGCTGGTCGGCAGCGTGGTCATCCAGCAGCAGCCCGCACGCGCCGCGTGGAACCTCGTGTGGGCCGACGAGTTCAACGGGTCCGGCGCGCCCAGCGGCGCCAACTGGAACTACAACGTCGGCAACGGCCTCAACCCCGGCCTCAATACTTTCGACGGCTGGGGCAACGGCGAGTGGGAGTGGTACCGCCCCGAGAACTGCACGCAGTCCGGCGGCAACCTCGTGATGCGCGCCAACTGGCTCACGACGCCCATCACGGTCAACGGCCGCAACTTCTACCAGACGTCGTGCCGCATGACGACAGACACGAAGAGGTCCTTCCAGTACGGCCGCATCGAGGCGCGCATGGCGCTCCCGACCGCCGCCGGCTCGTGGCCGGCTTTCTGGATGCTCGGTGACTCGTGCGACGAGACGTCCACGAGCGCCTACAACCCAGCGCAGACCTACTACGACCGCCTGCCCACCAACTGGGCCAGTTGCGGCGAGGTCGACATCATGGAACACGCGAACGCGAACGCGACCGTGACGAACAACATCTTCTGGGATCTCCGGACCGGCGTGTTCCCGTGGACAGCTGGTCAGAACGCCAACTATGTCGCGAACCCCGCCGTCAACAACGCCGCGGCCTTCCACGTCTATGCGATCGAGTGGACGGCCGCGCAGATCCGCTGGTACATCGACGGTGTGCAAACGCACGTGATCGACACGACACCGGCGACCTTGGAGGAGTTCCGCAAGCCGTTCCACGTCATCTTCAACCTGGCGCTGGGCGGCACGTACCCCGGACAGAACCCCGTGCAGAGCCAGTTTCCGCTCACCGCATCGATCGACTACGTGCGCTACTACCAGGACGGCGGGGGCACGACGCCGCCTTCCACGGGCGGACCCGCGACGCAGATCAACGGGCCGGGCGGCAAGTGCGTGGACGTGGGCGGAAACGACACGGGCGGCAATGGCGCGGCCGTGCAGCTGTGGACGTGCCAGGGGCCTTCTGTTTCGAGGGACCAGCAGTGGAGTTGGGACGGCCAGACCCTGCGGACGTTGGGCCGGTGCCTCGACGTCACTGGCGCGGGTACGGCCAACGGCACGAGGGTGCAGCTCTGGGACTGCAACGGCGGCGGCGCACAGAACTGGGTCCAGGAAGGTAACCGGTTGCGCAACCCGAACTCCAACAGGTGCCTGGACTCCCCGGGAGGCTCGACAGCGGACGGCGCGCGACTGCAGATCTGGGACTGCAACGGATCGGCCGCACAGTCCTTCGTGAAGGCCGCGTGACGGCCGGCCGAGGGGCACACTGACGGTCAGGGCGCGGGAGCGGACAGGCTCCCGCGCCCTTTCCGCGCGTTCCGGGATACGACCAGCGCCGGGTTTGTCCGGCGCGCTTCGGCCGGCACACCACGGTGTCCTTCCTGACCGCCGACGAGGTCGACGCTCTGCTCGCCGCCCCGAACGCCTTCCGCCGCTGGGAAGGCCGCCGAGGCCGCGCCCTGATAACCCTGGCCTTCCAGACCGGTCTGCGCCTGTCCGAACTCATCGGCCTCAACAACAGCGACGTTCAACTCGACGCCGGCGCACACGTGAGTTTCCCCCGCTTTGTTGGAGCGGTGGTTACCTGCTGCCGGCTGGCGCAGGGGTAGCGGTAGCTGGCTCCGTCTGGTCGTGCTGGCGGGTGTGCCAGGCGGTCTCGGCCATCCGTCTGCTACCGGTCCAATTGATGGCCACCGGTCACAACCGGCTCCCAGGGCTCGGCGGCACCACCCCGTGGGTTAGCGACAAACGGTGGCGCCTATAAATCGACTGCATCGCCATGAAGATGTAAGTCTTGCCGCAGCCGCCCGGGAGAACAAACACTCCGTCCTGGTCCCGGGAAACGCGCCGCGCGGCAGGCCAGGGGAAACCGTACAGCTCCAGCAACTGCCAAAGTTCAAGATCGTGAAACCGACGCCGCACGCTGCCTGTTTCTTCGCCGAGGACCTCAAGGTTCCGCTTATACGCACGCATCTCAATAGGCCTGATCGCTTGATACCGATCATACAGATCATGGCATCGCGAGCAGAGAACGACCAGGTTGTCAAAGCTGTCGTCCGCAGACTGTGCGCGGGACTTGATATGGGCGATTTGCACCGGCCATTGGCGGCAGGTCGGAATGGCACATCGGTGGCCGGCCTCCAACAGCAGCTCTCGGCGCAGCCACTCCTGAAGGTGAGGTCGGACCGTCACGAGGGGCAGTCTACGGATTCCCACGGGCGTCCGGTTGAGCGTGCCCCAACAGTTCGCGCAGGCCGCTCGCTGCGTGCCGAGGTCGGACGGACTCGACCAGTCGGCGACAGCTTCAGCTGGCGCGGCTCGCACCGCGAGCTGCTCGGTACCAGCTGCTGCGAGGTCGTGCACGACTTGGACGTTGTTGTTGCGACGATCGGTGGGGCCGGAACGGACGCTTGACCCAGATTCCAGGATCTCGTAGGCCGTAGTTGTCGTGGACGAAACCCTTGACAGCACGGTTGGCGTCAACTGACTGGGATTGCCGACGACAGCAGTCGAAAGGCGGAGCGTTGCCCGCGCTAGTCAGCCAAATCTCGGCGGTTCCACCGGCTCCGCTGGTGGCAACGGCTGCCTCCGCGCCCACGCCTCGGCCTGCTGCCTTACCTTGACTGGGTCTTCACCGATGAAGAGCTGCTGGTATTCGACCGGGCTGTGTATGCCGTCGCAGGTGCCGTCCTCGGGGTCGGTGAAGTGCACGACGGGAAGGTAATCAATCGGGGCACCGCTGGGCAGGTCTCCGTCGTCCTCGTTCGTTGCTATCCAGCCGACGACGCGGCCGGCAGAGACGTGGCGGTCACTGGATGCTTCGGCGCACCACAAGGGATAGGGCTGGGGGATCACGGGCTCTCCTTGGCATCTGGACCTGACTCGGCTGGGGGCGCGACATCACGCAGCTGCCTCAGGAGCCGTCTGTCCTGGGGCGCGAGAGGTCGCTGTAGTGCGCCGCGCCATGATGGCCAACTTGATGGCACCGCGTAAGGGTCCTCACGGGTTCGATCGCGCTGCGGCTGCCGGCGGGGCATCCTGGGGTGCCCGGCATCGCTCGGATGCCGCGAACCGCCGACTCGCGTCGTTCAGGGGCCGGCCGGCCAGAACGACCTATCTCAGCAGAGAAGATCTTCAAGGCCAACGGCGCTCGGCGGATCCAGGCTCGGCCTGATCCACCAGCACTTCTGCGCCGAGCTGCCCGTGCGGTCAATAGTCAGCAACGACCGCTTGCACCCGCTCCCTGGTTGTCGCACTGCCAGTGCGCTGCGCGGCCAACGGTCGCAGGAAAATATGGTCATGTTTCAGGAGCAATTACCGACACTCCCGGCCGCGAAATCTCCACAGCGGCGTGACCTGACACGGGCGGTCGTCATCTCTGCGATCGATGAGCCTTGCGTACACCGATTTCCGTAGTCCCAGCAAGTCAGATCGCTATAAGTTGGTCACGATATTTATCAAGTTTCCGCTGACATGAATGCTATCGAGGTGACGCAATGACCAACCCATTCGCGACTAGCTACCGAGAAGCGCTCCATGCCATGAAGCTGCGTGGGCCACGACCCATACACCTCCTCGCAAGCTCCGTGGCGGACGACGCTTCTATCGTCCATGACGACCGCAGCCTTTGCGCCTACCTCGTTGCCGCGAGTCCGGGTGACGATCTAGCCACCGATCTTGCCGACCGCATTGCCACCTGGGATGCAACCGAGGACGGGTCATGGTGCGATGCCATTGATCCGAACACTCCCGCTCGTCGCGCGCGCATCGTCTCGCTGCTCGGGGTGGCGGAGCAAACAGCTGAACTGCTGCTCAGCATGATCCCCATCAGACTGACTGGCGACACCGTCATCGACGGTGACTGGGAGCCGTGGTACAACGAGGAAGTCCGGCGGGGCCGTGACTTTTACTGGGAGCACTACCGCAACCATTTGCTGTACGAGCGCGGATTCAACGCGACCGCAGTCGCTGCCCTCGATGTCTCTACCGGCCGAGTCGTGGAGCGTCTGGCAGACCCGTCAAGGCCCGAACGTCACCAAGCGAAAGGCCTGGTCGTCGGGTATGTGCAGAGCGGCAAGACGGCCAACTTCACTGGAGTTATCGCCAAGTCCATCGACGCAGGATACCGACTCATCATCGTGCTCAGCGGCAGCGCGAACCTGCTACGAGCACAGACTCAACGCCGGCTGGACATGGAACTCGTTGGCCGCGAAAACCTGCTTCGCGGCATCAGCGAGCATGACACCGACGGTTTTGACTACCACACCGACCGGGATTGGCTTGACGGGAAGTTCGTCCGGCACGGACTACTGCCCTCCGACGCTGGCCATCCCGACATTGTCCGGTTGACAACGCGAAGCTTTGACTATCGGAGCCTGCAACAGGGCATCAGCGCCCTTGACTTCGAGCGGGTCGACCGGGTTCGCCCGCTTTACGATCCCACGAACTTGAGAGGCAGCAACGCCCGACTGGTAGTTGTGAAGAAAAACAACCGCGTGTTAGGAAAGCTGGTCAAAGACCTCCGAAAAATCACCACACGACTCGCCGACATTCCAGCCCTCATCATCGACGACGAGTCCGATCAAGCCTCACCCAACACCAGCAATCCGAAGAAGTGGCGCGAAGATCAGAAGGATCGAACCAGCATAAACCAACGTATTGGCGAGCTCCTGAGCTCGCTTCCGCGTGCCCAGTACGTAGGCTACACGGCCACACCGTTCGCTAACGTATTCGTCGATCCCAGCGACACCGAAGACATCTTCCCGAGCAACTTCATCATCTCGCTCGACCGGCCCCACGGATACATGGGCGCTGCGGACTTCCACGACCTCGATGCCGGGCCCGAAGGATCGGAGGTGATCTCCCTCGCATCCAAGGAAGGAGCGCACGTTCGGCCTCTGCCCAACGATACGGACGACGAATCGTGTCTCCGGCAAGCCATCGACGCGTTCGTGCTCACCGGAGCAGTCAAGCTATACCGGCAACAGCGAGGCGAGGGATCCTTCCGCCACCACACCATGCTGGTGCACCATGCAATGCAACGCGTGATCCACCACGAGAAGGCATCGCAGGTACGCGATCTTTGGGAAACCGGCGGCTACGCCGCGCCTGCGAGCGCCGACCGGCTGCGCGGGCTCTACGAGGATGACATCCGATCTGTGAGCAAAGCTCTCGCGCATGGCGACAGCCTGCCCGATACCTACGAGGAACTGACTCCTTACGTCGCTCAGGCAGTACGCCACATCAGCCAGGGCGGCGACCCAGTCATAGTCGTCAACAGCGAGAAGAGTCTAGAGAACGAACAGATCGACTTCGACCAGCGCGCCGTCTGGAAGATCCTCGTCGGCGGGAACAGCCTCGCCCGCGGCTTCACCGTCGAAGGCCTCACCGTCTCGTACTACCGCCGGGCCACGAAGCAGCAAGACACCCTGATGCAGATGGGACGTTGGTTTGGCTTCCGGCCACACTATCGAGACCTTGTCCGCCTGTACATCACCCCGTCGCTGCACGCCGCGTTCGAGGCGAGCTGTCGCGACGAGGAGCACTTCCGCGCAGATCTTCGTCGCTACGCCACCCCAGTCGACGGAAAGTCGCAGCTCACCCCGGCCCAGGTGCCTCCACTGGTCGCCCAGCACCTCGACTGGCTCAAGCCAACAGCAGCCAACAAGATGTACAACGCTGACTTGTTCGAGCGTCGGTCGCCTGGCACACCAATCGAGCCACGCCGCTGGCCGTCCGACCCTAAGCTCATAGAGGTCAACACTCGGGCATTCCAGCCACTTCTCGACGCGTCTCAAACGTACGCTCATCTGTACGGCGAATTGCCCGACGTCAACGGCGCCGGCACCATCGACCCGGCCAATCCGGTGCGTTGGGACTACAACGCCTGGATCGGCAAGGTCAGTCATCCCGTTCTACTCAGCGTCATGCAATCTCTCCGCCTGGTCCCGGACGACGCCCTCGCCCCCGACCTCCGATGGCTAGGCTCTCTCAGCGACGAGCAGGTAAGCGACTGGGCCGTAATCCTTCCGCAGCACGTGTCGTCAATGGCGAACCGCCGCGTCCTTGGACACGAGCCAATCAGCGTTTACACACGAACACGTCAAAAGGCTGACTATTACGGGGGCATCAGCAAGGTTGAGCACCGCGGACCGGCCGAGATCATAAAACACGCTCATGAAGTAGATTACAACTCGGGCGCCATGATGGTCGGCGGTGAGCAGTTTCGACAGCTCGTCACACCCGGGTCCGGCTCGATATTGATCTACCCGACCGTCGACCGCGCGCCGGAGATTCACAATCCCATTCCCGGCCAGATGAATGACGAACTGCATCCCAGTCTTGTCACCTTGGCATTCAGACTGGTTGCGCCCATCACGGCCGTAGGCAGTGATGAGCGCCTCGTCCTTTTCACAACTAAAGTCAACTCGCGACGTAACGCCGCGATCGTTGACAGGAGCTGAGGCGCAAATCGCGATAGTCACATTCAGGCGAAGTTGGTTCAATTTTGCGTGGAATCGATCGAGCGCTAGTCGCGGCGGCATTCGAGTGGACCGGCCGAGCTGGCTTGGCGGCATTCCCCCGACCGAGCCGGCACCGGACCTGATCGGTCAGGCTGAGCCGATGCTGTCACGGTCGGGGTGCCGGAGACGCATCGTCCCCCTTACTCGACTCGCTCCGTAACCCATTGGGCCGCTTTTCGTTACAGTCCGTAGCTGGCTAGCGTAGAGGATTGGCACCACGCGTAGGGCGTGATTGGATTGGTCACAGACTGGCGTCGTTCCTCGTCAGTTCGCCATTGCGGTTATAGGCTACAACGATGATCGGCGATGGAGGGCCCATGGAAGGCACAGCTATCAATGTTGCGGAATTTTTCGCCGGGATTGGACTTGTGCGCACGGCCCTGGAGCCTCTCGGAGTCAACGTCGTCTGGGCCAACGACATCAAAGAAGCGAAGTTCGACGCGTACCTCGCGAACTATCCGGACGCGCGGGAGCACTTCAAAGTCCGAGACATTCGGCTAGTGAAGGGCGAGTCCCTGCCCGAAGGGATAGAACTCGCCACAAGCAGCTTCCCATGCATCGACCTTTCCCTCGCAGGTAACAGAGTCGGCCTTGGCGGTACCCAGTCCGGCATGTTCTGGCAATTTGCCCGTGTGATTAAAGAACTTCCAAAGAAGCCCCGCGTGGTTCTACTTGAGAATGTTCACGGGTTCGCCACAAGCCACGGCGGGAAAGACTTAGCAGACGCGCTGCATTGCCTGTCGGGGCTGGGTTATTCTTTGGATGTCCTGTCAGTCGACGCTAGACATTTCGTACCGCAGTCACGCCCACGGATGTTTATCGTCGGAATCGACAAAGAGGACCTGCCCAAGAACGCACATGTGGGAGTTCCCGAAGTCAGCAAGGCGCGGCCGGCCTGGGTCACAGCAATCCACAAGGCCCACCACGAGAGCATTGCCATGCATTACCTCGACCTGCCCGCGCTGCCGGATGGTCCAAGCGACCTGAACGGCGTTGTAGAGCATGATGTGTCATCAGCAGCATGGTGGGATGAGCGCCGCGTCAAAGCCTTCGTAGATTCGCTCAGCGACGGCCAGCTAGCTCGCTTCGAGGCGCTTCGCTCCGCGAACGCGCTCTCCATCAGGACAGCCTATCGCCGTACTCGGAAGGGCGTCTCGATGTGGGAGCTTCGCCGCGACGCTATCGCTGGCTGCCTACGAACGACTGGTGGCGGGTCAAGCAAGCAGGCGCTTGTCGAACTTGGCTACACCCGAGAGCCACGGATTCGTTGGATGACGCCTCGCGAGTACGCCAACCTGATGGGCGCGACAGAGTACAAGCTCCTGGCTGGCACCCCCAACCAGCAGATGTTCGGCTTCGGCGACGCCGTCGTCGTGGATGTCGTCCGCTGGATCGGTGAGCACTACCTACTGCCTGTGCTTCGGCCTGACAACGCGGCCGGTGATGAGGAACCCGCCGAGGCCGAGTAACCTTCCGAGGCGAGCTGACTTGATCGCCCTGGAGGTTGCCGTTGCCCACCCGCATTGACCTCGCAACGACGCTCCTGCCGCGTGAAGTCCAGGCGATCCGTGACGCGATCACTGCTGCCCTCAGACTCCCAGACCCGCAACGGCCAAGCCAGACGATTGGGCAGGCGAAGGCTGGGATTTACGCCTTTTACGACTACGACGATGAGCCCATCTACGTGGGACAGACAGCCGAGGGCTTCGGCGTCAGACTCGGTCGTCACCTTACAGGCCAGCGATCTGACGCAGTGGCGAAGTATGTGCTTGATCCCTTCGAGGTTCGCTCCGTATGGATGTGGTCTCTGCCCCATATCGGTGATCTCCCGGCTAAGGCCCGCAAAGCGGAACTTGATCCGTACGAGTACACCGTCTACAAGATCCTGCTCAGGACGAGCGCCTTTAATGCCATTCTCAATGAAGGCGAGATCCTCAGAGCTAAGCCTCAAAGACTTCCCGATCCACTAAAATGTGTGATCATTCCCGACGACATTTTTCCGGATCGTTGTCATCCAGATGTCCGCATCGCTCGCCGCGCGCAGACTATATCGCTGCTCGCCAAAAACATCAGCGAACGTAAGGTCTCGCCGGGGCTGCGGCGTGCGCTGTTGACACAAACAAAGCGCCTTAACGCCCTGGCTCTCGCCCGCTACGAAGCGCTGGGCGGCGTGATTGAGGTCGAGGGTGCCGAAGGAGTCGTTGAGGAGCCGGAAGGGCTCTTCGTCATGCCCTAAACGGAATGCGTCGATGACTAAGCTTCCAACGAGCCCGCCGCCATCAAACGCCTCGAAGGCGATGAGGTCTAATCGAAGCTCCGGCACTAAGCCGGAGCTGGCACTTCGCCGTGAGTTGTTCCGTCGTGGCCTTCGGTACCGAATCGCTCTGCAAATTCGGTTGCAGGATAGGAAAGTTCGCCCTGACGTCGTTTTTACAAGGCGGAGGATAGCGGTTTTTCTCGACGGCTGCTTCTGGCACGGCTGTCCGACACATGGACGCATGCCGTCTGACCCAACTGGCTACTGGCACGTCAAGATCGCGAGGAATCGTAGTCGGGACGTCGCAGTGGACAGCGAACTGAGCGCCGCGGGCTGGACGGTCGTGCGTGTTTGGGAACACGAACCGGCCGCAGAGGCAGCGGAGCGCATCCAGGGCATCGTCGGATCGCTATAGGAATGCGGACTAAGCCGAAGTTCTCGGGGCAACCTCGCCTCCGCTAGCACTCTTGTCTGAGGAAGCCGATCACGGCAGCTTGATGGCCGGGCAGTGTGCAAGACCCAGTCCATGCAGGACGCACAGGACCTCCTCACGGCTCCGAGGCCAGCTCTGGATCGGAAAGTTTCCGCCTTCCACAACGAGCAGTTTCTCAACGCTCTTCAATCTTGGTACGAGGAGCGAAGGAACGAGACCGGCGAAGTTACTAAAGGTGACATGGCCATCGAGCTTGCGGTGCTTGAGCTGATGCGCGGTAAGTTCGAGCTGGAGCGCGAAGACTATCTGACCCCTAAAAGGGGCTAGGTAAGCACGCTGGCGGCTCCAAGATTAAGCAGATTCTCGTGCGTTTCAGTGAAGATCGCTTTTTCACCAGCGAGGGCGGTCGCACGAACCGAGGTGGCCTCGAGGCCGCTAGCGATCTGATCGAAAGGCTACATCGAGTCGAGGGCTTTGGTCTCGCGTGAACCGCCCATGCGGATGAGAAGCAACTCCTCCTCGACGGGCTGCGGCGATGGCTTGTGCAACGCATTCAGCTTGAACACTTCGAGAAGCAGAGCATCACAGTGGCGATCAACCATCGGCGTCCGGCACGAGAAGTCATCACCGCCATCATCCGTGCTGCTAAAAGACGGCGGGGAACCGTTGGGGGCGCGGTAGCTCAGCACCTTTTAGGCGCATACTTGACTATCGCTTTTCCGCGTCAGGCTATAGGTCGGGAAAGCTATACTGCTGCAGATGAACAGACGGGCAGACGCGGTGATTTTGAGCTCGCCGACGCCGCCATCCATGTCACGATGTCCCCGTCCGAAGGTCTCATGTCGGTCCGATGCGCTTCGAATTTATCGCGCCATCACCGGCCCATTGTCCTGGTCCCCGCAGACAGGTTGTCCGCAGCGAGACAACTTGCGGAGAACGCAGGGCTAGGCTCGAAGGTCGACACTCAAGCGATAGAAGACTTCGTCGGCGCTGGAAGTGAGGTCATGAGCGGTTTTAGCCATGATGGTGCGCGCTCATCGCTACATTCGCTTCTGGCCGCGTACACTAGGAGAGTAGAATTAATCGAGAGAAATCCGTCGTTGCGCATCAAGTCCGACAGCTTAGGTATCGCTTGATAAGTGCTATTAAGTCATGACAGCAGCACCCGCAGCGCGAGGGACGTCGACAGTTGTCCGAGCAAATAAAAGGACGTCCGCCGCCATCGACACCTGGCGTGGAAGCTCTCCGCTCAGCCGAGGAGCTGTCAACTTGAGGATCTCCTCAGTCCAACAGAGCCGAAGCCTCACCGCGCTCTCCTGTCCAACGCCTTCGCCCCGAGAACCGGATGCCACAACAGCTATCTCAGGCATGACGCCCCCAGATGGCACGTCGCCGCCGCACGGGTTCGCCGCGCTGCACGCTTGCCATACCGGCCGCCTGAGGCAGTCAGAGCACACCGACGCGGCCTGCGAACTCGCGCACGCCCGGCAGGGTGCGGCTGTTGCGGGAAAGCAGGTCGGCGGTGAGCTGCTGCGCCCATGGCCGGAACCGGACCTCCTGCGGGCTGTCGCGTTCGGCGGCCAGCAGCGCCTGAAACGTGGCCGGCGGGCGGCCGCGGCCGTGTAGTGCCAGGGCGGTGTCCTCCCAGTACCGGGCGCGGCGCTCCGCGAGATGATCCGGGCCGGGTCGACCAGCCGCGCGAAGTCGACGGCGGTGCCGTAATCGCCGAGTACCCGCGACACGCTGATCTTGTAGACGGCCAGTTCGAGCATGTTGAACCGTTCGGACTTGGCGTCGCCGGCCCGGCGGGCGGCGTCTTCGGCCTCGCCGAGCAGGGTCCAGGCGCTGTCGCGGTCGTCGCGCATCGCCGCGGTGTATGAGGCCGCGGCCAGCAGTTGCCCGTACAGGGCGCTATGGGCCGCCTCGGACAGGCCGGTGTCGTCCTGCAACGCCCGGGCGGTGTCGAGCATCAGCTTCTGGGCGCCGTCGCGGTGCTGGGTGCGGCGCATCACGTTGGCGGCAAGCCTGCCCGCGTCGGCCAGCACCATCGGGTCGTCGCCGCTGCGGGCGGCCTGCACCGCGCGATCGGCGGTGGCCCAGGCCGTGCCGTTGTCATGCAGCTTGATGAGTAGCTGGGTGGCCACGCTGTATGGCGGCACCGCACCTACCGCACGGCAAAGCCCAACTGATACCTACGCAAATGCAACACCGGTGACGAGACGCGGGCGAGCAAGACCAGGCAACTCTCGACGAGCGGCGGCAAACCCAGCAAGGTCGCCGCCGTTCGCCGGGCGTTGGCCTGGTCGTGCTCGCATCGCCTCGGGCCTGCCGAGGCATGATCACGTTTGCACGCACTTTTTCGCCAAGGCTGCTGATCTAGGTTGGTCGGGTGATCGCCGGCATCGTGTTCCCGCCGAGGGAGGCAGGCGCGACCCGTGGCCCGCTCACGTCGGATCGATGAGCCGGCTTCCCGGCGAATGATCCGCGGCAACTGCCGACCTCCTGATCACTCAGCTGCCGCACCCAACAACTTCTGCCACCGCTGCGGCGTCGGCCGCCCGATCGACAGGCTGGACGGCGTGCCAACCAGCACGGCCACTGTTCGTGGTTGCGACCGCAGGTGCTAGCCACGTCGTCTCGGGGGAAGCCCTCTTTCATGCGAAAGCATATGACGCATAATGAGATGTCTTAGCCGCAGGGCCTCCACCAGCGCCGAACCAAGGCGAGGCCGCTACCTGTGGAAACGAGCGAACCCGCGCTTCTGGCGTCCCATTTTCGCACCCAGAATCCCAGCCAGTGAGACTAGCCTGCTCCGTGGCTGCTCGGCCGCCGGGGAAGCCTCTCGAGGGGCGCGACCGCCGAAAAGGGGCCTCTGACCTGGGCAAACGTGTGTCACAACCGTGTCCCACACGTGACCCATACGAAAACAGGGAATATAGCCGATTGGCTATATTCCCTGTTCAAGTGGTGCGCCCGAAGGGACTCGAACCCCTAACCTTCTGATCCGTAGTCAGATGCTCTATCCATTGAGCTACGGGCGCATGTGCTCAGCCAGTGTACACACCCGGCTTTCGCGCGGAGACTCCGGGATTCGAACCCGGGAGGGGCTTTAAGACCCCAACCGCATTAGCAGTGCGGCGCCATAGACCAGACTAGGCGAAGTCTCCCTGGTGGCCCGCAGACCACCGCGCCCGAGAATACAGGTCACCGGCCACCGGGAGCAAAGCGACTTCCCCCGTGCGCCCACCGAGGCCGTCGACCCCCGTGTTTCAGCGCTGTGCACCGGCGTGATCGGTACTACGCTCCATCGATATGCAGGAGCAGCCGCCGAGCGAGCCGACCCGCCAGAAGTCTGCTGACCGTGCGCGTCGGCGCCCGCCGCGGGCGACCTTCACCCCACCGAGCGCCGAGCAAGCCGTGGAGAAGGCGGCGCCGGTGTCTGGCGCGACTGTGGCCTCCGCCACGACGAGCGGTCAGCGCCCTCGACCGGCCAAGGCAGCCCCGGCGGTGCTCTTCCAACCACCGGACCCGGACCTTCCCCTGCCCCGGCAACCGGTCCGCCCGCCCGCCTCCGCGAGCGACTCAGCGGCCACCGTCCAGCAGCGCCCAACGGACCGGAACGCCGCGGCCCCCGTCCCGCCGGATCCGACGGGCCCGGAGTCCGCCACGACAACGGCCACGACCGACACGACCTCGACCGACACGACCTCGACCGCCCCGGTGGCGACCGCCCCAACGGCGAGCGCCGCCGAGCGAACCGCGAGCACGGCGACGCCGACCGCGACCCCCGGCAAGCGCACCGCGAGCCCGACCAGGCGAGCCACGTCCGCCCGGAAGAGCGCCGCGCCGAAGAAGACAGTCCCCACCCCCGAACAGGAACCTCCCGCCGAGCAAGCCGCACCCGAACAGGCCGCACCCGAACAGGCCGCACCGGAGCAAGCCGCACCCGAGCAAGCCGCAGCCGAGCAGGCCGCAGCCGAGCAGGCCCTCGCCCCGGCCGACCAGCGGACCACCCGGGACGGGACGGACGTCGCGCGGGCTTCGGCGCGTACCCCCGAATTGGATCTTCGCGCGGTCACCGCGCGCCTGCTCGACCACCCCGGCTTTGCTCCGGAGCTGCTGGCTCTCGCCGCGGTGCGGTCGCTCGGCCCCGGGGCGGCCGACTGGGCCGAGCAGCTCCGTACCCGGTATCCGGACGCTTCGGCGGACGGTCTGGCCCGGTTGGCGACCCGGCGGTTCGTCCGCTCGGCGGGCGCGGGCGGGGCGGCGGCCGCGCTGGCGGGACTCTTCGCGCCGCTCGCGGAGCTGGCCTCGGTGCTCTGGACCCACGCGAACCTGGTGCTGCACCTGGCGGCGGCGTACGGCCGGGACCCGGCGCACCCAGACCGCGCGGTCGAGTTGCTGGTGCTCAGCCAGGTGCACCCGGATGCGGAGAGCGCGCGTGCCGCGTTGGCCGCGGCGCGGGCGGCGGACGATCCGGTCGATGGGTCGTGGGCGCGGGCGGCGGAGGCGGCGTGGCGGCTGGCCGCACCGCTGACGGCGCAGGCTGGCGGGTGGCTGGTGTTGCGGCTGGCGTCCCGGCTGTTACCGGGCGCGGCGGTGCTCGCCGCGGCGCTGGGCGACGGGGCGGCGGCCGACCGGCTCGCGGCTCGCTCGGTGGCCGCCTACCGGCGGACCCCGGCCGACCCGGCGGCCGGCTGACCCGTCAGAGCCAGCTGACCCGTCAGACCCAGCTGACCCGTCAGAGCCAGCTGACCCGTCAGAGCCAGCTGACCCGTCAGACCCAGCTGACCCGTCAGAGCCAGCTGACCCGTCAGAGCCAGCTGACCCGTCAGAGCCAGCTGAACCATTCCCTGGGCAGCAGCGCGTATCCGACGAAGGCGACCACGTCGAGCAGCGTGTGCGCGATGATCAGCGGCATGACCCGGCGGGTACGCAGGTAGAAGAGGCTGAACACGACGCCCATTACCGCGTTGCCGACGAACGCGCCGAAGCCCTGGTAGAGGTGGTAGGAGCCGCGGAGCAACGCGCTGGCCGCGATGATCGCGGCGACCCGCCACTGGAGTTGACGCAGCCGGGTGACCAGGTAGCCCACCACGATCACCTCCTCCAGCACGGCGTTCTGGGCGGCGGCGAGGATCAGCACCGGGACCGCCCACCAGACCTGGGGCAGCGAGGCCGGCACCAGCGTGGCGTTGATGCCGAGCTGGGCCGCCACCCAGAACAGGGCCAGCCCGGGCAGGCCGATCAGCGCGGCCAGGCCGGCGCCGCGGGCCAGGTCCTGGCCGGGCCGCCGAGCGTCCAGGCCGAGGGCGCGCGCCGGGTCGCCGGGGTCACGGCTGAGCAGGTGTACGGCGAGCAGCACCGGCAGCAGCGCGAAGACGATGCCGAGCAGCTGGTACGTCAGATCCAGCCAGGGGCGCGTCGACGCGGAGGTGTTCAGCGAGGCGGTCTGCTTGGAGAGCGGACCGTCGGCGGTCAGCTTCGCGATGATCGAGACCACCGCGTAGACCGCTGACTGGCCGAGGGACAGGCCGAGGACCAGCAGCGTCTCGGTTCCCAGGAGCCGGCGGGACACCGGGCGGGTCAGCTCAACGGTCACCGCACCACTGTGCCCGACGGGTGGCCCCGGTGGCACGGCTGATCGGCCGGCGTGAACCGATCGCACATTCTGTGCGACCGGCGGACACGCTCCGTGGACATTCTATGGGCGCCCGATCCGCTGCCGTCTGGAGGAGCGCCCCCGTGGACAACGTCGCGCGGTTGTTGAAGGAGAGCTGGACCCTGGTCGAGGAGCACCGGGACCGGCTGAGCGGCCACTTCTACGCCCGGCTCTTCCTGCTCGACCCCGCCCTGCGGCAGCTCTTCCCGGTGCAGATGACCGGTCAGGGCGATCGCCTGTTGGAAGCGATCATCACGGCGATCCACACCGTGGACGACCCGGAGAGCTTCGACGAGTTCCTCCGGGCGCTGGGCCGCGACCACCGCAAGTACCACGTCGACGAGCGGCACTACGCGACGATGGGCGACGCGCTGCTGGATGCGCTGCGCAGCACCGCCGGCGACGGCTGGACCATCGAGTACGACCAGGCGTGGCGGGACGCGTACGCGGCGATCGCCGCGAAGATGGTGGCCGGGGCGGCGGACGACGACAACCCGCCGTTCTGGCACGCCGAGGTGCTGACCCACCAGCGGTACGGCCCGGACACCGCCGTGCTGACCTGCCGGGCGTTGCAGCAGCCGCTGCCCTGGCGGGCCGGTCAGTACGTCAGCCTCGAGGTGCCGCGCCACCACCCGCGGGTGTGGCGGACGTACTCGGTGGCGAACGCCCCGAACGACGACAACGTGCTCGAGTTCCATGTGCGGTCACCCGGGGCCGGCTGGGTGTCCGGCGCGCTGGTCCGGCGGGTCCGCCCGGGTGACCTGCTGCGGCTGGCCGCCCCGATGGGGTCGATGACGCTGGACCGCTCCTCGGAGCGCGACGTCCTCTGCGTGGCCGGTGGGGTCGGGTTGGCACCGGTCAAGGCGCTGGTGGAGGAGTTGGCCACCTACAACCGGACCAGGTGGGTGCACGTCTTCTACGGTGCGCGGCAGTCGGCGGACCTGTACGGCCTGGCCGGGTTGCAGGAGCTGGTCGCGGTGCACCCGTGGCTGTCGGTCACCGCCGCGTGCAGTGACGAGCCGGACTTCGACGGCGAGCTGGGTGACATTCCGGACGTGGTGGCCCGGTACGGGCCGTGGACCACGCACGACTGCTATGTCTCCGGCTCGGCCCAGATGGTCCGGTCCACGCTGCGGGTGCTGGCCGCGGACGAGGTGCCGCCGCCGCACATCCGCTACGACACCTTCGGTGACCTCTAGTCGTTCCTCCCCCCACACCGGGGCGGCGCGTGCCCCTGCCCCCTGGGGCACGCGCCGCCCCGGTCCCCACCGTTGGTCAGTAGCGCCAGGGGTGCCCGGTCTCGCGGTACTCCTCGACCGGCACCAGCGGCACTCCGGGTGCCATCCGGTCGACGTAGAGCCGGCCCTCCAGGTGGTCGATCTCGTGCGCGACCAGCCGGGCCATACCGAACTCGAACGAGGTGATGACCCGGCTGCCGTCGTACTGGGCGTGCTCCACGTCCAGCCGCAGAGGTCGGGGCACCAGACCGCGGTGGTCGAAGTAGGAGAGGCAGCCCTCGTACTGCTCGTCGGTGTCCGGGGAGGCGTCGACCACCCGGGGGTTGATCAGCACGACCGGCTCCGCCGACCGGTCGGGTGGCCGGACCACCGCCGCCGCCCGGCCGATGCCGAGCTGCGGGGCGGCGACGCCCACGCCCTTGCTGAACGGGTGCAGTTCGTCGAGGCGGGCCAGGGCCGTGCCGAGCCGGTCGACCGCGTCCCGGGCCGCCTGCTCCTCGCCGGGCAGGTCGAACGGGCGGCCGCGCTGGCGGAGCAGGTCGGCGCCGCGCTGCACGATGCCGATCCCGCGCATCCGGTCGCTGGGCTTGACCCGGGTCCCGCCGGGGCCGACATCGGGGTCGGTCTCCGGTTGGGCGCGGAAACGCCACTGCAGCCGGTAGCGGGCATTGAGCGGCGGGTCGTCGGTGTGCCAGTCGAAGATCGCCCGGTCGTCCTCGTCGCGTCGCTGCGGCGCCGTGCGCAGCGGGCCCTCCTCCGCCGAGAGCGAGGTCTCCACGCCCCAGACCTGTGGGTCGAGCGCCGCCGGCAGGTCCAGCCGTACGGCGAGCTGCCGGGTGGGCAGCCGGACGGCCCGCTGGAACCAGGGACCCCACTTCTCCTGCCCGACGCTGTACGCGTACTCGATGGTGGCCCGGTCACCGGGGTAGAGCGGAAAGCGCCGCTCACCGTTCTCGAAGAGCAGCCAGATCTCCTTGAACGCGTCCCGGTCGTGTTTGGCCCGCCAGTGCATCGGCTCCGGGTCGCCGCCACCGTCATCCCGGCGGGCCTGCAGGTGCAGCTCGGCGAAGGTGAGGGGGTGCTCGCGGTGGTGCCGGTTGGAGCGGCCGGGGTCGTTCGGGAAGCGGTCGACGGCGACCCGGACCAGGTAGCGGGTGACGGGCTCGGTGCCGGCGTTGTACAGCTCGCGGTGGATGACGCACCGGTAGCCGTCGTCGGTGTGGATGAGGGTGGCCAGCTCCCGTTCCACGACGAGGCCGGTGCCGGGTGGCAGCCACTGGCCGGGCAGGTGCGGCTCGCGGTGCGGTTGACCGGGGCGCGCGTGCCGTAGCTCGTCGTACTCCCGGAAGCGCTGCCAGATCGCGCCGCTGGCTTCCAGAACGGCCTCGGCCCGGCGGGCGAAGTCCTCGGTCGGGCGATGCCGGCGCCCCTCGACGTGGCTGACGTAGGACGGGTCGAAACCCATCAGGATGGCCAACTGCTTCTTGGACAGCCCTCGCCCGGTCCGTTGACGGGCGAGCTCGGCCGCGAAGAATTCGGCAGCCCGTTCGAGGGGGGTGGTCGTCATCGGCTTCCTCGTGGCCGGGGATATCAGTTTCACGTTCTGTGCGCGAGCGCACACGCAACTGGCACCTTGCCGACACATCGCTTGACAAATTCCATCAACGGCATCAATTCACCGTTGACGTTTTTCGGGGCGGGCGCGGGGTAGTACGCCCAGGCACGGACCCCTGCTCCCGCCGGAAGCAGTGACCTGAAGCTCCCGATCCGACCCAGGAGAGGCTTTCCTTAGACCTGCGGGCGTGGTTAGGCTAGCCTTAGCTCAGGGCGCAGGGTCGTCCGCCGAGGTCAGCTCCTCGGTCGCAGACGGGGGATGACACGGTGACAGCGGTGATGCCGAGGCGCGACGTGGCCGCCACGCCGCTCGCTCCCGTCACCGCGGCGCTGCGCGCCATGTTCGGCACCGACGACCTGCCCGGGCTCGCGAAGGGTCTGCTGGTCGACGACGAGCTCGGCTGGGCACCCGCCACCACCCTGATCGACGGCAGCCGGCTGCCGGAGCTGCTGCACGCGGCCACGCTCCGCTGGGGCGGCACCCCGCACGCCTGCGCCGCGTTGGCGTGGAAGTCGTACAGCTACTGGACGGCGCTGCCGGTCGTTCTCGGCTGGGCCTCGGCCCGGCGGGTGCCGCTGCTCGACCCGTCCGACGTGCTGATCCACTTCGAGGACCACCGGCCGCTGATCACCCTGGGCCTGCGCCGCAGCACCACCGTGGCGGTGCTGCCCAACGACCCGCTGGCGCTCACCGGTCACCCGGAGGTGCGGGTCGTCGCCGGCGAGGCGGAACTGCTGGCCGTGCTGCGCGCCTCACTCCTCGACGCCCACCTGGCCCCGCTCATCGCGGCCATCCAGGCGGAGGTCCGCGTGGGCACCCGGACGCTGCTCGGCTCGGTCGCCTCCGGCATCTCGCACGGCATCCTCCGGGCGGCGGACGGGCTGCCCGGCTCCACGGTGCAGACCATCGACACCCTGCTCGGCGCGCTCGACCTCGCGGATCTGGTCGAGCTGGTGCCGGGGCCCACCGGCGAGCCGACGGTGCAGCGGCGTACCTGCTGCCTCGCCTTCACCCTGCCCAGTCCGAAGGTCTGCCAGGGCTGCTGCGTCCGCCAGGGCTGAGTCGCACTCACCCGGTCAGTGGCCGGACGTCCCACACCCACACCCCACCGGTGAAGACCGGCTGGATTCCCGTCAGCTCGGTCATCCCCCGCCGCAGTGCCGTCTCGTGCTCGTGCGGACCGAGGATGACCACGCCCGCCCGCCAGTAGCGGAGGTCGCCGACCGCCTTCACCCGGCTCTGCGGAGTGATCGGCGGCACCGCGCCGGTACGCCGGATGGTGGCGAAGAAGCTGCTGGTGGGCCGGGGCGGCGCACCGAACAGCGCGATTTTCGGCGCCTCCGCGTTCGGTCGCGTGTCCGGCCCGAGGAAGTAGCCGCGGGCCAGCGGCATGTCCAGCCCGGTAGCCGCCGACCAGCGCAGTGGTTCGGCGTAGTTGGTGTCCGGCAGCGGCAGGGTCACCACGCTGCGCCCACCGGTCACGTACGGCCGCCAGGCCCCACTGGTCACGAAGGTGGGGACCGGGTCGAGGCGGACCACGGGCAGCGGGGTGGGCAGGATCGGCAGCAGCGCCATCGTGAGCACGGTGGCGGTGGCGAAGCGGATCTGCCGCCGGGCGGCCGGCGCCGAGCGGGCCAACTCGCGGGCGCGCTCAGCACCGTAGGCGAGCAGCAGCCCGATGATCGGAGTGATCGCCAACGCCCACCGGGTCGGCACCACCGAGTGCAGGATCGGCAGGTTCTCCAGCGCCGCCCAGGGCCCCGGCACACCGGTGCCGTGGCCGGCGAAGCGGATCTCGCGGCCCAGCGAGAGCAGCGCGAAGAGCAGCCCGAGGCCGGCCAGCGCGAGCACCACGACCGAGCGGCGCAACCACCAGACCAACGCGACCACCAGCACCAGCAGCGACCAGCCGAAGAAGCTGTTCTCCTCGGTCGGGTTCTTGGCCAGGTTCGCGGCCGTGCGGGAGTTGCCGGCGAGTGACTCCCGGGAGTACGCCGCGAACGAGGCGAGGTCGCTGGAGTAGCCACGGATCAGCCTGGACAACCCGGCGTAGGCGCCGGGCCCGGAGAACTGCACATACAAGGGGTACGCCAGCAGAGCCCCGGCGACGACGGCGGCGACGGCCAGACCGGCGAGGAACGGCCGGGTCCGCGAGCGCAGGTCCGGGCGACCGAGGGCCAGCGCACCGACGATCACGCCCAGCCCGATCGCGGTCATCAGCAGGATCTCCAGGTTGAGGAAGGCCTGCCAGACGATCACCAGCGCGAGGAGCACGCCGTTGCGCAGCCAGCGGCCCGGCTCACCGAGCCGCAGCGTGCGCCAGATGATCAATGGGACGACGAACTGCGACACGATGTTCGGGTGCCCGTTGGCGTGCGACACCATCGCCGGCGCGAACGCGCAGAAGCCGGCGCCCAGCCAGGCCGGCCCGCGAGTGCCGATCAGAACGCGGGAGAGCAGGAAGTACCAGGCAGTGGCGGTGGCAATCATTCCGGCGGTCAGGAAGAGCAGGAATGCCGCGCGCGGCCCGAGGAGAGTGGTGACCGGTGTCATTGGCAATGAAATGGATAATACGGACGTATTTGCCATCAAATTGACGCCGTCGGGGACGTTCATGCGGTCCGAATGGAACGGATAAGCGAAATGCGTGACCACCCGCGCACCGTGCGCCATCATCCATTCGAACTGCGACTGATCGGAACGGTTGTCCCGCACCCCACTGCCCGGATCCAACCACAGCCGCCCGGTCACCCAGAGGCCGAGCACCACGAAGCTCAGCACGGCAGCCAGATCCGTCCGCCTGCCGCTGCGGAGCGTTCCCGCCCCGCCAGCCTCCTCCACCGGCGACCCGGTGGCCGGGCCGTAGCCGGGCGCGTCCGATTCAGGAGTAGTCATGACAATTCATAGGGTAGTCAGCGTATGGCGGCGCCGTGACATGTTTCGGGGTACTGCCGTACTATGTGCCGGGTTCGCCGACCGCCGATCACGTGCCCACCCCCGACCACAATTCGGCCACCCCGCTGCCCCGATTCTTTTGCCGTCCCAGCGGATGATTCACTCTGTCGGTCCAGGCACGGGTCGAGTTCACATCGTGAGGAATCGACGCATGGCAGAAATCACTGGGGATCAGCGCGTCCAGTCCGAGGTCCTGGAAGGCCTGGCAACCGCTGTCAACCACCGCCGCTGGTTCGTCGAACTGGCGGTGCCGTACCTCGGTGACGACCCGGTCGAGATCGGTAGCGGTCTCGGTGACTACGCCCTGGAATGGTCGCAGCGGCTGCCCCGGTTCACTGCCACGGAGGCCGATCCGGACCGTCTGGTGCAGCTCAAGGAGCGCCTCGCCGATCAGCCCAACATCGACGTCCGGCAGATGCTGCTGCCGCACAGCGACCGGGGCGACTACAGCGCGGCGGTCTCCTACAACGTGCTGGAACACATTGAGGACCACGTCGGCGCGCTGCGCAGCATGCGTGACCTGGTCCGGCCCGGCGGGGCAGTGATCATCATCGTGCCGGCGTTCCAGTTCGCGATGAGCCCGGCCGACGTCGCCACCGGCCACGTACGCCGCTATACCAAGAAGACCCTCGACGCGGCGATGACCGAGGCCGGGCTGACCGTCGAAAAGATCCACTACGCCAACGCGCTGGGCCTGCTCGGCTACTTCATGGCCACCAAGGTCTTCCGCCTGATGCCCAAGGAGGGCCCGATGGTGAAGGTGTACGACACCGTCGTGCTCCCCGCCACCAAGGCCGCCGAGCAGCGCATCCGCCCGCCGTTCGGCCAGTCCGTCTTCGCCGTGGCCCGCGTCCCCGCCTGAGTCGGCCCCACCCCGCGATCTTGCACTTCCGCTTCGGCGCGCACGCCCGGCGGCAAGTGCAAGATCGCGTCGTACCGCTCAGTCCTTGATCTGGTAGGTGGGGCGGATGACGGCCCGGGCGAGCGTGTGGAAGGTCAGGTTGAAGCCGACGTAGGCGGGACTGGCGTCGGGGGTCACCTCGAGGCGCTCCACGTCCAGGGCGTGCACCGCGAAGACGTACCGGTGCGGACGGTCACCGGCCGGCGGGGCCGCTCCGCCGTAGCCCTGCTCGCCGTAGTCGCTGCGGACCGAGAACGCGCCACCCAGATCGGTGCCCGCCGCGCCACCCGCACCGCTGGGCAGCTGCGTCACGTCGGCCGGCACGTTCACCAGCACCCAGTGCCAGAAGCCACTGCCGGTCGGCGCGTCGGGGTCGTAGCAGGTGACGGTGAAGCTCTTCGTCTCGGCGGGGAAATCCGACCAGGTCAGCTGCGGGGAGACGTTGTCACCGCCGGTGCTGCCATGCGCGTGTCGGGCGTCCATCGGCTCGCCGTTCTGCACATCGTCACTGGTCAGGGTGAACGAAGGGACCGTCGGCAGCAGCTCGTACGGGTCCGGGGCGATCGGTCGTTCCAGCGTCATGGTGAGCGCTTCCTTCCGGTGTACGGGGGATTCCTGCCCTTCATACCCCGTTCCGGGTCGCCGAACGACCGGAAGCACCGGTGTCCGCAGTCACGCGATCCGCACCGTTCCTACTAGCTGACGCCAGGAGGGCGCGCGTTCGAACGATGTCCTCTCCCTGGCGGTGCGCCTCCAGGTGTGCCTTGAGCGCGGCCTGCCACGCCGCCTGGCCCGCGTCGTCGGCCGGCCCACCGGACCATCGGTGCGACCAGTCGTGATGGTGGAGGCCCTGGTCACCGGTGTGGATGCTGCCCATCAGCGGGTCCAGGCAACGAACCGCTCGTACAGTTCCCGCGGATTCGCGGTGGGCAGCTCGGCGGTGGCGACGAAGAGCAGACTGCCGACGTACATCGACAGGCCGATCCGGTCCCTGCCGTACGCCTCGGTCAGGCGCACCCGCGCTGGCGAGCACGGCCACGGAGTGTCCTGGTCGCAGCCACGGCAGGTCCACTCCGGTTGGCGTGGCATGTGTAGATCGTCGAGACGGCCCTCCAGCGCCGCGACCGCCCGCTGCCCCTGGACGGACCGGGCTCGCCGGGCCGCTTCCACGGTGGGCACCTCGCCGATCACCGACCACCGCCGTCGCCATGCTCGGCGCGTTGGCGGCGAGCCTCGGCCAACAACCGTTCTCTGGCAGCTTCCTGTTCCGCCTGTTGGATCTCCGGACCGGTCGCGCGCACCGACGCTTCCGCCCATCGCTTGGATTGCCGGCGAAGCCAGCTGAACGGCCAGATCATCGCGATGCCCTCTCGTCTCGGGGCGCAGCGACTCAACCGCTCTAGCCCTTGCGACAGGACCGACGACGTGCGCGACACCCTCTGCAACCGTGGGAGCACGCTATGCAGGAACGATGAGCGCAGAGGGTACGAGGCGTACCCGGCGACAGGGGGTACCCCTACGACTCGGGCACCGCGATCCGGCTCTCCAACTGGATCGCCTCGGCCCGAATGGCCGCTGGTGCCTCCCGGGCCAGCCGGCCGGCCAAATCCTGAGCCGCTGGCGAGTATCGAACCGTTTCCGGAGAGGTGCCCTCCGCGAGAGTCAGCAGATGCAGCGTCGCCTCCCGCGCCCCTTCCAGGTCGGCGGAGCGAGCAAGCTCGACATAGTGCCGGCCACGCCGCTCGGTCGACGGGATGGAAGCCGGGTCGAGCGAGTGCGCCCGCCGCTGCGCCTCGTCGGGATCGCCCAGGTCAACCGCGCACATCACCGCGTACACATCGACCAACGGTCGTGACACCCGAGTACGCAGTCCGACGAAACCCGCCGGCAGAGCCTGCTCGACGACCCGCCGGGCGGAGTCCCAGTCGGACCACGCGCCCTGATCGCCGGTACGGGCCCGAGTCAACGCGGTGCACAGAAGCAGGTCGGCCAACATCTCCGCCCATTCACTGCCACCATCGGCGACACGAGGTTCGATCAACCCGCGCGCCTCCCGCAACCGCTCAAGCGCTTCCTCACCACGGCCGACGGCCCGCAAAAGGTGCGCGGCATACCAGGTCGACTGGGCGATGGCGATGGGGTCGTCTGCGTCGAGAGCCGCCGCCATACCCCGGTCAACGGTCAGCCAACACAACTCCCGGTCACCGTGCCAGGCAAGATATGCCTGCGCGAGGTGATGCGCCTGGGCGAGGAGTGCGAGGCTGGCACGCCGATCGTCGCCGGTGTGCAGCCGGGCGGCACGCTGAGTGGCCTGGAGCAGGCCGGGCAGGATGACGCTCACTTCGGTTCGTTGAAGTCGAGACGTGTGCCAGGTCTGCCACGCGGAGTCGACGGCCCCACGCAGGTAGTCGGGGGATTCTGGCGTACCAGAGACGCTGATCTGCCACGCGGTCAGCGCACGCCGTACATCGCCGATCGCCGGGTGACTGGGCCGCCCGTCGAGAGACAACGTCACCTGCGGCCCGAACAGATCGCCGAGGTCACGCACACCTAGGTGCGGAGCGAGTTGCTGAGCGGCACGCAACGTCAAGCTTCGGCGGCCGTTCTCGACAAACTTGATGGTGGTCGGTGACAGCCCGGCAAGGCCGGCTAGCTGCTCGCGAGAGAGGCCGGCGGCTCGACGGAGCCGCTCGACGCGCTGGCCGGGAGTGGTTTGCTGATCAACCATGAGGCACCTCGTGGCATCGGGTACATCGTGTACCCCGACCGTACGCCCTGATGAGGTGCCCGTCGATGCCTCGCGGCACGAATTCGCGGCGGGCGGCGGTGCCTAGTCCCCACCAGCCCCCCATCAGCACACAGCTCCCGACTTCAATCGGAGGCCGAGCTGCATAAACAGCGTGGACGCACGGCGGAGGGTGTGGGATTCGAACCCACGAAGACATCGCTGCCTTACCGGTTTTCAAGACCAGCGCCATCGGCCACTAGGCGAACCCTCCTGGCCCGCCACCCGGGGGTGAACGGCCGTGCATATTCTGCCACGCCACCCGGCGGACGGCCCGGCGTCCCTCCCCATCAGGCGGATCTTGCAGGCTGGTGCTCCACAGTGGTCGATACGACGAACGGGGTGCGCCTGCGGCCCGCAACGGCATCGGGAAGACTGGGCTGATGCGAGCCATCACCGTTCCGCAGCCCGGTGGACCCGACGCGTTGGTCTGGGCCGAGGTCCCCGATCCGGAGCCCGGCCCGGGCGAGGTGATCGTCGACGTACGGGCGGCCGGCGTCAACCGCGCCGACCTGCTGCAACGGCAGGGCCACTACCCGCCGCCGGCGGGCGCGCCGGAATACCTTGGGCTGGAGTGTTCCGGAGTGATCAGCGCGGTCGGCCCGGAGGTGGGCGAGTGGGCCGTCGGGCAGCAGGTCTGTGCGTTGCTGGCCGGCGGCGGGTACGCCGAGAGGGTCGCCGTCCCCGCCGGGCAGTTGCTGCCGGTGCCGGCGTGCGACCCGGTGGACGCCGCGGCGCTGCCGGAGGTGGCCTGCACGGTCTGGTCGAACGTGGTCCGGCTGGGCCGGCTCGGCGCGGGCGACACGCTGCTGGTGCACGGCGGGGGCAGCGGGATCGGCACCTTCGCGATCCAGCTCGGGGCCGCCATCGGCGCCACGGTCCTGGCGACGGCTCGGGCGGCCAAGCACCCTCGACTGCGCGAGCTGGGCGCCACGCACACGATCGACTACCGCGAGCAGGACTTCGTCGACGAGGTCCGGCAGGTCACCGACGGCCGCGGCGCCGACGTCATCCTCGACATCATGGGTGCGAGCTACCTGGGCCGCAACGTCGACACGTTGGCCACCGGCGGCCGGCTCCTGGTGATCGGGTTGCAGGGTGGCCGCAAGGCCGAGCTGGACCTCGGCGCGTTGATGACCAAGCGGGCCAGCGTCGCGGCGACCTCGCTGCGCTCCCGCCCGCTGGCCGACAAGGCGGAGATCGTCCGGGGCGTACGCGACGAGGTGTGGCCGTTGGTCGAGACCGGCAAGATCCAGCCGGTGGTGGACCGGCGGCTGCCGATGAGCGAGGCGGCGGAGGCACACCGGCTGGTCGAGTCGAGTGACCACCTCGGCAAGGTGCTGCTGACCCTCGGGTGACGAGGGCGTTCTGTCAGGAGAGCTCTTCGGCCGGCGGGCGGGGCAGCATCAGTCGGGCTCCGGGACCCTCGCCGGCCAGCGAGTCGCCGGGGTTGTACAGCGTGCAGCGCTGCAGCGACAGACAGCCGCAGCCGATGCAGCCGTCCAGGTCGTCGCGGAGCTTGCCGAGCAGCCGGATCTTCTCATCCAGTCGGCCACGCCAGCTGGCGGAGAGCCGCGCCCAGTCCTCTGGGCTGGGCGTGCGGGAGTCGGGCAGCGAGTCGAGCGCCGCGCGGATCTCGTCCAACGAGACACCGACCTGCTGGGAGATCCGGATGAAGGCGACCCGGCGTAGCTCGCTGCGGGCGTACCGGCGCTGGTTGCCGCCGGTACGGGCGGCATGGATCAGACCGAGCCGCTCGTAGTAGCGCAGCGCCGACGATGCCACACCGGAGCGGACGGACAGTTCACCGATGGTCAATGAGTCCTGCATCACCCGGTCCTTGAACTGAAGTTAACTTCAACTAGAAGACTAGCGGCATGGCAGACACACTGACCAGTGACTCGCGACTACACCATCTGATCCGGCGGTTGACCGGGGACGAGAAGCACGCGCCCAGCGCCCACTCCACCGTCGACGTGCTCCAGGTGCTCTACGACCGGGTCCTGCGGATCACCCCGGCGACCGTCGACGACCCGGAGCGGGACCGATTCCTGCTCTCCAAGGGCCACGGACCGGTCGCCTACTACGCGGTGCTCGCCGCGCACGGCTTCCTTCCGGAGGCCTGGCTCGACGACCTGGCCGGGCCGGACAGTCGGCTCGGCCACCACCCGGACCGGCTGCTGGTGCCCGGGGTCGAGATCGGCTCCGGCTCGCTCGGCCACGGGCTCGGGCTCGGCGTCGGCACCGCCCTCGGGCTGCGCGCCCAGGGCCTGCACACCCCCCGGGTGTACGTGCTGCTCGGCGACGCCGAACTCGACGAGGGATCCAACCACGAGGCGATCGCGTACGCCGGCGCGACCGGACTGGAGAGTCTCACCGCGATCGTGGTCGACAACTCGTCCGCCACGCACGGCTGGCCCGGCGGCATCGCCGCCCGGTTCACCGTCAACGGCTGGACCGCCCACACCGTCGACGGTCGCGACCACGACGCCCTGCACACGGCGTTGACCGGGCACCGGCCCGGCCACCCGCACCTGGTCGTCGCCCGCGTCGAGAGCAGGGGATGACCGACATGCGTACCGCCTTCATCGACACCACCACCGCGCTGCTCGACGAGGACCCCCGCAGCGCCCTCGTCCTGGCCGACATCTCGGCCAGTCAGTTCGTCCCGGCCCAGCGCCGACATCCCGATCGGGTGCTCAACGTCGGCATCCGGGAGCAACTGATGATCGGGGTGGCCGGCGGTCTCGCCCTGACCGGCCTGCGTCCGATCGTGCACTCGTACGCGACGTTCGTGGTGGACCGGGCGTACGAGCAGATCAAGGTGGACCTGGACCACCAGGGCGTGGGCGCGGTGCTGGTCAGCATCGGGGCCTCGTACGACGGGTCGAGAGAGGGCCGGACCCACCAGTCACCCGGCGACGTGGCGCTCTTCGACTCCCTCGGTGCCGGCTGGACGGTGCGGGTGCCCGGTCACCCCGACGAGGTCACGCCGCTGCTGCGAACCGCCGCGAGCACCGACGACCCTGTCTACCTGCGGCTCAGCGAACAGCGCAACGCCCAGGCCCACCCGGATGCCGACCGGCTGCGGGTGCTGCGGCGGGGCAGCGAGACCGCGCCGCTGGTGGTGGCCGTCGGGCCGATGCTCGATCCGACGCTGGCGGCGACGGAGGGGCAGGACGTGACGGTCGCGTACACGCACACGCCCCGGCCGTTCGACACGGCCGGACTGCGTGCGCTCGTCGGAACCGACGTGGTGCTGGTCGAGCCGTACCTGGCGGGAACGTCGAGCGCGATCGTCAGCCGTGCACTGGCGGACGTGCCGCACCGACTGCTCGCGCTCGGAGTGGGCCGAGCCGACCTGCGACGGTACGGCGATCCGATCGACCACGCCCGGTGGCACGGCCTGGACGCCGCCGGTCTGCGGCGGTCGCTCGACGGGTTTCTGCGCTCAGCGCGGCAATGAGCTGACGGGACGGCGGCGCGCGCGTTCCCGGCCGAGGATCCAGATCGCCTCGACGCCGTCCTTCCAGGTGATCTTCTTGCCCTCTTCCCGGCCGCGCGCGCGGTAGCTGATCGGCACCTCGTACGGGCGGATGCGGCGGCGCAGCAGCTTGCCGGTCACCTCGGCCTCCATGCCGAAGCCGCGCGAGCGCACCTCGAGCGACCGGTACAGCGACAAAGGCATCAGCTTGAAGCAGGTCTCCAGGTCACCGATGTAGGAGTTGAACAGCACGTTCGCCGCCATCGTGACGCCCTTGTTGCCCATCACGTACCAGAAGCTGTAGGCGCTGTGGCTGCCGAAGGTGCGATTGCCGTAGACCACCGTGGCCCGCCCGTCGAGCACCGGGGCGAGCAGCTTGGGGATGTCCTGTGGGTCGTACTCCAGGTCGGCGTCGAGGATGACCAGGTAGTCACCCTCGGCGCTGTCGACCGCCGTCTTGATGGCCGCACCCTTGCCGGCGTTGCGCTTGTGGGTGAAGACCCGCAGGCGCGCGTCGTCGGCGCGACCGAGGATCTCGCCGGTGCCGTCCCGGCTGCCGTCGTCGACCACGACCAGCTCGATCTCACACGGATAGTCCACCGCCAATGCCTGTTTGAGGGCATCCGCAATGCGATCTTCCTCGTTGTAGACCGGCATGAGGATCGAGAGCTTCACGGGAATCTCCACGGTGGCGACAATACGTCGGGCATAGCCTAGCCTGGCTGGTCAGCCCGACGCTTGCCGCACTGTTCGGGCGGCCGGGGTGGCGGGTTCAGCGCGATGGTGTTTACTTCCCGCCATGTCGGCTGCCGGCTCTCTGCTCGCGGTGCTGCCCGCCGCCGCGGTGCTCCTGCTCACGGTCGCGACGAGGCCCGGCGGGGTCGGCGCCGTGGCGCCGTTGCGGCTCGCCGTGGTGCGCGCCGCCCTGGTCACCGGCGCGTACGCGGTGCTCGTCGTCGAGCTGCTGGGCGCGCTGCACGCGCTGACCCGACCGGCGTTCGTCGCCGCCTGGTTGCTCTTCCTGGCCGTCGCCGTGACGGCTGCCGGGCTGCGGCGGCGTCGGGAGACCCGACTTCCGGAGCCGCCGGCCACGATGCCCCGGCCGGTGCCGGTCGGCGTCGGCGTGCCCGCCGGTGCCGGCCCGGAGGCACCCGGCCGGGTCGCGGAGGACGGCGAGGTCGAGCGCGACCCCGCACCGGGCCGGGCCGGTCGGGCGCGACCCCGCCCGCTCGGCAGGGCAGCAGACGCCTGGCGTACGGCGGGACGCGGCGAACGGCTGCTCGCCGGCACGATCGGCGGGCTGGTCCTGGTGGAGTTGCTCGTCGCGCTGCTGGCCGAGCCGAACAACTTCGACTCGCAGACGTACCACCTGCCCAAGGTCGAGCACTGGGTGGCCCAGGGCGACCTGGACTTCTGGCCCACCGCCATCCACCGGCAGGTGACCATTCCACCCGGGGCCGAGTACCTGCTGCTGCACCTGCGACTGCTCACCGGTTCCGATCAGCTCTACAACCTGGTGCAGTGGGCGGCCGGTGTGGTCTGCCTGCTGGTGGCAGCCCGGATCACGGCGCAGCTCGGCGGTGGCCGACGGGCCCAGTTGCTTACCGCGTTCGTGCTGGCCAGTACGCCGATGGTGGTGCTACAGGCGACGAGTACGCAGACCGACCTGGTGTGTGCCGCGTGGGTGGTCTGCGCCGCCACGCTGGTGCTGGACGGCCTCCGCCGGCGAACCGGCTGGGGCACCCTGCTGGGGTTGGGCGCGGCGACCGGGCTGACCGCGGTGACCAAGACCAGTGGCCTGATCGCGGTCGGCCCGCTGCTGGTGCTCTGGGGGATGGCCCAGCTGCGGTTGTCCCTCGCCAGCACCGGGCCGCGGGCTGGCACGGCACCGGCCGGTCAGGCGGGGCGGTTCCGGCCGGCCGGCGGGGCTCGGCGGTTCGGGCCTGCCGGCGGAACCCGGCGGTCCCGGTCGGCCGGCGGGGTGGCCCGCACGGTCGGAGGTTCGGTGCTGATCCTGCTGGTCGCGGCCGTGGTGGTCGGCCCGTTCCTGGCCCGGGTGACCGCGGAGTTCGGGCACCCGCTGGGGCCGCCCCGACTGCGGGAGTCGATCCCGATGGAGCGACACGATCCGCCGTCGATCCTGATCAACGCGCTGCGGATCGGGCACACGGCGTTCGACACGCCGCTGGCGCCGCTACGCCGGGCCGGCGCGGAGGCGATCATCGGCGGCGCGGACGCGATCGGGGTCGACCCGCAGGATCGCACGATCACCTTCGGTCGGGAGGTCTTTCCGGAGCCCGCCTGGTATCCGGACGAGGATCGGGTGGCGTTTCCGCTCGCCGGGGCGCTGGCGCTGATCGGCGCGGTGGTCGCGCTCGTCCGGCCGCGCCGGATCGACGCCGCGCAGGCCGGGCCACTGCGCGGGTACGCGTTGGTGGTGCTGGCCACCCTGCTGCTGCACACCTCGATGATCAAGTGGCAGCCGTGGGGCAACCGGCTACTGCTCTACGCCCTCGTCCTCGCCGTACCGCTGGCCGGGCTCTGGCTGGATGCCCTCCTCCGCCGCCACGCTCGCCCGGCAGCCGGCACGACGGGCAGTGCGGCCGGTACGACGAACCCTGCGGCCGGCACGACGAACCTTGCGGCCGGCACGACGAACCCTGCGGTCGGCACGGCCGGGGCGGGGACGACCCGCCGTGGGCGGCGGTCGGTGGCCACCCTGGCGGCGGTCACCGTGTTGGCCACGTCGGCGCTGGCCGGGGTGCTGGCGCTGTCCTACGGCTTCCCGCGCCGGCTGGTCGGCGCGGGCTCGGTCTTCACCACCTCGGACTGGGACACCCGCTTCCTCCGTCGCCCGCAGTGGGCCGACGAGTTCCAGTGGGCGGCGCAGGCGGTCCGCGACAGCGGGGCGCGCCGGATCGGGCTGGTCGAGCAGAACGACAACTGGGAGTACCCGTGGTGGCTGCTGCTGCGGCAGCCCGACGGCCGCTCGCCGGACCTGGTCGCGTTGCAGTCGGTACTGCCGCAACGACCGCCGGCCGACCCCTCCTCGGTCGACGCGATCGTCTGCACCGGCAGCGAGCCGGCGTGCGCGAAACTGGTCCCGGCCGGCTGGCGGCTGGAGTTCCGCGACTACGTCGGATACGCGCTGCCGCCCGGCCGATGACGGTGATCGACACGGTGTCGATCACTGCCGCCCGGCCGGTGACACGGCGGGTCCACCGTCCTGAATATCCGATCCGGGCGGTTCTGCAGCCCGCGCGCAAGGATCCGAGGCGTATTCACATCCGTTGATCCGCACGTTACCGTCTGGTAACTCAATCGACGTCCCGCGATTGAGCCGAAAGGAGTGCGTCGATGCCTGCAATCCCCGCCAGGCCCGGACGCGCGACCCGACGACGGGCCCTCACCGTCGCCGTCGCCGTCGCCGCTCTCGTCCTGCCGATGCTCACCGGACCGGCCGCCCCGGCCACCGCCGGCGACCGACCGGCCGTCCAACCACTGCCCGCCAACCTCGAGGCCATCCGGGCCGCCGAGGCAACCGCCCTCTACGGTGCCCCGGCGATCCTGCCGATCGAGCAACGCCGTACCGCGCTGGTCACCATGGGTGACAGTGAGATCTCCGGTGAGGGGGTCGGCAACTACGTTCCCGGCACCCACCAGGCCGGCAACTGGTGTGACCGCTCGTACGACCAGGCGGTGTTCCGTACCGGCATCCCGTCGGACGCGCAATACAACCTGGCCTGCTCCGGCGCCACCCCGTGGAACCTGATCGCCGGCGGCCCGACCCAGCACAACGAGCTGAACCAGGGTGACTACCTGGGGATCAAGGCGCGCAACACGCACGTGAAACTGATCTGGGTGGTGGTCGGCGCGAACGGCGACGGCACCATCCAGTTCGGCCCGGTCGCCACCGACTGCGCGATCCGTCGGGTCTTCTTCCAGGGCGTCTGCTACCCCACCTACACCGACCAGTGGACGATCCGCACCGACGGCAGCCGCCAGGCGGTGGCCGGCGCGCTCACCGACATCCGGCAGACCATGACCAACGCCGGCTACCTGCGTTCGGACTACGAGCTGGTGCTCATGTCGTACCCGAGCCCGGGCAGCCCGGACGTGGAGGACAACCCGAACTTCCCCGGCTGGTACTCCGGCGGCTGCCTGCTCTACCTGGCCGACGCCGCGTTCGCCCGGAACAAGGCGGTACCCATGTTCGAGTCGGCGCTGCGGGCCGCGGCCACCCAGACCGGCACGCGCTACCTGGACGCCAGCCGGCTCTTCCACGGCCACGAGGTGTGCACCGACAACACCTCCGTCCGCGGCCTCTACATCGAGGTGGGGATCTGGGACGAGAACGCGGCCCGCCAGTCGTTCCACCCCAACGCACGCGGACACGGCATGTTCGCCCAGTGCATCGCCCAGTTCTGGAACTCCGGGCAGGAGCGGGCCAGCTGCGTCGACCCGGCCAGCACCGGTGGCGGCGTGCTCTACCCGGGCCTGCTCGAATTCAAGCAGCTGCGCAACCTGGCCACCGGCACCTGTGTCGACGGTAGGGGCTACGACTCCCGCAACGGCACCGTCCAACAGCCGTACAGCTGCCACGGCGGGCGTAACCAGGGCTTCTGGTACGACTCGACCCGGCGGTCGCTGCACTCGGAGCTGTCCCACGACCGCTGCCTCGACGTCGCGAACGGGTCGATGACCTCCGGCACCGCGGTCAACATCTACGACTGCAACGGCAGCGCCGCCCAGCAGTTCACCTTCGCCGGTAACCAGCTCAGGCCGACCGCCGCCAGCAACCTCTGCGTCGCGTTCGACAACCCGTGGCTGGGCAGCCCGCGGCTGCGGTTGGCCACCTGCTCCACCAGCACCCGGCAGCAGTGGTCGTTCGAGTCCCGTACCGCCGCCAACCCGGTCGGCTACGGTCACGACGACTTCATCGGCTCCCGCGTCTACTGACGCAGTGGACGGGCCCCCGAGGCGACTGCCCTCGGGGGCCCGTCCGTCTCACTTGGCGCGGGGGATGAGGATCAGCCGGGCCACACCCCTGTCGCCGTCCTTCGCGCCGGCGACACCGAGCGTCGAGCCGACCTTGACCTCGCTCGGCTGGACGGTGGCGCGTCGCTCGACGACCCGCAGGTCGTCGCCGAAGGTCCAGGTCATGGTGAAGCCGTCGGTGGACTTCACGGTCATCGAGTCGCCGTCGATCGCGGTCACCTCGCCGCGCTGCACGGCGACGGTCTGCGTACCGCCGTCCTTGGCCTTCACCACCGCCTCGCCGTGCAGGGTGTTCCTGCGCAGCTGCACCCGGGCCTGGCGGCGCTTGCGCCACTCCTCACCGCGCTTCTGCTTCGCCTTGTCCTGCGCGCTGGGGGAGGCGTCGGGCGTGGCGGACCCGCCGGGCGCTGGTGCGGCGACGTTCTGCACGTCCAGGTCGTCGGCGTCGAAGCCCATCGCGGTGAGCGCCTGACCCTCCACGCCCATGGCGGCGGCGACCTCGACGGCGGCCTCCCGGGCGGGTTGGCTGGCCACCTCGGCCGCACCGCAGCCGCCGAGTCCGAGCGCGACCGCCGCGAGCAGCGACGTGGTGGTGGCGGCGAATCCCCAACGTGGCATGACTTTCCCTCTCGTCCGTGGAGCCCCCAGCCTCGCCGGTGTCGACGAGCGGAGCGTCAGGCCGATGTTCGGGTCCGGTAAGGATCACCGGGCAGCCGGACCGTGAGGGCCGCCCCACCCTCCGGGGCGTGGCCCGCCACGATCTCGCCGCCCAGCCGGCGGACCAGCCCGGCGGCCAGCGCCAGCCCCAGACCACTGCCCACCTTGCGCACCCCCCGGTACCGCTGGTGCAGCGCACCCCGCTCGAACGCCACCGCCAGGTCGTCGTCGGTGAAGCCGGGCCCGCCGTCGCGGACCTCCAGCACCCCACCGGAGGCCGGGTCCGGGCCGGCCGGCCGGACCGCGAGCACCACCGGCTTCCCCGGGGGTACGACCCGCAGCGCGTTCTCCAGCAGCCCGTCCACCACCTGCCGGATCCGCCCCGGATCGGTGTACGCCGGCACCGGCTCACCGGGCGTCTCCACCCTGAACGACACTCCCACCGCCGCACACCGGCCCGACCAGGTCGGCTCGGCGTCTACGGCCAGCCGGGCCAGGTCCACCGCTACCGGTTCCAGCGGAAAGTCGGCCGCCTCCAGCCGCGCCAGCGCCAGCAGATCGCCGATCAGCCGGTCCAGGTGCTGGGACTCGGCCAGCATCGTCCGGCCGGTGTCGGCCATGCTCTCCGGGCCGATCACCCCGTCGGCCAGCGCCTCGGCATACCCCCGGATCGCGGTCAGCGGGGTCCGCAGCTCGTGCGAGACGGAGAGCAGGAATTCCCGCTGTCGGCCCTCGCTGGTGGCCAGCGCGGTCGCCAACCCGTTCAACGCCTCGGCCAGGTCGGCGACCTCGTCCGGCGACTCGACGGGCACCCGTACGGCGCGGTCCCCGGCACGCAGCCGGGCGGCGGCGGTGGCCGCGACGCGGATCGGCCGGGCCAACCGTCGGGCCAGCAGCAGCCCGGCGACCACGCCGGCGGCGAGCCCGGCCAGCAGCGGCAACCAGAGGCTGAGCAGCACCTGCCGCCACAGCCCGGTCGCCGAGGCACGGGAGAGCACCACCCCGTTGCCGCCGGGCAGCGAGCGGCCCTCGACCAGGGCCCGCTCCCCGTTGACCAGGCCGCGGGCCGACACGTTACGTCCCTGCTCGATCCTCTTGAGCACACGAGGCGGCAGGCCCGGTCGGTCGGCGGTGCCACGCCGGATCAGGTACGCGTCGATGCCCTGGTTGCGCAGTTGCTGGATGAGTCGTTCCTCGTCGGCGGTGCGGCCCCGGTCCAGCCGTGTCCGCAGCACCTCGGCGGCCAGTCGGGCCTGCGCGGCGAGCGCGTCCTGATCGCGCCGCTCCGCACCCCGGATCGCCAGCGGCACCGCGACGATCGCGGTGACCAGCACCGACACCAGTGCCACCGCGCAGGTGACCAGGACCGCGCGGGCGGTCAGCGTCCGGCCGAACCGGCCGCGCCGAGGCACGGCCGGCGGGCGAACGCCGACCAGCGGCAGCGCCATCGTCGGCGACTCCGGGGGCGCTGCGGCCCGCTGCCGGCCGGGGTGGTCAGGCATCGACCGCGTACCCCACGCCCCGGTGGGTCCGGATCACGCTCGCCGGGCCGAGCTTCGCCCGCACCTGGGCGACGTGCACGTCGACGGTGCGGGTGCCGGCGTGGGCGGCATAGCCCCACACCCCGGCCAGCAACTCCTCCCGGCTGAAGACCCGACCGGGCCGGGCCATCAGGTGGGCCAGAAGGTCGAACTCGGTGGAGGTGAGCTGCACCGGGGCACCCGCGGCGGTGACCGTCCGACGGGCCGGGTCGAGCGTCACCGGGCCGACGACGCGGGGCCGGTCCGCGCCCTCCGGGCCCCCCGCCGACCGGCGCAGCACCGCGCGCACCCGGGCGACCAACTCGCGCGGACTGAACGGCTTGGTGACGTAGTCGTCGGCGCCCAACTCCAGGCCGACGATCCGGTCGACCTCGTCGTCCCGTGCGGTGAGGAAGATGACCGGAGTCCAGTCGCCGGCCTCACGCAGCCGACGGCAGACCTCGGTGCCCGGCAGGCCGGGCAGGGCGATGTCCAGGACACAGGCCACCGGGCGCAGCCTGCGGGCGGCGCTCAGGCCACCCTCGCCGTCGCGCTCCAGGTGGACGCCGAACCCGTCGCGGGTCAGATAGAGCCGGACCAGGTCGGCGATGGCTGGCTCGTCCTCCACCACGAGGACGAGCCCGCGGTGCGGCGGTTCGACGGTCACCGACCCATGATTGCCGACCCGACGGGCGCGGCGCGGCCGGTGCGTGTTCGAGTTCGGTAAGGGCGACGCAAGGGCCCGCCGCGGGTAGGGAACCGCTGAGGTGTCAGCGCGCCACGGCGGGGCGGAACGCACTGGGCCGCGCGGTGGCCGGCGCATCGCTGATGGTGGCGACGATCCGTTCGCGGGGCGCCCGCAGGCGGGTACGGAATGCGTGGTTGAGCAGGGCGTCGAGCTGCCACACCCGCTTCGGCTGGCTGGTACGGATCAGGAACCGCTCGCGGATCCCGTCGATCGCGGTGGCGGCCAACTCGACCGAGTGCAGCCGCGGATCGGGGCTCCAGGTGACGTTGCTCAGCTCGCGCAACTCGGTGTTGAGGTGCAGACGCAGTCGGTGCAGCAGGCGGGTCTGCTGGGTCACCACCAGCCGACGGTGGGTGAGCAGCAGAAGATAGTCGCCGGTGACGGGGCGGTCAGGGCGGCTGCAGCGGGTGACCAGGATGGTGGCGTCACCGGAGCCGACGCAGCGCCGGAACACCGGCATGTGCCGGCCCAGGGTCTGCGCGGCCAGGCCAGCCTCGGCGGCGGCCGGGAGGAACGTTCGGGAGAAGACGTCCATGACCTGCCCAACGACATCCCGGACGGGAGTGACGTGGGTCACGGCGGTTTTTTGGAACTTCCACGCGCGGGGTCGCACCGGCTGTCCGACATCGAGCCGACCCCCGCACGGCGACCAGCCTCCGTCAGCGGGTCGGCCGGACCGGCGGCCGTGTGCCGCCCCGGCCGACAACCCGAATCAGGTTCCGGAAGACCGTCGGCTGCGACCAGCCCGGCGGGATCGCCGGTAGCTGCCGGAGATCCAGATAGTTGCTGTCAATGTTGATCTGCACCCCACCCCAGGTCTCGTGGTGGTCGCCCCGGTACTGCTTCATCCGCCGACCGGGCATCCAGAGCGACGCCGGCAGGGCACTGTCCGACACCGTCTGGACGCCGTCCCAGCGAGCGAAGTCGATCATGTCGGGTGGGGTGTGGCCCGACCGCTGGTAGGCCGCCACCTGATCGGCCAACCCCGCCGAGCCGACACTGGTGTAGTAGCCGGAGAAGAACTTCTGCTGGTGCAGACGGATGGTCCACCCGCTCACGAAGGCGTTGACCGCCTCGGTGCAGGCGGTGTTCCCGGACGGATAGTGCTCCATGTCGAGCGTGATCGTGCCGCCCAGCGACAGACCGAGGCTGCGGGCACTACGGACCGCGTCGTCAGCCGCCTCACGGCCCTGAGCCGCAGCGCGGGCCGGATCGATCTTCCGCTGGTACTTCGAGCACGGCGCCTGCAGGCCGACGTAGAGCGGGAAGATCCGCCAGCCGGCGGCCTGCTGGGTCGCCACCCAGTCCGCGGTCAGGTTGGGCTGTGCACACCCCCGGTTGACACCGCCGATGTAGACGCCGACCGCCCGGTACGGCGACTGCAGCCACGCCTTCATGGCCGCGTTCGACGGTGCGGTGCACGTGTCGAATCCCAGCCCGGTGAAGGTCCCCGGCTGCGGCCCGTCGTACGCGCCGGCGGCCCGCGCCGGCGCGGCGGTGCCGGTCAGCGCGACACCAGCGGCAACCACCACGGCCGCCAGGGCGGCCAGAACACGGTGGGTGCCACGACGCGCGGGCCGGGTGAGGCTGATCGTCACGTGTATCCCGATCTGATGTGGACGGAGGGGTCGGGCCAGAATCCTGCCCGCTCAGCCATCGCCTGTCCAGACCGCTGCCCAGGATCGATGGACGCGCCGCCGACGGTCGGACACCCCCTCAGACCGAATCGGTCTCCAGCAGCTCCGCCAACCAACCGTGGATAGCGTCCGCGTACTCCGTACGGGCCGGATCGGAGGTGTCCAGTGCCCGCCGCCAGGACAGCGAGCGACTGACCGCGCCCAGGCTCACCGCCAGCTCGGCGGCCTCGACCAGCGTCCGGCGGTCGTACCGGTCGGTCCACGCCTCCAGATAGGCGTCGCGCAGCCGGGCCAACCGAACATCGTCGGACGACAACTCGCCGGCGTACCGGACGGAGCGCAGGGTGACCAGCAGGGTGCCGAACGGGTGCGCCACCGAAGCGTCGCCCCAGTCGAAGTAGCGGTACCCGGCCGGGCCGGCGAAGATGTTGCCGTCATGCAGGTCGTCGTGCTGCACGCTCGCCGGGATGCCGATGTCGGCGAGCCGGCGACACCGCTGCGCGTACGCCGGCAGCTCCGCCCGCAGCCGACGGTGGATCTCGGGGTCGAGTCCGTCATCGACACCGATCCGCAGCGATTCGTGGTCGTCGAGCAGCTCGGCGAACAGGTCGGGCAGCACCTCGGGGCGGTGGTCGGGGACGCCGAGGGCGAGCAGCTCGGCGGCCTGGGACGTGGTGGCCAGCTGAAGTGCGGCGTACCCCGGCAGCGCCCGCTCCCAGTGCGCCAGGTCCGGGTCGCGGCCCAGCACCTCGCGCAGCGACTCGCCGCCGTCGGGCAGCAGCGACCAGCCCCGCGCCGGGTCGACCGCAATCGGCGTGAGGACGTGGTCGGGGGCCAGCCGGGCCAGCACGGCGAGCAGGCTCGCCTCGTGCGCGGTGCCCGGATTGTTGGCCTTGAACCAGACCGGTCCGCCGTCGGTCGGCACCCGCCAGACCAACGACCACGGACGGACGCGGGGCTCCACCGGCCCGGTCACCCGCCGGCCGGCCCGGCTCACCTGTTCGTCGACCCAGGACCGTGCCCGCACCCGCCACTGCTCGCCTGACCAGTCGGGCGCGTGCTCGTCAGCTGTCGTGGTCACGGTGGGCACCCTAGGCGGGCCAGCCAGGCCGGGGCGAGATGTTTTTCCGCGAGCGCGCGGTCAGAGCAGCTCGACGATGGTGGCGTTGGCCATGCCGCCGCCCTCGCACATGGTCTGCAGGCCGTAGCGGATCCCGTTGTCCCGCATGTGCTGCAGCATCGTGGTCATGATCCGGGCGCCGGAGCCACCGAGCGGATGGCCGAGGGCGATCGCCCCGCCCCGGGGGTTGAGTCGCTCCGGGTCCGCCTCGGTCTCCGCCAGCCAGGCGAGCGGCACCGGGGCGAACGCCTCGTTCACCTCGTACACCCCGATCTCCTCGATGCCCAGCCCCGCGCGACGCAGCGCCTTCGCGGTGGCCGGGATCGGCGCGGTGAGCATGGTGACCGGATCGTCGGCGGCGACCACGGCGGTGTGGATCCGGGCCAGCGGGCGCAGGCCGTGCCTGCTGGCCCACTCGGCGGTGGTCACCGCGAGCGCCGCGGCGCCGTCGGAGATCTGGGACGCCGACCCGGCGGTCACCACCCCGTCGGCGCGGAACGGGGTGGACAGCTCGCCGAGCTTGTCCAACGACGTGTCCCGACGGATGCCCTGGTCGGCGGCGAACGTGCCGCCGTCGCCGAGGGGCACGGGCGCCACCTCTGGGTCGAAGGCGCCCGCGTCCTGCGCGGCGGCCGCCTTCTCGTGGCTGGCCAGTGCGAATTCGTCGAGCTGGGTACGCGAGAAGCGCCACCGCCGGGCGATCAGCTCGGCTCCCACCCCCTGGTTGAACGGCAACGGCGCGTCGTCGGCGAAACCCTCGACGCCCCGGTAGCGGGCCCGGAGCTGGTCGCTGAACGGCATGCCGCCCGCCACGCTGGAGCCCATCGGCACCCGGGTCATCGACTCCACGCCACCGGCGACCACCAGGTCGGCCTGGCCGGAGAGGACCGTCGCGGCGGCGAAGTGCAGCGCCTGCTGGCTGGAGCCGCACTGCCGGTCCAGCGTGGTGCCGGGCACCGTCTCGGGCCAGCCGGCGGCGAGCACGCCGTTGCGGGCGATGTTCCAGGACTGCTCGCCGACCTGGGAGACGCAGCCCCAGAAGACGTCGTCCACCAGTGTCGGGTCGAGGCCGGCGCGCTCGGCGAGGGCGCGCAGCACGTGCGCCGAGAGGTCGACGGGATGGACGCCAGCGAGGCTGCCCCCGCGCCGACCGACCGGGGTGCGCACCGCACCGACGATGACAGCGTCACTCATGTTTACTCCCCGGTAACCTGGGCTGTCCCGATCCTACGTCGTCCGTGGGCCGGGCCGACCGGAGCCGGGGCCCGTCCCCCTGGCCGGTGTGCGGCCGGCTGCGGGCCGCCGTCGGGATGCCGGGATCGGACGACCGCTGGCATGCTGGGCGGGTGGAGATCTCCCCGGGGCGGCAGTGGCGGGTGCCGGCGACCCTGCCGGCGGCGAAGCTGGTCGGCGCGGCCCTGCTGGTCGCGCTCGGGTTGCTGTTCGCCGACGGCGACCCGGTACGGCTGGTGCTGGCCATCCTGGCCGCCGCCGCACTGGCCGGCTGGGCGGTACGCGACCTGGTCGCGCCGGTCCGCCTGGCGGTGGACCCGACGGGGCTCACCGTCATCCACGGGTTCGCCGGGCGTCGGCTGCTGCCCTGGTCGACGGTCGAGGCGATCAGCGTGGAGCGTCGTCCACGGCTGGGGCTGACCAGCGAGATGCTGGAGATCGACGCGGGCGATTCGTTGCACCTCTTCGGCCGGTACGACCTGGGCACCACCCCGGAGGAGGCGGCCTCCATGCTGCGCGCCGCCCGTCCCCGCGTCTGACACGACCCGCCGCGTCCGACGGCGCTCGGTCAGCCGAGCAGCTGCGACGTCCGGAACAGGACCAGACCGAGCAGGATCAGCAGGATGACCGCAGCGCCGGCGGCCTGGACCAACGTGCGTCGGCCGCGTGGCGCGTACGCGAGCACCAGCGCCATCGCGGCACCGACCACCAGGCCACCCAGGTGCCCGGGAATGGAGATGCCCGGCACGGCCACCGTGAACACCAGGTTGATCACCAGGAGCGGGACGATCCGGGAGATGTCGCGGCCCAGTTTGCGCTCGATGATGAGCAGCGCGGCGAACAGGCCGAAGACGGCGGTCGACGCGCCGACGGTGGCCGCGTTCTGGGCGCTGAACACGTAGGCGGCCACGTTGCCGCCGAGACCCGCGATCAGGTAGAGCGCGGCGAAACGCACCCGGCCGAGGTTGGCCTCCAGGGACCGGCCGAGCACCCACAGCGCCCACATGTTGAGCAGCAGGTGAATCACGCCGTAGTGCAGGAACATCGCCGTGACCAGGCGGTACCACTGGCCCTGGGCGATCCCGCCGAGCGTGCCGTCCGGGAGGACCGCCAGCCCGAGCACCGAACCCCAGTTGGTCAGCGGCGTGTTGTCGCCCATCAGGCCGCCGAAGCCCGAGCCGCCCACCGCCGCGTTCCCACCCCGAGCGGAGGCGATGGAGAGCAGCAGGAGCAGCACGTTCAACGCGATCAGCGCCTTGGTGACGTAGCCGTGCCGGCCGGCCGTACCGCCACCGAAGGCGGTACGCGCCGGCCGGATGCTGCGACGGCCCTCGTCGACGCACTCCGGGCACTGGTGCCCGACGGACGCCTCCCGCATGCAGTCCGGGCAGATCGGCCGGTCGCAGCGGCTGCACCGGACGTAGGTCTCCCGGCCGGGGTGCCGGTAGCAGACGGGGGTGGTCGGCGGCGACTCACTCACCGGGCCGACCCTCCGTCCGCCACCGTGCGGCCCACCGGCACCAGCCGGTGCGGTGATCCGGTGCGCTCAATCATGCGAGCAAAGGTACCTCGCCGGTCGATCAGGCAGCAGACCGCTCGATCTCGACCCGCTCGATGACGACGTCCTGGAGGGGACGGTCGCTCGGGCCGGTCGGGGTGCTCGCGATCGAGTCGACGACCTTCACCGACGCCTCGTCGGCGACCTGGCCGAAGATGGTGTGCCGGTTGTTGAGGTGCGGCGTCGGCGAGACGGTGATGAAGAACTGCGAACCGTTGGTGCCCGGTCCGGCGTTCGCCATCGCCAGCAGGTACGGCCGGTCGAAGCGCAGCTCCGGGTGGAACTCGTCGGCGAACTTGTAGCCCGGTCCACCCCGGCCGGTGCCCGTCGGGTCGCCCATCTGGACCATGAAACCGCTGATCACGCGGTGCGAGACGGTTCCGTCGTAGTAGGGGCCACTTCCCGGCTGACCGGTGCGCGGGTCGGTGTACTCCCGGTTGCCCTCGGCCAGGTCGACGAAGTTGCGAACCGTCTTCGGCGCGTGGTTTTCGAAGAGCTCCAGCCGGATCGGGCCAGCGTTGGTGTGCAGGGTGGCGTAGACAGCCTCGGCCACGGGTACTCCCTCACTCGTTGGTCAGTTCCATGCGGATCCTCCCATGTGCCCGATCTGGCATCGCGGAGGCATCCGTTGGTGGAGGATGACGAAGGAACAACTCCCAGGAGGTAGGACCGTGTTTGGAATCGGGCGGCGTAAGTCCCAGGGGCAGCAGGCCTTGGCCGAGCTGAACCAGAGCATCAGCCACCTGGTGCAGGCAGCCAATCACGCCGCCAAGGGCGCCGGCGAATCCGTCGGCCCGCGGGTCCAGGTGGCCCGGGGCTACGTCGGCCCCGCTGCGGCGAGGGCTCGCGACCGGGCGTCGACCGGCTGGGGGACGACACTCACCACGCTGGCACCACTGGCCGCGGCGGCCCGTGACGGCGCCGCGCAGGCAGGGCCGCTCACCAGGAAGGCCAAGTCGAAGACCATGCGGATCACCGTCAAGAAGAAGCCGCCGCGCCGTCGCGGCTCGATGATGACCGGCCTGCTGGCTGCGGGCGCGATCGCCGGCCTGGCCGGCGCCGTCGCCCTGCGCCGTCGTCGGGAGCAGCAGGAGTGGGCCGAGTACGACCCGACCCGCACCCTGGAGCCGATGCGCGACGAGGTGGACTCGATCGAGGTACGGACCCAGTCCGCCGCCAGCAAGGGGACCGACGGTTCCGCCATGACCGGTGTGGCCGGTGTGACCGGTGCCGGCAGTTCCGCGGTGGTCGGCGGCGACAGCGCCAGCACCACCGGTACGGCCAACCCGACGGCCGTCCACCCCACCGACAAGGTCCCGTCGGTTGCCGAGGGTGCCAAGGACGTCTCCGGCCGCCCGGCCGACGACCTCACCAAGGCGTTGGGCAAGGACACCGCCCGCACCAACGGCCGCCGCTGACCCCAGCGGCAGCGCGCCAGGCGCCGGCGACGCGGGGGTTCCCCGCCCGCCGGCGCTTCCGCGTGGTCGGTCAGAGCCAGCCGTTGCGGCGGAACCAGCGGTAGAGGGCCAGTGAGGCGCCGAGCATGAGAGCCAGGACGACGGGATAGCCGTACGTCATCTTCAGCTCGGGCATGTTCTCGAAGTTCATCCCGTAGACGCCGGCGATGGCGGTCCACACCGCGGCGATACCGGCCCAGGCGGCGATCTTGCGCATGTCGTTGTTCTGGTCGACGGAGACCTGGGCCAACCGCGCCTGCAGGATCGAGTTGAGCAGGTCGTCGTAAGAGTTGACCTGCTCGACGGTGCGGCTCAGGTGATCCTGCACGTCCCGGAAGTAGCGCCGGATCTCCTTGGGCACGTCCCGGTTGACCTGGGAGGTCAACGTCATGAGCGGCCGCTGCAGGGGAACCACCGCCCGCTTGAACTCCACCAGCTCCCGCTTCATCTGGTAGATCCGTTGGATCCGCCCGTGGCTGTTGCGGTCGAAGACCTCGGCCTCCAGCACGTCCAGGTCGTCCTCGAGCTGGTCGGCGACCTCCAGGTAGAGGTCCACCACGCGGTCGGTCACCCCGTACGCCACCGCCCAGGGGCCATTGAGCAGCAACTCCTGCTTCGTCTCCAGGTCGGCACGGACCGGGGACAGCCGGCAGGCGTCCCCGTGCCGGACACTGATCAGGAAGTTCGGGCCGATGAAGAGCATCACCTGGCCGGTCTCCACGACGTCGGAGTTCTCGGTCAGCTCGGCGTGCTCGCAGTAGCGGGCGGTGCGCAGCACCAGGAAGCTGACGTCACCGAACCGCTCCAGCTTGGGGCGCTGCTCGGCCTTGACCGCGTCCTCCACGGCAAGCTCGTGCAGCCCGTACGTCTCCGCGATGGCGGTCATCTCGGCCAGCTCGGGCTGGTGCAGCCCGATCCAGACGAAGCCGTTCTCGGCACGGCGCGCGGCGGTCAGCGCCTCGGCGTACGTCCACTCGCCGGGCTGCCGCTTGCCGTCGACGTAGAGCGCGCAGTCGACCACTCCGCTGCGCCCGGTGTCGGTGGGGGTCGGCTCGGGCGGCGAGTCGTCGGTGTTGAGTATCCGGGTCATCGCCCGGACCGGGGACGGCCATGCGCGGGGTCGGAGCCCCCGACCGCTGTTCAACGGCGTCCGGCCCCGCTCTTCCTGCTCCGTCATCGTGCCACCTCCCCGCGCTCGACTGCGGCTTGCAGGCTACGCCGGCAGCGGCCGAGGGCACGGGTGACGGCGGTCGCACTCGGGTGGCGCCGGGCGGGCCGGGCCGCATCGGGGGGTGCGGGGACGACACGGCCCACCCGGCACCCTTTTGGGGGCGGGGGTTGTGCTGCGCGCGTCACCTGGAGCAACGGAGGGCCGGGCGGGACATCCGTTGCCACTGATGAGTGACGCTCGCAGCATTGTGAGCCGCCGGCCGCCCGGGCGGGAGTCCCAGAACGGCCGGCGTCGCCATTTTGTCGGAAATCCGACAGAATCAGCGTCGTACGGCCGCTGCGGCCGCCGCCAGACGGCGAACACCCTCGTCGATCCGATCGGCAGTCACCGCCGAGAAGGCAAGCCGTAGGGCGTGCCGCCCGCCCTCCACCACGAAGTCGCTGCCCTTGACCACGGCGACCCCCCGCTCGGCAGCCGCCGGGGCGAGCTCGTCGACCAGCACGTCCTCTCCGAACTCCACCCAGAGGAAGTAGCCGCCGTCGGGCTCCACGAACCGCACCTGCGGCAGATGCCGGCGCAGCGACTCGGCGAGCACCTGAGCCCGCTCACCCAACGCCGCCCGAACGGTCTCGATCGATCGGTCGATGTCGCCGGAGACGCAGAACTGGTGCACGATCGCCTGGGACACCATGCCGGGCGAAATGTAGAGGCTGGTCGCGTTCTTGGCGATGTCGCCGATCAGGTCCGGCGAGCCGACCAGATATCCCACCCGCACACCGGGGCAGACCGTCTTGGTGAAGCTCGACGCGTGCACCACCACGTTGCGGGTGTCCAGCGAGAGCATCGACGGCAGGGCCTCGCCGCGGAACCGGATGTCCGCGTACGGGTCGTCCTCGAAGATCGTGAACTCGTACTCGGCGGCCAGGTCGAGCAACTCCCGGCGCTTCTCCAGCGAGAGCGTCACGCCGGCCGGGTTCTGGTAGTTCGGGATGACGTGCGCGAGCCGCGGCCGCACCCCGGACTCCAGCAGCTTGCGCAGCTCGGCAGTGTCCAGGCCGTCCGGCTGCACCGGGACGCCGTGCAACTCGCTGCCCATCCGCTGCAGGTTGAGCAGCGTCCGGTCGTACGTCGGGCGCTCCACCACCACCGCGTCGCCGGGGCGGACCAGGTGGTCGAAGAGGAACGCGTCGGCCTGGAGCGAACCGTTGGTGACCAGCACCTGGTCGGCCCCGACCCCGTGCTTCTCGGCGATCCAGTTCCGCAGTGGCACGTAGCCGACGGAGGTGCCGTACGCCGTGACCCCTGCGGGGTCGGCGTCGAATGCGCGGACGGCGGCGGCCTTGAGCCCCTCGACATCGACGATGTCCAGCGAGGGAGCCCCACGGGCGAAGGAGATCAGCTGCTCGGCGGTCATGGATGTTGAGCGTACGGGCGGCGACGGGGGGCGCGCGGACGGCACGACGATGTCCGCATCCTGAGCCACCGGGTCGGGTGACCCGATTCCACCGGACGGCGGCAGATCAGACCCGAAGGGCGAGCGAGTCGTGCCGCGTCACCCGGGAAAGCCCCGGTCGACGTAGGACCGACACGCCACGATCGGGCCGCGGTCAGGTGGCCACCACTGCCTGGCTCTCCGCCCAGACCCGCATGATGTCCCGCACCGAGATCACACCGGCAACCTCGCGGCCGTCCAGCACCACAAGGTGCCGAAACCCACCCCGGGCCATCGCCGCGGCCGCCTCGGCAACCGTCCACTCCGGCGCGGCGTAGACAACCTCCCAGGTCAGATGGGCGCTGGTGCGTTCCACGTCGCAGTCCAGGCCTGCGCCAATGGCCTTCAACACGTCGCGTTCGGTCATGATCCCGACCCCCTCGGAGTCCGGGTCGATCACGACCGCCGACCCGACACCGCGGGCCGACATCATCCGGGCCGCCTGGCGGAGCGTGTGCTCCGGACCGACGACGAGGACCTGGCTGGACATCGCTTCCCGTACCTGCATCACGCATCACTCCTGTGGGACGGTGGCATCCGGTACGAACATGGTGGTCCGTGGATGTTTCCGGAACAAGACCGGGCGTGGTCACGGCACCGGGCCGCTCGCTACTGTCGGACGGTGTCCACCGAGCCCCTGCGCTGTGCCGGCGCGCTGATCGTCGACCACAACGGCCGCATCTTCTTCCAGCGCCGGTCGCCGCACCGACGGCTCTTCCCCAACTGCTGGGACATCGTCGGTGGCCACCTGGAGCCGGGCGAGGAGATCGACGAGGCGCTGCGCCGCGAGGTCACCGAGGAGACGGGCTGGACCTTGTCGCACGTGCTCGGCCAGGTGGGCGAATACCGGTACGTCGGCGACGACGGCCTGGCCCGGATCGAGTACGACTTCCTGGTCCGGGTGGACGGCGACCTCGACCACCCGACGCTCGAGGCCGGCAAGCACACCGAGTACCGCTGGCTCGCCGAACACGAGGTTCCCGTGCTCGACGAGCACCGCGACGTCAACGACGGGATGATCCGGCGGCTCGCCGAGGAGGGCTTCGCCGTCCTCCGGTCGATCGGTCTGTGAACGCCGTCCAACTGGCGCCCTACCGGATCGCCGGGCTGCTCGCCCCGGCCGTGGACCGGGTCTTCCGCGCCGGCATGCTGGCCGGCCGCGACGGTGGCGGCGCCGAACTGAGCCAGCGGTACGGCGGGCTGCCGGCCACCGGCTTCCTCGTCGACCTGCGCACCCGGCTGGCCGCGCCCGGTGGCACGGTCGACGGGCCGGGGTTCGCGGCGATCACCCGGTACCACGACCCGGCCGCCTGCCAACGGAGCGTGGACAAACAGGTGGCGCACGGAATGCTGCACCGCGGCCCGGGCGGCGCGCTGTCCGCCACCGAACGGGGTACGGCCTTCCTCGCCGAGCTGTACCAGGTGCACGCCGAGGTCACCGAGGAGCTGTGGACCGGGCACGACGAGCGGGTGTCCCGGCTGGTGTCAGCGCTCGGCCGGCTCCTCGCGTACGCCCTGGTGCTCGCCGAGGAGGAACGGGACGGGAGCGGTTCGGCCTTCGCCGCGACGGCGCCTCCGTACGAGCCGGACGGCACCGGATCGGGCGTGCTGCTGCTCAACCGACTGGGCACGCTGCGCTACCACCGGGCCGACGCGCACGCCGCCGCCTGGGCCGCCGCCGGGCACAGCGCGTCGAGCATCGCCGCTCTGCCCGCCGGCCCCGAGCGGCTCGCCATCGAGTTGGAGACCGACCGCCGGGCGGCCGGCCCGTACGCCGCGCTCAGCGCCGAGGAGCGGCTGACCATGCTCGCCGACCTGGCGGCGTTGCCCGGCTGACCGGTTGGCCGGAGCGGCGCCGCCACCCGGCGCTATCCTCCACCGGTGACGGGGAGCAGGACGAGGGAGAGTGTGCCGATGATCGGGATGGTGCTCGCAGCAGGGGCCGGGCGCCGGCTGCGCCCGTACACCGACACCCTGCCCAAGGCGTTGGTGCCGGTGGACGGCGACACGACGATCCTGGACATCGCGCTGGGCAACCTGGCCGAGGTCGGGCTCACCGACATCGTGATCGTGGTCGGCTACGCGGCGGAAGCGGTCCGCGAGCGGCAGGCCGACCTGGAGAAGCGGTACGGCGTCACCCTCACCCTCGTCCACAACGACAAGGCCGAGGAGTGGAACAACGCCTACTCGCTCTGGCTGGCCCGGGAGTACTTCGCCCGCGGTGTGCTGCTGGTCAACGGGGACACCGTGCACCCGGTGAGCATCGAGAAGACCCTGCTGGCCCAGCGCGGCCCGGGCATCCTGCTCGCGGTGGACACCCTCAAGCCGCTGGCCGAGGAGGAGATGAAGACCACCTTCGACGCCGCCGGCCAACTCACCCGGATCACCAAGATCATGGATCCGGGTGAGGCGTACGGGGAGTACATCGGTGCCACGCTGATCGAGCCGCAGGTCGCCGACGCGCTCGCCGACGCCCTGGAGGCAACCTGGCGGCGTGACCCGAACCTCTACTACGAGGACGGTTACCAGGAGTTCTCCGACCGGGGCGGCGAGGTGCGGGCGGCGCCCATCGGCGACGTCCTCTGGGTCGAGGTCGACAACCACGCCGACCTGGCCCGCGCACGGGAGATCGCGTGCCGCTACTAGCCCGTAGCGTACTCACGCCGCTGCACATCGACGTGCGGCGCGGAGCGGTCGCCGACCTGGGGGCGATCCTGGCCGACGGGCGGATCTCCTCCGGCGGTGACGTCGCGGTGGTGGTCGGGCCGGGTCAGGGCGCCCAGATCGCGGAGCTGATCCGACCGTCGCTGCGCTCAGCCGACGTCTTCACCGTCGCAGGGGCGACTCTGGACGCCGCCGACGACCTCGGCGGCAAGCTCCGCGCCCGGTCGTACGACGCGGTCGTCGGAATCGGCGGCGGCAAGACCATCGACGTGGCCAAGTACGCCGCGACCCGCCGAGGGCTTCCGATGGTCTCGGTGGCGACAAGCCTCGCCAACGACGGGATCGGCTCCCCCGTGGCCAGCCTCATCACCGACGGCATCAAGGGCTCCTACGGGGTCCACATCCCGATCGCGGTGATCGTCGACCTGGACTTCGTGGAGAGTGGCCCGGACCGGCACAACCGGGCCGGCATCGGTGACGTGGTCAGCAACATCAGCGCGTTGGCCGACTGGGAGCTGGCCCGCCGGGTACGCGGCGAGCCGGTCGACGGGCTCGCCGCCTCGCTCTCGCGGGCGGGTGCCGAAGCGGTGCTCAACCACCCGGGCGACATGTCAGACGACGCCTTCGTCACCGTGCTGGCCGAGGCGCTGATCTCCAGCGGTCTGGCGATGGCGGTCGACGGCACGAGCCGGCCGTGCAGCGGCGGCTGCCACGAGATCATGCACGCGGTCGACGCGCTCTTTCCCGGCACCGCCTCGCACGGCGAGCTGGCCGGGCTCGGTGCGCTGTTCTGCACCTGGCTGCGCGGGGATCTGCGTCGCTTCGGGGAGATGTCGGCCTGCCTCGCACGGCACGGTCTGCCCCGGCTCCCCGCCGAGGTGGGGCTCACCGACGACCAGTTCGTCGAGGCGGTGCAGTTCGCGCCGCGCACCCGGCCGGACCGGTACACCATCCTCGAACACCTGGCCCTGTCGCCTACCGAGACGCGGGGGCGGCTGGCAGACTACGCCGGTGCAATCCGCGACCACCTTGGCTGACCCCCGTCCCACCGTCGCCGACTTCCACCGGGTGAACCGGGGCGGCGGCCTGTTCAGCGAGTCGATCAGCCAGTGGCTGGGAGCGGTCTTCGCGCTGGTCGCCCAGCGGCTCGGGTTGCGTCCGACCGCACTGACCCTCACCAACCTGGTGCTCGGGCTGGCCACCTCGATCACGGTGGTGGCGCTGGCCGGCCCGGTCGCCGCCGGTGACGTACCCGCCTGGGTGGTCGGCCTGCTCGCCCTGGTCGGCTGGCAGGTGGCGTACTCCCTGGACTGCGCGGACGGGCAGTTGGCGCGGGTGACCGACCAGCGCAGCGCGGCCGGCGCCCGGATCGACGTGCTCTGCGACGTGGCCGCGCAGATCGCCCTGGTGGCCGCACTGGCCGCCACCGCGGTGGCGCAGGAACCGTCGACGCCGACCTGGCTGGTGGCGACCTTCGCCGGCACCTGGATGGTCAACCTGGTCACCTCGGTGATGCAGGCCGGCCCGAACGCGGCCAGCATGGTCACCTCGACCTCGCTGCCGGTCCGCCTGGCGAAGCTGGTCCGCGACTACGGCGCGGTGATCTTCGTGGCGGCTCTGGTGCTGGCCGTGGCCCCCGCGCTGGTCCTCTGGGTGGTCGTCGCGTTCACCATCGTCAACGGCGGCTTCCTGCTCGCGAGCATCGCCTTCTCCGCCCGCGCCTCCCTGCGCTGACCCACGATCGGACGCCGCAGACCGTTGCCGGTGGTGCGCTCCGGCCGGACGATCCGCTGCGCGGCCGCCCACCCGGTCACGATCACGCTCGATCCAGGTAACAGTGGCCTCGGAGCGATCGGATGCCACTGTTTCCAGGATCGAGCGCGATCTTGTGTGCCGGCCACGAGCCGGTCGGCCGGGGTCAGGTGCGGTGGTCGGGGGTGCGGGACACGCCGGCGTAGATGTCGAGGAGGCGTTTGGTGACCACGTCGGGATGGAAGGTCCGCTCGTAGCGGAGCCGGGCGGGCGCGGCGAGCGCGGCGGCGCCGGCCCGGGCGACCGGCAGAGCCGCGGCAAGTGCGGCCGGCTCCGGCGGCACCACCCAGCCGGCGGTCCCGACGACCACTCCCGCCTGCGGCGACACCGGCGCACCCCCGGCGACGGCCGAGGCGACCTCGGCCGGTCCGGTGCCGGCGGGTTCGCGGGGGCCGTCCGCGCCGAGCAGGTACGGGATGCCGCCCAGCGCGGTGCCGAGCACCGGACGGCCACTGGCCAGCGCCTCGATGATCACGGTCGGCAGCACGTCGTGCCACATCGAGGCGGCGATCACGACGGCGCTCGCCTCGACCGCGGCCCGCACTCCGGCCCGGTCGAGCTGACCCAGGTAGACCACGTCGGGTCGCTCGGCGGCGGCGGCCTCCACCAGCGGGCGGAGTTCGCCGTCACCGGCCACGCGCAGGGTGCCGAGTGTGCCCACCGGGTGCCGACGCCAGGCATCCAGCAGCAGGTCGACGCCCTTCTCGGGGGAGAGCCGGGCCATGTAGAGGAAGCCGTCACCGAGTGGAGCGGGTCGGCCCGGGTCGGGTACAGCGTTCGGCTTGACCACGATCCGTTCGTCCGGAATGCCGTATTCGCGAAGGTGGTCGGCGATCGCCGTGGTGAGCGCGACGTACCGGTCCACCGAGCGCCACGTGCCCCGGTGCACGGCCAGGGTGGTCGCCATCAGTGCGCTCTGCGCCGCCGAGTCGCGGTAGCACCGGTGCCGGATCGCCGGCACGCCCAGCGCCCGACCCTTGCAGTCCTGGCAGATCACCCCGTCGCGGAAGTAGATCCCCGAGGAGCAGACCTGCCGGTAGTTGTGCACCGTCTGCACCACCGGCACGCCGTGCCGGTGCGCGGTCCGCACCACCCAGGGCGACAGCAGGGGGTACGGGTTGTGCAGGTGCAGCGCGTCCGGCCGGTGCTCGGTGAGCAGCCGGCTCAAATCGTGCTGGGCGCGCGGCGCCCAGATCGGCGAGATCGGCAGCAGCGCCTTGGCCGCCTTCGACATCGACGGGATCTCGTCCGAACTGCGGAGAAACGGCAACACCTCGACACCGGCGGCGGTGAGCTGAGCGATCTCCGAGTCGACGATCGTGTTCTCACCGGAGGGCTGGGCCTCCCGGTACCGGTTGTGCGCCACCACGATTCTCACGGAAGGAAAGGCTACCGTTGTGCGGTGCCCGAACTACCGGAGGTTGAGGCGCTCGCGGGTTACCTGCGGCAGCGCGCGGTGGGGCGGCGTGTCGACCGGCTGGAGATCGCCGCGATCAGCGCCCTGAAGACGTACGACCCGGCACCGTCCGCGGTCGCCGGTCGGGCGGTGGTCGACGCCCGCCGGCACGGCAAGTTCCTCGACGTGCTGTTCGAGGGTGACCTGCACCTGGTGGTCCACCTCGCGCGGGCGGGCTGGCTGCACTACCGGGAGGCGTTTCCGGCCACCACCCCGCTGCGCCCCGGCAAGGGTCCGATCGCGGTACGGGTCCGCCTCGACGATGGCTCCGGCTTCGACCTCACCGAGGCCGGCACGCAGAAGAAGCTGGCCGCGTACCTGGTCACCGACCCGACGACGGTGCCCGGGGTCGCCAAGCTGGGCCCGGACGCGCTCGCCGCCGACCTGCCCACGTTCGCCGAGCGGTTGCGCAGCCGCCGCGGGCAGGTCAAGGGGGTGCTGACCGACCAGTCGGTGCTGGCCGGGGTGGGCAACGCGTACTCCGACGAGATCCTGCACGAGGCCAAGCTGTCCCCGTTCGCGATCACCGACCGTCTCACCGAGGCCCAACTCGCCACCCTGCACGCGGCCACCCGGCAGGTGCTCGGCGACGCGGTCACACGGTCCTCCGGGCAGCGGGCCGCGGAGCTGAAGGGCGAGAAACGCTCCGGGCTGAAGGTGCACGCCCGCACCGGGTTGCCCTGCCCGGTGTGTGGCGACACCGTACGGGAGGTGTCCTTCGCCGACTCCAGCCTCCAGTACTGCCCGACCTGCCAGACCGGCGGCAAACCCCTGGCTGACCGACGGTTGTCTCGACTCGTACGGTGAGTAATTCCACTCGTCGACTACGGAGCGGAATCGACCTGAGTGAGCCGAAGCTCCGGTCCACCGTTCTCGCCATGCGCGCATCCATCGGTATAGTGGCCCGGTCCCCGGCTTCTGAAATGGTGCGGAAGTCGGCCAGATCCCGCCGGCACCATCGGTCGCCAATCTCCTTCGGGGCTGCGACCGGTCGGAGCCCGCGTGGGAGACTGGGACGGTGGGCGACCCGGGCCCTCACGCCGAGTGAGCGGCCCGAGTCATGCGGGAGGACATGGGTGAGGTGACGGCAAGCCTCCAGCGCCCGGTATCCAACGAAGGCCGGAGCAGACTCGTGCGGCACGTCGACAGCTTCGAGATCCAGCCGCCGACGCCGCCGTCACACAACGGCGTCCCCCGGTCGGCGTGGACCAGGGCGCGACGTCGTGTCTCCCGCTGGCACCGCCCCTACATCGCGACCCTCCTGTTGCTCGACTTCGCCGCAGCGGCGTTCGCCAGTTGGATCGCGATCCAGCTCTTCGACCAGGCCGCCTCCGGTTTCAGCGGCACCCAGCAGGACCCGACCTGGTTCCACACCGTCTCCTACCTGCTGCTTCCGCTCGGCTGGGTGGTCATCCTCTGGAGCAACAGGGCGTACGACCGGCGCTACCTGGGGCTCGGCCCGGACGAGTTCAAACGTGTGATCCGGGCCTCGGTGACGGTGGCCGCGAGCGTCTCCTTCCTCGCGTTCTCCACCGTGACCCAGCTGTCCCGGTTCACCGTGGGCACAGCGCTGGTCGGTGCGACGCTGTTGATCCTCTGGGGTCGTTTCGTGGCCCGCTGGGCACTGCACTACATCCGTCGGCGGGCTGGCCAGGCCGCGCACCGGATGGTGCTGGTCGGCACCCTGCCGGAGTGCCTGGAGGTCTACGCGGCGGTCACCCGCAGCCCCAACGCCGGCCTGGTGCCGGTCGCCATCCACATCACCGACGGGTACGCGGCGGCCCGGGGAATGCCGACCCCGGTGCCGGTGCACGCCGGCCGGGACGTGCTGGCCCTGGTGCGGGAGGTCGGCGGGGACACCATCGCGGTCTGCGGCTCGGCCAGCGCCGAGCCGGGCGAGCTGCGCCGGCTGGCCTGGCAACTGGAGGGCTCCGGAGTCGACCTGGTGGTCGCTCCGCAGCTGACCGACATCGCCGGCCCCCGGGTGCACATCCGGCCGATCGAGGGTCTGCCGCTGCTGTACGTCGAGGAGCCGACCCTGTCCGGGCCGGCGCTGCTGGCCAAGAACCTGCTGGACCGGGTCGCGGCCGGGCTCGGTCTGCTGCTGCTGGTCCCGCTCTTCCTCTCCGTCGCCGTGGCGATCCGGATCTCCGACACCGGGCCGGTCTTCTTCCGCCAGCCCCGGGTCGGGCACGAGGGGCGCACCTTCCGGGTGTGGAAGTTCCGGACCATGTACGTCGATGCCGAGGACCGACTCGCCAGCCTGGTCGACCACAACGAGACCGACGGCATGCTGTTCAAGATGAAGGAGGACCCGCGGGTCTTCCCGGTGGGCCGTTTCCTGCGGGCCTCGTCCCTGGACGAGCTGCCACAGCTGATCAATGTGCTCTGGGGTGAGATGTCGCTGGTCGGGCCCCGCCCGCTGCCCGCGGACGACGGTGACTTCCTGGGCGACGTACGCCGCCGGCTGCTGGTCCGCCCCGGCATGACCGGCCTCTGGCAGGTGTCCGGGCGCTCCGACCTGTCCTGGGACGAGTCCGTCCGACTGGACCTCTACTACGTCGACAACTGGTCGCTGGCGTACGACCTGAGCATCCTGTGGCGCACCGTCGGAGTGGTGCTCGCCCGCAAGGGTGCCTACTAGGGGGTTGGCGGGCCGGGCCGCAGAGGCCAGGATCGCTGCGTGAGTGGCAACCTTTCCGCCGTCGTCGGCGTCGTCTCGCTGGTCACCGCGCTGACCGCGGCCCTGTTGGCCGTGCTACGGCTACGCGCTCGCCGGGGCATCGCCACCGCCACCCAGCGGGCCACCTACGACGTTCTGCACACGGCCGGGTTGGCGGCCGAACCACTGCGGGCGGGACTGAGCCCGGCGGGCGCGGCGAAAGCCGTACGCCACCTGCGTGCTCTGGTGGGCGCGGCCGGGCTGGCGCTCACCGACGCCGACCGGGTGCTCGCCCTCGACGGGCGCGGCGCGCACCACGGCGAGCAACTGCTCGCGGCGGCCCGGCGGGTGGTGGACACCGGGCGCTCGACGGTGCTCAACGAGCAGGAGCTGCAGTGCGACCGGGTCGACTGTCCGGCCCGAGGGGCGGTCATCGCGCCGCTGCACGGCGCGGACCGCCGGGTGGTCGGCGCGCTGGTGGCCATCGCCGACAGCCCGCCGGCACCCGGGCTGGTGCAGGCCACCCTGGAGACCGCGCACTGGGCGGGCAACCAACTCGCCCTGGCCGAGCTGGACTCGTCGCGGGAGCGGTTGGCACGGGCCGAGGTCCGGGCGCTGCGAGCGCAGATCAGCCCGCACTTCATCTACAACGCGCTGACCGCCATCGGGTCGTTCGTCCGCACCGACCCGGAGCGGGCCCGGGAGCTGATCCTGGAGTTCGCGGAGTTCACCCGGTACTCGTTCCGGGCGCACGGGGAGTTCACCACGCTGGCCGAGGAGCTGCGGTCGATCGACCGCTACCTGACCATCGAGCGTGCCCGGTTCGGCGACCGGTTGCAGGTACGGCTGCAGATCGCCCCGGAGGTGCTGCCGGTGACGCTTCCGTTCCTGTGCCTGCAACCGCTGGTGGAGAACGCGGTCCGGCACGGGTTGTCCCGCAAGCCGGGCACGGGCATGGTGAGCATCGAGGCCCGGGACGCGGGCGCCGAATGCCACATCACCGTGGAGGACGACGGGGTGGGAATGGATCCGACCACGCTGACCGCCGGCATCGCCGAGCTGGCGCGCGGCACCGGCGACCCGGGCGACGACCCGGGCCAGCACGTCGGCCTCTCCAACGTCGACGAGCGACTGCGGTCGGTCTTCGGCGACAGGTTCGGTCTGGTCGTCGAGACCGGGCTGGGCTCGGGCACCCGGGTGAGCATGCGGGTGCCGAAGTTCCATCCCGGCGTACGGGCCGGATCGTGAACGAGCGCAGCGAGCGAACCGGGGCAGCAGAGTGAACGCGTCCGGCTTCCTCCGAGTGCTGGCGGTCGATGACGAGCCTCCGGCGCTCGACGAGCTGGCGTACCACCTGCGGGCCGACCCCCGCGTGTCCCGGTTGCACACGGCCGGAGACGCCACCGAGGCGCTGCGGCTGCTGCGCGACGGTGACGTGGACGTGGTCTTCCTGGACATCCGGATGCCGGGGTTGGACGGCATGGAGCTGGCCCGGGTGCTGCGCCGGTTCGCCCGGCCACCGGCGATCGTCTTCGTCACCGCCTACGACGACGGCGCGGTGGACGCCTTCGACCTGGGAGCCACCGACTACGTGCGCAAGCCGGTGCGTGCCGAACGGCTGGCCGAGTCGCTGCGTCGGGTGATCGGCTCGCGGGTCGTTCCGTCGCACCCGGCGGCACTCGCCCGGGCCGAGGAGGACCCGACCATCCCGATCGAGTTGGCCGGCACCACCCGGATGCTGCCCCGCTCGGCGGTGCGCTGGGTGGAGGCGCAGGGAGACTACGCCCGGTTGCACACCGCGGAGGGGTCACACCTGGTTCGGGTCTCGCTGGCCACGCTGGCGGAGCGGTGGGCCGACGCCGGCTTCGTCCGTGTGCACCGGTCGTACCTGGTGCAGTTGAAGTTGATCGCGGAGCTGCGACTGGTCAACTCCGGGTACGTGGTGGTGATCGACGCAACCGAGCTACCGGTGAGCCGGCGGCACACCCGCGAGCTGAAGGACAAGTTGGTCAGGGCCGCGAAGCAGGACTGGAGTCGCTGAACCGGGAACAGGACGGCACCTCCCGTACGTTGTACGCTAATCCGTACGACTTCCAGGAGGCCGCCGTGACCGAGACTCCGTTCGACGCCGAAACCGAGTTCGACCGCCAGCTCGACCGACTGGTCCAGCTCGGCTATCCCGCCCTCGCCGACCTGCCCGAGCCCGCCTTCCGCGACCTGGTCGCGCCGCTGCGAACCAGGGCTGCCGACGGCGCCGCCGACCTGCCCGCGCCCACCGACGCCCGGGTGCCGTTCCTGCTCGTCATCACCCGGGCCCTGATCCCGGTGCAGGCACGACTGGAACTCACCACCCTGGTCGGCAAGCGCAAGCCCGGCTTCCTCGACCGGCACTACGCCGAGGACGACCTGCCCCGCTTCGACCCGATCAAGGAGCTGGAAGTGCCGGACGGGTCCGCGTACCTGCTCTTCGACGTCGACCGGGGCGAGGAGTACCGCAATCTGGCCCCCTCCACGGCGATGGAAGGGATCACCGCCCAGGGCCGACTGCCGCTCACCATCGACGAGGGGCTCGCCTTCGTCACGCTGCACCCGGCCGCGCTGGCCACCAACAGGTGCTTCTCCCTGGTCGGCTCCCGATGCGGAGACAAGCGGGTCCCGGCTCTCTGGATCAGCCAGGGCGCACCGAAGCTGGGCTGGTGCTGGTACGGCAACCCGCACACCTGGCTCGGCTCCGCCTCGGCCCGCCCGGAGCGCATCGGACTGGAGTGACCACCGGCGCGGGCACCGCCGCCGCTGAGGTACTCGTGCAGCTCTACAAGAGCGACAGCTACGACTACGCCGGCTCCACCAGCACCGACGCCGACGGCACCTATACCGTCGCGGGGCTGGCCGCCGGCTCGTACGTGGTGGGCTACTTCCCCTGGGACAAGCCCGAGCAGTACCACCACCAGCAGGTCGCCATCTGGGACGCCGACCCGGTGACCGTCACCGCGGGTGGCACCACCCGGATCGACGAGCAGCTCTTCCGTACGGGCACCATCACCGGCCGCCTCGTCACCACCACCGGGGCCCCGGTGGTGGACATGGCAGTCACGGCCCGAGAGGCCGACACCAACGCCTGGGCGGGCGGCCGCACGGACGACCAGGGCAGGTTCACGATCGCCGCCCGGCCGGGCCGCTACCGAGTGACCCTCCAACCGATCGAGGGCTCCTACCAGGAGCAGTACGTGCCCGGCCAGCTCGACGAGGTGAGTGCCGACGTCTTCGAGGTGAAGGCGGACGAGGCGACCGTGGTCAACGAGACGGTGCTGCCGGCGGGCTCGCTCACCGGCCGGTTCACCAGCGCGGCCGGCGCCCCGCTCGCCGACGCCAGCGTCGACGTCAACACGTCGAACATGTACGGCGGAGCATCGACGCAGACCGACGACAACGGTGAGTTCACCGTCCAGGTGCTCCAAGGCTCCTACAAGGTCCGCCTGGCCACCGGTGACCGGCAGCAGTACTACCGCGGCAAGCTTGCCTACGAGGATGCCGACCTGGTCGACGTCCGCGGCGGGCAGCAGACGACCATCGCGGACAGCCTGCTCGGCACCGGCACGGTCACTCTGGCCGCCATCGACTCGGTCACGGGCGCCCCGGTCGCCAACTTCTGCGCCCAGTCGATCTGCAGCAACGGCACCGGCACGGTGACCGTCACCGACCTGCCGCAGGGCACCCACACCCTCTACCTGGACGCACCGGACAAGCTCCACTTCTTCCGCGAGGTGACCGGGGTGCGGGTGAAGGCGAACCGCGACACCAAGCTGACCGTGAAGCTGCGGCCCGGCGCGGTCATCAGCACCACCATCGTCGACCGGCAGAGCGGCGCGCCCGTGCCGAACATCTGCCTGGACACGTTCCTTGCGAAGCAGGCGTCACTCGCCGACGGCTATGGCGACTGCAGCGACGGCCAGGGCCGGATCCAGGTGGGACCGCTCGCCGCCGGCACCTACAAGCTCTTCGCCGTGCCGCGAGACGACACCTACGGCCGCCAGTGGGTGGGTGCCAGCGGCGGTTCCGGCGACGAGCGGAAGGCAGTCGCCGTCGCCGCGACCGCCGGCCAGGTTGTCACCGGGCCGCGGGTCAATCTGGACCGGGCCGGCACGGTCACGGGCACGGTCACCGACGTGACCGGCAAGCCGGTGCCGAGCGCCGGTGTCTCGGTGCTGACCGGCCACCCCGGGGTCGGGGCCGAGGACGCCACCACCGACGAGCACGGCGTCTACACCATCAAGCGGCTTGGCCCGTACGCCTGGCCGTTGGTGTTCGGCGGCAACCCGTACGCCAGTGAGTGGTCCGGCGACAAGCCCAGCCGGTTCACCGCCACCCCGGTGACGGTGACCGCCGGTGCGACCGCTACCCACAACGCCCAGCTCGACCAGGGCGTCGAGCTGACCGGCACCTTCCGTACGCCCGACCGCACCCCCTTCACGAGCGGGTTCGTCATCGCCCGTAGCGCAGACACCGGCGACATCGCGGGCAGCGGCTGGCTCACCGACGGTGAGTTCAGTCTCCGACTCAAGGGGCCGCAGCGGATCTTCTTCACCTACAACACGTCGCTCGGCGAGAAGCAGTTCGACGGTCGCTACCTGGTGACGCAGCCGGACGGCACCCGCAAGCTGGGGCTGTTCACCGTCCCGGCCAGCGGCAGCATGTCCGTGGACCTGGTCGTACCGATCAGCTGACGGTCAGACGAAGCGGGGCCGGTGGCACTGCGCCACCGGCCCCGCTTCGGCGTGAAGGTCGACGACGACCTGGGCGACGGTCAGAAGATGTCGGCCAGCGACAGGGCCAGGGGGGAACGGCTGCTCGCTGCGGCAGACCTCGCCGACCGGGAGAACGGCCTGCTCGTGGCAACCGCCCCGGAGTTATCCACAGGCATGAGCGGTTCTCCACAGGTTGTTCACAACGCAACCCACCGATCTCCACGGGGGCTCCCTACAGTCGGGACCCATGAAGGAACGTCGGATACTGGTTGTCGAGGACGAACGCACCATCGCCGAGTCCATCGCCGTCCGACTGCGGGCCGAGGGCTTCACGGTGCAGGTCGCGGCGGACGGGCCCAGCGCCGTCGCGCAGTTCCGCACCGGCCAGCCGGATCTCGTCGTCCTCGACGTGATGCTGCCCGGCTTCGACGGCCTGGAGGTGTGCCGTCGGATCCAGGCCGACCGGCCGGTGCCGGTGCTGATGCTCACCGCCCGGGACGACGAGACCGACCTGCTGGTGGGGCTCGCGGTCGGCGCGGACGACTACCTCACCAAGCCCTTCTCGATGCGGGAACTGGCCGCCCGGGTGCACGTCCTGCTGCGGCGGGTGGAGCGGGCGGCCGCCCCGACGCCGCCCGCGATCCGCCTCGGTGACATCGAGATCAACGAGGCCGAGCGGCGGGTCCGCCGGGCCGGCGCGGACGTGCACCTCACGCCGACCGAGTTCGACCTGCTGGTCCACCTCGCCGGGCGGCCCCGCACGGTGCTCCCCCGGGAACGGCTGCTCGCCGACGTGTGGGGATGGGTCGACGGGAGCGGCACCCGCACGGTGGACAGCCACATCAAGGCGCTGCGGCGCAAGCTCGGTGCCGACCTGATCCGGACCGTCCACGGCGTCGGCTACGCCCTGGAGGTGCCCGCGTGACCGTCCGGCTGTTGGACTGGCTGAATCGCGTGTTACCCCGTCCACTGGACCCGGTCCGCTCGATCAAGATGAAGCTCGGCGTTCTGCTTGTCGCCTCCTGGGCCGTGGCCATCGGCTACTTCTGGTACGGCATCGGTTGGCTCCCACCTGGCACGTCGATCACGGTCATCTGCATCGCGCTGGTCACCTCACAGGTGCTCGCCCACGGGATGACCTCGCCGCTGCGCGAGATGACGGCCGCCGCCGGCGCGATGGCTCGTGGCGACTACACCCGCCGGGTACGCGCCACGTCCCGCGACGAGGTCGGCGAGCTGGCTCAGGCGTTCAACAGGATGGCCGAGGATCTGCACGCCGCGGACCAGCGTCGACGTGAGTTGATCGCCAACGTCTCACACGAGCTGCGGACGCCGATCACCGCGTTGCAGGGCGTGCTGGAGAACATGGTGGACGGGGTGGCCGACCCCGAGCCGGCGGCGCTGCGCTCGGCACTGGCCCAGACCGAGCGGCTCGGGCATCTCGTCGCCGACCTGCTCGACCTGTCCCGCCTCGACGCCGGGGTGGTGCCGCTGCGCCGGGTACGCATCGACGTGGGGGATTTCCTCGACGAGGCGGTGGAGCACGCCACCGCCAGCGCGTCCGGCGCGGCGCTGGATGTGCGCTTCCAGCTCCGTGAACTGCCGGTGCCGCTGACCGTCCACGCGGACCCGTGGCGGCTGCACCAGGTCTTCGCGAACCTGCTCGACAACGCGGCACGGCACAGCCCGGCCGGCGGCACCGTGCGGGTGAGCGCCGAGGAACACGCCGACCAACTCTGCTTCGAGGTCAGCGACGAGGGCCAGGGCATCTCTCCGGGCGAGCGGTCCCGGGTCTTCGAACGGTTCACCCGCGGTGATCGATCCGCCGGCGGCGGGACCGGGCTCGGCCTGGCTATCGCCCGCTGGGTCGTCGAACTGCACGGCGGTCGGATCGCCGTCCTCGAACCCGTCAGGCCACCGCACCGGGTTGATCTGCCCGGCTGCCGCATCCAGGTCACCATCCCGAGCGACGGGCCACACCGGAAAGAGGTCGCATGACCAGCCCTGGCATCACCCCGGTTCCGGCCACCGGGCCGACCGGACCGCAGGTCCTCCCGACCGTCAGACCGGGCCCGGCCGCCGGTCAGCCCGAATCGTGGCCGGCCGCACCGGCCCTGCCCGGGCCACCGTCCCTGATCGAGCGGCGCTGGCCGGGGCCGTCCGGCTCCGCCCGTCCGCTGGTCCTGGCGGCGCTGACGGCGGCGGCGGTCGTCGGCGCCGTTACGCTCACGATGGTTCGTCCCGGCCTCGGCTGGCTGGTGGCCGCGCTGGCCGCCACCGCCGCCCTGGTCACCGCCGCCGTCCAGACCGCGGCGGCCACCGCCACCACGCCGCAACCGACCACTGTCGCGTTGGCACCGCCAGCCGCGGTGGCCACCGCCAGTCCCGGTGCCACGGGGGCACCGGGGCGGGCGGCACAGGTCGCCTGGGCCGCCGCGACGATCGCGTTGGTCGCCGTCGGCACGGTCCGCGCAGCCGGCTGGCTCTTCACGCTCTGCCTGGTCGCGGCGGCGGTGACCGGGACACTCGCGGTGACCGGCGGGCGGAGCCCGCTCGGGATGCTGGTGGCCGCGACGCTGCAGCCGGCCGCGACGGTCCGGGCGCTCCCCTGGGCGGTACGCGGACTGCGCGACACCCGTCCGACCGGTGCGGGAATCGGTGTCGGGCGCATCCTGAGCAGCTTGGCGATCTCCGCTGGCCTGTTGACGCTGTTCGGTCTGCTCTTCGCCTCCGCCGACGCGGTCTTCGCCGATCTGGTCACGGGTCTCCTGCCCGACATCTCACCGGGTGGTGTCGTTGGCTGGCTGGTGCGTCTGGTGCTGATCGGAGCTGGTCTGGTCGGTGCCGCGTACCTGGTCAGCCGCCCACCCGACCTGGAGGGCCTGCGGCCGGGGCCGTCCCGGCCGGCCCACCGGCTGGAGTGGACCCTCCCGCTGGTGCTGCTCGACACCCTGTTCGCCGCGTTCGTGCTGGTCCAGCTCACGGTGTTCTTCGGCGGCGCGGGGCACGTACTGCGTACGGCCGGGCTCACCTACGCCCAGTACGCCCGTGGCGGGTTCTGGCAGTTGCTCGCCGTCACCGCGCTCACCCTGCTGGTGATCGCGGTCGCCGCCCGCCGGGCACCGAAGGCCACCCGAGCCGACCGGCTGCTGGTTCGTACGCTGCTCGGCACGCTCGCCGCGCTCAGCCTGGTGGTCGTCGCCTCCGCGCTCTACCGGATGCAGGTCTACGCCGACGCGTACGGCGCCACCCGCCTCCGGCTCTTCGTGACGACCGTCGAACTCTGGCTCGGACTGCTCTTCGTCCTGGTCGGGGTGGCGGTGGTGCGGCTGCGGGCCGCCTGGTTGCCCCGGCTGGTGGTCGGCACGGCGGTGCTGGCGCTGCTCGGGTTGGCCCTGGTCAATCCGGATCGGTTGATCGCCGACCGAAACGTCGACCGGTACCTGAGGACCGGCCGGTTGGACGTCAGTTACGTGTCCGGGCTGTCGGCGGACGCCGTGCCGGCCCTGGCCCGGTTGCCCGAGCCGATGCGCGCCTGTGCGCTGGGGCAGATTGCCGCCGAGCTGCCCCGGGATGGCCTCTGGGGGGCGAACCTCGGCCGGCAAAGGGCGCGACGGGACCTGGCGACCATGCCGACAACCGCCGAGCTGACGGACTGCCCCGGTACGCGACTCTGGTGAGAGTCGCCGCTTGACAATCCGGTACGGCGGGCGAGACTGCCGGGGTGGCCATGCGAATCCCTGACGTGGGGACGGACGGCGCGGCACCGCCACCTCGGCGAACCCGGATCGTGCTGGCCGACATCACCCGGCCGGACAGCCGCGCCGAGCGGACCCGCGCCGACCTGGCCCAGCAGACCCAGGTCGGTGAGGCGTTGGTCCGCGGCCTGGTCCGGGCGCAGCTCGCGCTGGCGTTGCGGCTGTCGCTGGTGGTGGCGATCGGGCTCGGCGGGCTGCCCTGGCTGTTCGCCATCGCACCGTCGTTGGGCCGGACCACCGTCGCGGGCGTCAACCTGCCCTGGCTGTTGCTCGGTGTGGCCTCCTTTCCGTTCCTGATCGGGGTGGGCTGGGCGTACGTGCGGCTGGCCGAACGCAACGAACAGGACTTCACCGACCTGGTGCAGCGGTCGGAGCGCTGAGGTGGCCAACGACTACGTGGTCCCGGCCATCGCGGTGGTCACCCTGGTCACCCTGGGGATCGGCTTCTACGGGCTGCGCCTGGCCCGGACGACCTCTGACTTCCTGGTGGCCTCCCGGGCGATCAGCCCGACCTGGAACGCCGCCGCCATCGGCGGGGAGTACCTGTCGGCGGCGAGCTTCCTGGGCATCGCCGGCCTGGTCCTGAAGTACGGCGTGGACGTGCTCTGGTATCCGGTCGGGTTCGCCGCGGGCTACCTGGCGCTGCTGCTCTTCGTGGCCGCGCCGCTGCGCCGCTCGGGCGCGTTCACCCTGCCCGACTTCTGCGAGCTGCGGCTGGGCTCCCGCCGCCTGCGCATCCTGGCCACCACCTTCGTGATCTTCATCGGGTGGCTCTACCTGGTGCCGCAGCTACAGGGCGCCGGGCTCACCCTGGCCACGGTGGCCGGCGCCCCGTACCCGATCGGTGCTCTACTGGTCGCCGCCGTGGTCACCGCGAACGTGGCGCTCGGCGGGATGCGGGCGATCACCTTCGTCCAGGCGTTCCAGTACTGGCTCAAGCTGACGGCGCTCGCCGTACCGGCGATCTTCCTGGCGTTGCAGTGGCAGGCCGATGCCCGGCCGGCGGTGACCCCGCCCGACGGGCCGACGTTCCGGGCCGCGACCACCGTCGTGGTCGAGCACCGCGCGACCCTCACCCTGCCCGACGGCGACATCCAGGAGGTACGCCCCGGCGACGAGCTGACCTTCGCGGCCGGCGACCCGGTGCCGGAGGTGTCCGGGGTGGCCACCGACGCCGGCGACTGGCTGCTGCCCAGCGCCGCCGGCGACGACGATCGGGGCCTGTTCGCCACGTACTCGCTGATCCTGGCCACCTTTCTGGGCACCATGGGCCTGCCGCACGTGCTAGTCCGCTTCTACACCAATCCCGACGGCGCGGCGGCCCGCCGGACCACGCTGGTCGTGCTGGCCCTGGTCGGTGCGTTCTATCTGCTGCCCACCCTGTACGGGGTGCTCGGTCGGATCTACACCCCGCAGTTGCTGGTCAGCGGGCAGACCGACGCGGTGGTGGTGCTGCTGCCCGGCGCGGCCCTCGGCGACGGGCTGGCCGGACGCCTGCTGGCCGCGCTGGTCGCGGCGGGGGCGTTCGCGGCGTTCCTGTCCACCTCGTCCGGGCTGCTGACCAGCGTCGCCGGGGTGATCTCCACGGACGTGCTCGGCCGGGGCTCGGTCCGCGGCTTCCGGTTGGCCACGGTGATCGCCGGCAGCGTGCCGGCGGTGCTGGCGCTGCACGTCTCGGGGCTGGACGTGTCACAGGTGGTCGGGCTGGCCTTCGCGGTCGCCGCGTCGAGTTTCTGCCCGCTGCTGGTGCTCGGCATCTGGTGGCGTGGGCTGACCGACCTGGGGGCCGCCGCCGGGGTGCTGGTCGGTGGTGGCGCGGCGATCGGCGCCGTGGTGGTCACCGTGCTCGGCCCGCCGCTGTCCGGCTGGCCGGCCACGCTCATCGCGCAGCCGGCCGCCTGGACGGTGCCACTGGCCTTCACCGTGATGGTGGCGGTGTCGATGGCCACCCGTCGGCGGGCCCCCGCCGACGTCGCCGCCACCATGCTCCGCCTGCACACTCCCGAGGCACTGCGGCTGTAGGGATCAGCACCTCGCACCAGTCGCTCTGGGGGCCCTACGCCACGGGGAGGAGGTCGGGTCCACCCGTCGCCGGAGCGCGGAACTGGCGGTCGACGGATAGCGTCGGCTCATGACTGATGCCCAACCCGCGCTCGCACTGCGTGGCCTGGCAAAGCGGTTCGACGGCACGATCGCGGTGGCCGGTGTCGACCTCGACGTTCCGGCCGGCTCCTTCTACGGCCTGCTCGGCCCCAACGGCGCCGGCAAGACCACCACCCTGTCGATGGCGGTCGGGCTGTTGCGTCCGGACGCCGGCTCGGCGTGGGTGCTCGGCCACGACGTCTGGCGGGATCCGGTCGCCGCCAAGCGGCTGCTCGGTGTGATGCCCGACGGGGTGCGGCTCTTCGACCGCCTGACCGGGGCGGAGTTGCTGGCGTACAACGGGCTGTTGCGCGGGATGGACCCGGCGGTGGTCGACCAGCGTGCCGCGGAGCTGCTGGACGTGCTGGCGCTCGGCGACGCCGGACGGACGCTGGTGGTGGACTACTCGGCGGGCATGAAGAAGAAGATCGGCCTGGCGTGCGCGCTGCTGCACGGCCCCCGGGTGCTGGTGCTGGACGAGCCGTTCGAGGCGGTCGACCCGGTCTCCGCCGCGCTGATCCGGGACATTCTCACCCGTTACGCGGCCGGCGGCGGCACGGTGGTGTTCTCCAGTCACGTGATGGAGGTCGTCGAGCGTCTCTGCTCACACGTGGCGATCCTCGCCGGAGGCACCATCAAGCGGGTCGGCACGATCGGTGACGTGCGCGGCGAGCGGTCGCTGGAGCAGGTCTTCGTCGAGGTGGTCGGCGGGCGCACCGCCACCGGTGAGGAGTTGTCGTGGCTCTCCCAGTGAGCGCCCCGGCTGTGCCCGCCGGGCCGGCCCGCACCGTCTCCGCCCGGGGATTCCTGCGGCTCAAGCTGCGGGTGATGGGCAACAACTTCCGGGGGCAGCGCTGGCGGATCGCGCTGTTCGTGGGCGGTGCCCTGTTCGGGCTCTGGTTCGCCGTCGGCGGTTTCTTCCTCTTCGCGGCCCCCGGCGTGACGGGCAACGGCCGGTACGCGGTGCTGGTCGCGGCGGCCGGCGGCGGGCTGTTGGTGCTCGGCTGGCTGTTGCTGCCGCTGGTCTTCTTCGGCGTGGACGAGACACTGGACCCGGCCCGGTTCGCGCTGCTGCCGCTGCCCCGCCGCACGCTGGTCGCCGGTCTCTTCGCCGCAGCCCTGCTCAGCGTGCCGGTGCTGGCGGTGCTGATCGCGTCGCTCGGGTTGGTGCTCACCGCCTGGGCGCTGGGTGGCTGGTCGGCGGCCCTGGTGGCCCTGGTCGGTGTGATCGGTGGGCTGCTGCTCTGCGTGGCCGCCAGCAGGGCGGTGACCAGTGCCTTCGCCACCATGCTGCGGTCCCGCCGCGTACGTGATTTCGCGGCCGTCCTGCTGGCGGTGGCCGCCGCGCTGCTCGGCCCGTTGCAGGTCTTCGGCCTCGCCGCGCTACGCGAGGCGGACTGGACCCGGCTGACCGGGGTGGCGACCGTGATCGGCTGGACGCCGTTCGGCGCGCCGTGGACCGCCGGCATCGACGTGGCCCAGGGTCGGGCCTGGGCCGCACCGATCAAGCTGCTGATCACGGTGGTGACGCTCGGCGCCCTGCTGGCCTGGTGGTCACGGTCGTTGGAATCGGCGATGGTGGGCGCGGTGAGCGCCGGCCCGGCACCGGTCCGGCGGGGTGGTGCGGGTGGCGCGGTCGCCCAGCTCTTTCCGCGGTTGGCCGGCTGGCTCCGGCGGGACCGGTTCGGGGCGCTGGTCGCCCGGGAGGCCCGCTACTGGTGGCGCGACGCCCGACGTCGGGCCAACCTGATCACGATCGCGGTGGTCGGCATTTTCGTACCGGTGATGGTCAACCTGGGTGGCTCGATCTTCTCGGTCGAGGACGACCAGGGTCTGACGACGGGCGCCAGCGACACGTCGCCGGCTCTGGTCACCCTCTCCATGCTCTTCGTCGGCGTGCTCGCCTCGGTCACCCTGGCCAACCAGTTCGGCTTCGACGGCAGCGCGTACGCCGTGAACGTCGTGGCCGGGGTGCCCGGCCGGGTCGAGCTGCGCGCAAGGATGACGGCCTTCTCGCTGTACGTGCTGCCAATGCTGGCGGTCGTCGCGGTGGTCCTCTCGGTGGTGCTCGGCCGGACGAGCTGGATCGGGCTGACGGCCGGCACCCTGGCCGCCACGTACGGCGTCGGGCTGGCGGTGAACAGCGGCGTCTCGGTGCTCGGGGCGTACGCACTGCCGGAGACGAGCAACCCATTCGCGATGAACGGCGGCGCCGGTGTGGCGAAGGCACTGCTCACCGTGCTGGCGATGGTCAGCACGGTGATCCTCGCGGTGCCGATGGTGGTGGCCGCGGCGTTGCTCGGGAACGCCTGGCTGTGGCTGGCCCTGCCGGTGGGCGCGGCCTACGGGCTGGGTGCGGCGTTGTTGGGCGCGTACCTGTCCGGGGACGTGCTGGACCGGCGGCAGCCGGAGTTGCTGGCCACGGTCACCCCCCGCCGTTAGGTGGGACCTTCACCCCGGCGCGGCCGGTGGGGTCACAATGTTTCACGTGAATCATGAGCCGGGTGCCGAGATCCACCATTCCGATCCGTTCGCGGTGCCGGCCGGGCAGCGGTCACCGGTACGCCGGCTGCGCGGTCGACTCGCCGCGCCGGTGACCCTCTGGACGGCACCCGGCCCGGCCGGGCTGACCGTCTCGTCCACCCTGGTCGCCGAGGGGGAGCCGGACCGGCTGCTCGGGCTCATCGACGCGGAGTCCGATCTGTGGGCGGCGATCGAGGAGTCGGGCCGGTTCGCGGTCGCTCCGCTCGGGCCGCCGCACCGACAGCTCGCCGACCGGTTCGCCGGCCTCTTTCCCGCCCCGGGTGGGCTCTTCGCCTCCGGTGTCTGGACCGACACCCCGTACGGTCCGGTGCCGGCGGACGCTGGCGGCTGGGCCGGCTGCCGGCTGGACACCGCCCGGGAGTACGGCTGGGCGCTGCTGGTGGAGGCCACGATCGAGACCGTCGACCTGACCGGGGACGCCACTCCGCTGCTGCACTACCGCGGTCGCTACCACGAGCTCCCCGGCTGAGCGGCGGCTTCCGGGCTGACCGGGCGGCCTGACGACGGCTCGCGTCGGCCGACCGGTCACCGGGGTGATCTGGGTCACTCGGCGCAGGCAGCCGACCGCTCGGCGCACTCGCCGACCGGCATCGATCTCGGCCTTCCCCGGCGGGGAGCGCGCTCTCTACGGTGCGCGAAACTCCCCCACGCCTGTGAAGGTGGTGATCCACAGATGTCCACGGACACACCCGCGCCGACCGCTTCCCAGCCGGACAAGTATCTGGCCGTACAACGGTCGGACGAGTTCGCCGGGCTGCGGCGCGCGCTGCGCGGCTTCGTCTTCCCGATGACCGTCGCGTTCTTCCTGTGGTATGCGCTCTACGTCATTCTCTCCGCGTACGCCCGGGACTTCATGGGCACGAGGCTGTTCGGCAGCAACATCAACATTGCGCTGGTCTTCGGCCTGCTCCAGTTCGTCTCCACGTTCGTGATCGCCTGGCTCTACTCGCGGTACGCGGATCGGAAGATCGACCCGATCGCCGACCGCATCCGCGCCGAGATCGGGGAGGTGACCCATGAAGACGGTCCTCGCGGCTGACCCGCTTCTCGCGGCCGAGGCGGCCAACCACACCGCCCGCAACCTGACCATCACGCTCTTCCTGGTCTTCGTGGCGGTGACCCTGGCCATCACGATCTGGGCGAGTCGGCAGACCAAGACGGCAACCGACTTCTACGCGGGTGGCCGGTCCTTCTCGGGCTTCCAGAACGGCATGGCGATCGGTGGCGACTACATGTCGGCCGCCTCGTTCCTCGGCATCGCCGGCATCATCGCGCTCTACGGCTACGACGGCTTCCTCTACTCGATCGGCTTCCTGGTCGCCTGGTTGGTGGCCCTGCTGCTGGTCGCGGAGCTGCTGCGCAACTCCGGCCGCTACACGATGGCCGACGTGCTCGCCTTCCGGATGCGGCAGCGTCCGGTGCGTACGGCGGCGGCGGTCTCCACCATCACGGTGTCGATCTTCTATCTGCTGGCCCAGATGGTGGGCGCCGGCGCACTGGTCGCGCTGCTGCTCGGCATCCGGCCCGGGACGACCTTCCTGGGTATGGACGCGGCCACCGCCAAGGTGGCCACCATCATCATGGTCGGCGCCCTGATGATCGTCTACGTCACCGTGGGCGGCATGAAGGGCACCACCTACGTGCAGATCGTCAAGGCGTTCCTGCTGATGGGCGGCGCGCTGCTGATGACGCTGCTGGTGCTGGCCAAGTACAAGTTCAACCTGTCGTCGCTGCTCGGTGACGCCGCCGCATCCTCCGGTAAGGGCAGCGCGTTCCTCGAACCAGGGCTGCGTTACGGCGTCGAAGTGGCCAGCGCGAAACAGACCTTCTACAACAAGGTCGACCTGCTCTCATTGGGCATCGCCCTGGTGCTCGGCACCGCCGGCCTGCCGCACATCCTGATCCGCTTCTACACCGTGCCGACCGCGAAGGCGGCCCGCAAGAGCGTGCTCTGGGCCATCGGCATCATCGGCACCTTCTACCTGCTCACCCTGGCCCTCGGCTTCGGTGCCGCGGCGCTGGTCGGGAGCAAGGCGATCATCGCGCAGGACAAGGCCGGCAACACCGCGGCGCCACAGCTGGCCGAGGCACTCGGTATCGACTTCTTCGGCGGCGACCTGGGTGGCGCGGCTCTGCTGGCGATCATCGCGGCGGTCGCCTTCGCCACCATCCTGGCGGTGGTCGCCGGGCTGACCCTGGCCTCCTCGTCCAGCCTGGCGCACGACTTCTACGCCAACGTCCTCAAGAAGGGCAAGACGTCGGAACGGCAGGAGGTACGCGTCGCCCGGATCTCCGCTCTGGGGATCGGCGCCGTCGCGATCGCCCTGTCGATCTTCGCGCAGAACCTGAACGTGGCGTTCCTGGTGGCCCTGGCCTTCGCGGTCGCCGCGTCGGGCAACCTGCCGGCGATCCTCTACAGCCTCTTCTGGCGGCGGTTCAACACCTCCGGAGCGGTGTGGGCGATCTACGGCGGCCTGCTCTCGGCCGTACTGCTGGTGTTCTTCTCGCCGGTGGTCTCCGGGGCGGCGACCTCGATGTTCCCGGATCACGACTGGCAGTGGTTCCCGCTGTCCAACCCGGGCATCATCTCCATCCCGCTCGGCTTCCTCTGCGGGTGGATCGGCACCCTCATCTCGAAGGAGCACGACGAGGACAAGTACGCCGAGCTGGAGGTGCGCGCCCTCACCGGCGCCGGCGCCCACTAACCGCACCGCCCAACGGAAGGGCCTCCCGGACGACGCCACGCGTCAACAGGAGGCCCTTCCGCCATTTCCGGGATCGGTAGGCTGACCGGCATGAAGGTTGCTGAACGCTTTGGTTCCGGTCACCGCGTCCTCGTCACCGGCGGGGCCGGTTTCGTCCCGTCGCACCTGGTGGACGCCCTGATCGCCCGCGGTTGCACGGTGGTGGCGCTGGACAACTTCGTCACCGGTTCCAAGGAGAACGTCGCCCACCTGCTGGACCGGTCAACCTTCACCCTGGTCGAGGCCGACATCTCCGACGGCCTGCCGACCGACCATCCGGCGCTGGCCGAGCGGTTCGACGCGATCCTGCACATGGCCTCGCCGGCCAGCCCCACCGACTTCGCCCAGCTGCCGGTGGAGATCCTCCGGGTCGGCTCGGTGGGCACCCTGCACCTGCTGGAGCGCGCGGTGGCCGACGGTGCCCGATTCCTGATGGCCTCCACCTCCGAGGCGTACGGAGATCCGTTGGAGCACCCGCAGCGCGAGACGTACTGGGGCAACGTCAACCCGATCGGCGTACGCAGTGTCTACGACGAGGCGAAGCGCTTCTCCGAGGCGGCCACCATGGCCTACCACCGCTACCGGGGGCTCGACGCGGCGATCGTCCGGATCTTCAACACGTACGGCCCGCGGATGCGCCCGGACGACGGTCGGGCCATTCCCACCTTCATCTCCCAGGCGTTGCGCGGCGAGCCGATCACCGTGCACGGCAGCGGCAACCAGACCCGCTCGATCTGTTTCGTCGAGGACCTGGTGCGGGGCATCCTGCTGCTGCTCGACTCGTCCGAGACCGGGCCGATCAACTGCGGCACCGAGCACGAGCTCTCCATGCGGCAACTGGCCGAGTTGATCGTGTCTCTCTCCGTCAGCACGTCTGAGGTGACCTACGTCACCCGTAGCGCCGACGATCCGGAGATGCGCCGCCCCGATCTGACGCTCGCCCGTGAACTGCTCGGATACGAGCCGCGCGTGGCGCCCGAAGATGGCCTGCGACGCACGATCGAGCACTTCCGGGCGCAGCTAGGGTAACCAGCCCACGGCGCGCGACCGGCCGCTGAGTGTCGCCTGAAGGCGGCGGTGGCTCCCGCTACGTACCCTGAGTTACATGTCAGCGACCTCGTCTGCAGGCGTTCCGCGCCCGTACCTGCACCGCAGCGCCGGGCGCGCGTCGGTGCCCGGCCCCGACCGGGGCGCCGCCGGGCGCGCCCGTCCGACCGAGACGCGCTGGTACCCGTCCCACGACGAGGAGCAGCTCCGGCCGGGCACTCCCCAGGGGCCGGGGGGACCAGGTGGACCGGGTGGCGCCGGTGGGCCGGGCCGGCGCGGTCCACGGCCGCGCTGGGGTCGGATCGGCCTGGTGGCCGGCGTCGCCGTGCTGGTGCTGGCGCTGCTCGGCGGCATCGGCGCCTGGGTGTACGCCCGCAACCTCGACGGCGACCTGGCCCGGACCGACCCGTTCGCGCAGATCACCGACGGCCGGCCGGCCAAGACCGTCGATGGCGCCCTGAACATTCTGCTGGTCGGCAGCGACTCCCGGGATCCGGACGCGCCGGTCGACACGAAGAGCCAGTGGCGCGCCGACACGATCATCGTGATGCACATCCCGGCCGACCACCAGGAGGCGTATCTGGTCTCCATCCCGCGCGACCTCTACGTGCCGATCCCGGAGAGCGCCGGCGCGCAGTGCGGCTCCGGTCAGCGCGCGAAGATCAATGCCGCGTTCGCGTTCGGCGGGCTGCCACTGGCGGTCCGCACCGTGGAGTGCTTCACCGACGTCCGCATCGACCACGTGATGGCCATCGACTTCGCCGGCTTCAAGCAGGTCACCGACGCTCTCGGCGGGGTCGACCTGAAGGTGGAGCGGACCATCACCTCGATCCACAAGCCGTACCGGACGTTCACCAAGGGCACCAACCACATGGACGGCGCGGAGGCACTGGACTGGATCCGGCAGCGCAAGCAGTTCCCGGAAGGCGACTTCGCCCGGATGCGTCACCAGCAGGAGTTCCTCCGGGCGCTGCTGGACAAGGCAGCGAGCACCGGAACGCTGGCCAACCCGAAGAAACTCCACGACTTCCTCCAGTCGGTGACGGCCGCCGCCACCGTCGACCAGGGTTTCTCGGTGGCGGACATGGCGCTGCAGTTCCGCAACCTGCGCGGGCAGAACCTCACCTTCGTGACCAGCCCGAACTCGGGCAGCGAGACGATCAACGGTGAGTCGGTGGTGGTTTCCGACCGGGAGAAGGCGCTGGCGATGTACCGGGCCATTTCGGCCGACACCATGGCGGACTGGATCAAGGCGAACCCGCAGAAGAGCACCGACGGCGGCTGACCGGGTCCGGGGGCCGGCCCCGCGTCGCTGCGGCCCGGACGGCCGGCCGGCAGACCGGCGGACGGCCGACCGGATGGCCCATCGAGCGGCGACGATCGACCATGCCGGCGAAGTCGGCGTCCAAATTGACCCGGGATGAACTCGCCAAGTCCAATTGATGTACGTACAGTGGTGCCGCCCCCTCCTGATCACGAGCTGGAGCACGCATGCCGGTTCAGGCCAGTCGTCGCCCTTCGTCCACCGGGTCCGCCGCCCCCAGCGGCCGGACCGGCGCGTCCATACCGATGCAGCCAGGTCCCGGGGGGCGCGGCCCAGGTGGTGGCCCGCCCGGCGGCGGGGGTGGCCGGTCCGGGGGCGGCAGTGGCCGGTCCGGTGACGGCGGGCCGGCGAAGAAGCGGCCCCGGCGCAAGGACCCGCTCTGGGCGCGACTGACCGTGATCGTCGGCGTCGTGCTGATGCTCAGCAGCGGAGTGGCCATCGTCGGCGGCAAGGTGCTGATCGGCCAGGCGACCGGCGACATCGCGCAGCGCGACCTGCTGGGCGGGGCCGGCAAGTCCGACGCCGAGGGCGGGGCGAGCCTGGACGGCCCGATCGACATGCTGCTGCTCGGGGTGGACGCGCGTGAGCGGTGGGCCGCCGACAACGTCCGCTCGGACAGCATCATCATCCTGCACATCCCGGCCTCGCACGACCAGGCCTACCTGATCTCGATTCCCCGGGACACCGAGGCGCAGATCCCGGCGTTTCCGAAGAGCGGCTGGGCCGGCGGCACCGAGAAGATCAACGCCGCTTTCGAGGCCGGCGCGCGTAACGGCGGTGGCTGGGAGGGTGGCGCCCAGCTGATGGCCCAGACGATCAAGCGGCTCACCGGGGTCAGCTTCGACGGCGCCGCGATCATCAACTTCGGCGGCTTCAAGAACGTCATCGACACCCTCGGCACGGTGCGGATCTGCGTGAGCCACGAGGTCGAGTCGCACCACATGTCGTTCGTCGACGGCAAGCCGATGTGGAACGCCGACGCCAAGAAGACCGGCAAGCCGAGGACCAAGGTAGTGCACAAGAAGGGCTGCCAGGAGATGGAGGGCTGGGCCGCCCTGGACTACTCCCGGCAGCGCTACGGCCTCCCCGGCGGCGACTACGACCGGCAGCAGAACCAGCAGCAGCTGATCAAGGCGATGGCCAAGAAGGCCACGGACGGCGGCATGCTGACCAACCCGGCGAAACTCCAGCAGCTGATCAAGGCGGCCGGCAAGGCGTTCGTGCTGGACACCGGCGGCGTGCCGATCGAGAAGTTCATCTTCACCATGCGCGGCGTCACCGCCAACGAGCTGACCATGCTCAAGACCAACAACGGCACGTTCAACGGCAACAGCAACAACCGCGAGGCGTTGAACGAGGAGACGCAGGCCATGTTCCAGGCGGTCAAGCAGGACAAGCTCGCCGAGTTCGTCTTCACCCACCCCGAGGTGATCTCCGGCCGCAAGTAGCGGCGGCGGTCGGTCGGAAGTCGCGGAAAGCCGGCGACCGTCCCCCCACCGCCCGTAGCCTGGCGTGAGCAGGTTTCACGTATCGGCTGCGGGGAGGCGGTCACGGCCAGGTCCGGACGAGACGGAGCGGATCGGGCCGGCGGCGCCCAACCCGCCCGGTCGCGGCGCGCCCGTGGCTCACGGATCCTGCTCGGCGTCGGCCTGGCCCTCGTCCTGCTGGCCGGGCTCGCCGTGGTCGGGCTCAAGACGCTGAGCCACCGGTACGACCGCACGGTGGCCAAGGAGCAACTGCTCGCCCCCGGCGCCCGCACCGACCGGACCGACCTGGACGGGGCGCTCAACTACCTGCTGGTCGGCTCCGACCGGAGGCCCGGCGACAGCGGGCCGGATCAGCGCTCCGACACCATCCTCATCGTGCACGTGCCCGCCGGGCGGCGGGAGGCATACCTGGTGTCCATCCCGCGTGACCTGCTGGTCGCCATTCCGGCCGCGAACGGCTTCGGCGGCGGTCAGGACAAAGTCAATGCCGCGTACGAGCACGGCGGTGGTGGCCAGGCCGGCGTCCAACTGCTCTCCGCCACGCTGAACCGGCTCACCGGGATCCGGTTCGACGGCGCCGCGTTGATCGACTTCTCCGGCTTCCGCAAGGTGATCGACCTGCTCGGCGGAGTGCAGATGTGCGTGGACACCGAGGTCCGCTCGATCCACACCAACCGGGTCTTCCCCGTCGGCTGCCAGCGGATGAACGGCGCTCAGGCGCTCGACTACGTGCGGCAACGCTACGACCTGCCCGGCGGCGACTACGACCGGCAGCACCATCAGCAGCAGCTCCTCCGGGCGATGCTGGACAGCGCCGGCCAGGCGAACCTGCGCAGCGATCCGGTCAAGCTGGACCGGGTGCTCCGGGCGGTGGGCGGCTCGTTGACCGTCGACACCAACGGCGTACCCCTGGAGGATCTGCTGCTCGCGCTCCGCGCGCTGCCGCCCGACGGGATGCGCGGTGTCCAGGTGCCCTCGTCCCCGCAGACCATCAACGAGGTCTCGTACGTGGTGCTGGACAACGGCGGCGACGGGCTGTTCCAGGCCGTACGTGACACCCGCGTACCGACCTGGGCACAGGCGAACCCCCGGTGGGTGACCCGGTTGTGACCGGCCTGACGGCCGGGTCGGTGCCGATCGGGCCGACGAGGATCTAGTGTTGCTTCCTGTGTTCGGACCCCAGGTTCCCACCGTGCCCGTGACCGAGATCGCCGACGACACCTACCTGCTCGACGTGCGGGAGGACGACGAGTGGGCGGCCGGGCACGCTCCCGCCGCTCACCACCTGCCGATGATGGAGCTTCCGGCGCGGCTGGCCGAGGTGCCCACCGACCGGGACGTGGCCGTCATCTGCCGCTCCGGCGGGCGCTCCGCCCAGGTCGTCGCCTATCTGATCAACAACGGCTGGGAGCAGGTGCGCAACGCCGACGGCGGGATGCGCCAGTGGGCCGCCGTCGGCCGCCCGGTGGTGGACGCGAACGGGCAGCCCGGTCAGGTCATCTGAGGCGGCCAGGATGGGCGGCCCTCTGGTCTTCGCGCACCGCGGCGCCTCGTACGACCTTCCGGAGCACACCCTCGCCGCCTACCTCCGTGCCCTCGACGAGGGCGCGGACGGCCTGGAGTGCGACGTCCGGCTGACCCGGGACGGGCACCTGGTCTGCGTGCACGACCGGCGGCTGGACCGCACCAGCAACGGCCGGGGACTGGTCAGCGCACGTACCCTCGCCGAGTTGGACGCCCTGGACTTCGGCTCGTGGCATCCAGGCAGCGCGCCCAGCGGTGACCTGCCGCCGGACGAGTCGCACACGCGGCTGCTGACCCTGGCCCGGCTGTTAGACGCGGTGCTGACCGCCGGCCGTCCGGTCCGCCTGCTGGTCGAGACGAAGCACCCGTCCCGCTACGGCTCGACCGTGGAGCGGCGACTGGTCGCCCTCCTGCGCCGCTATGGGCTGGCCGATCCGGCACCGGACGACCCGGTCCAGGTCACCGTGATGTCGTTCTCCCCGCTGGCCGTGCGACGGGTCCGTGCGCTGGCTCCGACGCTGCCCACGGTGCTGTTGCTGGAGGTGCTGCCGCCCTGGCTGCGGCTGGGCCGACTGCCGTTCGGCGCCCGCGTCGCCGGGCCGGGCATCGGCCTGGTCCGGGCCCGCCCGCACCTGCTGCCCGCGCTGCGCGCCGCCGGCAACCAGGTGTACGTCTGGACGGTCAACGAACCCGCCGACCTGGAGCTGGTGCTGGCCGCCGGGGTGGACGGGATCATCACCGACCGACCGGCACGGACCCTGGCCCGGTTGGAGCGCTGACCGGCCACCGGCCGGGCGGGGGGTGCCGAAACCCGGGCCGCCAAGGCACACTCGGCACATGCCGGAGCGTATCGACTTCCCCGCTCTCATCGCCGGCCACACCGTCGTGATCGAGATGATCAATTCTGGGGACGCCGGCCTGCCGGTTCTCACCCAACTGCTCCGGGTGGCCCAGCCGGCCCTCGGCGCGGCCGGCATGGCGTTCGCCGAGTTCGGCCCGACCGGTGGCCGGGTGATCGCCGCGACCGGCGCGGTGGAGTGGACTCTCGGCCGCCCGCTGCCGGCCGACGACCCCGACATCGTGTGCCTGCTATCCGGGCCCCGGGTCCGCCGGGCCCGGGTCGACCACCTCGACGGCAAGCTCGCCGCCGCGCTGGCCGGCAGCGGCCTGCGCCGGATGGTGGTGTCCCGGGCCGAGATCGGCGGCCACACCGTGGGCAGCCTGCACGCGCTCTACCCCGGCGACGACGAGCCGAGCGCCGAGCAGCAGGGGGTGGTCGCCTACCTGGCTGCCTGCGTCGCGCACATGTACGGCGACCAGAGCGGGCTGCCCGTGCACGGCGACGGGCCGGTGGTGGCGGCGCTCGCCGACGGGCTGGCCGTGGTCGACCGTGACGGGCACGTCCGGCTCTGGAACCCGGCCGCAGCCGAGGTCACCGGCCGGACGGTCGAGCAGGCGCTGAGCCGCCCGCTGCCGATCCCACTGCCGCCCTCGGGTCAGGTGCGCGACCACCGGCTGCCCGACGGGCGTTGGCTGCGGATCACCTCCGGCGAGCTGCCCGGCCCCGGCTCGCTGCGCGTGGTCACCTTCCGGGACATCACCGACCAGCAGCGCCGGGACCACGACCAGGAACTGTTCGTCGCGGTGACCAGCCACGAGCTGCGTACCCCGGTCACCGTCATCAAGGGGTACGCCGACACGCTCACCGACCACTGGGAGTCGCTGACCGACACCGACCGGCGACAGGCCGCCCGGGTGATCGGGCAGCGCGCCAACGAGCTGGCCCGGCTGGTCGACCGGCTGCTCTCCTCGGCCGCGGAGGCGGGGCCGGGGAATGAGCCGCCCACCCCGTTCGACCTTGGTGAGGCGCTGCACTCCGCGGTCGTCGACCTGCCGGCGGAGCTGCGCCGGCGCCTGGTGCTCCGCCTCCCTGCGGACCTGCCCAAGGCGCTCGGCCACCGTCCCAGCCTGGCCACCGTTCTCACCGAGCTGGCCACCAACGCCGGAAAATACTCGGCGTTGGACGCTCCGATCGAGATCAGCGCGGCCGTCGACGGTCAGCTGGTGGCTCTGCGGGTCAGTGATCGGGGCATCGGCATCCGCCCCGAGCACGTGGAGCGGGCGTTCGACCGGTTCTGGCAGGGCGAGTCGGGCGACCGGCGCGGCTACCCGGGCGCAGGGCTCGGCCTCTATCTCGTTCGGCGGATCGTTGAACAACAGAATGGATGGGTATCCCTACGTCCGAGGAGCGGCGGCGGTACGGTCGCAGAGGTGCGGCTACCGCGCGGTTGACCGGCGGTTGGTGCGACATGGAGGCGACCGTGGCAGCGAGGGAACCGGCATGGTGCGTGGTGGTCCCGCACCACCCCGTCGGGGCGCGGCTGGCCCGGCGCCGGCTTGCCGGCGACCTGGCGGACGTCGTACCCCCGACGCTCCTCGCGGACCTGATCGCGGTGCTCGCCGAGCTGGTGGGCAACGCCGTGCGGCACGCCCGACCGCTGCCCGGCGGCGTGGTGCGGGTGGCCTGGCGGTTGCGGCCCTCGGCCGACGGTCCGCGAATCCAGTTGCGGGTGACCGACGGTGGCGCAAACACCGGCCCCCGGATCCGGACGGTCGACCCCGACTCGGCGGACGGGCGGGGTCTGCACATCGTGGCCGGCCTGGCCACCCGGTGGGGCGTCGAACGGGACGGGCTGGGCCAGCGGGTGTGGGCGGAGTTCGACCCGATGCCGGCGGCCCGGCCCGGCCTGGTGACGACGGGCTGAGTGACGGCTCGGGGCGGGTCCCGCCACGGCGAGCCGCTCGGGCCTCTAGGCTGTGACGCCGTGAGCAAGCGTCGAAAGAGCCAGCGCCCCGCCGCCGACACCGCCCCGCGTAGGGACAAGGTGCGCGACATCTTCGTGCCGCGACCGTTCGAGGGGCTGATCGACGAGCCCGAGTGGATCGCACTACGCGAGCTGGTTCCCGCCGCCTCCGCACCCTTGCGGCTGGCGCCCGCCCTGGTCGAGGAGTTCGGAGACCGGCCGGCCACGCTGACCACGGTGCTGCCGATGGCCGCCCCGGCGATCACCAAGCCGGACGGTCGTGTGCTCATCGGCCTGCAACGCCACCAGCAGTCCGGCGACGTGTCCCGGGACCTGGCCGAGGCGCTGCTCTGCGCGCTGCGGACCGAGCCGGGCGATCCGGTGGCCGTGCCGCCGCTGCCCGGCCCCGGCCTCCGCCTGCAGGACATTCTGGTGGACGGCCCGTTGGAGATCGCCATGCACGACGGGTTCGAGTTCTGGCTCGACCCTGGCGCCACGGACGACCCGTCCGTGCAGGCGTCGCTGGAGCGGGCCAACGCGGCCATCTACCCGACGGTGCGGCTGACCGCTGCGAAGGCCGCCTACTGGTGTCGGGTCCCGGAGAAGGCGCACGTGCGCTGGGTCCTGCCCGACGACGAGGACGCAGCCCTGGACGCGCTGGCCCGGCTCGGCGCGGCCGGCACGCTGCCGCTCGGCGAGCAGACCAGATTCGCCGGCATGTTCCGCGCGCACGGCCGACTGGTTCCGGTCTGGGACCTGCCGGAGGAGACTCCGGCGGCCGACTGGGAGGACCCGGTGGCGCAGTTCGCCAAGCGGTACGCCGAGGCTCTCGCCGCCGCCGACCCGTTGGACGCCGCCGGTCGGCGGGCCCGGCAGGGTCTGCTCGGCCGCCAGCTCACCCTGCGCTGAGCCCGGCCCCGCCCTTCACCCGGCGACGGGCAGCGGGTCGCGGACGATCGGGCAGGACATGCAGCGCGGGCCGCCCCGGCCGGAGCCCAGCTCCGAGCCGGCGATCGGGATCACCTCGATGCCAGCCCGTTCCAGCTGGGCGTTGGTCCCGGTGTTGCGCTCGTAGCCGACGCAGAGTCGGGGTGCCAGCGCCAGGGTGTTGTTGCCGTCGTCCCACTGTTCGCGTTCCGCGGTGACCGGGTCGAGCCCGGTGTCGATGACCCGGAGCTGGTCGAGGTCCATCGCGTCGGCGGCGGCCCGCAGGAACGGCGCCGGGCCGTCCACCCGCGGGTCCTCGCCGTCGGCGCCGGCGATCACGGTGTACGCCGAGAGCGTGCTGGCGATGTTCGGGTACATCAGCACCGCGTCCACGTCGACCATCGTGCAGACCGTGTCCAGGTGCATCGTGGCGCGCTTCTGGGCGATCGGCACCACCAGGATGGTGTGCGCCAGCCCGGCGGCGAAGACCTGTCGGCCGAGGCGTTCCGCGCCGGCCGGTGTGGTCCGCTCGCCCACCCCGACCGCCAGCACGCCGGGGGCGAGCAGCAGCACGTCCCCGCCCTCCAGGTGTTCCAGGTGCGGGCGGTAGACGAACTCGGTGCCGGCGAAGCGCGGGTGGTGGCGGTAGATGGTGTCGGTCAGCGTGGTCTCCCGACGCCTGGCCGGCATGGCCAGGCTGGTGACACCGACCCGGTCGCCGATCCACAGGGACGAATCCCTGGTGAACAACAGGTTGGGCAGCGGGTCGATCACGAAGTCGTGCCGGTCCATCAGGGTGTAGACCAGCCCGCCCGGCCGCTCCGAGCTGATCCGCAGCTCCTCGTGGGCCAGCCCGGCGGTGAGCACACCGGCCAGCGCGGGCGGGTCCAGGTAGGAGAGGTGGTCGGCGACCCGGGCGCGCAGGGTGTCGCCGAGCCGGCGGGAGCGCAGCACGTGCTCGGTGAGCTCGGCCCGCGCGTCCGCGACGGCCAGCGTCTCGGCCAGCAGGGTGGCCAGGTAGAGCACCTCGACCCCGCGCTCGCGCAGTGCACCGGCGAACGCGTCGTGCTCCTCCTGGGCGCGGCCGACCCAGGGGATCGCGTCGAACAGGAGGGAGTCGTTGTTGCGAGGGGTGAGCCGGGCCAGTTCCGGGCCGGGCCGGTGCAGCAGTACGGTGCCGAGCCGGCCGACTTCACTGTCGACGTAGTGGGTCACCCCCGCAGCGTAGGGCAGGGTTTGGCGGCATCCGAGAAAAGAACTGTGGATGAATATGGCATTCATCCACAGTCACTCCGGCGCTCCGGCTTGCCGAACACCGGGAGCGACAACGTAGGGTAGTGAGGACATAACTTCGAGGGACCTTTTGCCGGAGGTCGCGATGACTGTCTTTCCCGCACGACGAGCCGTACCAACCGCCCGGGCACTGCCGCCCGTCGCGGTGTCCCATCCCCGCGTCGAGCCGCCCGGGGCCATCGAACCGGTCCGTCCCACCCCACTCGAATGGGCCCGCCGTCGTCGGGCCGAGCGGGGTGCCCGTCGACTGGAGGCGGCCGGAGCACGGGCGCTGGGCCAGCTCGACCACCTCGGGCCGGCCTGGCACGTCATCGAGTGGCCCCGCACCGACGTGGCGGACGTCCTGCTCGATCGGAGCCAGGACGAGCGCGCCGGGTTCCTGGCCATCGGGCCGAGCGGCCTGTTCGCGGTGACCATCGCCGACCATGGACGGGCCCGTGTGCTGGTCGCCGGTGACGTCGTGCAGATCAACGGCAAACGGCCGCCGTACGTGGCAGAGGCCCGCCGGGACGCCAAGCGGGCCAGCAAGGCCCTCTCCGACGCGGTGGGGCTGCCCGTTCCGGTGTCACCGGTGCTGACCTTCGTCGGCTCCGGCGTGATCAGCGTCTACGGTCTGCCGAAGGACTGTCTGATGGCCACCCACCGCGAACTGGACAGGCTCCTCGTCGCGGGCGGCAGCCGGATCAGCCCCGCCACCGCCGAGAAGCTGTCGCGCGTCGCGCAGCACCCCGGCACCTGGCTGAACGGCACGTACCGTCCAACGGCCGACTACCGGTGGTATGACGAGGGCCGAACGGCCGCTGACAAGCCGGCCCATCGCCGGTAACGTCACCGGCGACGCCACGCGGCTCCGGTCCCCCCGGTCTACCCCACCCGGTCCCGCGCCGTCACCGGCCGCCCCGCTTTCCCCGGTGGGAGTGATCCGGTGGCTAGGTGCGCTCGGTGGTCCCTCGGCGACCCGCTAGCGTGGACAGTCCGTTGGTGCACATAGGAGGCGCGGTGGCCCACGTCGAACTTTCGCTCTCGGAAGCGTTCGTGCCGGCGGCGCGGGCCTCGACAGAGGCGGAGTCCGACAACTTCGGCCAGTGGTCCTCGACGGTCGACCACGCCGACGAGGCCTGCCTGCTGATCGATGCCGACACCCGGGTGGTCGCGATCTCCTCCGCGGGCTGCGAGCTGCTCTGCCTGGGCGAGCCGGGCGGCCTGATCGGGCGGCCACTGCTCGACGGTGGGCTGCGCCTGCTCGACTTCACCGCCAACCGGGGTGAGCTGACCGAGGCCGAGATCGACAAGATCCCGCCTCTGCTGGCGCTCTCCTCCGGCCGGCTCGCCCGCGGGCTGCTGCGGGTGCACGCGGCCTCGGCGGACAGCTCCGACGCGACCGTCGACGCGATCTCCACCCCGGTGCTCGCCGACGGAGCCGTGGCCGGCTCGCTCACCTTCTTCTCCGAGGTCTGACCTGCGACGGGGTGTGTCGTTCGCCGCACGCGGCGATGCTGGGGCAGGTCCGCGACGAGGCCGTAAGGTGCCCTCATGCTCGATATCGCTCTGCTGCCGGGGGAGTACGCCGTGTGCCGGTTGGCCGCCGGCACCACCCTGCCGTACGCGCTGTCGAGCGGGCTGGGCCGCGCCGATGTGGTCACCGTGAGCTGGACCGCCGACGGAATCTCGGTGATCTGCCCTGCCGACCGTGCGCCTGCGCAGGCCGTGGTGGAAACCGCCTGGCGGTGCCTGCGGGTCGCCGGCCCGGCCGGCCTCCCGGCGACGGGCACCCTGGCCGCGCTGGTCGACCCGCTCGCCGAGGCCCGGGTCAGCGTGGTCACGTTCTCCACCTTCGACACCGACTATGTGCTGGTGCCGACCGTTCGTCTGACCGAGGGCACCGCCGCTTTGAAGCGCGCCGGTCACCGCGTCTCCGTCTGACCTTTCCGCGGCCCACGGCTCGCCCTACGATGGGCTCGGCCACCCCGGCCGCGACGACGTTTCCCCTGTCCCGAGGATCGGCCCGTGCCGTTCACCCCACTCCACCGCGCGCTGCCCACCATCCGGGTCCTGCCGGCGGCTCTCGCACTGCTCGCGATGGCGGCGACGACCGGCTGCGGCGCCCCGCCCGAGCTACGTCATCCGTCCGACGTGGCGACCGGCACCGGAGCCCCGACGGCGTCCCGCGCGACCGGCATCCCGAGCACCGCGCCGACCGCCCCGCCGACCAGACCACCCGTCGGCGGGGTCACCGCCACCCCGGATGCCGGGCTGGTCGCGACGGCCTGCCCGAACGGGCCGAGCGGGCAGCGGGTGGTGCAGCTGCTGCGCGGTCGGGCCGCCGTGCTCCCGGACAACGTCCGGGTCCAGGTCCGCACCGGGCCGCTCTGCGCAGCCGACTGGCAGTACACCGTGCTGGCGGTGACCGGGCACGAGGAGCTTCAGGTGGTCACCCGGGGTCGGCCCGCCGCGCCGGAGCTGGTCACCGCCGGCACCGACGTGTGCACCATCGAGGTTCGGGCCACCGGTCCGGCCGGGATCCGCACGCTCGCCTGCGACGCCGGTCCGGTCGCCGGGCCGGGTGCGTAGGCTGGTCGGCATGCCGGGAACACCGCCGACGCGTTTCGTCTACCTCGGTCCGGAGGGCACCTTCGCCGAACAGGCCCTACGCACCGTCCCCGCTGCCGAGCGCGGCAGCCGTACGCCCGCCCGCAGTGTCGGGGAGGCACTGGACAGCGTCCGGGCCGGTGACGCCGATGCCGCGCTGGTGCCGTTGGAAAACTCGATCGGCGGCGCGGTCGGCGTCACCCTGGACGAGATGGCCGAGGGCGAGCCGCTGGTGATCACCAGGGAGGTGGTCCTGCCGGTGGAGTTCGTGCTCGGCGCCCGTCCGGGCACCGAGCTGAGGTCGGTCCGCACCGTGGCGGCCCATCCGCAGGCGTCCACCCAGTGCCGTGGCTGGCTGCGCGAGCATCTGCCCGACGCGGTGGTGGTCGACGTGCTTTCCAACGGCGCGGCCGCCGCGGGCGCCGGTTCCGGGACGTACGACACCGCGATCTGCGCACCCATCGGGGCGACCCGCCACCGCCTCGCGGTGCTCGCCGACAAGATCGCCGATCACCCCGACGCGGTGACCCGTTTCGCGCTCGTCACCCGCCCCGGGCCGCCCCCGCCGCCGACCGGCGACGACCTCACCTCGCTCGCGATCTACATCGCGCACGACCGGGTCGGGGCGCTGCTCTCGGTGCTGATGGAGCTGGCCGTCCGCGGTGTCAACCTCACCCGGATCGAGTCCCGCCCGACCGGCGAGGCACTGGGCCGGTACGTCTTCTTCCTGGACTGCACCGGCCACGTTGCCGACGTGCGGCTGGGTGAGGCGCTGCAGGGGCTGCGTCGGGTCTGCGCGGACGTGCGTTTCCTGGGCTCGTACCCACGCCACCGCTGGGCTGACACGGCAGGTGAGCGGCCGGTGCCCGCGCCGGCCGGCCTCTCCGACATCGACTACGCCGATGCGGCGGCCTGGTTGGCCCGCCTGCGCACCGGCGAGCTGAGCTGACGGACGAACGGTGCCGGCACCCCCGAACCGGGAGCGCCGGCACCGACGTGGTCAGCTCAGCAGCCCGCCGAGCAGACCGCCCTCCTGCTGCTGCTGGCCGCTGCCCAGGACCGGCGGCTCCTCGGACGGCTGCACCACCACGAAACCCTGGCCGGCGAAGCTCATCGTGAACGACTCACCCGTGCGTCGACCCAGCAGCGTGCCGAGGCCCATCTGCTCGGCGCGGTGGTAGCCGGTCTGGAGGTTGGCCGACCAGCAGACCGCGGCCTGCGGGTCGACGTACGTCGGGGCGTCCACGTTGAGCACCACCGGGGTGCCCTTGGTGGTGATGGCGATCCGTCCGTGGCCGCTGAACACACAGTTGAACAGCCCGGACGACGAAGCCATCCCGGCGCCGCCGACCATCCTGATGTCGTACTGGAGAGTCGAGTCGAAGGCGAGCACGCTGGAGCCGTTGATGGAGAGGTGGTCGCCGGGCTCCAGGTCGATGATGTGCACGTCCTTGGCCAACTCGGCGAGGAAGACGTCACCCTGCCCGGAGACCTTCATCAGCGGGACACCCTCGCCGGTGAGCTTCTGCTTGAGGAACTTGCCGAGCCCGCCCGAGCCCAGCGCCTGGAACTGCACCTGCCCCTGGTAGGCAACCATCGACCCGACGCGGGCCATCACCTCGCCGTTGAGCTCGATCTTCAACATCTTGGAGTTCTGCAGCCGCATTCCGGGCTGTGCGGACTCCTTCTCGAGATTCTCGGAGGAGAACAACTCGCTGCGCATGAAAACGTGCCTCCTGACAGGGTCGCGGTCGCTGCACCGACCGTAGGCGACCAGGGCAAGGAGGGGGCATCAGCCGAGCGGCGGGTCGAGCCGGACCGCTGGGTTCAGCCCCAGCCGAGCGAGTGCAGCCGTGCGTCGTCGATGCCGAAGTGGTGGGCGATCTCGTGCACGACGGTGACGGCCACCTCGTCGACGACGTCCTCGTCGCTGTGGCAGATGCGCAGGATCGGGCGACGGTAGATGAAGATCCGGTCCGGCAGCACGCCCGCGTAGTTCCAGCCCCGGTCGGTGAGCGCGTGCCCCTCGTAGAGGCCCAGCAGGCCGGGCTCACCCCCCGGTGGGTCGTCCTCCACCAGGATCACCACGTTGTCCATCAGCCCGAGCAACTCCCCGGGCACCTCGTCGAGGGCGTCGGCGACCAGTTCCTCGAAACGCTCGCGGCCCATCTCCACCGGCATCTCAACCATTCTGCCCGACGCCGGACCAACCGACCGGTCAGAAGGCGCGACCCCGCGCGGAGTCCACGCAGGTGTGGGAGGAGCGGCCGCCCGGGACCGGGCGGCGACTCCTTCCGTGACGTGCGGCGTACGGGTCGGTCGACTCAGGAAGCCAGGCTGGCGGTGAGGGTGATCTCGGCGCCCGGCGAGAGCAGGCGGGAGATCGGGCAGTTGGCCTTGGCAGCCTCGGCGAGCTTCTGGAACTCCGCGTCGTCGATGCCCGGCACCTGGCCGACGGTCTCCAGGTCGATCCGGGTCACGGTCATACCGGCGTCGGTCTTGTCCAGGTGGACCTTGGCGGTGGTCTCGACCGAGGTGGGCGTCGAGCCGGCGTCGGCGAGAGCCTTCGAGAACGCCATCGAGAAGCAGCCCGCGTGTGCGGCGGCGATCAGCTCCTCGGGGTTGGTGCCCTCGCCCTCCTCGAAGCGCGACTTGAACGAGTAGTTGCCCGACAGGCCGCCCTTACCGGTGCGGACGGTGCCGGAGCCCTCGGTGAGATTGCCCTGCCATTGTGCGGAAGCGGTACGGATTGGCATGAGGAGAACGCTAGCCGAAAGGCGACCGCCGAGCGACCGACCGGCACCGACGCACGCCCTGCGATTCCCGTCACCAACCGTCCGGTGTGCCATGATTCGACGCAGGCCCGTGACCGGCGGAAGGATGGCCGATGTCCGAGGAGCTGCCGATACCCCGCCAGGGTGACCGGTTCGACGGCCCCGCCCAGATCGAGTGGGGTGCCATCGAGCCGGCGCCGCGACGTCGACTCGGCCGGTCCCTGGCCGGCCTGACCCGTGACCCGCGGTTACCCCTGCTGGTGGCCGGGCTCGGCGCGGTGGCCGGGGTCGCCTCGTTGGTCGGGGAATGGGTGGTGATGACCCTGCCGAACGAGGGACCCGAGGGAAACAGCACGATCGAGGTGCCTGCCGGGTTGTCCGAGGTCGGCGGTCTCGGGCTCGGCTACCTGATCGGGCTGCTCGGCCTCGTCTGCGCCGTGGCGCTGGCACTGCGCGGCACGGCGGGCGTCCGCGCGAACGCGCGGTTGGCCGGGCTGACCCTGGCCGGGGCGCTCCTGGCGGTGCTGGTAGCCGCCGCGGCGACACTCGACGACCCCGCTCAGCGCAGCCTCCTCTACTCGTCCCAGGACGGATTCCGTACCGAGTACGGGCGGGGCCTCGTCATGGCCTTCGCCGCCTGCGTGCTGCTCGGTGTCGCGCTGCGGCTGGCGCCGGTCGTCCCCGCGGATCGGCATGCCCCGCCGGCGCAGGACAACCGGGCGTCGGACGGCGCAACGGGACGAGGCTGGGGTCGCCGACACGACCGCGACCCGATCGACGACGGTGACCTGCCCGCCCCCGCCGATCTCACCGTCACCCCGGCCGCCCCGTTCGCCCGCCCTGATTCCGCGGGCTGAGCAGCGCGGACACGGTTCCGCGGGGATGCCGTGTTCCCGCGCTCCAGGCCACTGACGGCACCCCGTTCGTTGGCGTCCGATTCGCCTGGAAGCCATGGTTGCGACCCGTTGCGCGAGGTACGGTTGCTGCCCGCCGTCACGCCGGGTCTCGGCATCGGTACCGAACGGCAGGCTGCGACGGCGGCGGGCGAAGGAGGAACGATGACCCGCCCGGGACTGCCCAAGCTGATCGCGACCGACCTCGACGGGACGCTCGTCCGCTCCGATGACACCGTCTCCGCGTACACCCACGGGGTGCTCGACCGGGTGCGGGCGGCCGGAATTCCGGTGGTCGCCGCGACCGGACGCGGCCCTCGGCTGGCGGAACTGACCCGCAACGACATCAGGGCCGCCGACTTCCTGGTGATGGCCGGTGGCGGGCGGGTGGTCGACCAGAGCGACCCGAGCGGCCCGATTGTGCTCCGCGACGAGCGGCTGGCCGCCGAGGTACTGGCCCGGTTGCTCGCCGACCTGGAGGCCGAGGTCGGCCCGCTGACCGTCATGGTCGAGGCGTCCGACGAGCACGATGCCCCGCTCTGGGGCGACTATCACGCGAGCTGGCCGTACCAGGACAGGTTCGAGGAACGCAGCCGTGCGGACTGCCTCTCCTGCGACGTGATCAAGGCCTTCGCCCGGACGGCCGACCACCACGTGGACGAGCTGCTGGCGGTGGCCCGGCGGATCGTCCCACCGCAGGTCGCCACGCTCACCCAGGCCGGGCTCGGGTTCATCGAGATCTGCCCGCCGGGCGTGGACAAGGCCACGGGCCTGACCGTGGTGGCGCAGTCCCTCGGGGTCGATCCGGCCGACGTGCTGGTCTTCGGTGACATGCCCAACGACCTGCCGATGTTCGAGTGGGCCGGCTGGTCCCGCGTGGCGGTGGCCAACGCCCATCCCGCCGTCCGTGCCGCTGCCGACGAGATCACCCTGCGCAACGACGACGACGGGGTGGCGGTGTACCTGGACCGGCTACTGTCCCGGTGATGGGAGAGACCTTCCGGCTCGTCGCCACCGACATCGACGGCACGCTGATCCGCGACGACCACACGGTCAGCGCGCGCACCGCCGACGTGCTCGCGCGGATCTCCGCACGAGGCACGCCGGTCGTGCTGGTCACCGGCCGTCCCGTCCGCTGGCTCAAGATGGTGTACGACCAGCTGGCCGAGCCGCTGCCGGCCGTCTGTGCCAACGGCGCCGTCGTCTACGACCCGTTCGCCGACGAGGTGCTGCGGGCCGACCCGCTCGCGCCGCAGCACCTGGCCGAGGTGGCCCGGCGGCTACGCGCAGAGGTGCCCGGGATCAGCTTCGCCGTGGAGATCCTGGACAGCCGGCAGATGCGGCACGAGACGGACTACCCGCTGCGCTGGGACGCCGACCACCTGGGGATCCGGCCGGTCGAGACCCCTGAGGAGCTGCTCTCGGTTCCCGCGGTGAAGCTGCTCGCCCGCGCGGGTGAGCAGGACCCGGACGCTTTCGTGGCACTGGTCGCCGCAGCGGTGGCCGGGCTGGCCGAGGCGACGCACTCCTCGTCCTCGGGGCTGGTGGAGATCTCCGCGGCCGGCGTGACCAAGGCTGCCGGACTGGCCTGGTACTGCGACCGGCTCGGCGTGCGCGCGGCCGACGTGTTGGCCTTCGGCGACATGCCCAACGACGTACCGATGGTGAGCTGGGCCGGACGGGGCGTGGCGGTGGCCAACGCGCACCGCGCCGTCCTCGCGGTCGCCGACGAGGTGACCGCGGCGAACTCCGAGGACGGCGTGGCGGCGTACCTGGAGAAGATCTTCGGGGTGGACTGATCGGGCCGCGGCCCGGCGGATCAGAGGTACTGACCGGTGTTGTGCCCCTCGCCGCCGGTCGGCTGGCCGACGCCGGGCACTCCGGGAACCACCCCGCCGGGGCCGCTGGGCAGCGCCTGCCGGCCGCCGCGCATCTGCTCCAACTGCACGCGGGCGGCCATCTGCTGGGCGACCAGGGCCGCCTGGATGCCGTGGAACAGACCCTCCAGCCAGCCGACGAGCTGCGCGTGCGCGATCCGCAGCTCGCTCTCGCTGGGAGCCTTGTCCTCGGTGAAGGGCAGCGAGATCCGCTCCAGCTCGTCCCGCAGCTCGGGGGCGAGACCCTCCTTGAGCTCGACGATCGAGCGCTCGTGGATCTCCCGCATGCGGTGCCGGCTGGCGTCGTCGAGTGGGGCCGCCTTGACCTCCTCCAACAACTGCTTGATCATGCTGCCGATCCGCATCACCTTGGCCGGTTGTTCGACCAGGCGGGTCGGATCCTCGCCCTGCCCATCGTCGGTCTGCATCGTGCCGACCGGCTTGCCGTCGGGGCCGATCACCACCACGGTGCCGGGGTGACCGGTGCCCTCGGGGTCCGGCTCGTCGTTCTGTGCAGCGGAGTGCGCGTCGGTCATGGGGTCCATCTTTACCCAGCGGGCGTCGCCCGTGCCGCCCGGGACCGAGTCCCGGGGGCGAACCACCCGGGCGGGGCCCGCTACCGTCTCGTCATGCCTACCGACCCGCGTGCCGTGCTGACCCGGCCCGCCCCCGAGCCGGATCGGACCGTGGCGTACGGCGACCACCCGGACCAGGTGGCCGACCTTCGGCGCCCGACCGGGGGCGGCCCGGCGCGACCGCTGGTCATCGTGGTGCACGGCGGTTTCTGGCGGGTCGAGTACGACCGGCGGCACACCGGGCCGCTGGCTGCCGCGCTCGCCGCCTCCGGCTACCCGGTGGCGCAGCTGGAGTACCGGCGCGTCGGGCAGCCGGGTGGAGGCTGGCCGGGCACGCTGACCGACGTGCTGGCCGGGGTGGCCGCGTTGCCCAGGCTGGCCGCCGAGGCCATGCCCGACCAAATGACCGGAAGCGCGCCGATCCTGGTCGGTCACTCGGCCGGCGGCCAGCTGGCGATGTACGCGGCAGCCACCGCCCCGGCGCCGGTGGGCGGGGTCCTCGCCCTCGCGCCGGTGGCCGACCTGGCCGAGGCGTACCGCAGGGATCTGGGCCCGGGTGCGGTGGCCGCGCTGCTCGGTGGCGGGCCGGAACGGTTCCCGGACCGGTACGCGGCGGCCGATCCACGCATGTTGGTGCCGATGCCAACACGGACGGTAGTTGTGCACGGCTCAGAAGATCTCCAGGTGCCGGCGGCGATGAGCCGGGACTTTGTCACATCAGCCAGTGCGGCAGGATCCGATATCTCCCTTGTTGAGCTGTCGGAATGCGAGCATTTCGGGCTGATAGACCCGGAGTCGGCGGCCTGGCCCAGTGTCGTCGCCGCGTTGCGGTCCCTGCACGATGATCACTAGCCATTGACGCAGCGTCGCCGAGCAGGTAGAACGCCGGAGGGGCGTTGTTCTGCCCTGCAACGCTCCCGGAAGGAACTTGGTGTCGCAGATGAATCGCAGGCGGGCGCTCCAACTGTTGGCCGCGCTCGGTACGACCGGATTCGCCGCCGGATGCGGCTCGGACACCGAGGCACAGCCGGCCGCCGACCGGGGCCCGATCAAGATCGGTCTCATCACCCCCCAGTCCGGCGGGTTCAAGAGCATCGGCGACGACATCACCAACGGCTTCAAGCTCTACCTCGACCTGCACGACCAGCGGCTGGCCGGCCACCCGGTGAACCTGCTGACCGCCGACGAGGGCGACGACGCCAAGAGCGGCAAGGCCGCCGTCGACAACCTGCTCAAGCAGGGCGTGCTGGCGCTCACCGGTGTGGTCAACTCGTCGGTGATGGTCGGCATCCGGGACACCGTGGAGCAGGCCCGCGTCCCGCTGATCGGCTCCAACGCCTCACCGAGCAGCCTGCAGAGCGTCTTCTACATCTGGCGGACGTCCTACGTCCTCGACGAGGCCGGCCGAGCTCTGGGCCGCTACCTTCGGGAGAAGCTGCCGCCGAACGGCCGCATCGCGATCATCATGCCGGAGAACGCCGGCAGCGCGGACGTGGTGCGCGGCTTCCGGCAGGAGTTCGGCGCCACCGACGCGCGGATCGGCAACCCGGTGACCTACACCGACGGCACCTCCAACCCGGGGAAGTCGACATACGCCTCGGACATCGACAAGGCGCTGGCCAAGAAGCCCACCGCGGTCTTCTGCTTCTACGCCGGCGCCGCCGCCGTGGAGTTCATCAAGCAGCTACGCGAGGTCTACTCCGGGCCGGTCTACGCTCCCGGCTTCCTCACCGAGGGCACCGTGCTGGAGAGCCTGAAGAACCAGGGGCTGGGCATCCAGACCGCCCTGAACTACTCGGCCGACCTGAACAACACGTCCAACCGGGTCTTCGCCTCGTCCTACCGCAAGAAGTACCAGATCACGCCGACCACCTACGCCATGGCGTCGTACGACGCGGCGCAGGTGCTCGACCAGGCGATCCGACTGAGCGGCGAGAAGCCCACCCCGCAGCAGGTCAACCTGGCGCTGGGCAAGATCGGTCAGATCGACAGCCCGCGCGGCATCTGGCAGTTCAACCAGCCGCGTACGCCGCAGCAGAAGTGGTACCTGCGGGAGGTGCAGCGCGACGGCCAGGTCATGTCGAACGTGCTCATCAACGAGTTGGCCACGCTGGGCTGACAGGTCACCGAACGCGGTCAGGGGCCGATCTCCTCAGGCGGGAGGTCGGCCCCTGACCTACGCGGCGGTGTTCGGGTCAGTGCCGCAGCTCGGCGATGCAGCACTTCACGCTGCCGCCGCCCTTCTTCAGCTCGGCCAGCTCGACCGGCACCGGGTTGTAGCCGGCGGCCTTGAGCTTGCCGGCCAGCCGGGTGGCCTCGCTGTTGAGCACCACGTTGGCGCCGTCGCTGACCAGGTTGAGCCCGAACGCCATGGCGTCCTCGTCATCGGCCACCACCGCGTCCGGAAAGAGCTGGGTGAGCACCCGCTGGCTGGCCGCGGAGAACGCGCCGGGGAAGTAGACGACGTTCGAGTCGTCGATCGCGGCGAGCGCCACGTCCAGGTGGTAGAAGCGGGGATCGATCAGGCGCAGCGACACCACCGGGCGGCCCAGCGCCTCCTGCGCCTCGGCGTGCGCGGGGATCTCGGTGCGGAAGCCGTGCCCCGCCAGGACGAGCCCGCCGTACGCCTCCGGCACGTACGCGAAGTCCCCCTCACCCTCGTTCGTCTCGCTCGGAGCGATGAAACGCCAGCCCTGCGACTCGTAGAAGGCATGGTGCGCGGCCGCCTCGGCGGACCGCTGCTCGTGCTTGAACCGAGCGCCGTAGACGCTGCCGTCCACCACGAAACCGCCGTTGGCGGCGAAGACCATGTCCGGCAGGCCCCGCTCGGGGGTGAGCAGGTGCACCTCGTGCCCGAGGCCGACCAGCGTCTCGCGTAGCCGGTCCCACTGCTTGACGGCCAACGCGCGGTCCACCGAGGTGGTGACGTCCATCCACGGATTGATGGCGTACTCGACCGCGAAGTGCTCGGGCGAGCACATGAGATATGTCCGCTTTCGCGAGACTCGCTGCTGGTTCACGGTCACCAAGAGTAGGTACCGTTGAACGTTGGTAACAGCCACAACCATTGCTTCAATGAGGCGGAACGTTGCAGATAGATGCGGTAGACCAGCGGATCATTGCGTTACTCGTCGCCGACGCCCGGGCGTCGTACGCCGACATCGGCACCCGGGTGTCACTCTCCGCCCCGGCGGTCAAGCGCCGCGTCGACCGACTACGCGCCACCGGCGTGATCAGGGGATTCACGGCGGTGGTGGATCCGGCCGCCGTCGGCTGGACCACCGAGGCGTTCGTCGAGCTGTTCTGCGCCGGCCGGACCACCCCGGCGCAGATCGGCGTGGCCGCCCGCCGACACCCGGAGGTGGTCGGCGCGTACACCGTCTCCGGCGAGGCGGATGCGCTCGTGCACCTGCGCGCCGCCGACATCGCCCACCTGGAGGCCGCGCTGGAACGGCTGCGCGCCGAGTCGTTCGTGACGTCCACCCGGAGCACCATCGTGCTCTCCCGACTTGTCGAGTCCCCCGGCGTCGGTCCCTCCACCCGCTGACCTTGACCTCAATCCAGGTTGAGGAAGTGGACTGGTCCTGGCGGATGGGCAGCAGCCCACCGATATCGAGGAGGACGTCGTGCGGGCTGTCTGGTTACGGAAGTTCGGCGGGCCCGAAGCACTGGTGCCCGGCACGGCACCCGATCCGACGCCCGGGCCCGGTCAGGTCCTCATCGACGTCGCGCACGCGAACATCACCTTCGTCGAGACGCAGCAACGCTCCGGTCGGCCCGGGCCGTTCCGGGTCACCCCACCGCTGATCCCCGGCAACGGTGTCGGCGGGGTGATCGCCGCCGTCGGGCCGGACGTCGACCCGACGCTGACCGGGCGACGGGTCGTCAGCGCCACCGGCGGTTCCGGTGGGTACGCCGAACGGGCGGCCGTGGACGCGGCCGCTCCCTTCGAGGTGCCGGACGGGCTGGCCCTGGACGCCGCGGTGGCGCTGCTGGCCGACGGGCGCACCGCCACCATGCTGGTCGACGCGGTCGGCGTCCGCCCCGGCGACCGGGTGCTGGTGGAGGCGGCAGCGGGCGGGGTGGGCAGCCTGCTGGTGCAGCTGGCCGCCCGTGCCGGCGCGCGGGTGATCGGCGTGGCCGGAGGCCCGCGCAAGGTGGACCTGCTGCCCGGGCTCGGCGCCGAACTGGCGGTCGACTACCGCATGCCGGACTGGGCCGACCGCGTCCGGGGCGCGGTGGACGGGGTCGACGTGGTGCTCGACGGGGTCGGCGGAGCGGTCGCCCGGACGGCGTTCGAGCTGCTGAGCCCGGGTGGCCGCATGGTCAGCTTCGGGTTGTCCAGCGGCGAGTGGTCCCCGGTGGCCGCCGAGGACGCCGCTGCCCGGCAGATCACGCTGGTCCGGCCGGACGTGCCACCCGCGCGGCTGCGCGCGTACACCGGTCAGGCGCTGGCCGACGCGGCGGCCGGCCGGCTCCGACCGCTGATCGGCCAGCGCTTCCCGCTGGAACGCGCCGCCGACGCGCACGCCGCCATCGAGTCCCGCGCCACCATTGGCAAGACCCTGCTGGACGTCTCCTGACCTGCTCTCAGAGGTACATGCCGGTGCGGGGCTCGGACTCGTCGCGGCGGACCGGCTTGTCGCCCTCGCCGAAGAACCGCTTGCCGCCGAACTCGCCGTGCAGGCGGTCGTCCAGCTCGTCGGCGAGCCCGGTCATCACCTGCACCGCCAGCATCAGGTGGGTGGCCTGGAAGTTGCGGCCGAACACCGGGATGGACGCCCACACCGTGTCGTCGGCGCAGTAGAGGCGGCCGATCGGCATCCGGCTGGTCAGCTCGGAGAGCTTGACGTAGAGCCGCTCGGTTGGTTCCACCTCGGTGAGCACCGGGGAGAGGACGTCCACCAACGGCGGGTTGTCCCGCACCCGGACGAACACCATCGCCGAACCGGCGCGGATGGTGATGTCGCCGTCCGAGTCGACCTGCAACCGGTCGGTGTCGGACTTCAGCATGGTGGAGACCACGGTGCGGACCCGATCCGCCAGGTCCAGCACGTCGTTGCGCTCGACCTGCGCGGCGGCCGCCTCGGCCAACGCCTCCTCCAGGTCACCCTCGACGTCGGCGTCCGGGCCGAACTCGCTGCGTGCGGTGCCCAGCGGCTCCACCGCCAGCGGCTCGCCCTCGGCGTCCTGCACCACGTAGACGAGGAACGCCGGGTGTGGGGCGCCGTACACGTCGCGCAGTGTCCGGGACAGCAGCGCGGCGATCCGGGACGCGTCCGCCGTCGTGCCGTCCAGCCCGAAGGAGCCGCCCGAGCCGGCCACCACCCCGGGCGGGGACCAGCCGAGCGCGATCATGTCCGCCACCGCGGCGCGGTCCAGCCGGTAGCCCGCCGGGAGGGCGGCGTTGCCGACCGACCGGGCGGACACCGAGCCACCGCCGTCCACGTCGACGCTGATCGAGTAGACGGCGTCACCGGTCCCGGAGGCGGTCGGGTCCAGGGTCAGCTCGAGGTGCGCGCCAGCGGGCAACTCCGGCAGCCGAACGGCGAGCGCGCGGGCGAACTCCCGCCACGCCTCGGTCACCTTGGCACGCAGGTCCGTGGTGCTGGGCTCGTCGAGCAGGATCGACTCAGCCGGCTCGGCTGTCGTTGGCTCGCCGGGCTCACCGACCGGCGCCGAGGGGTGGTCAGCCGTCATGATCGCCTCCGTCCGTCACGATCACCCTACCCACGCCGCCCGCGAGCCCGATCAGCCCGGACCGGGATCGGACACCGCCCCTGCCCGGCGGCGGCCAGGTCGGCACGATGAGCGCGCTGCGCGGTCAGGTGGCCGTCGGATCGGCGCGGTCGGCACCCAGCTCGACGGGCCACTGGGCGGCCAGGTCAGCGAGCCGGGCCGCGGCGCCCGCCGGGTCGGCGCCACGACCGACCGCGAGCCCGAGCAGGTACGCCGTGACCGGTGCCCCGGGCCGCAGCACCTGGTGGGCGACGTCGCGGGCCAGGTTCAGCACCGCCGGCACGGGCACCTGACCCGGATCGAGATCCAGCTCGGCGCAGGCCGCCGTGACCCAGTCGTCCATGACCGTCATCGCGCCCACTCCTCCGCCCGGCGTACGTCCTCGTCAGTGTCGCAGTCGAACCAGGGCGGCGGGCCGTCGCCGGACCACGGCACCTCCCGGACGACGAGACCGGCCAGCAGCGCCCGGACCGGAGCCCCGACCAGGGTGCCACCCCGCTCGGCCGCCAGCCGGTCCAACCCGGCCCGCAGGGCGGCCACCCGCCACACCCCGCACAGCGACTGCCGCCGCCCCTGCGCGTCGACGAAACACGCCCCTTCGGGGCGCGGCTCGACGCCGCTCGTCCCGGGACTGGATCCCTTCGTGCGTGCGGCCCACGTCGAGGTGAGTGAGGCCAGCAGCTCGCCGATCGCGGCGCGGGTCAGCAGAGGCAGGTCGGCGGCGAGCAGCGCGACCAGGGTCGTACCGGGTTCGAGCAACGCCAGTCCCGCCGCCGTCGCCGCGACCGGTCCCCCGCCGGGCGGATCCTCCCGGGTGACCCGCACCCCCTCCGGCACGCCGTCGACCGGGCCGACAAGCACCCGCGGCGTCGCGTCGCTGACGGCGGCCAGCACCCGGTCGCGCATCGGCCGACCGCCGACCGGCACCGTGGGCTTGTCCACTCCACCCATCCGCCGGGCGGCCCCACCCGCAAGCACCACGGCGGCGTACGTCCCCACCCCGCCACGGTAACCGTGCCTCCACCGGGTCGGTGTCCGGTGCAGGCTTGCCCGGGAGCCGGCATGCCCGGGAGCCGGCATGCCCGGGAGCCGGCATTGGTGATGGCTTGCCCGGAAGCCGGCCTGCCCGGTGATGGCATGCCCGGAAGCCGCCATGCCCAAGGGTCGGTTTGCCCGTGGCCGCTGCCCGGTGACGGCTTGCCCGGTAGCGGCAGTCCGTGCCGGGCGCAGAGGACCGGCTTGCACTGTGCCGTGCGGGCGTGCCGGCGTGGGGTGCAGGATGGCGGGATGGGACGGGCGACTGACCGACGGGGCGTACTCCGGATCGACCTCGACGCGGCGGCCGACGGGCGCGGCGCCGTCCGTCGGCCGGACAGCCTGGCGGTGGAGGAGCCGCTGGAGATCCGGGTCGGCGCGGCCGGTACCGGCCGACGACGGCCGCTCGCGGTCACCATGCGCACCCCCGGGGACGACCTGGACCTGGCCATCGGGTTCCTGCTGACCGAGGGGCTGATCCGGTCCACCGACGACGTGCTCACCGCACAGCTGTGCGCCGGCGCGGAGACGCCGAACACGTACAACGTGGTGGACGTGGTGCTCGCCCCCGGCGTACCGGAACCGACGACCGACCCGTCCCGGAACTTCTACACGACCAGCTCCTGCGGGGTCTGCGGCAAGGCCAGCATCGACGCCGTCCGTACCCGCTCGCTGTTTCCGGTCGCGGCGGACCCGCTCACCGTTCCGGCCGCTCTCCTCGCCGAGCTGCCCGACCGGCTGCGCGCCGCGCAGCGCGGCTTCGACCGGACCGGCGGGCTGCACGCGGCGGGACTGTTCACCGCCGCCGGCGAGTTGGTGGTGCTCCGGGAGGACGTGGGCCGGCACAACGCCGTGGACAAGGTGATCGGCTGGGCGGTCCGGGAGCGTCGACTGCCGCTGGCCGGGCACCTGCTGCTGGTCTCCGGCCGGGCCAGTTTCGAGCTGACCCAGAAGGCGTGGATGGCGGGACTGCCGCTGCTGGCCGCTGTCTCGGCGCCGAGCACCCTCGCCATGGAGCTGGCCGACGAGGCGGGGATGACGCTGGTCGGGTTCCTGCGCGGCCGGACGATGAACGTCTACGCCGGCCCGCAACGGATCACGGTGGAGCAGCAAACATGACCCGGGCGGCCGACGTCGGGGGATGAGCGATCAGCGCCGGGGCGGGAAGCGGTGGGGCTGTCGAGCCTGGACCCAGCCGGTGAAACGTTCGGTCAGGCCATCCGGCGGCGTGCCGTCGTACAGCTCGGTCAGGTGTTCGGTCGCCTCGGCCTGCAGTGTCGTCAGGTGCTCGATCAGCTCGTCGGGGCGACCGCGGTACTCACCCAACAGGCGCAGTTTCGCGGCCGAGCAGGGCCAGGCGATCCCGCAGGTGCGGCAGCGCCAGGACGGCTTCAGCAGGGCGTGATCCTTGCGGCCGTTCACCCGCCGGCCCTTGCCGCGTGGCGCTGCGTCGGCCGGTGGGTGCTCGGACCGGATGGCAGCAGGTCGACTCCCTCGCGGAGCACGAACAGCTCCCGCTTGGCCCGCGCGTTGCCGTCCGGCCCCAATTCGTACGCCTCGATCCACGTCCAGCCATGGTAGGTGTGTCGGTCGGTCAGCTCGCGGATGATCCGGACCGTGATCGGACAGACGAACTGCGGGCTCGCGGCGCGGGTCAGTCGGACGAGATCGCCTGCCTTCATCGTCCCGATCACTTCGCCACCGCCGGCGCGGCCCAACGCGATGCGGGTGGCGTTGGCGGCAGGGTTCGTGGGCTTCGGCTTGTCCGGCATGCTTTCCCCCTCGTCGTTGGGAGGGGCCGCCCCTGAGTGCTCGCCCATGGGCGGCCCCGGCACGAACGCGACCGTCGGGTCTCGGGTGGTCCCTACCGGCCGCGCCGTCTGAGAGGCACACTTCCAAGGGTTGCGGACCGAATACACTGCGTAGCAATATCTCCTGTGGACGTTCGGGACGTACGGGAGAGGGCTCGGATGAACCTGGCAGTCGCCGAAGCGATGTCGGCCAACGGCCTGACAGCGGACAGCCTCGCAGCTCAGATCGGGGTGGATCCCAAGACGGCGGCCAAGTGGGCGAACCCGGGACGGATTCCGCAGACTCGCCACCGGTCAAAGGTCGCGGCGGTCCTCGGCCGCGACGAGAGCGACCTCTGGCCCGACCTGTTCAAGCGGCGCGAGCCCGCATGGTTCCGGCCCTGGACGGACATCGAGCGCGAGGCCGTTGGTCTGCGGTATTACGAGTCGGCCGTTATCCCCGGGCTCCTGCAGACCGAGGCGTACGCGCGAGCCGTGTTGAGCAGCGGGCTCTGGGCCGCAGACGACCTCGAGGCGCACGTGGAGACGCGCCTCCGCAGGCAGGCCGCCGTCTTCGATCGGCCTCGCCCGCCGCTGAGCGTCTTCGTGATCGACGAGGCCGCGCTGCGCCGGGGAAGACCCGACATAGTGGCCGAGCAGCTCGACCATCTGATGGTGCTCGCTGAGCGGCCGGCCGTGATGATCCACGTGCTGCCCCTGACGGCTGGCTTCCACCCCGGGCAGGCCGGGCCGTTCGTCATCGCCAGCACAGTCGACGGCGGCGATGTCGGCTACCTCGACGACCAGGCGGCCGGACGTCTCAGTAATGACGTTGCTCCGCTGTGGGCGGTCTGGGATAGCGTGAGGTCGTTAGCGCTACCGCGTGACCTGACCATCGACCTGATGAGAGCGCGAGCATGGATGACCTGACCGGCGCCCGTTGGCGCAAGAGCACCCGCAGCAGCTCGAACGGTGGCAACTGCGTGGAGGTGGCCGACAATCTGCCGGGTGTCGTGCTCGTCCGCGACACGAAGGATCGGGACGGCGGCACGCTGACGTTCGGGCCGGCGGCCTGGGCGAGCTTCGTCAGGCTGGCGAGGGAGATCAGCCCGGTCAGCTAGGCGTGGCCGCCCATTCGCGCGTCAGGCCAGGTCGAGGATGCTCCAGTTGGTCGGTAGCACCTTCGCCGCCACCGTGGGCTGCACGGTCGCATAGTGCGCCCCGTGGGTGAGTGCCGCACGGGCGGCATGGCCGACTGAGATGTTCCCGTCCACGGCTCGGGCCAGCGTGCCCGTGTTCCGCACATCGTCGGCGTCGAGCGGCAGCAGGCAGATCACCGGGGCACTCATCATCAGGCCCAGCAGCGCGGCCTCGACCTCGTCGCCCGCGTCCGCGAAGGCCACCGCCAGGCAGGTGGCGGGGACGGCCACCTGTCGCCCCTCATCGGCGACCTCCAGCATCAACTCCCCGATCGAGACATTGCCCTCGAGATAGGCCGTCAACGCCGACGCGTCGAACACGGCCGCGATCTGATCGCTCATCCGGCGCCTCCCAACATCCGGCGTCCCTCGGCCAGGGCGTCCGCCGGAATGGGTGTCGCCAGCCGCTCCCGCCAGCGTGCCCTGCCCGCCTCGGTCACCTCGATGCCGGCGCGCCGCAGCATGTCGTTCAGGTGCACAACGGCCATCTGGGCGCGCACCGCAGCGGTGATCGCGGCCGAGACGTTGGGCTGCCGGTCGAGCCACTCCGCCACGTCGTCGGGGAGGCTCACGGAGCGCTTCGCAGTCATGCCCGCCAGCCTATCAACCATGGTGGCACCGGCGGTAGCACTGCGCACCGAACACGGTTGGTCAGCGGCGGCCACGTCGGCTCCGCCTCTGCGGGCGGACGACGCCGGGCAGGCCGACCGACGGCCAGCCGTCCAGCTCGGACGGGGGCACGCCGCGCCGGAGCAGATCATCCAGGAGTTGGGCTAGCGAGTAGTCGGGGTGCAGGCTCAGCGTCCGCTCCAACGCGACCGCCGCCAACGCCCCCTGCCCAGCCCGCCAGGCGGCGAACGCCAACAGCGCGCCGGGTGCGGCGGTCAGCTCCGGCTCGGCCCGGCGCAACACGTCGGTCCAGAGGGCGATGTCCCGGTCCCGCCCGTCGGTGCGCTCCCAGGCATGGTCACGGACCGGCAGGTGCGTCAGCAGCAGGCTCAGCCAGGTCACCTCGTCGTCGTCGAGTCGCTCGCCACGCCGCTGCCGACGTTGCGCCTCGCGGATCGCCGCCACCCCGGCGGCGCGCATCGTCCGGCCGCCGAGCAGGTCGCTCGATGGTGCCAGCTCCATCAGCTCGGTCAGTCGCCGTTCGGCGCGGGCGGTGGCCGTGCGCAGTGCGTCCCGGGCCGCGCCGTCCACCGGTGCCACCTGCGCCACGAGGGCGGCCCGGTCAGGAAGTGCGACCTGACCGGCGAAGACCGCCGAGGCGGTCACCGGGTTGGCCGCCGGGTCGTACCGCCGACCCTCGGGCGGGCAGCAGTCGACCTCGGTGCAGAGATAGGACCACCACCGGCCGTCGGTCACCCGCAGGGCGTCGAGCACGTCCAACCCGGCTCCGGTCAGGGCGGCGCGTACGGCGTCCACGCTCGGAGTCACGCTCTCGGGAGGCCCGTAACCGACCACGGTGGCAGCCTCCGCACCCTGCCGCTGGATCACCCCGGCCAGGTGCCGGGCCCGTTCGACCGGGTCGGCCGACGGGTCGGGCAGGTCGGCGCGGGCGGCGAAGACGATCTGCCGCCCGCGTAGTGCCACCGCGACGACACTGTCGGCGGGATGGAACCCGAGAAGGTACGGCACGGCGGCGAGCAGGTCGGCGGGCGAGCGTACGGCGAGCCGGGGGCGTTCGGTCGAGGTCATGCCTGGAGCCTGCGACGGGCCCACCCGTCTGCGTAGCCCCTGTGGACGACACGCGGCTTATCCACAGTCACTCTTCGTGTTCTCCCTGCTCACCGCATACTACGACGTACTCGGCGGGGATCCGAGGCGTCAGGATCCGACCCGATGTGTTCGCGCGGCACCGTTGTGTCGTGGGGAGCGGTTACCGTGCGCTGGTGGACCTGGCGTACCTGCGCGCGCACCCGGCACACCTGCCGACGTTCCTGACCCACCAGCGGCTCCGGGTGACCCCGGTCGCCGGTGGGGACATCTGCGCCGCCGCCCGGCTCACTCTCGACGACGGTCACTCGATCTTCGCCAAGTCCTGGCCCGAGCACGCCGACCGACCGGTGCCGGAGAGCTTCTTCGAGACCGAGGCAGCCGGGTTGCGCTGGTTACGGGAGACCGGCACTGTCGCCGTACCCGAGGTGATCGTGGCGTTGCCCGACCTGCTGGCGCTCGACTGGGTGGAGCCCGGCGAGCCGACGCCGGAGGCGGCCGAGCGTTTCGGCCGGGAGTTGGCCGGCCTGCACCGGGCCGGCGCGCCGACCTTCGGTGCCACCTGGCCCGGTTTCGTCGGGGCGACTCGGCAGGACAACACCCCCGACGACGGCCCCTGGTCCCGGTGGTTCGCCGAACGACGACTCGTCCCCTTTCTGCGGCGGTCGGTCGACAACGGCGCGCTGCGCAGTGCTGACGTCGCTCTGGTCGAGCAGGTGATCGGCCGGGTCGACGAGTTCGGCGGAAATGAGCCACCGGCCCGCATCCACGGCGATCTGTGGCCGGGCAACGTGCTGTGGGCCGCCGACGACCGGGCCTGGCTGGTCGACCCGGCGGCGCACGGCGGGCACCGCGAGACCGACCTCGCCCAGCTGGCGCTCTTCGGCGGCCTCCCCCACCTGGACCGGGTGCTGGCCGCCTATCGGGAGAGCTGGCCGTTGACCGAGGGCTGGCGGGCGCGGGTGCCGTTGCACCAGTTGCACCTGCTGCTCGTGCACACCGCGCTCTTCGGCGGCGGCTACCGGGGCGCGGTCATCCAGAACGCCCGTGCCGCCCTGGGTCGGCCCGAGCGCGCTACGGTCGAGGAGTGAGCGTCGCCCCGCGGACCGTCGGCGTCCTCGTCGACCGGTACGGCCGGGTCGCACGGGACCTGCGCGTGTCCCTCACCGACAAGTGCAATCTGCGCTGCACCTACTGCATGCCCGCCGAAGGGTTGCCCTGGCTGGCCGGTCCCGAGTTGCTCACCGACGAGGAGATCGTCCGTCTGGTCCGGGTGGCCGTGGAGCGGCTCGACGTGGCCGAGGTGCGGTTCACCGGTGGTGAGCCGCTGATCCGGTCCGGGCTGCTCGGCATCGTGGCCGCGGTCGCCGCACTGGAGCCCCGCCCGCGGATCTCGCTCACCACCAACGGCATCGGCCTGGACCGGCTCGCCCCCGCGTTGCGCAACGCCGGCCTCGATCGGGTGAACGTGTCGCTGGACACCCTGGACCCAGCCCGGTTCACGCAGCTCACCCGCCGTCCCCGGTTGGACGCGGTGCTCGCCGGGCTCGCCGGGGCCGTCGCCGCCGGGCTCACCCCCGTGAAGATCAACTCAGTGCTGATGCGCGGCGTGAACGACGACGAGGCGCCCGCCCTGCTCCGCTTCGCCGTCGACCACGGCTACCAGCTGCGGTTCATCGAGCAGATGCCACTGGACGCCCAGCACGGCTGGGACCGCGCCACGATGGTCACCGCGGAGGAGATCCTGGCCCTCCTGCGTACCCGCTTCGACCTCACGCCCGACCCGAGCGAGCGGGGCGCGGCGCCGGCGGAGACCTGGCTGGTCGACGGCGGGCCCGCGCGGGTCGGCGTGATCGCCAGCGTCACCCGCCCGTTCTGCGGCGACTGCGACCGCACCCGGCTGACCGCCGACGGCCAGGTCCGCGCCTGCCTCTTCGCCACCGAGGAGTCCGACCTGCGTGCCGCGCTACGTGGCGGCGTCGACGACGACGAGTTGGCCCGCCGCTGGCGCACCGCCATGTGGGGCAAGCGCGCCGGGCACGGCATCGACGACCCCGCCTTCCTCCAGCCGACCCGCCCGATGTCCGCGATCGGGGGCTGAGCGGTGGACCCGACGCCGTTGACAATCCGCTATTTCGCGGGCGCACGCGCCGCCGCCGGCCGCGCCGAGGAGGTCACCCCCGCGGGCCGGTCGCTCGACGACCTCACCGTCGAGCTGGTCCAGCGGCACGGCGACCAACTCGCCGCCGTCCTGCGGGTGGCGAGTTTCCTGGTGGACGGCGTGACCTGTCATGATCGTGAAACACCCCTGCCGGGCGGGGCCACCATCGACGTCCTGCCGCCGTTCGCGGGCGGCTGAGGAAGGCGCAGAGACAATGGCGGTTGTGGGTTTCGTAGCCGTCCTGGCGCTGATCACCGGTCTCATCCATCTCTACCTGTGGAAACGGCTCGTTCGGGACACCACGACGCCGGGCCGCTGGCGGAGGGTCGGCGGGGTCGCCGCGCTGGTGTTGGCGCTGCTCGTGCCACTCACCCTCGCCGGGACGCAGGCCGGGCTCTACTGGCTCGCCTGGCCGGGCTACCTCTGGCTCGCGCTGATGTTCTACCTGCTAATCGTGCTCGCCGTACTGGAAGTGCCGATGCTCGTCACCCGGCTGGTGCTGCGCCGCCGGGTGATCGCCGTCGAGCCGACCGCCGCCGCGCCCGAGCCGGTGCTCGTCGGTGCCGCCGGGCCGAGCGGGCCGCCGACCGCAGGCGCCGACCGGACACCCGACCACGACCCGGCCCGCCGGCTGCTGCTGGCCCGTGGCGCCGCGATCTTCGCCGGCCTCACGGCCACGGGCATCACGGGGTACGGCGTACGCACCGCGCTCGGCCCGCCCCAACTGGACCGGGTGCGGATCCCGCTCGCGAAGCTCCCCCGCAGCATGGACGGCCTGCGCATCGCGACCGTCTCCGACATCCACCTCGGCCCGCTGCGCGGCCGGGCACACACCGAACGGATCGTCGCCGCGATCAACCGGCTCGACGCCGACCTGGTGGCGGTCGTCGGTGACCTGGTCGACGGCTCGGTCGCCGAGTTGGGCTCGGCCGCCGCACCGCTGCGCGACCTCCGCTCCCGATACGGCAGCTTCTTCGTCACCGGCAACCACGAGTACTACTCCGGTGTGGAGGAGTGGGTCCAGGAGGTGGACCGGCTCGGCCTGCGGGTGCTGCAGAACCAGCGGCAGGAGATCCGGGCCCGGGGCGGCGTGCTCGACCTGGCCGGCGTGAACGACCTCGACGCCACGGGCACCAGCGGCCTCGCCGCCGGGCCGGACTTCGCCGCCGCCCTCGGTGACCGTGACCCGAGCCGCCCGGTGATCCTGCTCGCACACCAGCCGTTGGCCGCGGTGCAGGCGGCCAGGTTCGGCGTCGACCTGCAACTGTCCGGGCACACCCACGGCGGGCAGATGGTGCCGTTCAACCTGGCCGTCGGGCTGGCGCAGCCGGTGGTCAGCGGGCTCGGCGAGGTCGACGGCACCAAGGTCTACGTGACCAACGGCGCCGGTTTTTGGGGCCCACCAGTCCGGGTCGGGGCCGAGCCGCAGATCAGTCTGGTCGAGCTGCGCTCGGCATAGCGGACGTCACGTCCGCGCGTGGCGGCAGGCGGCCGGCGCGGCGGGCGTGACAGGATGCGGCGTGCCCCCGCTCAGCGTCGTACCCTCCGGTGGCCTCCCGCCATTCGTCGCGGACCTGCACATCCACTCGAAATACTCGCGCGCGTGCAGCCGCGACCTCACGCTGCCGAACCTCGCGTGGTGGGCCCGGCGCAAGGGCATCGCCCTGCTCGGCACCGGAGACTTCACCCATCCCGCCTGGTACGACCACCTGCGAGAGACGCTGCGCCCGGCCGAACCGGGGCTCTACCGCCTCGATGAGGAGGCAGAGCGGGACGTCGCCCGCCGCCTGCCGCCTCGACTCGCCAGCACGGCGGAGGCGAACCCGGTCCGGTTCATGTTGAGCGTCGAGATCTCGACCATCTACAAGCGGGATGACCGCACTCGCAAGGTGCACCACCTGATCTACCTGCCCGACCTGGACGCGGTGGCCCGGTTCAACGCCGCGCTCGGCCGGATCGGCAATCTCGGCTCCGACGGTCGACCGATCCTCGGCCTGGACTCCCGGGACCTGCTGGAGATCACCCTCGAAGCAAGCCCGGACGGCTACCTGGTCCCGGCGCACATCTGGACGCCGTGGTTCTCCGCGCTGGGCTCGAAGTCCGGCTTCGACGCGATCGCCGACTGCTACGCCGACCTGGCCGAGCACATCTTCGCCGTGGAGACCGGGCTCTCCTCCGACCCGGCGATGAACTGGCGGGTCGGTAGCCTGGACCGCTACCAGTTGGTCTCCAACTCGGACGCGCACTCCCCGCCAGCGCTGGGCCGCGAGGCGACCGTGCTGACCGCCGAACGCAACTACTTCGCCGTACGGGAAGCGCTGCGGACCGGCGACGGCCTGGCCGGGACCATCGAGTTCTTTCCCGAAGAGGGCAAGTACCACGCGGACGGGCACCGGCTGTGCGGGATCAACTGGTCTCCGGAGCGGACCAAAGCCGCGGGCGGTCGCTGCCCCGAGTGCGGCAAGCCCCTCACCGTGGGCGTCCTGAGCCGGATCGAGGAGTTGGCCGACCGGGCCGAGGGGCACCGGCCGGCGCACGCCCGGGAGGTCACCCACCTGGTGCAACTGGCCGAGATCCTCGGCGAGATCAACAAGGTTGGCGCCCGGTCGAAGAGGGTCGAGGGACGGCTCAACGAGTTGCTCGCCGCGCTCGGCCCCGAGCTGGAGATCCTGACCACGACACCGTTGACCGACATCGCGCAGGCCGGCGGTGAACTTCTCGCCGAGGGCATCGGCCGGCTGCGACGCGGGGAGGTGCGCCGGGTGCCGGGCTACGACGGCGAGTACGGCGTGATCACCCTGTTCGACCCTGCGGAGCTGGGGTCCGGTGCCGACACGACGCAGGAGACGCTGTTCGACGTACCGGTGCCGGCGCAGCGGCGAGGTGTGGAGCCGGCGGCCAGGGTGAAGCGCCCGGCGACGACGGCCTCGGAGCCGAAGCGCAAACAGGCCCCACCGCCCGCCCGGCCACTCGCGCCGCCGCCGTCACCGCACGAGCCGTTCGAGCCGATGCTCGCGGGCATGGAGGAGGTCGGCACCGGCCTGCTGGACCGGCTGGACGCGATGCAGCGGGTGGCCGCCTCCGCGCCCGGTGGTCCACTGCTCATCGTGGCGGGCCCCGGCACCGGCAAGACCCGGACGCTGACCCACCGGATCGCCTACCTGTGCGCGGAGCTGAACGTCTTTCCCGAGCAGTGCCTGGCCATCACCTTCACCCGCCGGGCCGCCGAGGAGCTGCGACACCGCCTCGACGGTCTGCTCGGCCCGGTGGCCGAGGACGTCACGGTGGGCACCTTCCACGCGCTGGGGCTGACCATCCTGCGCGAGAACGCCGAGGCGGCGGGCCTGCCGGCGTCCTTCCGGATCGCCGACGACGCCGAGCGGGCGGCGGCCCGGTCGGAAGCCGGTGACGACCCCGCCAGCTACGTCGCACTGCTGCGCAAGCAGGACCTGGTCGACCTGGACGAGCTGGTGAGCCTGCCGGTGGAGCTGCTGGGAGCCGACCCGGAGCTGGTCGGGCGGTACCGGGACCGCTGGCGCTGGATCTTCGTGGACGAGTACCAGGACGTCGACGCGGTGCAGTACGAGCTGCTGCGGTTGCTGAGCCCCGCCGACGGCAACCTCTGCGCGATCGGCGACCCGGACCAGGCGATCTACTCGTTCCGGGGTGCCGACGTCGGCTACTTCCTGCGCTTCTCCCAGGACTTCTCCGACGCCCGGCTGGTCCGGCTCAACCGCAACTACCGCTCGTCGGCACCCATCCTGGCCGCCGCGGTGCAGGCCATCGCGCCGTCCTCGCTTGTTCGTGGCCGGCGGCTGGACCCGGCCCGGCTCGACCCGGAGGCTCCGCTGGTGGGTCGCTACCCCGCCGCGTCCGTCGCCGAGGAGGCCGACTTCGTGGTCCGCACCGTCGACGAGCTGGTCGGCGGGCTGTCCCACCGGTCACTGGACTCGGGTCGGATCGACGGGCGGTCCACCGCGCTGTCGTTCTCCGACATCGCCGTTCTGTACAGGACCGACGCGCAGGCCGCACCGATCGTGGACGCCCTGAGCCGGGCGAACATCCCGGTGCAGAAGCGCTCACACGACCGGCTGCGGGACCGCCCCGGGGTGGCGGCCATCGCCCGCGAGCTGCGGCACGCCGACGGATTGGCCGGTTCGCTGGCCGCCCGGGTGCGGCTGACCGGCCAGGTGGTGGCGGAGCGGTTCGCCGCACCCACCCTGGACGGCGCCGGCGCGGGCCGTCCCGAGGACGTCCGTGCGGCGGTGGACCTGCTGACCCCGCTGGCCAGGCGGTGCGGCGACGACCTGGAGGCGTTCCTGTCGCAGTTGGCCACCGGCGCGGAGGTCGACGCGCTCGATCCGCGCGCGGAGGCGGTCACCCTGCTCACCCTGCACGCCGCGAAGGGTCTGGAGTTCCCGGTGGTCTTCCTGGTCGGCGTCGAGGACGGGCTGCTGCCGCTGCGCTGGCCGGGTTCGACACCCGACGAGGACGCGGTCGCGGAGGAGCGCCGGCTCTTCTTCGTCGGCCTGACCCGGGCCCAGGACCGCCTGTACGTCACGCACGCCGCCCGCCGGACCCGGCACGGCGTGGAACGCGACTGCCAACCATCACCGTTCCTCGGCGTCATCGACCCCGGCCTGTTCGAGCGGTTCGGCGAGACCGAGCCCCGTCGTCCGAAGGACCGCCAGCTCCGCCTGATCTGAGGGGCGTCGGCGGTCCCGACGCTCGTGCGGCGCCCGCACGCCGGTCTGCTCAGCCGACGAGGGCGGCGAGCCTGGTGCCCGCTGCTCAGCCGACGAGGGCGGCGAGCCAGGTGCCCGCGAGCAGGGCCGGCCCGAGCGGCAGCAGGGTGTCTCGACGCACCCGCCCGGCGGCGAGCAGGCCGAGCACCAAACCGCCGTGCAGGAGATGAGGCAGGAGCAGGCCGGCCAGCAGGGCATCCCGGCCCAGCCAGCCGAGCGGCAGGCCGAGAACGGCGGCGAGCTTCACGTCACCGAAGCCCAACCGGGACCGGGGCAGCAGGGCCAGCAGCACGTGCGCCGCGCCGACGACCGCCGCACCGGCCAGCGCGCCAACCAGCCGACCGGGGGTGCCGGCGAGCAGCGCCGCGCCGGTCAGGCCGCCGAGTGCCAGGGCCCCGGCGGTGCGCACGAGCGCGTCCGGCAGCCGCAGACAGGCCAGGTCGATTTCGGCCAGCACCAGCCCCAGGGCCGCCACCGCGAGGAGCACCGGCAGTGCCGGGTCGTCACCCCGTGCGACGGCGAGCCCGGCGAACACCACGGCCGCCACCACCGGGCTGAGCCAGGCCCACGCGCCCGACCGTGGCCCCGGAGACGCCTCCGCCCGGTCGGGCGGGTCGGTGAAGTGCCGGGCCAGCGGGGGTACGACGAGACCGACCAACGCCCCGAGCAGCGCGACCGACACCAGCGCTGCGGCCGACATGGGCGCGACGTTACCGGCGGTCGCGCACCCGCGCCGCCCCCGATCGTGGCGCCGCGCGGCGGGGGCGTTCGGTGGTCACCACCAGGGCCACCCCGGCGACGATGACCGCACCGCCGAGCAGCACCTGTCCGGTGATCGGCTCGGCCACCAGCAGCGCGCCGAGCGCCACCGCGACCGCCGGGTTGACGTAGGCGTACGTCGAGACCAGCGAAAGGGGTGCGTTGTGCAGCAGCCAGACGTACGCGGTGAAGGCCACCAGCGAGCCGGCCACCATGAGGTAGGCCAGCGCCAGCCAGGAGCGGGCGCTGACCGCCGTCGGATGGAAGTCGCGCAGTTCGCCCCGGCCGGCGGCGATCACGGCCAGCACCAGTGCGCCGGCAACCATCTCGTACACCGTTGCGACGAACGGGTCGGCGGGCATCCGGATCCGTCCGGACAGGAACGAGCCAACCGACCAGGAGGCGGCTCCAGCGACCACGGTCAACGCGCCGACAAGCGGCACCGCGTCAGCGCTGCCGGCGGGCAGAACCAGCAGGACCAGACCGACGAAGCCCAGGGTGACCCCTGCGAACGTCCAGACCGGAGGACGGTCCCCGGTGGCGGTGCGCAGCAGCACCACCAGCAACGGCACGGTCGCCACCAGCAGCGCGGCGATCCCGGACGGCAGCGCCACTCCGGGTGGCCCGGATTCGGCGAGCACCACCAGACCGTTGCCACCGGCGAGCAGGAGCACCCCGACCAGCGCGGCGGAGCCCAGTTGTCGGCGGTCCACCCGCAGCGCGCCCGGCCCACGGCGCAGGCGCAGCACCGCCGCCAGCACCAGGCCCGCGGCGGCGAACCGCATGGCGGCCGACGTCAGCGGGGGCAACGACTCCACCGCGATCCGGATGGCCAGATAGGTGGAGCCCCAGAGTAGATAGACCACGATCAACGCGGTCCAGATCAGGGTCGGTGCGGCGCCAGTGCCACGGCCGGCCGGGCCGGCGGCACTTGGTGGAGATGAGCTCATCGGTGGACCACGCTACGGTGACCTCGGAGTCGGCGTCGTGGTTTGGTGGCCGGCCTCTCATCACTCGTGCAGGAGGGCGGCATGACGAACTACGGACCACCGGGCGGCGGTATCCCGGGACCGTGGCGCGGGCAACGACACGACGAGACACCCGGGGGGCCCACCCAGCAGCCCTACCCGCCAGCGGCCCAGCCCTACCCGCCAACGGCCCAGCCCTACCCGCCAACGGCCCAGCCCTACCCGCCAACGACGCAGTCCTACCCGGCGGCGGCCCAGTCCTACCCGCCGGGAGCGCGGGGGCGACCCGGGCCGTACGGCGACGGGCCGTACGGCGGTCCACCTGTCGCGCCGTACGGCGGAGATCCCTCGCCGACCCCGGGCCGGCGCGGTCGAGGCCCGCTGATCGCGGTACTGACCGTTGTCCTGCTGGTGGTTGCCGCTGGTGGTGGAGCGCTCTGGTTCCTCGGCAGGTCAGGCGATCCAGCCCCGTCGACCGCGCCCACCGGACCGGCCGCCGCGGGGGAGCCCAGCGCCGACGCCACCGCACCGGTCGCGCCCCTGCCGAGCGCCGCGGCGCCGGAGTCGTCGGCCGACTCACGGTTCGTCAAGGTCGGCCAGTGCGTCCGCAACGACGGTGTGGTCGGCGGCAAGCCGAAGTTGTCGATCAGCAACTGCGTCCCGAAGTCGTACGAGGTGCTGGGCCGGATCGACGGCGTGACCACTGGTGAACGGGATGCCAAGGCCAAGTGCGCCAAGGTCGAGAACTACACCGACTGGTACTCCTTCGACAGCGAACTGGACGATCTCGACTTCGTCCTCTGCCTCAAGCAGCGCTGAGACCCACCCACCCCTGGGGATGACATGACGACCTACGGACCACCGGGCTCCGAGCAGCCGGACGACCCGTACCAGCGCCCGCCGACCGGCCCACCACCGGTCGACCCGACCCAGCCCCAGTGGGGTCCACCCGGTGGGCCGCCTCCGCCGTGGGGCCCGCCGCCGGCGGGCGCCGAGCCGCCGACCGCACCGCTGTGGGGTCCACCGCCGGCCTCGGGGCCGGGTTACCCGCCGCCCGCCTCGGCTGGCGGTTACCCGCCGCCGCACGGGCCGTTTCCGCCGGCCGGTCCGACGCCGGGCCAGCCGGTCGCGCCGTGGGGCCAGCCGATGCCCGCCGGGTATCCGCCGATGCCCGGTGGGTACGGGATGCCGCCCGCCGTGGCACCGAAGAAGACCGGCAGGAAGGTCGCCCTGATCGTCGCGCTGGTGGTGCTGCTCCTGCTCTGCCCCTGCCTCGGCCTGGCCGGTTGGGCGGTCTGGAGGGCCGCCGACACCGACAGCACCACCGAACCGACGCCGTCGGCGAGTGCGCGGGCCCTGCCACCCGCCCTGCCCAGCGACGCGCCGAGGTCGGCGGCTCCCAGCCCGAGCGAGGTCGAGTTCGCCAGGGGCGACTGCGTGGTCAACGACGGCAGCGAGGACGACGCGGAGCTGCGTAAGGTGCCGTGCGGCCCGAACACCTACCAGGTGCTACTGCGGATTCCGGCGACCACCGACGGGGACCGGTGCGACACGCTGGCGCCACAGGCCACGGCGAACTACGTGCACGACAACTCGGTCGACCTGTTCGACTATGTGCTCTGCCTGAAGAAGCGATAGCCGGTAGCCAAAACTAGGGTTGTCTAGCCTGGACGCTAGACAGCCCTAGTTTCTTGTCGACAGCCCCGACACGCCGGTAGCCCCATCTATCCACGTCTAGCCTCGCCGCTAGATGGCCCGATACTGTGCGATGCGTGGATCCGGTCCGCAACCCGTACGCCCCGGGCGCTGGCCAGCGCCCGCCCGAACTCGCCGGGCGGGGGCGGGAACTGGACGTCTTCGACGTCGTGCTGGAGCGCATCGCCCGAGGCCGTCCAGAACGCAGCCTCATGCTCACCGGGCTGCGCGGCGTCGGCAAGACCGTCCTGCTCAACACACTCCGATCGCAGGCGATCAACCGACTCTGGGGCAGCGGCAAGATCGAGGCACGCCCCGACCAGTCGCTGCGCCGCCCGGTGGCTGCCGCGCTGCACATGGCGGTCCGCGAGCTTGCCCCCCGGCACCGGGCACCCGACCGGATCGACGCCTTTCTCGGGGTCCTCAAGGCGTTCGCCCAACGATCGGCCCCGACCGGCCGTGCCGGTGCCGCCCCGAAGCTGCGCGACCGGTGGCAGCCCGGGATCGACGTGCCGGCGGCCAGCGGTCGGGCCGACTCCGGTGACATCGAGATCGACCTGGTCGAGCTGCTCAGCGACGCCGCCGCCGTGGCCAGCGACGTGGGCACCGGCATCGCCATCTTCATCGACGAGATGCAGGACCTCGGTCCGGAGGACGTGTCGGCGCTCTGCGCCGCCTGCCACGAGTTGTCCCAGCTCGGCGCGCCGCTGATCGTCGTCGGCGCGGGCCTGCCACACCTGCCGGCCGTGCTCAGCGCCGCCAAGTCGTACTCCGAACGGCTGTTCCGCTACCAGCGCATCGACCGGCTCGACCGGATCGCCGCCGACCAGGCGCTCTGCGCGCCGGCCGAGCGCGAGGAGGTGGAGTACGAGCAGAAGGCGCTCGACCTGCTCTACGAGAAGTCCGGCGGCTACCCCTACTTCGTCCAGGCGTACGGGAAGGCGACCTGGGATCATGCTCCACGCTCGCCGGTCACCGCCGCCGACGTCCGTGTCGCCGCGCCGGAGGCGGAGGCCGAGTTGGCGGTCGGTTTCTTCGGCTCCCGATTCGAGCGGGCCACTCCCGCCGAGCGTGAATACATGCGGGCGATGGCGACGCTGTCGCTGGTGGAGGGAGAGTCCGGCGGCGTGGTCCGCGACGACATGGACGCGGCGGTGCCCACCGCTGAGATCGCCCGGGCCCTGGGCCGTAAGCCGGCCAGCCTCTCCCCGGCTCGGGACGCCCTGATCAAGAAGGGGCTGATCTACTCCGGTGAGCGGGGCACGGTGGCCTTCACCGTTCCGCACTTCGGCCGGTACCTACGCACGCAACCGGTCTGACCCGCCCCGGCGGTCGCGTTCCGCCGACGTGGTCAGACGTGCGACCACGGCTGCGGAAAGAGCACCTCGCCGCGCGGCGGTGGCCCTTCCTCGCTCGTGGACGGCGGCAGCACCAGCGCCTGCCAGGGCTCGCCGAGACCGGCCCACGGGCTGGTCAGTCCCAGCTCGCTGGCCGGGACGAACCCGAACCGGCGGTAGAAGGCCGGGTCACCGAGCACGACGACCAGCCGCTCACCCAGCTCGGTGCCGGCGTCCAGGGCGGCCTGCACCACCGCCGTTCCGTGCCCGATCCGCTGCCGGTGCGGCGCCACCGCCACCGGCCCGAACGCCAGAGCTGGCATGTCCACCCCGCGCTCCGGTCGCACCCGCACCCGGGTGAGGAGGGCGTAGCCGACCACCTCGCCGCCGTATTCAGCGACCATGGCCAGCTCCGGCAGCCAGGCGTCGGTGCCGCGCAGCGCGTCGACGAGGCCCACCTCCGGCGGCGTGGCCACGTCCGGCCGGGCGAACGCCGTGCCCAGCACCAGACGCACCGGCCCGACGTCGGCCGGGTCCTCGGGTCGTAGCCGCAGCGTGGTCACCCGCGCGACGTTACCCGTCATGGCCGGTCCATCAGCGATGGTCGCTCGAATCGGCGTGGCGCATGTGCACGATCACCGATTCGGATCCGCCCGTTGCCGGGGTAGTAAAGGGCGCGACGGGGTATGACTGATCCATGACGCCCGTACGCTCTCTAGCCCGCGCCATGCTGAGCGGCATCTTCGTGGTCAGCGGGTACCGCAACCTCCGCAACCCGGATCGCCTGGCGGTGGCGGCCAAACCGGTGACCGACAAGGTCGCGCCCCTCCTGCAGAAGGCACACCCGAGTTTCCCGACCGAGACCCGGACGCTGATCAGGCTCAACTCCGCTGTGCAGATGAGCGCCGGTCTGATGCTGGCCACCGGGCGGCTCAGCCGGCCCGCCGCGCTGGTCCTGGCCGGCACGCTGGTGCCGGTGACCATCGCCGGGCATCCCTTCTGGAACAACGACGACCCGGCAACCCGGAACAACAACCAGGTCCACTTCCTGAAGAACCTCGGCCTCTTCGGCGGCCTGCTGCTCGCCGCGACGGACACCGGAGGCAAGCCGGGTCTGCGGTGGCGGACGGGTCACCGCATCGGCCACTCTCGACGTTCCGTGCAGCGCGCCGTCCGCACCGCGCGGCGGGACGCCCGGATCGCCGTCCGATCCGCGGCCACCGCCCGTCGACTCCCCGGCTGACCTGCGTCGATTCCCTCTCGCGTCACCCCCACCCCCCGCCAAGGCCGCGAATTACCTGAACCCCCCGGTAGGCGTTAACGCGGTGGAAATGTCAAAAACATGTGTGGGATCGGACACGGTCCCATAACGCGGGAGGCACTGACGTGAGGCGCCGTTCTAGGCTCCCTGCAGGACCTGGACGGGTAGGACGACCCTGGTATGGAGGTGGCCGCGCCATGCCGACGACCGTCGGTAGTCGGGCGGACCGCCTCGCCCCAGTCCAACGCGCGATGCGTCGGATCGATCGCCGGAATGTCGTACGGGGTGCCATCGTGGCCGCCGTCGCCTACGCCGCATGGCTCGCCATCGGGGCGTTCGGGCGGCCGTACAACTTCTTCGACATGAAGATCTACCACGGCGCCGTGGTGTGGTGGGCGAGCGGGCACGAGCTCTACGAGTTCATCGCGCCCGGCACCACTCTCGGCTTCACCTACCCGCCGTTCGCCGGCCTGGTCATGCTGCCGATGGCGCAGTTCCCCATCGGCGTGGCCGGGATGATCAACGCCCTCGCCAGCATCGCCGCGTTGGCGCTGGTGCTGGCCGGTCTGCTCCGCCCCATCGTGGACCGGCTGGCCTGGCCCCTGTGGTTCACCGTGGCCGTGGCGGTGCCGCTCGCGGTAGCTATCGAGCCGAGCCGGGAAACCCTCGGCTACGGCCAGGTCAACCTGCTGCTCTTCGCGTTGATCATGGCCGACCTGATCGGGCTGCGCTGGCGCACCCGCCGGGGCACCCACTACGCCCCGACCGACGGGCCCCTGTTGCGCTTTCTCTACGGTGGCGCCTGGGCCGGTGCCGGCATCGGCCTGGCCACCGCGGTCAAGCTCACCCCGGCGCTGTTCATCGCCTACCTGCTGATCACCCGACAGTGGCGGGCGGCGGCCACCGCGATCGGCACCACGATCGGCGTGACGGTGGGAACCTTCGCCTTCGTCGGCGACGAGTCGCGGACGTACTTCGGCAGCGTGCTCTGGCAGACCGAGCGGGTCGGCGCGGCGGACATGACGCCGAACCAGTCGCTGGCCGGCCTGCTGGCCCGGCTGTACGACTCGATCGAGACCCCCGGGCTGCTCTGGCTCTCGTTCTCGGTGCTGATCCTGGCGCTGGGCCTGTCCCGGGCGGTCAGCTCGCGTGCCGACGGTGACGAGCTGACCGCGTTCACGCTGGTTGGTCTCACCGCCAACGTGATCAGTCCGATCTCCTGGACGCACCACCTGGTGTGGGTGATCCCGGCGATCATCGTGCTGGCCGACGCCGCGGTGCGTCGGCGGGAGGCGAGCCGGGGATCGGCGCTGCGCACGGGCCAGGGGACGACGTTCGGCGGGCTGCCGGGGCTCAACGGGCTCCGGCCACCGATCTGGTATCCCACACTGACCGGGCTCCGGCACGGCGTGGCGGCGGTCGGGCTCTACCTGCTCTTCCTGATCTCCCCGATCTGGCCGTACGAGCACCAACTGCCGGAGATGTCGCACTACCAGGACGGCCTGTTCGGCGCGCTGATGGAAAACTCGCTCGCCATCGCACTGATCGTGCTGGTCGCCGCGTTGCCCTGGCGTCCGGGTGCCGAGCCGGCGTTCTACACCGATCGGCTCGCCCGGGCCGTGGTGGTCAACGGCCGCCGTTGAGCGGTCAGGGACAGTTGACCCATTCCTCGGTGCCGTCGGCGAAGACCTGCCGCTTCCAGATCGGCAGCCGCGCCTTGGCCTCGTCCACGAGCCGGGCGCAGGCGGCGAAGGCCGCCGCACGGTGCGCGGTGCTCACCGAGGCCACGAGCGCCACGTCGCCGATCGCCAGTGGGCCGACCCGGTGCGAGATCGCCACGGCGTAGACCTCGGGTTCAGCCACGATCTCGGCGGCCACCTCACGCAGCACCTGCTCGGCGCTCGGATGCCCTTCGTACTCGAGGCTGACCACCGGACGGCCGTGGTCGTGGTCGCGAACCACACCCTGGAACGAGACCACCGCGCCGGCGCGACGATCGGAGACCGCCGCCTCGTGCGCGGCCAGGTCGAGCGGTTGGGCGGTGACCTCGCCGAAGGTGATCGCCGGCGCGGTCATGACGCGCGCTCCCCGGGCAGCAACGGCAGTGGCACGATCGGCACACGGTCGCCCGGTTGCCCGTTGGTTCCCGGCCGGATCACGGCGAACCCGTCCGCGCCGGCCAGACCGCGCAGCATCGCCGAACCGACGTGCCGCACCGGGCACGCGGTGCCGGCGGCCCGGTCCAGACGGACCAGCGCCAGGTGGGTGTGGTCGCCGCGACCGGGCACCGCCTCAGCCAACGTGACCTGCGACAGCACCGGCATCGGGCGGCCCTGGAGGCCGGCGAGCAGGGGGGCGACCAGCGACACCAGCGCGACGATGGCGGACTGTGGGTTTCCCGGAAGCCCAGCGACGAACCGGACCCGCCCGTCGTGGCCGACGATCCGCGCCAGCAACATCGGGAAACCGGGACGCACCGCCACCGTGTTGACCACGTAGTCGGCGCCGAGCGCCTCCAGGGCCGGGTGCAGGTGGTCGACGGGCCCGTTCATCGTGCCGCCGGTGGTGCAGACCAGATCGGCGTTTGTCAGCGCCGTACGCAGGGCCGCCACGTGCGCGGGCAGGGTGTCGGCCACCGGGCCGACCACGTCGGACGAACGGACCTGGCAGCCGTAGCGGCGCAGCCACGCGGGGACCGCCGGACCCAGCGCGTCCCGAACCCGGCCGGCCGCGGGCAGGCCCGCGGTGAGGAGTTCGTCACCGAAGATCAGCAGCGCGGCGCGCGGCGTCCGCCGCACCCGCAGCGTGTCGTGCCCGCAGGAAGCCGCCAGGCCGATCACCGCCGGGTCGACCGGCGTGCCGACCGGTGCCAGCTCCTCATCGGCGTACGCCTCCTCGCCGGGCTGCCGCCACTCCGGCGTCTCCCGGAGGGTGCCGCTGACCAGACCGTCGATGGTGGTGGACTCCTCGACGCGGAGCACGGCGGTCGTACCGACCGGAACCATCGCGCCGGTGGCGATCTCCACCGTCGTGTCGTCCTCGACGAGCGGCGCGGGGGTGTTGCCGGCGAGCACCCGGCCGACGACGCGCCACGGGCCGGCGCCACGCACGGCCCAGCCATCCACGCTGGAGGTGGGGAAGGCCGGCAGGTCGGTGCGGGTGGTCAACGGCTCGGCCAGGGTCAGCCCGTCGGTGTCGACAAGGGGCCGGGCGGTGGCGGGAAGCGCGGCGGCCAGGCCGACCGCGTACACCCGGGATCGTGCTTCCTCCCACCCGGCCGGCGGGGGCGCGGTGACCCGGTGCGCGGTTGGTGCGGTTTCCGTGCTCACCGGCCGAGCCTATCCGGCTGCACCGGCAGCCGCCGGGCCTGGACGCGGACCGGTCAGTGGTCTCCGCCGCGGAGTTGGTCGACGGTGTGCCCCAGGATCGGCCCGAGCACGGCCAGGCCGTCGCGGGCGCCGCCGGTCGACCCGGGCAGGTTGACCACCAGCATCCGGCCGGTCACCCCGGCCAGGCCCCGGGAGAGCACCGAGGTGGGCACTCGGTCGCGGCTGTACGCACGGATCGCCTCGGCGATGCCGGGGATCTCGTAATCCAGCAGTGCCCGGGTCACGTCCGGTGTCTGGTCCGACGGGGTGACGCCGGTGCCGCCGCTGGTCAGCACCACGTCGATGCCGTCGTCGAGCGCGACCCGCAGGGCCGTGCCGACCGGCGGACCGTCGGGCACCACCACCGGGTCGTCGACCTGGCAGCCCAGCTCGACCAGCCCCGCGACGAGGAGCGGGCCACTCGTGTCGGCGTAGACGCCGGCTGCGGCCCGGTTGGACGCGACGATCACCCGGGCGCGGATCACGGCCGGTCCTCCGGTCGGACCCACGTGCCGGTCTTGCCGCCCTCCTTGCGCAGCACCCGGACCGCCTCCACCGAGGCCGCCGGGTCGACCGCCTTGACCATGTCGACCAGGGCGAGACCGGCGACCGCGACCGCGGTGAGCGCCTCCATCTCCACCCCCGTCCGGTCCGCCGTGCGGGCGGTGGCGGTGATCTCCACGGTGTCGGCGGTCACCAGCAGGTCGACGGTGACACCGTGCAGGGCGATCGGGTGGCAGAGCGGGATCAGATCCGGTGTGCGTTTGGCGCCCATGATCCCCGCCAGCCGACCGACCGCGAGCGCGTCGCCCTTGGGCAACCCGTCGCGGCGCAACAGGTCGACGACCTCGGGCGTGGTCCGCAGCCGACCCGCCGCGACGGCCTGCCGGCCGGTCACCGCCTTGGCGGAAACGTCGACCATGCGGGCCGCGCCTGCGCTGTCGAGATGGTTGAGCTGCGCGGGTCCGGGCTGCGCGCGTTCGGTCACGGTCGTGAGCCTATCGGTGCGGTACGACGGCCTGGTGTTCGGAAGGAGCGGCGCCCGAGTGCCGAGCGCGTCTGGTGCTGTCGACGCACCGGCGGTACGCCGCTCCTCCCTCACCGACCCGCCGCCGAAGTCGCTGGGGGGACCTGGCAGCGGGCGTGTGTCGACGACCCGGTTCTGCCCGCGGGCAGAACCTCCCCCGTTCGCCGATACGGCCAAGAAGCTACCGGGCTCGGCGATGAGAAATCGATAAGCGCCGTTCGGGCAGGTCAGCGGCCCGAGTCCGCGACACCGTCACCCAGTTCGGCGAGGCGGCGCTCGACGTCGAAGCGCTCCGGCACGCCCATCCTGCGAAAGATTGACGGCTTCCGGGCCACCTCGTGTTCCTGTTGGGCCTCGACCAGACGGCCCAGACCGCGATACGCGATCCCGAGATCGTTGCGCACCTCGGCCTCGGCGTACCGGTGCCCGGTGCGGTCGCGTAGTGCCAACGAGGCCAGAAGGATCCGGATTGCCTGTGGAAGATCACCCATGCGGACTCGCACGGCGCCGATGTGGCTGAGCGCGTTGAGAGTGTGAAACTCGTCGGAGTTCGCCCGGGCCCACGCCAGGTGCAGGCGCAACGCCTCCTCGTAGCGACCGAGCGAGGTCAGCGCTATGCCAAGATTCGGCAGCACCATCGGCACCCTGACGTTGCCGTACCCCTTGTGGTCGCGCAGGCACCCCAAACCAACCGTCACCGCCTCGGTGAGGTTGCCACTCCACCAGTAGACAGCCGCGAGATTGGCGCGATACCGCGCGGTGTTCAAAACGTCCCGCGACTCTCTGGCGAGGGCGACCGCGCGAGTCAGGTAATCGAGTGCGCCCCGGTTATCGCCGGTCCGAACGTAGGCGGAGGCGGGGTAGTTGTTCATCGACGCCATCGCCTCGACATTCCCCGTTGCTTCCGCCGCCGGTTCAACTTACGCACGGTCAACCGACTCGGTGGATGAGTCGCGGCATCTCAGCGCCCACACTGATGGGCACGGCCCTATCGGTCAGCCCAGCTCGCAACAACCCGCAACGGAACGGGTGCACCAGGCGAGCATTCCAATGCTCTCCGCACCGGAACCCAAACAGAATGTTACTTATGCCCACGGGATTGACTAATGTTGAGGATAACGACATTTATCGTCCCTAACTATGCCCAACCCCATTTAAACTCATTCGTAGATGGTCGACCCAACAGGGGCCGGCAGTCAGGCGAAGGAGGGGGTAGGTGAAATGCGCGGAAACGAGTGGGGCTGACAACCACGCAGGACTTCTGCTCTACACAGGGGTATGGTTCGAGCACGACAGGCGCCGTCACCCAGGAGCTGCGTGGCCACGTCACAACGACGCGATGGCGAGACGGACCGACGGCTACGGCTGATCGTCGGTCTCCTCGTAGTTTCCGCCACGCTCGTTGCGCTCGCCTCACTGAGGCTGATTCTCCCCCCGGCGAAGGCTCCGACACCCGACGGCGCCACGCTGGTGACGCTGACCGCCATGATCGCCCTGGGGGCGTTCGTCAAGGCACGCGTACGTGTCCGCTCCACCGTGCACCTGATCAGTTGGAGCGAGGCTGCGATCGTCATTGCGGCTGCCATTGCCCCCGTTCCGTGGGTCGTCCTCTGCACCTGCATTGGGATCACCATTGCCTCGGCCCGTCTACCACCGATCAAGCTGGCCTTCGGGGTCGGCAAGAACATTCTCGTGGCGGCCGGTGCGGGCACTGCCTTCGCGTTGCTCGGTTGGACCTGGCCTGCCATGCAGACCCCGCAGCTGGTGGGGGTCTTGTCGGTCGCGTACCTCATCGCCGCCTTCCTCGACGAGGTGCTGGCGATACCCGTGATCGCGCTCGCATCCGGCACAAGAATCTCGTCTCACTTCCGCAGCAACCTGGACCTTCGTCTGGCTGGCTACGCGGTCAGGTTCGTGGTGGCGGCACTGACCCTGCTAACCCTCCGGGCGGATCCTCGCCTGCTACTTGCCGTTCCGCCCCTGGTCCTGAGCTTGCACCTCGCCTACTCCGCGCGGATCCGCGGCCGGACCGAGCAGCAGGCGTGGCAGCGCCTCGCTCGCACCACCGACGCGCTCAACGTGGTCGATCTCGACACCGTCCTCACCACCGCCGTCACCCAGGCCGCCGAGCTGTTCTCCGCCGACGAGGTCGAGATCGAGCTGCGCGACGGCGACCGCAGCGTACGCGGCGGCACCGACGGCATCACCTTCGACGGCCCGACCGGCACGACCACCGACGTGGACGCCACCGTCGTGCCCACGCCACTGGAGGGCCACGACCGATCCATCGATGTCGGTGTGTTGCGGCTGCGCTTCCGCGGCCCGGTGCAACTGTCCGAGCGGGAGCAGTACACGCTGCGCACCTTCGCCTCCGCGCTCTGCACGGCGGTACGCAACGCCCAGGCGTACGCCGAGCTGGCCCGGGTGGCCGGCGAGCACGCGTACGCCGCCGCGCACGACGCGCTGACCGGCCTGGCCAACCGTCGGCACCTGCTCGACCAGGGCACGGAGCAGTTGAGCACCCGGCACGCGGACGGGGTGACCGCCCTGGTGCTGATCGACCTCAACCACTTCAAGGAGGTCAACGACACGCTCGGGCACGCCGCCGGTGACCAGGTCCTGGTGCAGGTCGCCGATCGGCTGCGACACGCGGCCCAGGACGATGACCTGGTGGCCCGCCTCGGCGGCGACGAGTTCGCCGTACTCCTGCGCGGGCTGCCGGCCCCGGCGGTGGCCGCGCACCGGGCGGAGACGCTGCTCGCCGCGTTGCACGAGCCGTTCGAGCTGGACGGCATGCGGATCAGCGTCGAGGCCAGCGGCGGGATCTCCGTCGCCCCGGCCAGCGGCGGCATGGCCGAACTGCTGCGCCGCGCCGACGTGGCGATGTACCAGGCGAAGCGTGCCGGGCAGCGGATCTCCACGTACGCGCCGACCCGGGACACGGCCAACCTGAGTCGACTCGCCCTCGGCGGCGACCTGCCGCGAGCAGTCGCCGACCACGAGTTCATCGTGAACTTCCAACCGATCGTCGACCTGGGCACCGGCGAGGTGACCAGCGCGGAGGCACTGGCACGGTGGCACCACCCCATCCACGGGATGATCGACCCGCTGCGTTTCCTGGAGGCGGTGGAGCGCTCAGGGCTGCTACCGGCCTTCGCCGAGGCGATCCTCGACCAGGCGTTGATCGCGGCGGTCAGCTGGCGCGACGCCGGTTTCGACGTACCGGTTGCGGTCAACGTGTCCCCGCGCAGCCTGCTCGACGCGCGTTTCCCCGGCTCGGTGCTGGCCCGCCTGCGCGCGCACGACCTGCCTCCGGACCGGCTGGTGCTGGAGTTGACCGAGACGTTGACGCTCAGTCAACTGGACGTGGTCGACCGGGTGTTGAGCCGGCTCCGCGACGAGGGTGTCCGGCTGGCGCTGGACGACTTCGGCACCGGTTACTCCTCGCTCTCCCTGCTCTCCCGGATCCCGGTGCACGAGCTGAAGATCGATCGGAGTTTCGTGACGACGATGCAGAGTTCGGCGGAGGCCGCCGCGGTCATCCGTTCCACTCTTGACCTGGGCCGCAGCCTGGCCTTGGACGTGGTGGCCGAGGGGGTGGAGAGCGAGCCGCAACGGCGAGCCCTCTGGCAGTTGGGCTGCGTCGCCGGCCAGGGCCACCTGTTCGCCCGTCCGATGCCCGCCGGCACTCTCCTCGCGGCGTTGCAGCGCGGCTCGGGCGGCCGACCGGGCGCTCTCGCGACGCCGCTGCACGACGCCGGCGCGGTGATCCGGCTCAACCAGACCCGCCGCCAGAGCGGACGTTCCCGCCCGGACCGCCTCCCCCACCTGCCTGCCTGACCCGACGGCCGACCAGGGCGGTCTGCCAGACTGGCGCGCGTGATCGTCGACGCCCCGACCGCCCTCCGTCGTCGCTGGCGCAGGGTCGACTCCGCCGCCGACGGTCTCGCCCTCGACCTCGGCCTGTACGCCGTCTCGGCTGCCTTCGCCGCGATCACCGCCGTCACCTCGACCCTGCTGCCACACCGGGCCTGGGGCGGAGTCGCGGCGGTGGGCTATTTGGTTGCGACGGTGGTGGTGATCGGCCAACTCCTGCTGCGCCGGCGCACCCCGGTATCCCGTCTGGTGGGTCTGCCCGCCCGCTGGGCGGTCACCGCCGCAACCTGGGCGGGCACCGCGCTGCTGCCCCTGCTGTGGCAGAGCGTCGAGCGGGCCGCCGGCCGCACCGACCGGGCACAGGAGGAGGTGCTGGTCGTGGAGCAGGCCGGTAACCGCCTGCTGGAGCACGGCACGCCGTACCTCGGACCCGACGCGATAGCCGCCCTGCCGCCCGGCGAGCAACTACTCGGCTACACCCCGTACCAGCCGGGCATGGCGGTGTTCGGCCTGCCCAGGGCCCTGGTCGACGCACCGTGGACCGACGCCCGCGTCTGGTTCGCGGTGGGCACCGCGCTGGCGCTCGCCCTGGCGGTGCTCGCCCTACGCGGCACGCCGGCCGCAGCCCTGTCGGCACCACCCCCCGGGGTCGACCAGCGGCGCGACAGCGCGCTGCTGCGGGGCGTACAGGCCGCCACCGTCCTGCCGATCTGCGCGCTCACCCTCGCCACCGGCGGCGACGACCTGCCCGTACTCGCGCTCTGCCTGCTGGCCCTCGCGCTCGCCGCCACCGATCGACCGGGCCGGGCCGGCCTCGCGGTCGGGCTGGCCGGCGCGCTGAAGCTCTTCGCCTGGCCGGTCGCCCTGGTCCTGATCGTCTGGGGCCTCACCCGCCGGGCCGGCGGCCGGGTCGCCGCCGGCGCGATCGGGCTGCCCATCGCGGCTCTGCTCCCGGCGCTGCTGGTCGACCGAGACGCGCTGACCGAGAACGTCCTGCGCTTCCCCCTCGGCCACGGGCTGGTCACCAGCCCCGCGCAGTCCCCGTTTCCCGGCCACCTGATCGCCACCGCGCTGCCAGCCGGCCGGCTGATCGCCGCCGCGCTGCTGGTCGCGGCCGGTGTGGCCATCGCCGTCCGGCTCGCCCGCCGCCCGCCCCGCACCGCCGTCGCCACCGCGCTCATCTGCGGGTACGGGCTGCTCGTCGCGATCGCCCTGATGCCCTCGACCCGGTTCGGCTACCTGCTGTATCCGCTGGCCCTGCTCGCCTGGGCACCCGCCCTGCAACGGGAGGCCGACGCCGCGACCGACCCGATGCCCGGCCAACTGACCGGTCGGGCCACTTCGGCGCAACTGTCGGGCGGAACGACGACGTAGGGCGTAGACCTGAGGGCATGACCACCTACCGTGACCGGGCCGAGGCGGGCCGGCTGCTCGCCGAGCGGCTCACCGCGCTCATCGGCGACCCGGACGTCGTCGTTCTCGGTCTGGTCCGTGGCGGCGTACCGGTGGCCCGGGTCGTCGCCGAACGGCTCGGCGCGCCACTGGACGTGCTCGTGGTCCGCAAGCTCGGCATGCCGTGGGCCCGGGAGGTCGCCTTCGGTGCGCTCGGCCCGGGGGGTGTGCAGGTGCTCAACGACGCGGTGGCCAGCCGGCTCAACAGCGACGACATCGCCGAGGCCAACCACCGGGAGCAGGCCGAGCTGGAGCGCCGGGAGCGGCTCTACCGGGGCGGTCGCACGCCACTGGACCTCACCGGACGGACTGCGGTGATCGTCGACGACGGGTTGGCCACCGGCGCCACCGCGCGGGCCGCCGTGGAGGTCGCACGCCACCTCGGGGCCCGCCGGGTGGTGGTCGCCGTCCCGGTGGGCGCCCAGGAGGCGTTCGAGCTGCTGTCCGCCGAGGCGGACCAGGTCGTCTGCGCCCAGCGGCCGCCGGATTTCGGCGCGGTGAGCGTCTACTACGAGGACTTCCACGAGGTGTCCGACGACGAGGTGATCGAGTCGCTCACCGCGACCGCGTGACTCGACCGGGTACCTTCGGATGATGAGTCTCACCTGTCCCAAGTGTCACGGAGAAATGCGTCAGTACGAGCGCAGCGGCGTCGTCATCGACCAGTGCGGGGAGTGCCGAGGCATCTTCCTCGACCGAGGCGAGTTGGAGAAACTGTTCGAGGCGGAGGCCAACTGGAGCCGCCAACAGGGCGGCGGCGCGGCACCGCAGCCCGCCCATCAGCCGGCCGGCTACCCGCCCCCGCCGCCTCCGCACCAGCCCGGTTACGGCGCGGTCCCGCCGCCGCCCCCGCCCGCACACGGCTACCCGCCGGCGCCGGCCTACGGTCACCAGCAGCAGCACCACGGTTACCACGGGCACTACCGGCAGAAGAAGCGCAAGGGCTTCCTCGACGAGATGTTCGGCTGAGCCGAGATTCCCAACCCGCCCGGGTCGATCCACGCGTCGGCCCGGGCGCGTCACACACCCCCGCCGCCAGCGGTTGGCGAGCGGGAGGGTCCATGCGAGGCTGCATCACATGACCGCGATCCGGCCGGATGAGGCGCTGGCCCAGGCGTACGACGGCATCACCGCCGTGGTCACCGACCGGGACGACGCGGACCTGCAACGACCCACCCGCTGCCGCGGTTGGCTTGTCGCGGACCTGCTTCTGCACATGCTCGGTGACGCGCAGCGGGCTCTGGTCGCACTCGCCACTCCGGCCGCCGGTCCCGCCGATGTGGACGACGTGAGTTATTGGCGCGGCTTTCCCGCTGGCCGCGGTGATGACGGCCGACACGCCTGGTGGGTCCGCCGGTCAGCCGCCGCCTTCGACCGACCGACCGGGATCGTCCGGCTCTGGTCGGAGACCGCTCCGGCGGCGGTCCGCGCCGCCGCGTCAGCCGACCCCGAGGGGTACGTGAGCACGCAGGGCCACGTGCTGCGCGTACCGGATTTCCTCGCCACCCTGACCACCGAGGCCGTCGTGCACCACCTGGACCTGACCTCGGAGCTGCCCGGCGCGCCGCCGCCCGGCCCACTGGCGGTACGGGTCGCGGTGGCCGCCATGGACGGCCTGCTGAGCGACGACACGGTCCGCCCCAGCGGCTGGGACGACCAAGAGTTCCTGCTCAAGGCCACCGGGCGGCTCCCGCTCACCGACCGGGACCGGCTGGAGCTGGGCGAGTCGGCAGGCTGGTTTCCGCTACTGGGTTGAGCGGACGCCCCACCGGTCAGCCGATGGCCATGTCGACGAAGCGGGACAGGTGCAGCTGGGCCGCGACGGTAACGGTGTCGGTTGGCCCATTCCGGTGCTTGGCAACGATAAAATCGGCCTCCCCCGCGCGCGGGGACTCCTTGTCGTAGTAGTCGTCGCGATGCAGAAGAATGACTACGTCGGCATCTTGCTCAATTGACCCAGATTCCCGCAAGTCGGACAATTGCGGGCGCTTGTCGGTTCGCTGTTCGGGGCCACGGTTGAGCTGACTGACCGCGATGACCGGGCACTCGACCTCCTTGGCCAGCAGTTTCAGGCCACGGGAGAGATCCGCGACCTCCTGCTGCCGGCTCTCGGTGCGCTTCGGCGACGTCATCAGCTGGAGGTAGTCGACCACGATCATCTTGAGGTCGTGCCGCTGCTTGAGCCGACGGGCCTTGGCCCGGATCTCCATCAGGTTCATGCTTGGCGTGTCGTCGACGAAGAGCGGCGCCTCACTGATCTCGCCCATGCACCGGGCCAGCTTGGTCCAGTCGTCGTCGGAGAGCTGCCCGCTACGCAGCACGTGCAGCGGCACCCGCGCCTCGGCCGAGAGCAGCCGCATGACGATCTCGACCTTGCTCATCTCCAGGGAGAAGATGGCGGCGGCCTGGTTGGCGCGAATAGCTGCATGTCGGGCAAAGTCCATTGAAGCGGTCGATTTACCCAAACCGGGCCTACCGGCAACGATAATAAGTTGCCCGGCGTGCAGGCCGTTGAGCAGCCGGTCCAGGTCGCTGAAGCCGGTCGGCACGCCGGTCATCATCCCGCCGTGCGCGCCCACGGCCTCGATCTCGTCCAGCGTCGGCTGCAACATGTCGGCCAGGACCGCGAAGTCCTCGCTGACCCGACGTTCGGTGACGTCGTAGACGGCCTGCTGGGCGAGGTCCACGACGTCGTCGACGTCGCGGCTGCCGCCGTTGGCCGTGCCGTAACCGAGCTGCACGATCTTGGTGCCGGCCTCGACCAGCCGGCGCAGCACCGCTCGCTCGCTGACGATCCGCGCGTAGTAGGCGGCGTTCGCGGCGGTGGGCACGCTGGCGATGAGGGTGTGCAGGTAGGGCGCACCACCGACGCGTACCAGGTCACCGGAGTCGGCGAGCGCCGCGGCCACGGTGATCGAGTCAGCAGGCTCACCCCGGCCGTAGATGTCCAGGATGATGTCGAAGATGGTGGCGTGGATCGGCCGGTAGAAGTCGTTGGTCTTGAGAATCTCGACGACGTCGGCGATGGCGTCCTTGGAGAGCAGCATGCCGCCGAGGACGCACTGCTCGGCCGCGACATCCTGGGGCGGGGTCTTGTCGAACTGACCGTCCCGCTGCGCTGGTGGCTGGCCGCCGGAGCGTGGCTCCGCCCGCATGTCGTCGGTGACCGACACGGCTCCCCCCTCCAGTACGCCCGATCCGGTCCCAGCTCATCGCCGGGGTATGACACTTCCGTCGACCGGGCCGGTCAATCGGGGGGCCATCAAGCCGGCGGTCGGGGGCCAACCATACGGACCCCGAGGTCAGCGGCTCAACACAGCCGGTGGACGAGCCTCGGGACAACCTGTGGACGCCGGTGGGTAAGGATGTGCGCAGTGTGTGCACAGGCTGTGGACAACCGTTGGGGAATTCTCGGCGACAGCTTCCTGACCTGGTGTTTCGTGGTCCCCAGCCTGTGGAGGAGAATATTTCGGTCGGGTCTGTGACACGATCATCCCGTACTATCTCCAGCGAACGGCTACACCTGGACAGCGGATTCCGCTTTCGGTTCAGAAGGGTCACACTCCGGCCGTGAGTTACCGGGACTGGGGACGCGGGGAGGGCAGCCCGCGCGAGCGCCAGCCGACCGCCTCGTGGGGTGAGCCCGCGCCGGCGCCTCCGGTCGATCCGTACGACGACGATGCGCGCTATCGCACCTCCAGCCGGCGGCGCGCGTTGGACCGTGGGCAGGACGAACCCGTCGACGCCTACCTGCCACGGTGGGCACTGGAGTCGGGGGTTCGGCACGCGGACGGCGCTGGTCGGCACGCGGCACCCGACGACGACGGGCCCGAGCCGTCGAGTTCCGGGGCCGGCTGGCAGGCCACCGGGACGAGCAGCCAGACGAGCTGGCGCGACCGGCCGGCCATCGGCGCGGCACCACACTCGGACCACACCCGGGAGTGGACGCTCGACCGTCCGCAGGAGCAGGGGTACGCCGGGCGCCGCCGAGCCGATTCCGCAGAGGAGCAGCCGGTATCGGGCGCTGTCCCTGACCGGCGTCCCCGCCGCGCGCCCGCCGGCCGCCCCCAGGTGGTCTGGTCCGGCGGTGACCTCGAGGCCGCGCCGTCCGAGCCGGCGCCCCGACGGGACGCGGACCGGCCCACTCGGCGCAGCCGTCGTGCGGCGGAGGAGTCCTGGTCCCGGCCGGCGGCCGACCCGTGGGAACGCGGGGCCGGGCAGACGGTCGAGCCGGAACCGTCGTACGCGCCAGCGGTCGACCCGTGGGACGCCTCGGGCGTGCACGCGTGGCCACCAGCGGCCGGTGCCGGCGACACGGATCTGAGCGGGCAGTGGGCGCAGGCGGAGAGCATCGGTGGCTGGGAGCGGTCCGACCGTACCGGCCAGTGGGAGCGGTCGGCGGTCGAGGACGACCAGTGGGACCGGACAGCGCCGCCCCGCTCCGAGCGGTCCGGGTCGGCGGAGGGTTGGCCAAGCCGGTCCGAAGGTTTCTGGCCCGGCACCCGGCTGGCCGGTGACGACCCCCGGTGGATGGATCCGTCGACGTCGGCGCCCCGCTCACCGGTGGTCGGTTACACCGCTCCGCGTCCACGCAGCGCACCCGTACCTCGTGGTGGTGGTTCGCGCCGTCGGGCGGACCAGCCGCCGGTCGGGACGGCGTCGGTGCGCCAGCGGGTCGAGTCGGCGGCCACGGGCGCCTGGGCTCGGCGCCTGGAGGACGACCTGCTCGCCCCGGATCCGGGCGGGCCCTTCCTGCCACTGCTGTACACCGCGGCCTGTTATCTCGCGCCGGCGGTGCTGATCTTCGCCTGGCTGTTGACCCTGGACGGCCAGGCGCCGGCCGGCTGTGTGACCGACATCAGCGGGGGTGGGTGCGCCTCGGCCCGGTCCCGCGCGTTGGAGTCGCTGCTCGCCGGCTCGCCACGCTTCGGGCTGGCGCTGGCGAGCAGCCTGGTGGTGGCGGCGCTGCTGCGTCGGGTCGGCATCACGTGGCGCTCGGCGACCATCGCGATCGCCGCCGCGGTGGTGGGCGGTGGCCTCTCCACGGTGCTGATCAGCGCGGTGACCGGTCAGCCGATCGGCTGACCGACCGCGGGCACCCATGACGGGACGCGCGAAGGCCCGTACCGATCGCTCGGTACGGGCCTTCGTGTGGTGTTGCTGGCGTCAGCCCTGAACGACGTTCAGGTTGAACGACGCGGTCACCTCGGGGTGCAGCTTGATCTTCACCGGGTAGCTGCCGGTCGACTTGATGTGACCGGGCACCTCCAGCCGGCGCCGATCGAGGACCGGGCCGCCGGAAGCCTTGACGGCGTCGACGATCTCGGCCGAAGTGACCGAGCCGAAGAGCCGTCCACCGTCGCCGGCACGGGCCTTCAAGCTCACCTTGAGACCCTCGAGCTGGCCCTTGACCTCGTTGGCGTGGCCGAGGTCGCGGATCTCGCGAGCCGAACGGGCCCGCTTGATGACCGTGACCTGCTTTTCCGCGCCCTTGGTCCAGGCGATCGCGAAGCCCTGCGGCAGCAGGTAGTTACGGCCGTAGCCGTCCTTGACCTCGACGATGTCGCCCGGGGCACCGAGGCCGGACACTTCCTGAGTCAGGATGATCTTCATATCGGTGCCTCCTCTCAGCGGGTGGTGGCCGTGTACGGCAGGAGCGCCATCTCACGGGCGTTCTTGACCGCACGGGCGATCTGTCGCTGCTGCTGCGAGGTCACGCCGGTCACCCGCCGAGCGCGGATCTTGCCGCGATCGGAGATGAACTTGCGCAGCAGCGCGGTGTCCTTGTAGTCGATGTAGGCGATCCCGTCCTTGTCGAGCGGGTTCACCTTCTTCTTGGGCTTGCGCAGTGCCGCAGCCTTGGCCGTTGCACGTGCTCCTGGTTTGCGATCGCGGGCGCTCGGCGCCATTAGAACGGTGGCTCCTCGTCAAAATTGGCGCCCGAACCGGCACGCGCGGGAGAGGGTGCAGCCGAAGCCCAGGGGTCGTCGAAGTTGCCTCCGCCGCCACCCTGACCACCACCGCCACCGTTACCGCCGCCACCAAAGCCGCCGCCAGCTCCACCGGAGCGGGACATCTTCTGCACCTTCGCCGTGGCGTAGCGCAGCGACGGGCCGATCTCGTCGACCTCGAGCTCGATGACGGTGCGCTTCTCGCCCTCGCGGGTCTCGTACGACCGCTGACGCAGCCGACCCGAGACGATCACGCGGGCGCCCCGCTGCAGCGACTCGGCGACGTGTTCCGCCGCCTGACGCCACACGGTGCAGGCCAGGAAGAGCGGCTCGCCGTCCTTCCACTCGTTGGTGGTCTTGTCCATGAAACGGGGCGTCGAAGCGACCCGGAACTTGGCGACCGCCGCACCGGACGGGGTGAACCGCAACTCGGGGTCATCGGTCAGATTGCCGATGACCGTGATGGTGGTGTCTCCTGCCATGACCATCTCCTCGCGCACTCAGCGTCTCGTCGTACAGGCTCGCAGAGTCGTACGACAGAGTCGCGGAGGCTGATCCGGACGAACCGGGGGTTTGAATGCTTAGCGCATCTCCGGCCGGATGACCTTGGTGCGCAGCACGGACTCGTTGAGCCGCAGCTGACGGTCCAGCTCGGCCACCGCAGCAGGTGTGGCCTGCAGGTCGATGACGGCGTAGATGCCCTCAGCCTTTTTGTTGATTTCGTACGCGAGGCGCCGGCGGCCCCACACGTCCGTCTTCTCAACCGAGCCACCCGCGGTCCGGATCACGTTCAGGTACGTGTCGAGCGACGGGGCGACGGTGCGTTCCTCGAGGCTGGAGTCGAGGATGACCATTACTTCGTAGTGACGCAAGACGTGCTCACCTCCTGTGGGCTAGGCGGCCACGGTCCTTCCGTGGCAGGAGGTCGTGCGTCGCTGCCCGCACGCGCCGAGGGAACCCGGCCGGACGCGGACAACCTGACCAGGATAGCCGGTCCAGACGATCATGCCCGGGGTGGTCGGCCCCGGACGCGGACGCGTCGACGGGGGCCCACCGTCGGACCGTCACCGGTCGATGGTGGGCCCCCGTCAACGAGGCCGCGGGGCGTCCCGTCCGCATTCCTTGGGTGGGACCTGGGGAGGAACGACCACACCGATGAGGTTGGACCGGGAACGCCCCGCGGAGCTTTATCGTGTTGTTACCTGACGATACAACGGCTCTCGTACCTTGTTGGGGGGAAAAGCACAATTTTCCGGAAACTTTCATCGGCAAGGGCCGGTGGATCGAGAGGGCCTCGGCCGCCACACCGGGCCGTACGACGGGGGTGACCTCGCTGTTGTCCGTCGACCACCAGCTGCCGCTCGCGGCACTCGCACCTTCGGCGGCACCCGGCGGTGGCCGCCGGCTCCAATTCATCAACGATCGTCGGTCCGCCCGGGTGACGCGGCCGGCGTCCGACACCGCGCCGTCCAGCACCCCACCCGTCAGGCGTGCGACGTAGGCTCGCTCGCATGCGTATCGGAGCCCACGTCGACTCGACCGACCCGCTGGCAGAGGCGGCCGCCCGGTCCGCCGACACCGTGCAGTTCTTCCTCGCCGACCCGCAGGGGTGGAAGGCCCCCAGGCCACGGGAGGACGCCGAGCGGCTACGCACAGCCGAGGTCGATCTCTACGTGCACGCGCCGTACGTCATCAACGTGGCAACCCTCAACAACCGCATCCGGATCCCCAGCCGCAAGCTGCTGCTCGGGCATGCACGCGCGGCCGCCGAGATCGGCGCCAAGGGCGTGATCGTCCACGGTGGGCACGTCAACGCGGGGGACGACCCGGCCGTCGGCTTCGACAACTGGCGCAAGACATTCGCGTACGCGGCAGATTCCGGTGGCTTCGGTGTCCCGGTTCTCATCGAGAACACCGCCGGCGGCGACAACGCCTGCGCCCGCCGGTTGGACGCGCTGGCCCGACTCTGGGACGCCGTCGGCGACCACGAGGTGGGCTTCTGCCTCGACACCTGCCACGCGTACGCCGGCGGTGAGGAGCTGCTCGGCCTGGTCGACCGGGTCAAGGCGATCACCGGGCGGATCGACCTGGTACACGCCAACAACTCCAAGGGCGCGTTCAACTCCGGCCAGGATCGGCACGACAACCTGGGCGGCGGCACGATCGACCCGGAACTGGTGGTGGCGGTGATCCGGGCGGCCGGAGCGCCGGTGGTCGTCGAAACTCCGGGCGGCGTGGCCGGTCAGACCGCCGACATCGACTTCCTCCGCCAGCAGCTCGGCGCGGGGAGTCGGGCAGCATGACGACCGGACAGCCCGGCGCCGGGAGTGCCCAGCCCACCTCCACGGGTGACACCGAGATCCGACCGGCCACCTCGTCGGACGCCGTGGCCGACAGCGCCACAGTCGAGCCCGCCTCGACCAGGGCCGCCGAGGACGCCGTCGCCGTGACCACCGTGGCCAAGCCCGCCGCGGCCGAGGACGCCGTCGCCGAGACCGCCGTGGCCGAGACCCCCGTGGCCGAGGATGCCGTCGCCGAGACCGCCGTGGCCAAGTCCGCCGTCACCGCGACCGCCACGGGCATGCCCGCCACGGCGGCCTCCGCGAAAGGCCGCTTCCAGAAGGGCCGCTTCAGAAAGGGCGGCTCCGAGAAGGGCGGCTCCGGGAAGGCACCCGGGCAGGGTGAGACGGCAGCAGCCGACGAGGTGAAGCAGACTGAGCCCGAGCGGTGGGAGGCCTTCGCCTCCGCGCCCGAGCCCGTGCCCACCCGCCGCAGCCGGGCGGCCCGCGCCGTCGGCCGGTTCCTGATCCACGAGTGGACCCTGGCCACCCTCGGAGCGCTGGCGCTGGCCGTGTTGATGACCTGGCCCACACTCCGGTACCCGCGCTACACACTCCCCCAGGACTACTGGGACCCGAGCCTGCAGGCCTGGCAGATGGCCTGGTCGGGGCACATCCTGCTCACCGACCCGGCGCACCTGTGGCAGTCCAACACGTTCTTCCCCGAGCTGTGGAGCTTCGCGTTCTCCGACACGCTCCTCGGCTACGCTCCCGCCGGGATGCTCGGCAGCGGCCCCGAGGACGCCGTGCTCCGCTACAACATCATGTTCGTGCTGGCGCACGCGCTCGCCACGCTCGGGGCGTACGCGCTGGCCCGGCAGCTCGGCTCGGGCCGGATCGGCGCCGCGGTCGCCGGCGTCGCCTACACCTACGCGCCGTGGTGGCTGGCCCAGGCCGGGCACCTGCACGTGCTCTCCAACGGCGGCATCCCGCTGGCCCTCGCCATGCTGGCGCGCGGGCACGGCTGGTCGCTGCGGCACGGCTACCGCCCCGAGCGCCGGCACGACGGCTGGGTCTACGCCGGCTGGCTGGTGGCAGCCTGGCAGCTCAGCCTCGGCTTCGGCATCGGCCTGCCGTTCGCGTACTTCCTGGCCGGTGCGGTGCTGGTCTGCGCCGTGCTCTTCCTCGCGCGGCGGCTCCGGAGCGGCCAGGCCCCGCCGTTCGGCCGCCGGCTGCTCGTCGCCGACGTGGTGGGTGGGGCGCTCTTCGCCGGGGTGGGTCTGTTGATGGCGATTCCGTTCTTCAAGGTGACGGAGCTGCATCCGTACGCCGAGCGCACCATCGCCGACATCAGCCTCTTCTCTCCGCCCGCGTCCGGCTTCGTGACCGCGCCCGCCGAGTCACGCATCTGGGGTGGGTTGCACGAGGGCGCCCGCGCGGCGCTGCCGTGGCACCCGGAGATGACCCTGCTGCCCGGCTTCGTGCTCTACGCGTTGGCCGCGGGTGGGCTGTTCTTCTCGGTCTGGCGGGCACGCCACCGAGTGCTGCTGCTCGCCGGTGTGCTGGTGACCATGGCCTTCGCGATGGGCACCCGCTTCTTCGACGGCACCTTCACCTACATCCCGCTCTTCGAACACGCGCCCGGTTGGAGTGCGCTGCGTACCCCCGGGCGGTTGATGCTGTGGGCCACGCTGCTGCTCGCCCTGCTCGCGGCGGGTGCGGTCACCGCCCTCACCGACCGGGTCCGCGAGCTGGCCGCGCAGCGCATCCCTTCCTGGCCGGGGCCGTGGCTGCGACTGGCCACCCTGTTGCCGCTGCTGCTGGTCACCGTCGAGGGTCTGAACACCACCCCGCATCCGGTGGTGCCGACCCAGCCGGCCGCGCTCCGCACCGCGGAGGGGCCTCTGCTGGTGCTGCCCAGCAACCAGGGTCTGGACCAGCACGTGATGCTCTGGTCGACCAGCGGTTTTCCCGACGTGGTGAACGGCGGCAGCGGTTTCACGCCACGCCAGCTCGACGACGTCCGCCGGGTGAGCCAGTCGTTCCCCGACCAGACAAGCGTCGACTACCTGCGCACGCTCGGCGTCCGCACGGTCGTACTGCTGCGCGGGCAGGTGGCGGGCACCCCGTGGGAGATCACCATCGACGCACCGGTCGAGTCGCTCGGCATCACCCGTCAGGAGATCGACGGTGCGGTGGTCTACCGGCTCTGACGCCTCCGACCGGGGGGCGGATCAGCTGGTGGCGAGCTCGCGAGAGGTGTCGCTGACTGCGGGGCGGCGCCAGCGGTCGATCCAGGGAGCATCTGGTGCGCCGTCGAGCACGCCGCCGTCGGGGTCGTCCGAATAGATCGTCCGCACCGCGTCCCGCTCGGGGTGCAGGATCTCCTTGACGACCAGCACGCAGAGCACCACGACGGTGGCCAGCCGCAGCGTCGAGGCCAGCACGAAGACCCCTTCCGGGAAGACCGGGCGACTGGTCGCCGCGCCGAGCAGCTCGCCGTAGAAGGCGACGAAATAGCACACCTCGGCGATCTGCCAGGCCAGGAAGGCACCCCACTTCGGGCGGGCCAGCACCGCCAGCGGCAGCAGCCAGAGCACGAACTGCTGGGACCAGACCTTGCTGAAGATAAGGAACGCGGCGACGACCAGGAACGCGAGCGGGGCGAGCCGCGGTCGGCGGGGCGCCCGCAGCGCCAGCACGGCCACGCCGAGGCAGGCCAGCCCGAACAGGGCGTACGAGAGGGTGTTCAGCGTGGGGATGTTGACGTTGAGCCATTCGAACGGACCGAGCCGGGCGGGATCACCGCCGACCTTGCCGTCGAGGTAGCGCCCGATGTACCAGAGCGTGCCCCAGTCGATCGGGCGGGTGGTGTTCAGCTCGAAGAACCGGTCCCAGTTCTCCGGGTACGCCCGCGCCGCCGGCAGGTTCACCAGCACCAGTGCGGCGATCGCCGTGCCGGTCGTGACGAGCGCGGCGCGTAGCCGGGCGGCCCGCAGCGCCAGCACCAGGATCGGGCCGAGGAGAAACAGCGGCCAGAGCTTCGCGGCACCGGCGAGACCGAGCAGTACGCCGGCCAGCCCAGGTCGTTTCCGGGCCCAGGCCAGGAGGCCGAACGCGGCCAACCCGATGGCGAGCAGGTCCCAGTTGACGGTGGCGGTGAGCAGTAGTGCCGGCGCGAGTGCGAACAGAGCGGCGTCCCAGGGTCTTCTGCGGCGCAGCGTCAGGATCACCGCCACGGTGGCGACCGCGAGCGCACCCAGCACCAGCGCGTTGAGGTTGTAGAACCACTGACCCTGGTTGATGCTCGGGTCGTCGTCGCCGAGGGCGTGCACCGGCAGGCCCAGCGCCCCCATGAAATAGCCGGTGAGGACGGGATATTCGACGGGGTGGTCGCGGTAGGGCACCTTGCCCTCGTTGAGCCCCTCGGCGTAGTAGAGGGCGAGCACGTCGGTGTAGCAGAACTTGGTGTACTGCTCGTTCTTCTGCCAGGCGCCGTCCTGACAAGGCGACTTCTGCACCCAGTGCAGGGCGAGTGTGAGGCAGGCCAGCGCCAACACGATCCGGACGGCGGTCCAGAACCGCCGCTCCCCGCCGGCCGGCCGGTTGAGCGCCGTCGCGTGGTCGCCCAGCGGACCACCGATGATGCCGGAGACGCCGCGGACGAACCCGTCGGAGCGGGACGGGTGATCGGTGGCTCCGGCGTCGTCGATGCCGGGCGTCGACTGGGTCCTCATGGGAAGGCATCCTGCCGTACGACCGGGGTGCTCGTCCTGTCCCGGCGCGCCAGACACGGGTACGGAAACGCCGCCGCCGGCCGGACAGGTTCGTCCGGACGGCGGCGGCGGCGGAAGAGAGGTGCCGGTCAGTTCCGGTTTCTCGGTGGCCGAACGGGCGACTGACCACCGCCGCCACCGCCCGTCCCGGGTCCACCGCCGGGATTGTTTCCGCCGGTTTGTGGGCAGAGCACGTCGGTCAGCGGGTCACAGACCGGTTGGCCAGGCATGCCCGGGAGACCCGGCAGACCCGGCGGCGGAGCCGCCGGCTCCTTGCCGTTGCCCTTCGTGACGTCGCCCTCGCCGGTGACGCTGGGCAGAGGGATCTCCTCCTGCCCGTTGAGGGCGGTGTTCATGTACTTCTCCCAGATCGGACCGGGGAGCGTCGAACCACCGATGTCCTTGCCGCTGGCGAGCCGGATCTCCGGCTTCTTCGGGTCCCTACTGCCCACCCACACCGCGGTGGCGATCTGCGGGGTGTAGCCGACCGTCCAGGCGTGCGAGTTGTCGTCCTTGTCGTACTCCCAGGTGCCGGTCTTGGCGGCGGCTTGGCGGCCGTCATCCAGGCTGAACTTGTTGACACCGGGGATCTGCTTGAGGACACCGGTGACCTCGTCGGTGACCTTCTTGTCGATCCGTTGCTCCGGCTTGATGCGCTCGCTGCCGACGACCTTCCACTTGCCGGTGTCCTTGTCCTGCTGCTCCACCTTGATGACGAAGTGCGCCTTGATGTACTTACCGTCGTTCGCGAACGTGGCCAGCGCGTTGGCGTGGTCGAAGACGGTGATCGGGTACTTGCCGAAACCGGTGTAGTTGTCGAACGGGTTCGGCCCCTTCTTGGACAGGTCGAAGGGCTGTGGCGGGTCGACGCCCCACATGGTGGTCACGCCGGCCTTCCTGGCCATGTCGACCACCTTCTGGGAACCGATCGTGTCGGCGACCCAGTAGAAGGGCACGTTGTACGACTGGACCGTCGACTCTTCGAGGGTGCACCACTTGCCGCACTTGAGGTTGGTGCGGCCGGCGTTGCCGATTGCGACCGCGGAGCCCTCGGGCTTGTACGGCGTGGGGTCCCAGTGCGACTTCACCGAGATGCCGGCCTCGATCGCGGCGGCCAGGGTGTACACCTTCATCGAGGAGCCCGGCTGGTGGCCGCCGGTGAGATCACCGTTCTTGTCGGTGTTCTTGCCGGCGTAGTCGAAGTCGGCCCCGCTGTCACCGCCGTAGTAGGCGAGCACCCGGCCCTTCTTCGGGTCGATCGACACCACCGCAGCCATCAGGTTCTTGGGCTGGTCGTTGAGCTCCGAACCCTTCTTCGACTGCATGGCGACGTTCTCCGCGGCGGCCTGCAGCCTCGGGTCAATGGTGGTGGTGATCCGGTAGCCACCGTCGCGCAGCGCGTCCACACAGCTCGTCTTGCCCTCCGCGCCGGTGTCGGAGCAGAGGCCCATCGTGTCCATCTCCTGGCGCACGTAGTTGATGACGTTGCCGCGAGGGCTGTCGACCCCGAACCCGTTGCCGCCCTTCTTCGGCGGCAGCACCTTGGGGTAGGCGGTTGGCGCCGGCGGCTGCCCGGGGGCGTCCACCCAGCCCTCCTTCTTCATGCCGGCGATCACGTAGTCCCACCTCGACCGGGCGTCGGTCGGGTTGACCGCCGGGTCGTAGCCCTTGTGGGTGTCACTCGCCACCGGCTGCTTGATGACCGCCGCGAGCACCGCGCCCTCGCCCACGCTCAGGTCCTTCGCCGCCTTGCCGAAGTACGTCTGTGCCGCGGCCTCGATGCCGTAGGCACCGCGTCCGAAGTAGATCACGTTCAGGTAGTGCTGCATGATCTCCGGCTTGTCGTACTCCTCGCTGAGCTTGGAGGCGAGGATGGCCTCCTTCACCTTCCGGCCGTAGCTGTCGTCCTGGAGGTTCTCGAACGCGTTGCGGGCGTACTGCTGGGTGATCGTCGAGGCACCCTGCTTGTCACCACCGGAGACGTTGTTCCACGCCGCCCGGACGATGCCCTTGTAGTCGACGCCCGAGTGCCGGTAGAAGTTCCGGTCCTCGGCTGCCGCCACCGCGTGCTGCACGGGCTCCGGAATCTGGCTGATGGTGACGAAGGTGCGGTTCTCGCTGCCCAGCTTGGCGAGCTGGGTCTTGCCGTCCTTGGCGTAGACGGTGGTGGACAGCGGCAGCGGCATCTCGTTGGGCATGACCACGTTGGTCGAGTAGTAGGTGAACCCGACCACACCGAGCCCGGCGAGCATGATGAAGACCGCGAAGCCGGCGATCAGCAGGTTCAACCGCTTGCGCTTCTTGGCCCGCGCCGCCCCGGCTGGGCCACCCGCACCGCGACCGCCCCGACCTGGGCCGTTCGGCCCACCAGGGCCGCCGGGCCCGCCAGGCCCGCCGGAGACGGGTGAGACGCTCGCCCGAGCGACCGCGGCACGGCCGCCCACCGAAGCGGAGCCGACGCTGGCCCGACCCGCCGAGGCGGCGCCGACAGAGGCCGCGCCGACCGCGGCTCGGCCCGCCGGTGCTCCCGGTGCCGGGGACATGGGCACGGAGGCTCGACCCGCGCCGGCACGACCGGCGGCCGCACCCGGTGCCGGGGACACCGGCACCGAGGCCCGTCCGGCCCGGCCCGGGGTGGCCGACCCGACCGATGCGGACCCGGCGGCACCGCCGCGCGGTGGGACCGCTGCCGACCCACCGACGGAGGCGCGTCCGCCGGAGGCACGCGGTGTGACCGAGGCGCGACCGGGGGACGCCGGGGTGTCCGGGGCCGACCAGCCACTCCCGCGCGACTCACCGCCCGGCCGGCGGTACGCGTCGTCCGCGCCCGGTCCGGGGTCGCCGTCCGGGCCCGGGGACTGGCCCCGTCCGCGCGCAGAACTGGGATCGCCGTACGAGTTCATTCCTCACACCCTGCCGGTCGCGGTGGGGCGCGACTGCGCCGCCACCGGGTTGCCGTGAGTTGCTTCACCCGGGACGCCGGCACGAGGGTGCCGGTCCGCCGGGGTCATTGCAGTATCAAAGGGGCTAATCAGACCAACGAGCGGTCGGCCGTCCCGGGTCGTGTCCACGGCCCCGGGGCCGGTCGAGCCAGCTGCGATCACCGTTGCGCCTCTCGCCTCCGCCGACCGGTGCCTCCGGCACCCGCCGCGTCCTGCTCGCCATCGCTGTCGCCGCTGATGCCATCCCGGCCGAGCAGGTACTGCTCGACGAGATGGTTCCAGTCACAGCCGAGGCACACCTCCACCACGAAGACCTGAAACTCACGCAGCGTCATCGCCAGCACGGGCAACTCGGCCAGAGTCCGAGCCTGACCGGCGGACTGCTTGAGCTCGTCGCCGTAAATGTAGTGGACGTTTGTCAGGTTCTCGCTGCGACAGATGGGGCAGCGCTGGTCAGTCGGCTCACCGTGGAACCGAGCGGCGTTCTTCAGGTACGGCGACGCGTCGCAGACGTCGTAGGTGCCGACGCGGCCGGCCAGGAGCTCGCGCAGCACCGCTCGCTTCTGAAGCGAGTAGTCGACCACCTGGCGAGACGTACGCATGCGGAGAAGGGTACGCGGTCCGGCCCGACCAGGCGACCACCGTCACGATCCGTGACAGCGGCATCTCGGAACGAGGGTTTGCCCTGACCCCGGCCGACCCGCTAACGTGCGATGTATCGGTCCGATACATCGTGGCGGTTACGGCTCCACGCCGGGGGTAAGAGGGGATGGCCAGTGCTCGAGTTCGCCATTCTCGGCCTCCTGCAGGAGTCTCCAATGCACGGCTATGAGCTGCGCAAGGAGCTGACCGCCAAACTCGGCGCGATCCGGGCGGCGATCAGCTACGGCTCGCTCTATCCGACCCTGCGCAGGTTGCAGGCGGCCGGATGGATCACCGAAGCTGCCGAGACGCCCGCCACCGCCGAGGAGGTTCCCGCGCTGACCAGCCGACGAGGTCGGGTGGTCTACAAAATCACCGCGGAGGGCAAGGAACGCTTCGCCCAGCTGATCGCACACGCCGGGCCGGAGACGTACGACGACACGGGCTTCGGAGTGCACTTCGCGTTCTTCGCCCGTACCGACCAGGCGACCCGCCTCCGCATCCTGGAGGGTCGCCGCCGCAAGATCGAGGAGCGTCGCGAAGGACTTCGTGACGTGCTGGGCCGTGCGGCCGAGCGCCTCGACGCTTACACCCTGGAACTGCAGCGCCACGGCCTCGATGCCTGTGAGCGCGAGGTCCGCTGGCTGGAGGAGCTCATTGCGAACGAGCGCTCCGGCCGAGCCCCGACGGTCCCGAACATCGGGACGGCCGGTGGCCGACGAGAAGACAACAGCCCGCCTCCACCTGGAGAGACCAGGAAAGAGCGGCCGTGACAGAAAAGAAGGAGGCAGACGCTATGGGCTCCGTCCGCGTCGCCATCGTCGGTGTGGGTAACTGCGCCTCGTCCCTGGTTCAGGGCGTCGAGTACTACCGGAAGGCCGACCCGAACGACCGCGTCCCGGGTCTCATGCACGTCGCCTTCGGCGATTACCACGTCTCCGACGTGGAGTTTGTCGCGGCGTTCGACGTGGACGCCAAGAAGGTGGGCATGGACCTCGCGGAGGCGATCGTCGCCAGCGAGAACAACACCATCAAGCTCTGCGACGTGCCGCCGACCGGCGTCAGCGTGCAGCGCGGCCCGACCTTCGACGGTCTGGGCCAGTACTACCGTGAGATCGTCGAGGAGTCCGACGCCACCGAGGTCGACGTGGCGCAGGCGCTGCGCGACTCGCAGGTCGACGTCGTCGTCTGCTACCTGCCCGTCGGCTCCGAGCAGGCTGCCAAGTTCTACGCCCAGGCGGCGATCGACGCTGGTTGCGCGTTCGTCAACGCCCTGCCGGTCTTCATCGCCTCCGACCCGGAGTGGGCGCAGAAGTTCACCGACGCTGGCCTGCCGATCGTCGGTGACGACATCAAGAGCCAGGTCGGCGCCACCATCGTGCACCGCGCGCTGGCGAAGCTCTTCGAGGACCGTGGCGTCGAGCTGCTGCGCACCTACCAGCTCAACTTCGGCGGCAACATGGACTTCATGAACATGCTGGAGCGTAAGCGGCTGGTCTCGAAGAAGATCTCGAAGACCCAGTCGGTCACCTCGCAGATCCCGCACGAGATGAGCAAGAGCGACGTGCACATCGGCCCGTCGGACCACGTGCCGTGGCTGGACGACCGCAAGTGGGCGTACATCCGCCTGGAGGGCCGCTCGTTCGGTGACACCCCGCTCAACGCCGAGCTCAAGCTCGAGGTGTGGGATTCTCCGAACTCGGCCGGCGTCATCATCGACGCGGTCCGGGCCGCGAAGATCGCGCTGGACCGGAAGATCGGCGGCCCGATCCTGTCGGCCTCGTCGTACTTCATGAAGTCCCCGCCCGTGCAGTACGCCGACCACGACGCCCACCAGGCCGTCGAGGAGTTCATCGCCGGTGAGGTCGAGCGCTGATCCGCTGAGCTTCACCCACGGCCGAGGGCCGGGTCCGAACGGACCCGGCCCTCGCCGCGTTCAGTGCTTCGTCACCGGGGTACGGCGGCGAATCTACTTCCAGCTCGGCGTGCCCTGCTTGGCTGCGGCCGCCCGCTTCGCCTTACGCTGCTCAGGCGACTCGCCGCGCGCCGTCGCGCCAGCGGCAGAAGGCAGGATGCCCGGGTTGACCGAACCGACGCCGACCACGAACGCCACCACGTCGATGATGATGTGGGTGGTCCGGGCGGCGTAGACGGAGATGGCGTCAGTCACATCCGTTGCATTGCTGCCGATGCCCGCCACGAACGAGTTCGAGATCACCTGGTTCGGCAGGTAGTTGATCGTCGAGAAGTTCGCCGGGCGCGGGGTGTTGAACGGGAAGATCTGCACGAAGCCGCTGGCGACCGCGGTGGTCACGGTGAGGTTGCCGAAGAGGGCGTCACCGAAGAAGACGAAGTCGCTCAGGTCGATGTGGATGGTCTTTCCGTCGCGCAGTCGACCCGAGCTGTCCAGGTTCGACGAGGCGTTGATGATCCGGGTACGCGTGTTCGCCGCCCGGGTGTCGACGAGCCGCTGGGGCACGATCGGGACGATCTGGTTCGAGTTGCCGGTGGTGTGCACGAAGTCGACGAACGCTTCGCCCTGGTACTGCGCGGAGACGACCTGGAAGTTGCCGTACTTGTCCACGCCCAACGAGCCGACCGGAGACTGGTCGTTCAGGTAGTCCCCGCTCGGAGTCAGGTGCAGCGCCGGGCCGGAGAACTCCACGCCGTCCGGGTTGGTGCTCTTGTTCGTGTTCGCCAACCGCAGGGTCGGTCCGGCCGACGTGCTGCTCAGTGTCGTGTTGGAGTTACCGGCGGAGTTCAGAACGCCCTGGAGCACCGGCTGGCCCTGGTCGGCCTGGGCCGGGCCTGCGATGGCGGCACCCACCACGGTGGTGCCGGCGACGCCGGCGGCGACGGTGCCCGCGCGGCGCAGCAGCCGGCGGCGGTTGACGGTCTTGTCATCGTTGTCGGTCATCGGTCCCCCGCAAGAGTTGGTGAAATGACGCCCGATCATGACGGTTGCGGCACGGCGTCCACATCGACCGATCGGTCGATAACCGAGACTGATTCAATTCGACGGTTCGGTCAGGACCACGCCTGCTGCAGGGCCACGCGGGCCTCCAACTCCAACAGGTGCACCTTGCGCGGCAGGCCGCCCCCGAAGCCGACCAGCCGGCCGCCGGCGCCGACGATGCGGTGGCAGGGGACGATCACCGGGATCGGGTTCCGGTTGCAGGCCACGCCCACCGCCCGGGCCGCCCCGGGGTCACCGACCCGCCGCGCCACCTCACCGTAGGTCCGGGTCTCGCCGTACGGAATCAGGGTCATCTCACGCCACACCGCCCGCTCGAAGTCCGAGCCGCGAGGAATCGACACCGGGACGGTGAACCCGGTCAACTCACCGGCGAAGTACGCCCGCAGTTCGGCGACGGCCTGCCGGGACACGGCGTGGTCGGGTTCGTCGGCCGCCGTGTCGACCCGACCGAAGTGCGTGCCGCAGACGGTCACACCGTCGCTGGCCACGGAGAATTCACCAATCGGTGAGTCGAGCACGGTCCAGCGCATCCATCCATTGTCCCCGCACCGGGCGAGGTGGCCACACCCCGACCACCGCCGTCCCGCCGCACGCCGGTCCACGCCCGAGCGGTGTCCCTGCGGAACGGGTCGACCAGGAGATCGATCTCGCCTGCCGGCCAGCCGTCGGACGTTGCGTGACGTCGATACCGTGCAGGTCGTGGCCACGGGGACGCTCATTTTTCTGATCATCGGTGGTGCGGGTGTCGGTGTGCTGGCGCTCGCCCTGCTCGGCACCGAGCTGCTCCAGTTCGGGCACGCCGACGTGGACGGGCCGATATCGATCGAGACGGTCGCCGGCTTCGCCGGGGCGTTCGGGTTCGGCGGGGCCATCGTCAACGAACTGGTTGGCGCGCGTACCCCTGGCATGATCGCGGGCGCGGCGGCCGGCGGCCTGCTCGCCGCCGTGCCCACCGCCTGGTTGGCGTCCCGGCTGAGCCGGGCGGCGCGGAACATGCGCACCGATCCCACCCCCACCCGCGACGACCTGGTCGGCGCGCTCGGCCTGGTCGTCACACCGGTGCCGGTCGGCGGCTACGGCGAGGTTCGGGTACGCGTCGCCGGCCAGCCGGTCAAGCTCAACGCCCGCGCCGACCAGCCGATCCCACTCGGCGCCCAGGTCTTCGTCGTGCAGGCGCTCAGCGAGACCAGCGTGCAGGTCGAAACCTACTGAACTCCTCCTTCCTAGACGGGACTGGACATGCCCCTGTTAATCGCCATCGGCGGCGCGGTACTCCTCGTACTCATCCTGGTGATCTTCGTGCTGTCCCGGATCAAGGTGGCCGGGCCGAACGAGGCGTTCATCGTCACCGGCCGCAAGGGCCGCACCACCCAGACCGCCGACGGCGCGCGGTCGACCGACATGTCGGGTCAGAAGGTCGTGCTGGGCGCGTCGGTCTTCGTGCTGCCCGTGGTGCAGAAACTGCAGTCGCTCGACCTGTCCAGCCGACGGATCGACGTCGGCATCCGGGGCGCGGTCAGCAAGCAGGGCATCCGCACCGACCTGCACGGCGTGGCGATCGTCAAGGTCGGCGGGACCGAGGACGCGATCCGGGCCGCCGCGCAGCGGTTCCTGCACCAACAGGACGAGATCGACAACTTCACCCGGGAGGTGCTGGCTGGCGCGCTGCGCTCGATCGTCGGCCGGCTCACCGTCGAGGAGGTGATCCGGGACCGGGCGGCGTTCGCCAGCGCGGTCGCCGAGGAGGCCGAGCACTCGATGACCAACCAGGGTCTCGTGCTGGACACCTTCCAGTTGCAGGACATCCTCGCCGAAGGCTCGTACCTGCAGGACCTGGGGCGGCCCGAGGCGGCCCGGGTGCTCAAGGACGCGGCCATCGCCGAGGCACGCGCCCGGCAGCACGCCGAGCAGGAGCGGCTGCTCGCCGAGGAGGCCATCGCCGAGGCGAACCGGAACCTGTCCCTCAAGCAGGCCGGCATCCAGGCGGAGATCGACGCCGCGAAGGCGAAGTCCGCGGCGGCTGGGCCACTCGCCCAGGCCGAACGCGACCAGGCGATCCTGTCCGAGCAGCAGAAGGTGGCCGAGCGTAACGCCGAGCTCAAGCAGCGCCAGCTCGACACCGAGGTGCGCAAGCCGGCCGACGCGGCCCGGTACAAGGTGGAACAGGAGGCCGAGGCTGCGCGCAACGCCGCGGTGCTGAACGCCGACGCGCAGCGGCAGGCCGTGATCGCCGCCGCGCAGGCCGTCGCCGAGCAGGCCCGGCTGACCGGTGAGGGCGAGCGGGCCCGGCGGGCCGCGCTGGCCGAGGCGAACGCGATCGAGGGCGCCAAGGAGGGTGAGGCCGAGCAGCGTCGGCGCTCCGCCATCGCCGAGGCGGTCGAGCGGGAGGGCACGGCCGAGGCCGCGGCCATCCTGGCCCGGGGGCAGGCCGAGGCCGAGGCGATGGCGCGCAAGGCCGAGGCGTTCGCCGCGTACGGGGAGGCGGCGGTGCTGGATCTGCTGGTCAAGGTCCTGCCGCAGGTGGTCGAGGCGGCCAGCGCCCCCATCGGTGCGATCGACAAGATGACCGTCATCTCCACCGACGGCGCGTCGTCGCTGACCAGGTCCGTGGCCGGCAACGTGGCCCAGGGGCTCCAGCTCGGCAGCGACCTGACCGGGATCGACCTGGCCGGCCTGCTGGCCCGGCTCAGCTCATCGTCCACCACCGCCGGCAACGGCACCTCCGGCGGCAGGGGCACCACGGCCGTGGACGGGACGGCCGTCGAGACTCGCTGACCCCGGACGCTGACGGGCGCCGCCGCCGGAAGCCGGGGGTGGTGCCCGTCGCCGTACGGGAGCCGGCGAGCTACGTGATCAGACCCTCCGCGCGGGCCCAGCGCAGCAGCTCCGCCTCGGCGGCGTCGCGGTCCAGCGGCCCGTGCTCCAGGCGCTGCTCCTTGAGATGCTTCCAGGCCCGCCCCACCACCGGCCCCGGCGGTACGCCGAGCAGCTCCATGATCGCGTTGCCATCGAGGTCGGGACGGACCCGGGCGAGATCCTCCGCGCTGGCGATCCGGGCGATCCGGTCCTCCAGCGCGTCGTAGTCGGCCGCGAGTTGGGCGGCTTTGCGCCGGTTGCGGGTGGTGCAGTCCGAGCGGGTCAGCTTGTGCAGCCGGGTCAGCAGGTCACCGGCGTCCGCGACGTAGCGGCGCACCGCCGAGTCGGTCCACTCGCCGCGCCCGTACCCGTAGAAGCGCAGGTGCAGCGCGACCAGCGCGGTCACCTGCGCGGTGACGTCCTTGGGGTAGCGCATCGCCTTCATGCGGGCCTTGGTCAACCGGGCGCCGACCACCTCGTGGTGGTGGAAGCTGACCCGCCCGTCGGGCGCGGCCGCCTTGGTCGCCGGCTTGCCCACGTCGTGCATGAGGGCGGCCATCCGCAGGATGAAGTCGCAGCCCTCCGCCTCGAAGGAGACCGCGTTCTCGACGACCGTCAGCGTGTGCTCGTAGACGTCCTTGTGCTGGGCGTGCTCGTCGATCTCCAGCTTCAGCCCGGTCAGCTCCGGAAGGAACCGCTCGGCCAGCCCGCTGTCGACCAGCAGTCGCAACCCGGTGACCGGGTCGGCCCCGCAGAGCAGCTTGGTGAACTCGTCGCGGATCCGCTCGGCGGTGATCCGGTCCAGGTCGGCGGCCATCCGGCCCATCGCCGCGTGCACGTCCGGGTGCACGGCGAAACGCAGCTGCGCGGCGAACCGGGCGGCCCGCAACATCCGCAGCGGGTCGTCACCGAAGGACTCGCTGGGGGCGCTCGGGGTGCGGATCACCCTGGCGGAGAGATCGTCCAACCCGCCGTGCGGGTCGGTGAACCGGTGCTCCGGCAGGCTGACCGCCATCGCGTTGATGGTGAAGTCGCGCCGCTTCAGGTCCTCCGAGAGGCTGGTGCCGTACACCACCACCGGGTTGCGGCTGACCTGGTCGTACGACTCGGCGCGGTAGGTGGTGATCTCCAACCGGAGGCCGTCGCGCTGCGCGCCGATCGTGCCGAACTCCCGGCCGGTCTCCCAGATCGACTCGGCCCAGCCCTTGATGATCCGCAGCGTCTCGTCCGGGTGCGCGTCGGTGCAGAAGTCCAGGTCGTCGCCGAGCCGGCCGAGCAGCGCGTCGCGTACCGAACCGCCCACCAGGTGCAACTCGTGACCAGCGCGGACGAACCGGCGGCCCAGCTCGTCGGCGACCGGGGAGACCCGGAGCAGTTCGGCGACGGCGCTGCGCTGCGCGGCGGTGAGTTCGCGGCGGTCGGCGGCATGGGGAGTGGAGGCTTCGAACATGGGACCGCCAGCCTATCGGGCGTGGTCCGCATCCCATCCGCTGGGCGCGGGTAACGGGTAGCGGTTGACTATGGTCTGTGACGTGCGGGTCGGTGCCCGGCTCGACGTACCCCTGGGAGGCTGGAGATGAGCGGCGGGCTCTACCGCAGCGCTAACGCCACGCCGGACGGTAACGTGCCGCCGGCTGACGGGGCGGTCTTCATCTCCGCGGAGCCGCTGAACCAGCCTGGCGTGGAGGCCACGGCACCACCGCCGGAGATCGTCGCCGAAACCAGCGCCGCTGCGAACAGCGCGGTCATGGCGGTCGGCAGTCTGGTGAGCCGGGGCACCGGGTTCATCCGGAATCTGATGATCGGCGCCGCCCTCGGCAACCTGATCGGCAACGCCTACACGACCGCCATATTCCTCCCCAACCAGGTGTACGAGTTCCTCCTCGGCGGGGTCCTGACCAGCGTGCTGATCCCGGTGCTGGTCCGACGCCGCAAGAGCGACGCGGACCGGGGCGAGGCGTACGCCCAACGGCTGCTCACCCTCGCGGTGCTGGCGCTGGCCGCCGCGGCCCTGATCGCCGTGGCATCGGCGTCCTGGCTGACCGCCATCTATGCCAGCGGCAAGGACGAGGCCTACACCGATCTGATCACGCACCTGTCGTGGCTGATCCTGCCGATGCTGTTCTTCACCGGCTTCAGTGCGCTGATCGCCGCGGTGCTGAACACCCGGGGCCACTTCGCCGCGCCGATGTGGGCTCCCATCCTCAACAACCTGGTGGTGATCGGCGTCTTCGGTCTCTACATCCTGGTCTACGGAGCGAAGGGGCTGCAGCCGTCGGAGATGGGCACCGGCCGGATCCTGCTGGTCGGTGGCGGCACCCTGCTCGGCGTGGCGGTGCAGACCGCCGGTCTGCTGCCGGCGCTGCGCAAGGTCGGCTTCCGGTGGCGGTGGCGGTTCGACTTTCGCAAGCTGGGGTTGCGCGAGCTGGCCCAACTCGGTGCCTGGATGTTCTGCTACGTGGCCGTCAACCAGCTCGGTCTCTTCGTGGTGGTCAACCTCCTCACCCGGGCAGCGGGCGAGGACCAGGCCGGCATCCTCATCTACAACAACGTCTTCCTGCTGCTGATGATGGCGCACGGCATCATCGCCGTCTCGATCATCACGGCGCTGATGCCCAGGATGGCCGCCGCCGCGGCGGACGGCCGGTTCCACGATGTCACCGCCGACCTCTCCCGGGGCGTCCGGATGGTGACGGCGGTGCTCGCACCCATCGCGGTCTGCTACGCGGTGCTCTCGACCCCGATCTCCGTGGTGGTGTTCCGGTACGGTGCCTTCAGCGCCGAGAACGCGACGGCCACGTCGACCGTGCTGCTGGCTGCCGCGATCGCCCTGGTGCCGTTCGCGATCAGCCAGCTCTTCACCTTCGCCTTCTACGCGCTACCGGACACCCGCACCCCGGCCCTGATCAACATTCCGGTGGTGGCGCTGCGGGTCGGTGTGCAGGTCGTGCTGTTCGTCGCCTTCGCCGCAAACTTCGCGGCGGCCGGGATGATGATCGGCAACGCGGTCTCCTACCTGGCTGCGGCGGTCGCCTCCGCCTGGTTGCTCCGCCCGCGGGTCGGCCGCATCGGCCTGGGCGCCATCATGCGCACCCTCGGCCGGGTCGTGATCGCCGGGCTCGGCGCGGCACTTGTCGGTTGGCTGGTGATCAGCGTTCTGCCGGGCGACGACACGCCGAGCTGGACCGAGGCGGCGATCCAGTTGATCGTCGGCGGGGCGGTGATCGGCGGGTCGTACCTCGGGCTGGCCATGGCACTGCGGATCGGGGAGATCACCGAGGTGGTCGGCATGGTCCGCCGCCGACTCGGTCGCTGACCGCAACCGCCCACACCCCCGCCACAGCCCACACGGACGGTAGTCGCGGATCACCAACCTGGGGATGCGCCTGTGGATAACTCCGCGATTCGCCGGTCAGACACCGGATCGTCCTGTGGACAACCAACCGTACGGCTGAGCGTGGCGGCCCGATCGGGGGGAAGATGGTGGTGAGCGAAGGCGTCACCGTGCCCCAGCCCCGGGCTTCAGCCGCTTGCGGTGAAGCCGTAGATTGGTCGGTACATGTGCCAGCAACGTGGCCGAGACTGGTCGTAACCGGACGACTTCCCCGACATACGGCACCTGCGCCGGCTGCGGCGGGAAGATGACATGTCGGGGATACGGGCAACCCAGGTAAGGTCGCTCTCGACGGGTACGGCAGGCGCCGACGCTGCGCGTCGACACCGGTCGGCCGGTTCCTTCGACGGCAGAGCGGGAAGCCACATGCCCAGCAGTTCGGGTCCATCGATCGACACGATCACCGAGGGAGGACGGGTGACCCAGGTCGGCGAGGGTCAGGAGGCGGACGAGAGCGCTCCGCCGGTCATGACCTTCGGTGCTCCCACGGCCGGTGAAATTCTCGCCGAGCGGTACGAGTTGGTCGAGCACATCAACAACGACAGCGCGGGTCGGCTGGTCTGGCGCGGGGTCGATGTCATCCTGCGCCGACCCGTCGCGGTGGTGCTGCGCTACCCGGGTGGCGACTCCGCCACCGAGATGCTCCAGGCCGCCGTCGCGGCCAGCCGGGTGATCCACCCCAACCTGGTCGGCGTGTACGACGCGATCGACGAGGCCGAGCGGGCGTACGTGGTGCGCGAGTGGGTCGACGGGCAGTCCCTGCGCGACCTGGCGGCCGAGGGTCCCCTGGACCCGGCCCGGGCCACTGCGATCGGCAACGCCGTCGCCAGTGCCCTCGCCGCCGTGCACGCCACGGGGATGGTGCACGGCAACGTCCACCCCGGCACGGTGATGATCAGCGACGAGGGCCGTGTCGTGCTGGCCGACGCGCGCACCGACGGCGCCGACAGCCAGGAGAACGACATCCGGGCGGTCGGCGGCGTCCTCTACTTCGCCCTGACCGGCCACTGGCCGCACTCGGAGGCACCGCTGCACGGAGCCACCGCCGGCCATGGCCGGGCCGCCATTCCGGACGCCGTCCGGGACGCTGGCGGCGGCATCGCCGCACCCCGTCAGGTCCGGGCCGGCGTGCCCGCGTACCTGGACGACCTGACCATGGACCTGCTCGACGCCGAGATCGCGCCGCCCTCCTCGGACGTGCTCGCTGCCGAACTGGCCCGGCTGGACGTGCCGGCAGAGGACGAGCACTACCTGGAGAACAGCGGGCCGCTGCGGTTCGCCGCCGACACCGAGGAAGAGCCCTCGCCGCTGGCCGCGGCGGGCGGTCGCAAGGTCGCCGTGGGCATCGCCGGCCTCCTGGCGGTCGCCCTGGTCGGTCTGCTGATCGGCATCAGCGCGTTGAACGGCGACGACAAGAAGCCACAGAACAACCCTGCGGCCGCGCCCACCTCCAACGCCCCTGCCGGCGAGGCCACCCCGGCCGCCGTCACCCTGCGGAACCTCCGCGTGCAGACTGTCCGGATCATCGACCCGGACGGTAAGCGGGACGAGCTCGCCGGTGCCGACAAGATCACCGACGGCGACTCGGACAAGGGCTGGGGCACCGACACGTACACCACGGCCAAGTTCGGCAACCGGAAGTCCGGCATGGGGGTCTTGCTGGACCTGGGCTCGCCGCACACGGTCAAGTCGGTGCAGGCTGTGCTCTCCAGTCAGGGCGCCACCGCGCAGCTGCTCGCCGGCAGCGCCGGCTTCCCGTCCACCTCCAATGGGGACAAGCAGCTGGTGGCGAGCTACAAGACCGAGATCGGTGTGTTGAAGGATCACGACGGCACCACAATGGCCTTCAATGGTTTCGGCGCCGACCAGAAATACCAGTACCTGCTGTTCTGGGTTACCGAGCTGCCGGCCAGCGACCGAGGTTTCCAGGTCGACATCCAGGAGATCACGGTCCAGGGGACGTGAGCCGAGCACCACGGATCGGACGCCTCATCCGCTGGACGTGCTGATGGACGGGCGCGACGCCGCAACGGACCTGGAGCTGCTGCGCGCCCACGCCGCAGGCGACCGGGACGCCTTCGCGGTGCTGTTCCAGCGGCACCGGGATCGGCTCTGGGCGGTGGCCCTGCGGACGATCGGCGACCGGGAGGAGGCCGCCGACGCCCTCCAGGACGCGCTGCTGTCGGCGCACCGGGCCGCCGGCAGATTCCGGGGCGATTCCGCCGTCACCACCTGGCTGCACCGCATCGTGGTGAACGCCTGTCTGGACCGGATCCGTCGCCGGCAGGCGCATCCCACCGTTCCGCTGCCCGACGGCAACCGCATCGGCGACGCCTCGGGAACCGGAGGCGTGGAGCCCGCCGCGCCTGCGCACGACCAGGACACCGCGTTGGTGGTCCGTGAGGCCCTCGCCGCACTGCCCTTCGAGCAGCGGGCAGCCCTGGTGCTGGTGGACGTCCAGGGCTACCCCGTCGCCGAGGTGGCCCGCATCCTCGGTGTCGCCGAGGGGACGGTGAAGAGCCGCTGCGCCCGGGGCCGGGCCCGGCTGGCGGTGCTGCTCGGGCATCTGCGTCCCGCCGCCGGGGCGGGGACGCCATCGGCCGACCCCGGAACAGAGCCGGGAGCGGACGTGCCCGCCGTCACGCCGGGGAACCCCCGTCCGGCGGAGGGCGTCGGATCAGGGCCGGGTCGGTACCGGCGGGACGCCAATCAGGAGGACACGTGACCACCGAGGAGTTCAGGGAGGTCGACGACGACCTGCTCGCTGACTACCTCGGCGGGGCGTTGGACGGCACGCCGCAGCAGTCGGAGGTGGCCCGCCTGGTGGACGCGGACCCGGGCTGGGCCCAGGCGTACGCGCTGCTGGCCACGGCGGTGACGGCGGTCCGCGCTGATCTCGGCCGTCTGACCGAAGCCGCACCGGAGGTGCCGTCCGCGGTCGCCGAACGACTCGCCGCCGCGCTGGCTGCGGCTGACCCGGTGCGCGACGGCACCTCGACGGGCCAGGACGCCACCGGTGGCACGTCCAGGGGCGGGTCGGATGCCGGCAGTGCCGCGCGGGTGGTCGTTCCGGCGCAGGGCGGCAGCGCTCCCGGCCGCCCGGCCACCGGCCCCGCCGAGTCGGGGCGCGGCACGGCCACCGGTCCGGGTCGCCGTGGGCGACGCTGGGCCCGGCGTGGGGCACCGGCGGTGGCGGTCGCGGTGGTCGCCGTTCTGGCGGCCGGGTTCGGCCTGAGCCAGCTGTCGAGGAGCGCCTCGGACACCGCCGGCAGCACCGCCCTGAACCAGCCGGCGAGCGCACCCGAGGACGCGGCTGCGGCCGGTGCCGTGCGCACGACCGGGCCCCCACTGCGCAGCGGTACGGACTACACGCCGCAGACGCTCGGTGGGGTCACGACGGGGCCGCCTGATCGTCAGGGGGTCAGCAGTGCCCCCGGCGGGCAGCCCGGGGTGGACGCCGACGGTGGCCGTCGGCCCTCGCCGAGTGGTCTGGACCAGCTGGCCCGGTTGACCGACGAAGCCGCGTTGACCAGCTGCCTGGCCGACGTGGCGGCCGAACACGGATCAGCTCCGCTGGTGGTCCAGGTGATCGACTACGCGGAGTTCCGGGGCGAGCCCGCGCTGGTGATCCGGTTCACCGATTCGGCCGGGCTCCGCTGGGCCTGGGTGAGCGGCCCGGAGTGCGGCGTCCCCGGGTCCGGCTCGGACAGCCGGTATTCGGCGCGGGTAGGGTGAATCCACGGTCACCGGCGCGATGACCTTCTACGTGACCTGACCCACCGGATGCCCGTCCCGGGAATCCCCGGTTCGTACGATGGCGTTCTGGAAGTCAGTTTCGGCGACCACCCAGGGCGCCGGACTTGGGTCGGCATCGGTGCGCGCCGACGTCGAATACACACAACTCGGGAGACGGCAGTGGACGAGGTCCGCAACCTGATCATCATCGGCTCCGGGCCGGCCGGTTACACGGCGGCCGTCTACGCCGCGCGCGCCAACCTGAAGCCGCTGATCATCGAGGGCGTGCAGTCGGGTGGCGCTCTGATGACCACGACCGAGGTGGAGAACTTCCCCGGGTTCGCCGACGGCATCCTCGGCCCCGAGCTGATGGACAACATGCGTAAGCAGGCCGAGCGGTTCGGTGCCGAGTTCCTCACCGACGACGTGACCCGGGTGGAGCTGGCGGACACCGGCGACGCCGGCGCCGAAGCGGTGAGCACCGTCTGGGTCGGCGAGACCACCTACCGGGCCCGCGCCGTCATCCTCTCCACCGGTTCGGCCTGGCGTCCGCTGGGCGTGCCGGGTGAGCAGGAGTTCCTCGGCCACGGTGTCTCCTCCTGCGCCACCTGTGACGGGTTCTTCTTCCGCAACCAGCACATCGTGGTCGTCGGCGGCGGCGACTCGGCGATGGAGGAGGCCAGCTTCCTCACCCGCTTCGCCGACTCGGTCACGATCATCCACCGGCGCGACTCCTTCCGCGCCAGCAAGATCATGGCCGACCGGGCGCTGGGCAACGAGAAGATCAAGGTCGAGTGGAACAGCGCCGTCGAGGAGATCCTCGGTGCCGATGGCAAGGTCACCGGCGTACGGGTCCGCAACGTGCACACCGGCGACACCAAGGTGATGGACGTGACAGGCGTTTTCGTGGCCATCGGCCACGACCCTCGCAGTGAGCTCTTCCGCGGCCAGGTCCAGATGGACGACGAGGGCTACGTGAAGGTCGAGGCGCCCAGCACCCGGACGAGCGTGCCCGGTGTCTTCGCCGCTGGTGACCTGGTCGACCACACCTACCGTCAGGCGATCACCGCGGCCGGCACCGGCTGTGCCGCCGCGCTCGACGCCGAGCGGTTCATCGCGACGCTCAGCTGACAACCGAAAGGGGCACATAGTGGGAAATACCAAGGCGGTCACCGACGCTAGCTTCGTCGCTGACGTGCTGCAGGCCGACAAGCCGGTTCTCGTGGACTTCTGGGCCGAGTGGTGCGGGCCGTGCCGCAAGGTGTCGCCCCTGCTCGAGGAGATCGCGGGCGAGATGGCTGGCCAGGTCACCATCGTCAAGCTCAACATCGACGAGAACCCGGAGACCGCTCGGGCCTACCGGGTGATGTCGGTGCCGACGCTCACGGTGTTCAAGAACGGCCAGCCGGTGCAGTCGATCGCCGGCGCCAAGCCGAAGGGCGAGCTGGTCAAGCTCATCCAGTCGGCTCTCTGACCAGCAGGAACGTCACAGCGCACCCCGTACCCGGTCATCGGGTGCGGGGTGTGCTGCCTTCCGGTCCCACGCCGCCGGCGTTTTTTCCGCCCGAGCCACCTCACCGCCCCGGACCGCATAACCTCAAGCCGGGGCCGCCCGGCCAGCCAGCGTCGTGCAGAGGGGGTCCGTGCGTGCGTCCGATCCGACCCGGTGACCGGGGACCCGCGGTAACCGAGATCCGTACCATCCTCACCGGCCTCGACCTGCTCGCCTCCGCCGCCGGATCCGACGATTTCGACCTGGACACCGAGCGGGCGGTCCGTGCGTTCCAGCAGTCGCGCGGGCTCAGCGTGGACGGCCGCGTCGGATCGGAGACCTGGGGTGCCCTGGATGCCGCCCGCTGGCGGCTCGGCGCCCGCACCCTCTACCACGCGGTGCCCGAGCCACTCACCGGCGAGGACGTCCGGTCGCTCCAGGAGCGACTGCTCGAGATGGGGTACGACGTGGGCCGCGCGGACGCCATCTACGGCATCCGGACCTCCCGGGCGGTGGCCCAGTTCCAACGCGAGGTCGGCCTCACACCCGACGGCTCCTGCGGGCCGCAGACCATGAACGCGCTACGCCGGATCGGCCGCAAGGTGGTCGGTGGCCGACCCCAGTGGCTGCGCGAGTCCGACGCGATCCGGCAGTCCGGGCCGGCGCTGGTCGGCAAGACGGTCGTCATCGACCCGGGCCACGGCGGCACCGACCCGGGCATGGTGGTGCCGGACGGGCCGCTGCGCTGGACGGAGGCGGACCTGGTGCACGACCTGGCCAGCCGGCTGGAGGGGCGGCTCGCCGCGTCCGGGGTGCGGGTGCAGCTCACCCGTGGTCCCGCTCCCGACAGCTGCCTGCCGGACACCGACCGCGCGCTACTGGCCAATTCGCTGGGTGCCGACGTGTTCATCTCGCTGCACCTGGACGGGCATGCCAACCCGGACGCCGAGGGCGTGGCGACATACCACTACGGCACCGACAACGGGGTGACCTCGGCGACCGGCGAGCGACTGGCCGGGCTGGTGCAGCGGGAGATCGTCGCGCGGACCGGGCTGCGCGACTGCCGTACCCACGCCAAGGCCTGGGACCTGCTGCGGCTGACCAGGATGCCGGCGGTCCGGGTCGAGGTCGGCTACCTCACCTCGCCCGCCGACCGCGCCCGCCTGGTCGACCCCCGGTTCCGGGACAAGGTGGTGGAGGCCATCGTGGCCGCGGTCCAACGGATGTACTTCCCGATCGAGCGGGACGTGCCGACCGGTTCGATCGACGTCAGCGAACTGCGGGCGGTGGTGGCCGCCGGCACGGTGGTCGACTGAGACCGATGGTGGTCGGGCCGTTCGGTCAGCCGCTGGTGGAGCGGGTCGCCGGGGCCGGACGGACCGGACGGAGCAGGGTGTCCGGGCTCATCGAACCGAGCAGCTTCTCCAGCGCGTACTCGACGTCGGACTTCCAGCTCAACGCGGTGCGGAGTTCGAGCCTCAGCCGGGGGAAACGAGGATGCGGACGTACGGTTTTGAAACCGACGGAGAGGAAGAAGTCGGCCGGTGCGACACAGCCGCCCGCCGAATCATCCGCGTCGCCGAACTTGGCGTCGCCGAACGCCTCGATCGCCTTGATTCCCCGCTTGGTCAGATCCCGGGCGACACCCTGCACCAGCATCCGACCCAACCCGCCGCCGGCGAACGCGGCGACCACGTTGGCGGTCATCAACAACGCCGCGTCGGCGGAGACCGGCGACGTGGGGAAGGCCATCGAGCGGGGTACGTAGGCGGGCGGGGCGTACATGACGAAACCCGCCGGCATGCCGTCGACGTACGCGAGTTTTCCGCACGAACCCCACTCCAGCAGCGTCTGCGAGACCCACGCTTCCTTTTCGAGGCCCGGATCCCCGGCGGCGCAGGCACGGTCGGCGGAGACCGGGTCCAACTCCCAGTAGACGCACTGACGGCACGGACGAGGAAGATCTTCCAACGTGTCGAGGGTCAGGCTGACCAGACGTCGCGACATTGGCGCATCCCCACAATAGGCTCGGTGGTAGGACCGGCATCGCCGCCTTCCTGCCCCCCGACGAGCGATCGTACGCCGCCGATCGGCGGCAGGGGGAGAGGACGCGCAGATGCCCATCCCGATGGGGGACGCCGGCTGCGGTCCGGGATGTGGACGGTCCGCCTCGGCACGCCGACACCCTGGCTCAGGCGGACTAGGATCGACAATCGGTGTCCCCGCCGCCATGGTCGCCAGCGTCCGGGGTACCCGGGGCGGGAGCCACCCGAGCAGCGATCGAGGTGAGGTCATGACCGGCACGACGCTCGACGACTACACCGACCGGTACGCCCGGCGCGTACGCGGAATGACCGCCTCGGAGATCCGAGCACTCTTCGCGGTGGCCAGCCGCCCGGAGGTCGTCTCCCTCGCCGGCGGAGCTCCGTACATCGCCGCCCTGCCCCTCGACGCGGTCGGCGAGATGCTCGGCCGGCTCGGCTCCGAGCACGGCGTGACCACCCTGCAGTACGGCATCGGTCAGGGCACCCTCGAGCTGCGCGAACGGATCTGCGAGGTGATGACGCTCTCCGGGATCGACGCCGCCTGCGGCGCCTCACCCGAGGACGTGGTGGTCACCGTCGGCGGGCAGCAGGCACTGGACCTGGTGGCCCGACTCTTCCTCGACCCGGGTGACGTGGTGCTCGCCGAGGGCCCGACGTACGTCGGTGCTCTCGGCGTCTTTCAGGCCGCCCAGGCGCAGGTGGTGCACATTCCGATGGACGCCGACGGGCTGATCCCGGAGGCCCTGGAGGGCGCCATCGCCGACCTGGCCCGGGCGGGCCGGCGGGTGAAGTTCCTTTACACCATCCCGACCTACCAGAACCCGACCGGTGTGACGCTCAGCGAGGAACGCCGGGAACGCGTCCTCGACATCTGTGAGCGAGCCGGCCTCCTCGTGGTCGAGGACGACCCGTACGGCCAGCTGGGTTTCGAGGGTGAGGCACCCGCGCCGCTGCGGGCCCGCCGTCGGGACGGCGTCTTCTACCTCAGCACCTTCTCCAAGACCTTCGCTCCCGGGCTGCGGGTCGGCTGGATCCTGGCGCCGCACGCGGTCCGCGACAAGCTGGTCATCGCCAGCGAGGCGCAGATCCTCTGCCCCAGCGGCTTCGCCCAGGCGGCGGTCTCCACCTACCTCGGCACCATGCCCTGGCGGCAGCAGCTCAAGGTCTACCGCGAGGTCTACCGCGAACGCCGGGACGCCATGCTCGACGCGCTGGCCGATCTGATGCCCGAGGGCACCAGTTGGACCACGCCGGCCGGCGGTCTCTTCGTCTGGGCCACCCTGCCCGAGGGGCTCGACTCGAAGGCCATGATGCCGCGCGCCGTCGCCGCCCGGGTCGCCTACGTGCCCGGCACCGGCTTCTACGCCGACGGCACCGGCACCGGCACCATGCGGCTGAACTTCAGCTTCCCGCCGCCCGAGCGGATCCGTGAGGGCGTCCGCCGGCTGGCCGGTGTGATGGAGCAGGAGATCGCAATGCGCCGGGTCTTCGGCGCCGTGGGCGGCGCCGCCGGGCGGCGCGGCCAGGCCGGCTCCGACGTGCCAGGGCCCGACTTGGCATGATGCCGGCATGGGTACGACCGCTTTCGAGCGCTTCCTCGTGACCGATCCCGCCGCCGCGGCCGACCTGCGCGTGCTGGTGCTCGCCGGCGGGCTCTCCTACGAGCGGGACGTGTCGCTGCGTTCCGGTCGTCGGGTGCTCGACGCGCTGCGCGCCGTGGGAGTGGAGGCCGAGCTGCGGGACGCCGACGTGGCTCTGCTCCCGGCGCTGGCCGCCGACCCGCCGGACGCGGTGGTGATCGCACTCCACGGCGCCACCGGCGAGGACGGCTCTCTGCGCGGCGTGCTGGACCTGTGCGGCATCCCGTACGTCGGCTGTGACGCCCGTGCCTCCCGGCTCGCCTGGGACAAGCCCTCGGCCAAGGCCGTGCTCCGTGAGGCCGGCATCCCCACCCCTGACTGGGTGGCCCTGCCGCACGACCGCTTCTCCGAGCTGGGTGCGGTGGCCGTACTGGATCGGATCGCCGACCGGCTGGGCCTGCCCCTGATGGTCAAGCCGGCCCAGGGCGGGTCAGGGCTGGGCGCCGCCGTGGTCCGGGACGCCGCGTCGCTGCCGGCCGCGATGGTCGGCTGCTTCGCGTACGACTCCACGGCCCTGGTGGAGCGCTACGTGCCCGGCATGGACGTGGCGGTCTCCGTGGTCGACCTCGGCGACGGACCGCAGGCGCTACCGCCGGTGGAGATCGTGCCCCGCAACGGGGTGTACGACTACGCCGCGCGCTACACGGCGGGGCGGACCACGTGGCACGCCCCGGCCCGGCTCGACCCGGAGGTGGCCGCCACCGTGGCCGACGTGGCCCTCGCCGCTCACACCGCACTCGGTCTGCGCGACCTCTCCCGCGTCGACGTGATCGTCGACGCTGCCGGTCAGCCGCACGTGCTGGAGGTCAACGTCTCACCCGGTATGACGGAGACGTCGCTGCTCCCGCTCGCCGTGCAGGCAGCCGGCCTGGACTTCGGTCGACTGCTCGGCTCTCTGGTCCACCGGGCCGGCGCTCGCCGCACCACCGCCTGAAGATCCGCACCCGACTGGCGTCTCAGCGCGCCAGCCGGTCATGAGGTTGGCGGCGGTCGCGCGTCCCGTTGGCCAACCCCATGACCAGGCTGACGATCAGCGAGTCCTGTGCCCGTCAACCGGGGTGCCAGAACCGTTCGCGGCTGGGGCGTCGGCCGCAGCGCGGCCGTCCGCCGCCGTTGCCGTGGTGGTCGGACTGGTGGTGTCATCCACCTCGACGGTGTCGGGGGAGGCCGTCGGTTTGGCGGCAGCCTCTCCGGAGTCGGTGTCAGGCTCCGAGCCGGCGGTTCGCGCGGGTGCCGGTCCGGTGGCTCCGGCCGCTTGCTTCGCTGCCCTGCCCTCCGGTGACGGCCCTGCTGCCCCGGCCGTGGGTGCCGGCTCGATGGCCTCGGCCGAGGCCATCCTCTCGGTGTCTCTGGCTTCGGCTGCCGCCTTCGTGGGTGCCGGTTCGGTAGCTCCGGGCGCTGATGCCGGTTCGGTAGCTCCGGGCGCTGATGCTGGTTCGGTAGCTTCGAGTGCTGATGTCGGTTCGGTGTCAGCGGGCCCGGGTCCGGTTGTGCGGAGTGCCTCGGTGTTGCTGCCATCGTCGTCGGGGCCGGTGCCTGAGGTGGACTCCGGCGAGGGCTCCGGGATCTCCTCTGCCGCCTCGATGACCGACACAGCCTCTGCCGCGGCAGCGGCGGCGTCCGCGGCCGCAGACTGGGCCAACAGGCTCGATGGCGCCTGCCACTGGATGCGGGGCGGCTCAGCGAGCGGCCGGCCCCCGAACTCGGCGAGCCAGGCCGCGACGAGCGCGAGATTTTCCCGCCACTGCGCCTCGGAGATCGGCGGCAGGATCGAGTCCCACAGCGACAGGAACGTCCCCCGCAGCTGAAGTCGGCCGTACGGCCGCGCGAGGAACCACATGTGCAGGTGGGCCGAGCCATCGCCCCACCGGTTGACGTGCACCCGCGCCACGTCGTCGAGCGAACGGATGGCCCGCTCCAGACGTACCGTCATCACGCCCAGCTCGGCGGCGAGCAGGTTCGGCAGGTCACCAAGGTCGAGATGGGTGCGGGATTCCAGGATGAGCACCATGGGCAGACCGGTGGGGCGGTCCATGGCGCGTACCCGCCACCGCTCTCCCACCCAGATGTAGGCGTCGTCGGGCGCGTTGCAGGCGGTGCATTCCCGGAGGCCCTCGCCCTTGCGTGGCGGTTCGATCGGGACCGGATCGTCGAGCTGCTTCACGCGGAGGTCGCCCTCGAAGGGAAAAGAGGGCCACTGGGTGAAGTCCGGGACTGAGGGAGGGGTGTCGTGCACGACGCTGACCCTAACCGAGTCTGGCACCGCTGTCCCTACCTGTTTGCTCGGGGCTTGCCCGCTCGAATCAGTGCTGGTCGTCGATTGACGCACGGTCACCACCGCAACGACGCAGCCGGTGTCCACAGGCTGCCGAGATCCCCAACACAGGCCGTCATCCACAGGCTGATACCCGCTCTCACGCGGTGTTTCACGTGAAACAGGGGGTGCCTGTGGACAACGGGTGTGGATAACTTTTCGGCCCTTCGCTCGTTGCCGGAGACCCCCGGCTCCGACGCACCAAAGGTGATCTCGCCGACATCGGCACAGCGGGGGCTGGACCCGATGTTGCGCAGAGCGCAGCGCCGGCCGGGCCAGCCTTCGAGGCCGGCGGGTGAGCGGCTGACGACGGACCGACGGTCGTCCTGGGTGAGCGCGGCGTACGCCTCTAGTTCCCGAGACGCCCGTGTCGACGCTCCTCTCCCTGGCTGTGCCGCGCCAGCGTCCTCTCGACTCAGAGCCAGAGATTGGTCGCCAGGTCGGTCGCCCGTTCAGGACAGCGCGACACCTGCTCCTCTCGGGCCAGAGCAGCCGGCGGGCGGGCAGCAGCCGGCGAGCGGTTAGCGGCTGGCGCAGCCGGCGAGCGGTTAGCGGCTGGCGCAGCCGGCGCGGTGACGTCCCTGGCTCTGGCACCGCAGAAAGGGCTCTGGTGGTTCCCAGTTGGCCGCTGAAGCCGGTTGGACGGTGTACGCACTCGCGCTGGCGCGACCCGGAGGAAGCGGCGCTGGAGATGGAGAGCGAGCGAGCGCTGCATTTCAGCGAGAAGCAGCCCGGAGGCTCTGGACCATGCAAGACCACCAGGCCCGGATCACAAGGCGGCAGTGAGCCGCTGAGCGGCGTGCAGAAGCCCATCAGGATTTCCTCCGGCAAGCGCGGACGCAACCGACGCCTTTGAGCCGCCGTTTCACGTGAAACAGCCGAGGGGCGACGCGAGCGTGGAGGCTCTGCTCCCGTCGCATGCGAGCAACCGGACGTCGTGTCCCCTCGACGTCGACCTGAGGAGCACTGCGGCGGTTTCACGTGAAACGGCAGAGGAGGACAAGGAACGGCCGCGCACCCCGATGGGATGCGCGGCCGCAGGACGAGGGGGAGATCAGTCCCCGGCCTCCTCCTGTTGCACTCCGATGATCCCGACGATCCGCTCCAGATCGTCGACCGTGGCGAACTCGATAGTGATCTTGCCCTTGCTGCGGCCGATGTCGACCTTCACCCGGGTGTCGAATCGGTCCGACAGTCGATCGGCGAGGTCGGTGAGGGCGGGCGCGTGCGGCTTTGGGCGCCGCTTCGCGGCCTGACCCTTGGCCGGCCCGTCGTTGAGGGTCAGGGCCACGATCTCCTCGGTCGCCCGGACCGACAGCCCTTCGGCCACGATCCGCAGAGCCAACTGTTCCTGGGCTTCCGCCTCGTCGAGGCTCAGCAGAGCCCGAGCATGGCCTGCGGACAGGATCCCCGCGGCGACCCGACGCTGCACCTGCGCCGGTAGGTTCAGTAGCCGAATGGTGTTGGAGATCTGCGGTCGGCTCCGACCGATCCGGCGGGCCAACTCCTCGTGGGTGGCGCCGAACTCTTCCAGCAGCTGCTGGTACGCGGCCGCCTCTTCCAGCGGGTTGAGGTTGGCGCGGTGGATGTTCTCGAGCAGTGCGTCGCGGAGCATGGCGTCGTCACGAGTGTCCCGGATGATCGCTGGGATGTTCTCCCGACCGACCGCCTGGGCGGCCCGCCAGCGCCGCTCGCCCATCACCAGCTCGTACTTCTCGTCATCGAGCTGGCGGACCACGATGGGCTGGAGGAAGCCGACCTCCTGGATCGAGGTCTTCAGCTCCTCCAGTGCCTCCTCGTCGAAGACCTGGCGAGGCTGCTTCGGGTTGGGCAGGATCGCGTCGACCGGGATCTCGGCGAATCGGGCTCCCGGGACCGGGCTGAGGGTCGACTCCGCCTGTGCCGTCACGTCGGTCGGCGTCGTGGCCGGCAGAACGGCGACGGCCTCGTCATCCACCTGCCCGTTGTCCGGCTCAGCCGTCGCGGTGCCAACGGCACCCGGCACCGGCCCGGTCGGGATGAGTGCCCCGAGGCCCCGACCCAGACCGCCCCGAGGACGGTTCTTCATGCCACGCCTCCCAGCGAATCGTCCGCACTACGCATTCCGGCCCACCGGCTCCTTCACGCCCCGCTCGGCGATCTCCTGGGCGGCCTCGAAGTAGCTCGTGGCACCCCGCGAACCGGGATCGTAGGTCATCACCGACTGGCCGTAGCTGGGTGCCTCGGACACCCGCACGTTGCGAGGAATGACGGCCTGGAGAACCTTGTCGCCGAAATGGTTGCGGACGTCCTGCTCGACCGCGTCCGCCAGGCGGGTGCGTCGGTCGTACATCGTCAGCAGGATGGTGGAGACGTCGAGCTTGGGGTTGAGGTGTTGCCGCACCAGGTTGATGTTGTTGATCAGCTGGTTGAGCCCCTCCAACGCGTAGTACTCGCACTGGATCGGGATCAGCACCTCCTGGGCGGCGACCAGGGCGTTGACCGTGAGCAGGCCGAGCGACGGCGGGCAGTCGATGAAGATGTAGTCGAACTGCCCCGGGTAGGCGGTGATCGCCCGGTCCAGGCGCGACTCCCTCGCCACCACCGACACGAGCTCGATCTCCGCACCGGCGAGGTCGATCGTCGCGGGCACGCACCAGAGGTTCGGAATACCCTCGACCGCCTGCGCCACCTCGGACAGCGGCACGCTGTTGATCAGGCAGTCGTAGACGTCCGGGATGCCGGTGTGGTGCGGCACGTTGAGCCCGGTCGAGGCGTTGCCCTGCGGGTCGAGGTCGATCACCAGCACCCGGTTGCCGTGCAGGGCGAGCGCCACCGCAAGGTTGACGGTGCTGGTGGTCTTACCCACGCCGCCCTTCTGGTTCGCGACGCACATGACCCGGGTCCGGTCCGGCCGAGGCATGGTCACCTCGCCACTGGGATTCAGGATCTGCACGGCGCGCATCGCCTCCATAGCCAACGGTGGGTCATCCTCTTCGCGCGTCGGGGTTTCACGTGAAACGTACGTGGAATTCGCTGCCACGGCTGCCAGCGCCTCGGCCGACGCGACCGGCGGGTCGGTAACCGTCGGCGTCGCGTCCCGAGTTGCCGCGCTGGGCTGTTGCGGAACGGCCGGTTCGAAGCGGACGGCTGCGGCGGTGTTTCGCCGCCCGGAGGCCGGTCGCACCTCCGAGGCGTTGACCGGCCGGGTGAGGCCATCCGACGCCCGACGAACGGCCGTCAGTTCCGGGGTCTCCGGTCCGGCCGCTGGTTCGTCGGGCACGGCCTCTGGATCGCTGTCCGCTGGCCGGGGCGACGACCCCGGCGCGCCGGACGACCAGCTCGGGTAGTCGGTTTCACGTGAAACAGGGTCGCTGGTTGACCCGGTCACGCGTGGTTCGTCGTACCTGCCGTCGTCATGCACCTGTCATCCCTGCCCGCTTCGGATGGTCGGTCCGCGCCCCGGTCAACTTGGCCACACCCGCGCTCGCACCCCGGAGCGTACGGCCCCTCGGGAGCGGCCGGAGACCCGAGACGCCGCCGCCCGCTCCACACTATCGACGCGCGGTCAGCCTACGGCGGACGGGCGCGGCCGGTCCACGTCGGGTTCTCATCCCCTCGTCCATCCGCACCGGTACAACGAGGCAACCCACCGGCCGGACGCCCGATGGCGAAAAGCGTCAGCGACGGCGGGGGCGCCCGGCTCGGGATCGCTTGGTGGCGGCCGGACGGGCCGGACCGGTCATCCGCTCGCGAACGATCTCCACGACGGTGGTGGGCGGGTCGATCACGTCGACGCCACAGAGCTGGATGGACGGCTTCCCACCGCCGAGGCGCGCCACCGTTTCGGCGTGCTCCTCGATCTCTGCAGCGGCGGACGACCCCTTGAGCGCCAGCAGCCGCCCACCGCGGACCGCCAGCGGCAGACTCCAGGCCGCCAGCCGGTCGAGTGGCGCGACCGCACGAGCGGTCACCACGTCACCCCTGAGCGGTTCCCAGCCGCTCGACCCGCTGGCTGCCTCGTCGGCCCGGCCCCGGAACACCCGCACCATCCTGGTCAGGCCGAGTCGCTGGACGACCTCGATCAGGAACGATGTCCGCCGAGCCAGGGGCTCGATCAGGGTGATCGTCAGGTCGGGGCGCGCGATGGCCAGGGCCAGACCGGGCAGGCCGGCACCGGAGCCGACGTCGAGCACGGTCGCGTCCGTCGGTATCCGCTCGGCGACCGCGGCGCAGTTGAGCAGATGCCGATCCCAGATCCGAGGTGCCTCCCGGGGCCCGATCAGACCACGGACCACCCCGTCGGTGGCCAACAGCTCGGCGTACGCGGCAGCCACGTCGAGCCGGTCGCCGAAGAGGGTCAGAGCAGCCGCCGCCAGTTCGGGCGGCAGCGCAGCGTCGGCCGGTGACGGGGGGCCGCTGTCGGTGTCCTCACGAGCCGGATCGAGGTCGGCGCTCGGGTTGTCGGGCCGGACAGCGGACGGCCCGGGCGGCGTGCCGCCCGGGCCGGTCACGGCGTCAGCCGTGGTGTCGTCGTGGGTCACCCGGTCAGTCCACCGGCCGTACGACGATGCGGCGGCTCGGCTCGACGCCCTCGGACTCGCTCGCCACGCCGGACATCGCGTTGACCACGTCGTGTACGCACTTGCGCTCGAACGCGGACATCGGGTCCAGCCGGACCGGCTCGCCGTACTCCTTGACCTTCTCGACGGCGTTCTTGGCAACCGCGGCGAGTTCCTTGCGGCGGTTCGCCCGGTAGCCGCCGACGTCTAGCAGCAGCCGGCTCGGCGTCCCGGTCTGCCGGAACACGGCGAGCCGGGCCAGCTCCTGGAGCGCCTCCAGGGTGGCCCCACGCTGACCGACCAGGTTCTGCAGGCCGGCACCGACCACCTCCACCATCGGGCGACCGCCAGCGACCAACTCGTCGATGTCGCCGTCGTAGTCGAGGATGTCGAGGAGCCCCTCCACGTAGTCGGCCGCGATCTCGCTCTGCCGGAACAGGTCGCCCTCGCCCGCCGCCTTCTTCACCCGGGTGCCCGAGGTGGCCTCGGTGTCGTCGTCGGTCTCCGGGGCGTCGGTCTCGTCGTCGTCGTCCACAGCGAGCGGCGTGATCTCCTCCTCGTCCAGGGACTGCTCGGCGTGGGGGATGCTGGTCTCGGTCACGGTCTCATCTCCGTACTCGATCGGCCGGACCGTCGGGTCCGTTGGTTTCCCGGGGCCGGCGGGAGGTCGCCGGTGCCCACGGGCACGTCTGTACGGGCAGTGTCACCCGTGGTCGCGTCACGCGCGGTCGCTTCCGTCCGGCGCCGACCGTACGGCGGCTGCGCGGTGCGGAACGGGCCGCCGACGGTTGCCCGTCGGCGGCCCGGACGAGTCAGCCCTGCCGCTTGGCGGGGCGGCTGCTCTTCTTAGGGTTGGCCGGCTTGGCACCCGGCTTCGGCCCGGCCACCTTGGGCGAGGTCGCCTTGACCGGCGCCTGCGGAGTGGTCTTGCCGCGCCCGAACAGGCCACCCGACTTGGCGGGCTGCACGGGGTTGCGGGCGGCGGCGGGAACGGTGGCCTTCTTGGCGGTGACCGGCGGCGGGAACTTGCGCAGCACCCACTGTTGCTGGCCGAGCGTGAAGAGGTTGTTGGTGACCCAGTAGATGATCACGCCGATGGGGAAGATCGCGCCGGAGATCAGGAGCGACGCGGGGATGCCGTAGAGCATCAGTCGCTGGATCATCCGCTGCTGCGGGTCCTCGGCCCAGCCGGTCTTCAGGATCATCTGCCGGCTGGTCAGGTAGGTCGTGGCGATCATGACCAGCACCAGGACACCCGCGATGATCTTCGTGGTGTTGCCGTTGGCGTTGAGCCGGGCCAACTCGTCGGCGGTGGAGCCGAACTTGCCGGCGAGCGGAGCGGTGAAGAGCTTCGCGTGGGAGGCGCTGTTGAACTGGTCCACGGTCCAGCCGTAGATCGTCTTCTTGTCCTCCGCCTTGAACGGGTCCAGGCGGCGCAGCACGTGGAAGAGGCCGAGGAAGACCGGGATCTGGAGGAACATCGGAAGGCAGCCCATCAGCGGGTTGGCCTTTTCCTTCCGATAGAGCTCCATCATCTCTTTCTGGAGCGTCTCCCGGTCACCCTTGTGCTTCTCCTGCAGCTCCTTGACCTTGGGCTGGAGCGCCTGCATCGCCCGCTGCGACTTGATCTGCTTGACGAAGACGGGGAACAGGATCACCCGGACGGTGACGACCAGGAAGACGATGGACAGGATCCAGGCGAAGTTGGTGCCGATCACCGCGCCGACGGGCACCCCGATGGCGTCCCAGGCAGAGTGCCAGGTCAGCAGGATCCACGAGATCGCGTAGTAGATCCAGTCGAGACTCAGACTCAATTCGGGGCTCCAGTCACATCAGCGCGGCGGCGGCCGCCCGGCTCCGGCACCGGGTCATGTCCACCAGGGTGAAAGGGGTGGCAGCGCAGCAGCCGTCGGACCGCCAGCATGGCTCCCCGAAGCGCGCCGTGCCGGGCCACTGCCTCCTGGGCGTACGCACTGCACGACGGGTAGAACCGACAGCGGGCCGGCAGTGCCGGACTTATCCACCGACGGTACGCGATGATGGGCGCGATCAGCACCTTGGCACCGGTTGACGTCGGGCGCGGGGCGGCCGGGCCGGCACTCATCGGGACCGCCGCTCTCGTGGCGAGCGGGCGGCGGCGATGGCGGCGTCCAGGTCGGCGGCGAGTCGGGGGTACGACGCCTCGGCCGCGGCGGGCAGCGCCCGGACGACGAGGGTGCTGCCGGCGGGCAGTGCGGCGAGCCGCTCCCGCACCAGCGCGCGCAGCCGGCGGCGGACCCGATTGCGGACCACCGCGTTGCCAACGGCCTTGGACACGACGAAGCCGGCGCGGCCCGGCGCGGAGGAATGCTCCACCCCGGTGTCCCGCGCCGGCTCCGGCGAGGTCGGTGTGCTGGGGCCAACGGGCGTCGACACGGTCAGGTGGACCACGACGGCACCTCGTCCGGCGCGTCGGCCACCGCGGACCGCTGCGGCGAAGTCAGTGCTGCGCCGTAGTCGCTGTGCGGCGGCCAGCACGACTGCCCACGTCCCCTGGACCGGCCCGGTCGGCTCAGGCCGACAGGGTGGTGCGACCCTTGGCGCGACGGCTCGACAGGATGGCACGGCCGGCACGGGTGCGCATGCGCAGCCGGAAGCCGTGGGTCTTCGCGCGCCGGCGGTTGTTCGGCTGGTAGGTGCGCTTGCTCACGTCAGGCTCTCCGTTTTCGTACGCGCCCCGAGCGACGGGATCGCCGGGGTCGTGGGGTGGTCCAGGCCACCTCGACGGTGGCCCCCGATCGGTGCTGCCCGGCGGAGCGGGACCTCGGCGATGCGGGGATGCGACCGCGGACAGCAAGCACCCATCACCCTAGCAGAGGGCGAGATTGCAGCCGCTCCAGCCTACGCAGGGGTGCAATGACCGTCAAACACCCCGCGGAGGTGGACATCGGGACGCGCCCGGGACCGAAGGGGCGGTTTTCGCTGATACCGAGAAGGACCCGGCCACTCCGCCGGTTGATGGCGCAGGGACAACGCTGTTACCGTGCCCGATTGCGGTGAGCGTCGGATGCTCCGGTCGTCGCGCGCAGGGCAAGACCGGACCAGGTAGTGAATCGTTCGGCACGGTGAACCCGCTTCAACGCCCGTTCAGGCAGGGGCAGGTCCCACCCGCGTCCGGCGGCCACAATCGGTCGGCACACAGGCTGTGGATAACCTGTGGACGACCGTTGGTCACCCGTCCGGGTGGGTGATGTTCCACCCGCGAACGCAGCGGGCCCGGAACGGCCGGCTGGCAGACAGCGGCGGCCGGGAGCTTCAGGCGAGGGGGTGGCACGACGGTGGCCGGTACGACCGACCTTGCCGCGGTGTGGTTAGCGGCGACCGACGAGCTCGCCGACGAGATCATCTCCGCTCAGCAGCGCGCCTACCTCCGACTGACCCGGCTGCGGGCGATCGTCGAGGACACCGCGCTTCTCTCCGTCCCGGACGCGTTCACCCGGGACGTGATCGAGTCCCGGCTGCGCCCGGCGATCACCGAGGCTCTCACCCGCCGGCTCGGCCGGCCGATCCAGGTGGCCGTCACCGTACGGGTGGCCGAGGACGCCGCCGGCCGCCCAGCCGGCACCGTCTACCGCAGTGCCCCGGAGCCGGGGCCGATCGACGCGGAGGGCTCGCCCGTCGGGCCGTTCGAGGACGATCACCACGCGGGGCGGTCGAATCCCGACGCGATCATCCCCGAGCAGCCGTACCCGGCACGGACGCCCGAGCCGGGTCCGCCAGCGGCACCGGCCGGTCCGCCTCCCGCGTCGACCCTCGACGGGCACCGGTCAGGGCTGATCCCCACCAGCCGGGACGGACAGGAGGCACTGTTCAGTGCCGCGTTCGTCGAGCCGCAGCGCTCGTCCCGTTCGGGCCAGGACCGGCGCGGTTACGACGAGCAGACCACCCGGGTGGACCCGCCCGGCCCGGACACCCGGCCCTACGAGCCCCGCTACCGGGAGGACGCGGCGTCGCCGCGGGACCAGCACGTGATCCGTGCGCTGCCCCGCGACAGCGGAACCGACAGCGGCCCGGGTCGTGTGGATCATCGAGCGGGAGGCCGCGACGATCGCCGGCTGCCCGGCGCCGACACCGGCGGCAACCGGCTCAACCCGAAGTACATGTTCGAGACGTTCGTCATCGGTTCGTCCAACCGGTTCGCCCACGCGGCGAGCGTGGCGGTGGCCGAGTCGCCGGCGAAGGCGTACAACCCGCTGTTCATCTACGGCAGCTCGGGGCTGGGTAAGACGCACCTGCTGCACGCCATCGGGCACTACGCCACGACGCTCGGCAACGCCCGGTCGGTGCGGTACGTCTCGACCGAGGAGTTCACCAACGACTTCATCAACTCGCTCCGGGACGACAAGACCAGCGCGTTCCAGCGGCGCTACCGCGACGTCGACATCCTGTTGATCGACGACATCCAGTTCCTGGAGAACCGCGAGCGCACCCAGGAGGAGTTCTTCCACACCTTCAACACCCTGCACAACGCCAACAAGCAGATCGTGATCACCTCGGACCGTTCGCCGAAGCAGTTGGCGACACTCGAGGACCGGATGCGGACCCGGTTCGAGTGGGGCCTGCTCGCCGACATCCAGCCACCGGACCTGGAGACACGGATCGCGATCCTGCAGAAGAAGGCGGCGCAGGAGCGGATGTACGCCCCGCCGGACGTGCTGGAGTTCATCGCCTCCCGGGTGTCGAACTCGATCCGGGAACTGGAGGGAGCGCTGATCCGGGTGACCGCGTTCGCCAGCCTCACCCGGTCGACCGTCGAGCTGTCGTTGGCCGAGGAGGTGCTACGGGACTTCATGCCCGACGGCGCCGGTCCGGAGATCACCGCGGACCAGATCATGGTTTCCACGGCGGACTACTTCGGTGTGAGCCTGGAGGACCTGCGCGGTCAGTCCCGCTCCCGGGTCCTGGTCAACGCCCGCCAGGTGGCCATGTACCTGTGTCGGGAGCTGACCGAGTTGTCGCTGCCCCGGATCGGGCAGGCGTTCGGGGGCCGGGACCACACCACGGTCATGCACGCCGACCGCAAGATCCGCCAGCAGATGGCCGAGCGGCGCTCGCTCTACAACCAGATCGCCGAGCTGACGAACCGGATCAAGCAGAACACCTGAGGGGTACGCGAGCCGCAGCGACGGCACGCGGCCCCCGGGACACGCCCGGCCGGATCTTCGGCCGGGCGTTTTTTCGTCTTCGACAGGCGCTCCGGCTTGACCCTCGACATGGTGCAGACCACAGCATCGACGCCGTGTCCACCTCGATCCTCACTCGTTGTCCACAGCTCGTTGTCCACCGCCGGTGGATAACTACGGTCCGTCCTTCGCTGGTTACCCACAGGCTGTGGAGAAACCCTGTGCACGACGCTGTGGACGGCTGGGGACAACGCCTCGGTTGTCCACCGACAACCGCCGCCCTGTGTACGACCTGTTGAAGGTTCTGGGGATGACGGCAATGGTGATCTTCTTGGTCGTCCACAGGCATGGGGAGAAAGTCGGTGGATTACCGGTGGACAACCGGTGGACAACGGTGGACAACCAGCCGCCGCGACCGGGCTGTGGACAGGCAAGGCGGTTGTACCCCCGGTTCTCCACAGCTAAATCACCGGTGGATAACCTGTCTGAGCTGCGCATACCCGGGTTCTCCACAGTTTGCACAGGTGCGATGAAGACGATGAGTTATCTCTTCTAAGAGAACAAAAACCAATCATCACCGTTGGGCTTTCTGTGGATCGTGCCGAACGCTGCCGGATCAGCCGGTCAGCACCGACACGAACCACGGGGTCGGGCGCACAGCCGATGCCCCCGCGCCCTAAGGTGCGATGGGTACCCGCACGGTTGGGCGGGAGGTAGGCAGCGGTCGGCATGAGAGAGTTGTCGCTGACGTCGACGCGGAGGCATTGATGAAGTTCCGAGTAGAGCGCGACGCGCTCGCTGAGGCCGTGGCCTGGACCGCGAAGAGTCTGCCGAACCGGCCATCCGTACCGGTGCTCGCCGGCGTGATGCTCCGTGTCACCGACGGCAACCTGCGGGTCTCCGGGTTCGACTACGAGGTCTCCAGCCAGGTCACCGTCGAGGTGCAGGGCGATGCCGACGGCGCCGCGCTCGTCTCCGGCCGCCTGCTCGCCGAGATCACCAAGGCGCTGCCGGCCAAGCCGGTGGACATCGCCGCGGTCGGCGCCCACCTCGAGCTGGTCTGCGGCAGCGCCCGGTTCACCCTGCCCACCATGCCGGTGGAGGACTACCCGGCGCTGCCCGAGATGCCGCAGAGCACCGGCACGGTCGACGCCGCGGCGTTCGCCACCGCGGTCGCCCAGGTGGCCATCGCCGCCGGCCGCGACGAGACACTGCCGATGATGACCGGCGTTCGCGTCGAGCTCTCCGGCAGCACCCTGTCGATGCTCGCCACCGACCGCTACCGGCTGGCGCTGCGCGAGATCCAGTGGTCGCCGGACGACCCCGACGTGAGCATCAACGCCCTGGTGCCGGCCCGCACCCTGAACGACACCGCCAAGGCGCTCGGCCCGATCGGCGGCGAGGTCACCCTCGCCCTCGCCCAGGGCGCGGCGGGCGAGGGCATGGTCGGCCTCGCGGGCGGCACCCGGCGGACCACCAGCCGGCTGCTCGACGGCGCCAACTACCCGCCGGTGCGTTCGCTCTTCCCGGCCACCCACAACGCCGAGGCCCGCGTGCCGGTCAGCACCCTCATCGAGGTGGTCAAGCGAGTCGCGCTGGTCGCGGAACGGACCACCCCGGTGCTGCTCAGCTTCAGCGCCGACGGGCTGGTCGTCGAGGCCGGTGGTTCCGAGGAGGCGAGGGCCAGCGAGGCGATGGAGGCCACCTTCACCGGTGACGCGCTGACCATCGGCTTCAACCCGCAGTACCTCATCGACGGCCTGGCCAACCTGGGCTCGCAGACGGCCATGCTCGCGTTCGTCGACGCCTTCAAGCCCGCGGTGATTTCTCCCGCCGGCGAGGATGGCGAAGTCATCCCCGGGTACCGGTACCTCATCATGCCGATCCGCGTGTCCCGCTGATCGCGTTCAGCAACACCCAGATCCACGGAGGTAGGAACAGATGCAGCTCGGCCTGGTAGGACTCGGCCGGATGGGCGGCAACATGCGCGAGCGGTTGCGGGCGGCCGGCCACGAGGTGATCGGCTTCGACCACAACGCGCAGCTGAGCGACGCGGCGACCCTCGCCGAGCTGGCGGCCAAGCTCGAGTCGCCGCGCGCGGTCTGGGTCATGGTCCCCGCCGGCGTCACCGACGCCACCATCGACGAGCTCGCCGAGGTGCTCGGCGAGGGCGACATCATCATCGACGGCGGCAACTCCCGGTTCAGCGACGACGCCCCGCGGGCGGAGCGACTCAACGAGCGCGGCATCGGCTACATCGACGTGGGTGTCTCCGGTGGTGTCTGGGGCCGGCAGAACGGCTACGGGCTGATGGTCGGCGGTGCCCAGGAGCACGTCGACCGGCTCATGCCGATCTTCAGCGCCCTCAAGCCGGAAGGCGAGTTCGGCTTCGTGCACGCCGGGCCGGTCGGCGCCGGGCACTACTCCAAGATGGTGCACAACGGCATCGAGTACGGGCTGATGCACGCCTACGCCGAGGGCTACGAGCTGCTCACCGCCTCCGAGCTGGTGACCAACGTGCCGGGCGTCTTCAAGTCCTGGCGGGAGGGCACCGTCGTGCGCTCCTGGCTGCTCGACCTGCTGGACCGGGCCCTCGACGAGGATCCGGAGCTGGCCGACCTGAGCGGCTACACCGAGGACACCGGCGAGGGCCGGTGGACGGTCGACGAGGCGGTCCGGCTGGCCGTGCCGCTGAACGTCATCACCGCCTCGCTGTTCGCCCGGTTCGCCTCCCGGCAGGACGACTCGCCGGCCATGAAGGCCGTCGCCGCGCTGCGCCAACAGTTCGGCGGCCACGCCGTCCACAAGCGCTGAGCGGTATCCACACCCTGTGTACGTCCACCGGCTGGAACTGGTCGACTTCCGCTCGTACGAGCGGGTCGCCGTCGACCTCCAGCCGGGGGCGAACGTCCTGATCGGCGCCAACGGCGTCGGCAAGACCAACCTCGTCGAGGCGCTGGGCTACGTGGCGACCCTGGACTCGCACCGGGTCGCCACGGACGCGCCCCTGGTCCGGATGGGCGCCACCTCGGCGGTGATCCGCTGCGCGGTGACGCACGACGGGCGGGAACTCCTTGTCGAGCTGGAGATCGTGCCCGGCAAGGCCAACCGTGCCCGGCTGGGCAGATCTCCGGCGCGTCGGGCCCGGGACGTGCTCGGTGCCCTGCGCCTCGTGCTGTTCGCCCCGGAGGACCTGGAGCTGATCCGGGGCGACCCGGCGGAGCGTCGCCGCTACCTGGACGACCTGCTGGTCAACCGGCAGCCCCGGTACGCGGGTGTACGGGCCGACTACGAGCGGGTGGTCAAGCAGCGCAACGCCCTGTTGCGCACCGCGTACCTGGCCCGCAAGACCGGCGGGTCCCGGGGCGGCGACCTCGGCACCCTGGCCGTCTGGGACACCCACCTCGCCCAGCACGGCGCGGAACTGCTCGCCGGCCGGCTGGAGCTGGTCGCCGCGCTGGCGCCGCACGTTTCCAAGGCGTACGACGCGGTGGCCGCCGGCCGGGGCGCTGCGGGCATCGCCTACCGGCCGTCGATCGAGCTGGCCGAGCCGACCACTGATCGGGCCGCGTTGGCGGACGCGTTGACCGCGGCCCTCGTCGCGTCCCGCACCGCCGAGATCGAACGAGGCACGACCCTGGTCGGCCCGCACCGCGACGAGTTGGCGTTGACTCTCGGCCCGCTGCCCGCCAAGGGGTACGCCAGCCACGGCGAATCCTGGTCGTTCGCGCTCGCGCTGAGACTGGCCGGGTACGACCTGCTGCGCGCCGACGGTATCGAGCCGGTGCTGGTGCTCGACGACGTCTTCGCCGAGCTGGACACCGGACGCCGGGAGAGGCTGGCGGAACTGGTCGGCGGGGCGAGCCAGCTACTGGTCACCTGCGCGGTGGACGACGATGTGCCGGCCGCGCTGCGCGGCATCCGCTACCAGGTCGGCGAGGGGACGGTACGCCGTGTCGGATGAGTCGGGCACCAACCGGGGAGATGCCGGCCGGCGGGCCGGCTCGGGTGACGCGGCGGCCGCACGTACCCCCGGATCGGGAACGACCGGCGGCGCCGACGCGGGTGGGCAGGCCCCCGCCGGGCCGGAGCTGGCCCGGGCGGTGCTCGACGCGGCGCTGTCCCGCCGGCAGGCGGCGGCCCGAGCCCGGCGTACCCCTGGCGGTGGCGGGAGTGGCGACGGCGCCGGCGGCTCCGGGCGGCGGTTGCGCGGCTATTCCGGCCCGGGCCCCGACCCGCGTGACCCACAGCCGCTCAGCGCGGTGCTGAACCGGCTCGTGAAGGCGCGTGGTTGGCAGCAGCCGGCGGCCGAGGCCACGGTGTTCGGCGCCTGGGAGCGGGTGGTCGGCGCGGAGGTGGCCCAGCACAGCCGGCCGGTCAAACTGGAGAACGGCGAGCTGACCGTGGAGGCCCGCTCCACCGCCTGGGCGACCCAGCTGCGGCTGCTCGCCGGTTCGCTGCTGCAGCAGATCGGCCGCGAGGTCGGCCACAACGTGGTGCGCAGGTTGCACATCCACGGCCCGGCGGCGCCGTCCTGGTCGAAGGGGCCGCGCCGGGTGCGGGGTCGGGGGCCTCGGGACACCTACGGCTGAGCGGGCTTGTGGGCCGCCGCTCGGCCCCACGCAGCCGGTCAGGCGTCGGCGTAGACGGCGAAACCGCGCTCGGTGCAGCGCCGGTAGAACGCCGCCAGCACGCCCAACTCGGCGCAGGTGAAGTTCCACTGCGGCGGATCGCCGCTCTCGTCGCGCAGCGCGTCGAGCCGGCTGTCCAGCCAGCGCAGTTGCTGCTCGGCCAACCGCCCGTCACCGAGCAGCGAACGCAGCACGGCGCTCACCGATTCGAAGGTGACCGCCTCGCCGTGGGGGCGGTGACCGGCCACGAACCGCTCGATGCCGCCGGCGATCCAGGCGCAGCCGTCCGGATCGATCACCGGATCCTCGTCCTCGGCGGCTGCGTCTGTGGCGTACAACACACCTTCGAGACCGAGCAGCAGATCCACCAGCACGGTATACGCGGTCGCCCGGACGGTGCCGGTCTTCGCGATCAACTCGGCCAGCGCCGCCGTCGGCGCGGAGATCCGCGGCAGGTCGACGATCTCGCCGAAGTCGACGAACTCGGCCGGCGCGACCGGATCATAGAAGCGGCCGGTCCGCGGCCAGTGCACCGCGACGTTGTCCAGCCCCATCTGTCACCTCTTAGAGAGCACGTGTCGGGTCGATCGGGTCGATCGTCCCGGTTCCGCCCCGTAAAGATCAAGGCCGCTTCCGGGGCGCCGCAAACGTACGGCACTGGCGATCCGACCGCGACCCCCGACCCGCCCGGCTGCGGGTCAACCCGTTCGGCGGCGGCGCGTCCGATCGGAGGCTGGCGTGTGGGGGGAGTCGCGGGCAGCGGGGTTCTGCCGGCTACGGACTTCTCAGCCGCCTCGTTGAGGGTGCCGAGTGGTGGTTCTGTCCTCCGCGCACAGTAGGATTGACGGTGAGACGAAGACCCGGTGCGGAGCGAGGGACGGGGCCGGTGGCCCCGAGATCATTCTCCACGTCGGGTCGAGCCGATCGCGATCCGCGGGCAACCGCGGCGACCGGCGCGTTCGACCCGCTGTCCGGAGGTCTCCGGCGCCGGTCCGCGCGCCGACGTCGCGTCCTGTCCGCCGAACCCGCGCCCGACGCGCCCTACCGGCGCCGACGACGCGAGAAAGTGGCCGAGGGTGGCAGCGCAGGACAAGCAGGAGTACGGCGCAGAGTCGATCACCGTTCTCGAGGGGCTGGAGGCCGTTCGCAAGCGGCCCGGTATGTACATCGGGTCCACCGGCGAGCGCGGTCTGCACCACCTCGTCTGGGAGGTCGTCGACAACGCTGTCGACGAGGCGCTGGCCGGATACTGCGACACCATCGACGTCGTGCTGCAGGCCGATGGTGGGGTCCGGGTCACCGACAACGGCCGTGGCTTCCCGGTCGACCTCCACCCGAAGCTCAAGAAGCCGGGCGTCGAGGTCGCGCTGACCGTGCTGCACGCGGGTGGCAAGTTCGACGGCAAGGCGTACGCCGTCTCCGGTGGTCTGCACGGCGTCGGCGTCTCGGTCGTGAACGCGCTCTCCACCCGGATGGCTGTGGAGATCCACAAGTCCGGCTTCGTGTGGCGGCAGCAGTACGACAACTCCAAGCCCGGCCCTCTGGACAAGGGCGAGGCCACCGACCGCACCGGCTCGGCGGTCTCCTTCTGGCCCGACCCCGACGTCTTCGAGACCGTCGACTTCGACTTCCAGACGATCTACCGACGCCTGCAGGAGATGGCCTTCCTCAATCGCGCGCTGAGCATCCACCTGCTCGACGAGCGGGTCGCCGAGGAGGAGGACGGCCGGCAGCGTGAGGTGACCTTCTTCTACGAGGGCGGCATCGCCGACTTCGTCCGACACCTCAACGCCTCGAAGAGCCCGATCCACAAGACGGTGGTCGAGTTCGGCGCCGAGGAGGAGGGCATGTCGCTCGAGATCGCGATGCAGTGGAACGAGTCGTACGGCGAATCGGTCTACACCTTCGCCAACACGATCAACACGCACGAGGGCGGCACCCACGAGGAGGGCTTCCGGTCCGCGCTGACCAGCGTGGTCAACCGGTACGGCACCGACAAGAAGCTGCTCAAGGGCGACGAGAAGCTCTCCGGTGAGGACATCCGGGAAGGGCTCGCGGCGATCATCTCGGTCAAGCTGGCCAACCCGCAGTTCGAGGGCCAGACCAAGACCAAGCTCGGCAACACCCCGGTGAAGAGTTTCGTGCAGCGGGTCTGCAACGACCGGTTGGTCGACTGGTTCGACCGCAACCCGGCCGAGGCCAAGATGATCATCACGAAGGCGTCCCAGGCGGCCCGGGCCCGGATCGCCGCGCAGCAGGCGCGCAAGCTGGCCCGGCGCAAGTCGCTGCTGGAGTCCGGCTCGATGCCGGGCAAGCTGGCCGACTGCCAGTCCACCGACCCGCGCGAGTCCGAGGTCTTCATCGTCGAGGGCGACTCGGCCGGTGGCTCGGCCAAGCAGGGCCGCGACCCACGGACCCAGGCGATCCTGCCGATCCGCGGCAAGATCCTCAACGTGGAGAAGGCCCGGATCGACCGGGTGCTGAAGAACAACGAGGTCCAGGCGCTGATCACCGCGCTGGGCACCGGCATCCACGACGACTTCGACATGGAGAAGCTGCGGTACCACAAGGTGGTGCTGATGGCCGACGCGGACGTCGACGGCCAGCACATCCAGACGCTGCTGCTCACCCTGCTGTTCCGCTTCATGCGTCCGCTGGTCGAGATGGGCAACGTCTACCTGGCCGCGCCGCCCCTCTACAAGATCAAGTGGAACAAGAAGGGCGACGACGCGCAGTACGCCTACTCCGACCGCGAGCGGGACGGGCTGATCGCGCTGCGCCAGCAGAAGAAGCCGAACGCCAAGCCGGACGACATCCAGCGGTTCAAGGGCCTCGGTGAGATGAACTATCCCGAGCTGTGGGAGACCACGATGAACCCGGCAACCCGCACCCTGCGTCAGGTCACGCTCGACGACGCGGCGACCGCCGACGAGTTGTTCAGCGTGCTGATGGGTGAGGACGTCGAGGCGCGCCGGTCGTTCATCCAGCGCAACGCCAAGGACGTCCGGTTCCTGGACATCTGACGGACTCCGGGGGGTCGGTTGGGTCGCACCCGACCGACCCCCCGATCCACAGAGTTATCCACAGCTTGGCCGGTATCCACAGCCGTTATCCACAGCACGAAAACGACTCTGAGTCTGATAAGGGTATACAGTGACCGATTCCCCCGAGTCCACACCGAACGAGCCCGAGGCCCCAGCCGAAGCCGTCGCCGCCGTGGTCGCGCACGACCGGATCGAACCGGTCGGGCTCGAGGTGGAGATGCAGCGCTCCTACCTCGACTACGCGATGAGCGTCATCGTCGGCCGAGCGCTGCCGGACGTCCGGGACGGCCTCAAGCCGGTCCACCGCAAGATCCTCTACGCGATGTTCGACTCCGGCTACCGGCCGGACCGCGGCTACGTGAAGTGCTCCCGGGTCGTCGGCGACGTGATGGGTCAGTTCCACCCGCACGGCGACTCGGCGATCTACGACGCGCTGGTCCGCATGGCACAGCCCTGGTCGCTGCGGTATCCGCTGGTCGACGGCAACGGCAACTTCGGTTCGCCCGGTAACGATCCGGCTGCCGCCATGAGATATACCGAATGCAAGCTCGACCCGCTGGCCATGGAGATGCTGCGGGACATCGACGAGGACACCGTCGACCTGCAGGACAACTACGACGGCCGGGCCAAGGAGCCCACGATCCTGCCGTCTCGGATCCCGAACCTGCTGGTGAACGGCTCCGAGGGCATCGCGGTCGGCATGGCCACCAAGATCCCGCCGCACAACCTGCGCGAGATCGGTGCGGCGGTGCAGTGGTGCCTGGAGCACCCGGAGGAGGACGAGGAGACCACCCTCGAGGCGCTGCTCGGCATCGTCAAGGGCCCGGACTTCCCGACCCACGGACTGATCGTGGGCACGACCGCGATCCAGGACGCGTACCGCACGGGTCGTGGCTCGATCCGGATGCGCGCCGTGGTGGAGGTCGAGGAGGACAAGCGGGGCCGGCCCTGCCTGGTGGTGAGCGAGCTGCCCTACCAGGTCAACCCGGACAACCTGGCCGAGCGGATCGCCGAGCTGATCAAGGAGGGCAAGCTCGCCGGGATCGCCGACATCCGCGACGAGTCCTCCGGGCGTACCGGCATGCGGATCGTGCTGGTGCTCAAGCGCGACGCGGTCGCGAAGGTGGTGCTGAACAACCTCTACAAGCACACCCAGCTCCAGGAGACGTTCGGCGCCAACATGCTGGCCCTGGTCGACGGGGTGCCGCGCACGCTCAACCTGGCGCAGTTCATCCGTTACTACGTCGAGCACCAGATCGACGTGATCCGCCGGCGGACCGCGTTCCGGTTGCGCAAGGCCGAGGAGCGGGCGCACATCCTGCGCGGTCTGGGCAAGGCGCTGGATGCGTTGGACGAGGTGATCGCGCTGATCCGCCGGTCGCCGACCGTGGACGACGCGCGGCAGGGCCTGATCCGGTTGCTGGAGATCGACGAGATCCAGGCGACCGCGATCCTGGACATGCAGCTGCGCCGGCTGGCCGCGCTGGAGCGGCAGCGGATCGTGGACGACCTGGCCAAGCTGGAGATCGAGATCGCGGATCTCAAGGACATCCTCGCCAAGCCGGAGCGGCAGCGGAGGATCGTCTCGGAGGAGTTGGGCGAGATCGTCGCCAAGTGGGGCGACGACCGGCGCACCCAGATCATCCCGTTCGACGGCGAGGTCTCCATGGAGGACCTCATCGCGCGGGAGGACGTGGTCGTCACGATCACCAGGACCGGCTACGCCAAGCGGACCAAGGCCGACCTCTACCGCTCGCAGCGGCGGGGCGGCAAGGGCGTCAGCGGTGCCACGCTCCGGCAGGACGACATTGTCAGCCACTTCTTCGTATGCTCAACGCACGACTGGATCCTGTTCTTCACCAACAAGGGACGTGTGTACCGGGCCAAGGCGTACGAGCTGCCGGAGGCCAGTAGGGTAGCCAAGGGCCAGCACGTGGCCAACCTGCTCGCGTTCCTGCCCGACGAGCAGATCGCTCAGATCATCGAAATCCCGAACTACCAGGTGGCCCCCTATCTGGTACTGGCCACGAAGAACGGCTTGGTGAAGAAGACGCGGCTCGAGGAGTTCGACTCCAACCGTTCCGGTGGAATCATCGCGATCAACCTGCGCGATGAGGACGAGCTGGTCGGTGCGGCGCTTGCTGCTCCGGACGACGACCTGCTGCTGGTCTCCAAGAAGGCGCAGGCCATCCGGTTCAGCGCCTCCGACGAGGCGCTGCGGCCGATGGGACGGGCCACGTCGGGCGTGATCGGCATGCGTTTCACCGACGATGACGTCCTGCTCGCCATGGAGGTCGTTCGGGAGGGTCTGGACGTTCTGGTGGCCACCAACGGGGGTTACGCGAAACGTACTCCGATCGAGGAATACCCGGTCCAGGGCCGGGGAGGTAAAGGCGTGCTGACTGCGAAGATCACCGAGCGGCGCGGTGGTCTCGTCGGCGCGGTCGTGATCGACCCGGACGACGAGCTGTTCGCGATCACGAGCAACGGCGGTGTCATCCGGACTCCGGTGAAGCCTGTACGCCGTACGCGTGACCGGAACACAATGGGGGTCAAGCTGATGGACCTCCCGGACGGCGTGACTATCGTGGCGATTGCTCGCAATGCCGACGAGCCTGACGAACAGGACTAGTTGAATGACGGAGACACAGGCGAAGTCGGGGAACACGGGGACCTCGGCCAACCCGGTCGACGAGGAGGCCGCCAAGAGCGGCACACCAGCGACCGGCCGCGCGGCCGTGGGCCGGGCAACGGTCCCCGCCGATGCGCCTGCCCCGAAATTCACCCGGGCCCCCGGTATGTCACCACCGCCGGACCAGTCCGGCGAGGACGGTGGGTCGGGCGACAGGACCGAGACGTCCGGGGCGGAGGCTCCAGCCTCCGCCGGCACACCCCCGGTGGCCGCGGCAGCGACCCCGGCCCGTCCCACGACCACCCAGCCGGTGAACGTCCGAGCCGGCCAGGCCACGTCCACCGGGTCCACCGGTACCCAACCGCGGATCACCCCCGGCATGACCCAGCCGCAGCCGGACCAGGGGCGCGCCGCCCCCGCAGGCCGTCCCGCCACCGGAGGCGGCCTGCCACCGGGTATCGGCAACGCGTCCGCCGTCGGGGCGGCCCGGGTCGGTGACGCGGTACGTTCCGCGCGTACCTCGGTCAGCTCGGCCGCGTCCCGCGGACCGCGTCGGGCCCGGCTGAACCTCAAGCGGATCGACCCCTGGTCCGTGATGAAGTTCGCGTTCGCCGTCTCGGTGGTGCTCTTCATCGTCGTGGTGGTGGCCACCTCGGTGCTCTACCTGGCGCTGGACGCGATGGGTGTGTTCCAGAGCGTCAACGACAGCCTGAGTGACCTGGTCAACGCCGGTGGTGGGCAGAGCACCAACGGCTTCCAGATCACCGCCAAGGGTGTGATCCTCAGCTCGGCGCTGATCGGCCTGGTCAACGTGGTGCTGTTCACCGCGCTGGCGACGCTGGGCGCGTTCGTCTACAACGTGTGCGCCGACCTGGTCGGCGGGATCGAGCTGACCCTCGCCGAGCGGGACTGACCGGTTGGAGCGCCGGGGCGCCGCGAATATGCGGTCGCCTCGGCGCCCCGTACCCGGGTAGGTTCTGGGGGCGTCAACGACCCGGCGCGTATGCCGGACCCCGATTTGGGGTCGGCTGAGCGGATGGGTTAATCTTGCTCGTCGCAACGCGGGGCTATAGCTCAGTCGGTTAGAGCGCAGAGCTGATAACTCTGAGGTCGATGGTTCGATTCCATCTAGCCCCACCGCAGGTCGTCCGACGATAGTCGAGCGCAAGGGATCGCCCCATGTTCAAGAAGCTGCTGATTCTGGCTGGCGTGGTCGGTGTGGCCGCCGTCGTGTTCAACAAGGTCAAGGCCTCCAGCGACGAGCGTGCCCTGTGGCACGAGGCGACCACCGCGCCCGACCTGCGCTGACGGCTGCGGCGCCGAACGACCGGCGTCGCAGGCGAGCACGGGGCCCTAGCTCAACTGGCAGAGCACTGCCTTTGCAAGGCAGGGGTTAGGGGTTCGAGTCCCCTGGGCTCCACCACACACAGCCTGTGAGCTGCACCGAAGCTCAGTTAGAGATCATCGGGCACAGATTCGGCACAGCCGACAGCGGAAACGCGGGCGACCTGTCGAGGGATGCGGGCGAGGTCATCGCACCGGTACGTCCGTCTTGATCGGCTTCTCCGTCATGTCTCGGCTTAGGGGTTCTGTGCAGGGCATGGCGAGTGGAAGCCCGCTCAGTTGGCGTCGGCAACGGGGAGCAGGCCGCGCTCGGCGAAGACCTTCTTGGCGACGAAGGTGGCATTGAGCGCTCGGGGGATTCCGCAGTAGGCAGCGGAGTGCAGCAGCGCCTCAACGATCTCGGCGGGCTTGAGCCCGACGTTGAGCGCGGCATTGACGTGCACCTCGAGTTGCGGTTCGGCGCCACCGAGCGCGGTCAGCATGCCGAGGGTGACCAGTTGCCGGTCCCGCGGCGGCAGGCCGGGCCGGGCGTACATCTCGCCGAAGGCCCAGGCAACGACCTGGCGGCTGAGTCCGGGGGAGATGTCGGCGAGGTTGTCGACAACCCGCTGGCCGACCTCGCCGTCGATCTGCCGCATGATCATCAGGCCGTGTTCGTACTGCTCTTCGGGCGTCATGGTTGTCTCCAGGAGGATGTCCAGCTGGCAGCCCGCCACAAGCTGCGTGCCCGTTGACGGTAGGCGTTCGAGCGCTCACTTGTGCCTTATTGCTCATTCGGGTGCCTGGAACACCCGGCATCGGGCGAGTCGCTAGTCGCAGCCGATCGGCGGGTCGGCACGCGGCCATGCCTCGGCCCGTCCAGAGTCCTCACTGACCAGGTACGCCATCAGGTGCCGATCACTGTCGGCGAGCCAGAGTTCCGTCCCGTTGCGCTGGTAGCCGGTGGGTTCGGCGTCCGGCGGGAGCACCGCGTTCGGTCGGAAGGCGGTGCGCAGGTCTGCCCGGTCGAGTACGCCCTCCGGATCCCGGACGTACTGGGCGACTCCGGGGGTGCCGGCCGGAGCCGAATGGATGGGGGACGACAGACCCAGAAAGCGGGCCTTCTGCCACCCGCAGTGGCGTTCCCCGTCGTGGGACTCGATCACATCCATGCCGACGGCCTGACCGTCGCGAGTCCACGGCTCGGCCGGGGAGGACGCCGCCTCCTGGCGTGCACACCCCACCTGCGTCGTGATCAGCAGCAGGGCCATCCAGATGGCCAGCATCCGTGGAGAGCCACGACTCATGGCGCAAACCGTAGCGTCTGTCGATGTCGTCTGGACGAGAGCCCGACGTCGGTCTGTATTGCCGGGTCGGCGTGGTGGTCACCGATCCGAGCTGGCTATGCCGACAGTGCCGACAAGAGGAGATCCGTTACCGCCGCCGGCTGTGTGACCATCGCCAGGTGATCGGCGTCCAGGCGTTGGACCCGGTACCCGTACTCGTTCGCCTGCTCTGCTGTGGACTGGTACGCGGCGCTCAGTTGAAGGTAGACGTGCTCGGCGGCGTCCCACGCCCTCCCCGCCATCGGTAGCACCTCGGAGACGACCTGCCACGGCAGCTCGGGTAGGCCGTGCAGTAATCGGCGTCGCTGGCCGGGCTCGGGCAGAAGATCTTCGAGAGAGTGGGCGGGAAACCAACTGTCCCAGGTCGGTAGCCGGCCCGAAACCGCCATCGTCCGCAGCCACGCTGCCCGCTCCGCCGGCACTGACCCGACCCAGCTGGTGCCCGCGTGCGGCAGGCGGGCATCCAGGAAGACGACGTCCAGCCGGTCGCCGCCGATCGCGTCGGCGATGCCGGGGAGGTAGGCACCCGCGCGACTGTGGCCTACGACGACGGTACGCGCAGCGCGGGTGACGCTGGCGGCCGCTGCGGCGCAGACTGCGGCGTGGAAGGACGGCCGCTCGACCAGGGCGCGGAGGTCGGGTACCGCCACCCGCCATCCCGCCGCTTCGAGATACGGCCGCATGCCGTCCCATGTCGCCGAGGTGAGGAGCGGACTGTGGACGAGGAGCATCGTCGGTTCGGCGAGCATGTCCTTCAGCATGGTGGTCGCTCTCTCTAGCGGGTAGGCCCGCACAGACCCGCGTTCCGGCCGGGCGCCTTCGTTGTCGAGCTGTCCTGTGCGGCGCGCACCGACCATGATCCTGGTATGGACGAACAGTCGGCGCCCCTCACCATGCACCTGTACTGCCGGGTCGACGTGGTCGTCACTGATCCCGCCGCCGTGACCGGTCAGGCGATCGCCGAACTGCGGGCCGCCGGCATCGACTGGTCCGCGGAGGAGGACGACCTCGACAGGGCGGCCGACGAGTTGCGGGCCGATCTCCCCAGCTCGATGGCGAGCGTGGTGGACATCAGCGGGCTCGTCGGCGACGTTCCGGGGGTGGAGTTTCGGGGCGGCCTGTGCTGGGTGGAGCCCAGTCCACCTCGTGACGCCTTCGTGGTACACGACGCTGGCGGCGACCTCGGATCAATCGTTCACACCGGATAGCAGCAGGCCATCTGGCAACCCCGGCGGTCAATCAGTGGACGGAACCGCCCTGTCGCCGTCCGTCGGCGGCCGCTCGCCGGAGCCACCGTCGAGCTGTGGCAGGTGCTCCACCAGCTTGGTGAGCGCTCCGTTGGCGAAGGTGGCCCCGAGCGCGGATCCGGCCCCGATCGTCCAACCGACCGGCCCGATCGGGGTGCAGCCGAAGAACTGGCTCAACCCTGGTGTCTGCACGACGACGGCGAGCGCCCCCATCGACGCCGCCGTGGACGCGAGCACCGCCGGGCTGGTACCGCCGGCCAGGACGGTCTGGCCCAGTTGGGTGCCGACCAGGGAGATCAGCGCGACGGTTCCCGCCCGCTGTCGACGGCCGGTGTACCGGGCCAGCGTCCAGCCGGCGGTCGCGCCCAGCGTGGTGGCTGCCGCCCGCAGCCCGATCTCCTTGGTGAGGGTTTCGCCGAGTGACACGTCCGGGCCCTCCCGGAGCAGGCCGTCGGTCTTGTCCGCGGCGGGCGGGCGGATCGCGATGGCCAACGCCGGTGCCAGGTCGGTGAGCAGGTTGACCAGGAGCAACTGCCGCCCGGTGAGCGCGGAACGACCGGTCGCGGCAGCGGTGAGCACACTGAACGCGATCTCGCCGAGGTTGCCGCCGACCAGGATGCTGAGCGCGTGCCGCACCGACGACCACATCGCCCGGCCCTCGACCAGGGTGGCGATGATGGTTTCCAACCGGTCGTCGGTGACCACCAGGTCGGCGGCTGCCCGTGCGGCCGGGGTGCCCCGTTGGCCGAGGGCGATGCCGACGTCGGCCAGCCGGATCGCCGGGGCGTCGTTGGCGCCGTCGCCGGTCATCGCCACGGTACGCCCGCACTTCTGCAACGCCTGGATGATCCGCACCTTGTGGGCCGGGGTGCAGCGGGCCACCACGTCCGTGCGGATCAACCGCTCAGCGAGTGCCTCGTCGTCCAACTGGTCGAGTTCGCCGGCGGTGACCACCCGCTGCTCGACGTGCTCGCTGATGGTGGCGGCGATCGCCTCGGCAGTCGCCGGGTGGTCGCCGGTGATCATGATGGTGTGCACGCCCGCCTGCCGGATGCGCCGCACGGCCGGGGCGGCACTTTCCCGGACCCCGTCCGCGAGGGCCAGGAAGCCCACGAAGGTCAGGCCCCGGACGTCCCCGTCGGTCACCTTCGCGTCGTCCACCCGGCATTCGGCGACGGCCAGGATCCGGTGCCCCGCTCCGGCCCGGTCGGCGAGCAGCCGCTGCAACTCCGCACGGCCGGCGTCGTCCAACGGCTCCTGGCGGCCGTCGGTGCGCCGGGCCGAACAGCGCGGCAGCACCGACTCCGGCGCGCCCTTGACGCTCAACAGCAGGTGACCACCGGTCTCCCCGACGCTCGCGTGGTAACCGCGGGACGGCTCGAACGGCAGCCCGCCGGCAGCCCGCCAGCCGTCGGCGCCGGTCTGTTCCACCACCTGAGCTGTCGCGGCGCCCTTCCACACCGCGCGGTCGGTCTGCAGGGCCAACTCCTCCGGGTTCGCCGCGGCGGGAGTGGCCCGCAACGCCGTGGCCAGCGTCAATCGGAGCCTGTCGTCGAGCCGGTCCACCGGGGCGTACCGGTCGGCCACGCCGTCGCCGACCCCGGCGAGCAGCAACTGGCCCTCGGTGAGCGTGCCGGTCTTGTCGAAGCAGAGCACGTCCACCCGACCCAGCGCCTCGATCGTGCGCGGGTTGCGGACCAGCGCGCCGTGCTCGGCCAGCCGCCGGGCGGCGGCCAGCTGCGCGGCACTGACCAGAAAGGGCAACCCCTCCGGCACCGACGCCACGGCGAGGTTGGCGGCGGTCGCCGCCGTTTCGGCCAGGGGTACGCCCCGGAGCAGACCCGCCCCGGCCACCGCCACCGCAGAGGCGGCGGCCATCGGGACGGCGAGGCTCGTCAACGAACCCAGGCGTGCCTCCACCCCGCTGGTTGGTGGCGCCTGCCGGACCAGTGCCAGGCTGCGCCCGGCCTCGGTGTCGGCACCCATTGCCACCACCACGGCAGTGCCGTGCCCGGCGGCGACGGTGGTGCCCTCGTACAGCATCGAGTGCCGGTCGGCGACGGCGGCGGCGACAACCGGTCGGTCGGTCTTGGCGACCGGCAGCGACTCACCGGTCAGCGACGACTCGTCCGCCTCCAGCCCCACAGATTCGAGCACCCGGCAGTCGGCGGGCACCGAGTCGCCGGGCTCGACCGCGATGACGTCCCCGAGGACGAGATCCTCGGCGGCGACCACCCGCTCTGCGCCGTCGCGGCGGACCCGGGCGGTCACCGCCGAACGGGACAGCAGCTCCGCCAGCGACCGTTCGGTGTTGCGCTCGTGCACGGCCCCGATCAGGGCGGACCCGCCGACCACGCCGCCCACCAGCGCGGCATCGACCAGTGAGCCGAACGACGCGGAGAGCACCGCCCCGGCGGCCAACACCGGGGTGAGCGGGTTGGCCAGCTCGTCCACGAACGCGCGCAGCAGGCCGCCGGTTCCGGGTGCGTCACCGCCGCTCGCGCCGCGCCCGTCGCTGCGGCGCTGCGCCTCCGCGCTGCCCAGGCCGTCCGGTCCGGTGCCGAGGCGGTCGAACACGGCGCCGACCGGCATCAGGTGCCAGGCGGTCGCGACCGGCGCCGGGGTGTCCGACTGGTCGGGCAGCCGCCGGGCCCGCCAGACGCCGTGTGCGAAGGCCAACCCGGCTGCGCCGTTCACCGCGACCAACGACCGTTGGGGCAGTTGGGTGGGTGCGGCGGTGAACGCGCCCAGCGCGCCGAGACCGGTGCCGGCCAGGCCCAGCCGGATGTTCTGCTCGGTCATCCGCCGGGCCACCCCGGTCGCCTCGATCAGCAGAGCCACCACCCGCAGATCCGCACCGACCAGCAGGTGCGCGCCCCACGGTGGCAGCTCCTCCGGGGCCGACATTCCGAGACCGCAGTCGGACGCGCCGAGGGCCTCCCGATCGGCGGACACCAGCATCACCACCGCACCGTCGCGCTGCAACGCGCGCACCGACTCGGTGAGCTGCTCCCCGCCGGGAAGCATCGCATCGGCGAAGCCGTACCGCTGCTCGTCGTCGCCGGCCACCACGAGCCGCAGCCCAGCGTGTCGCGCGGCGGCCGGCAGGCCGTCGACGCCGGGAGCCGGCTCCGGCTCCACCCGGAGCAACGCGGCGAGCCGGTCGCCGTCGGCCAGACCGAGCAGGTGACCCCCTGCCGTTCGCAGCCGATCGCCGTCCGGGATGTCACCCGGGTCGCCGGCGGCCAACTGGTCCAGCGGTCCCAGCCGCCAACCGTCCGCCGCCCGCGAGCCGGCCGGGTCGGTCGGGTCGAACAGGGCGAACGCCCGCTCCGCCACCTGGTCGACGGCCGCGCCGGAAACCGGGGCGAGGTCGGCCAGCACTCCCCGGTCCGAGCCGAGCACCGCGGCGTCGAGGACCAGCGTGTCGATCCGGTCCAGCTCCCGCAGCACGCTGCGGTCCATGGCGATGACCCCGCGTCGGGCCAGGATCTGGCCGAGTTGGGCGGCGTACCCCTCGCGTCCACTCCCCGGGGCCTTGGGCAGCGCGGACAGGCCGAGCGCGGAGGCCCGTTTGCGCCCGGCCACCGGTGCCGCCGCGGCCGCGGCCGCCGCGCCGGCGGCCAGCATCCGGTTGACGTACCGCTCGACCGGGCCGTCCGGCTTCGGGCGTGGCCGGTCCACCACCGGCCAACGCGCGGCGGCGCGCTGCGGGTCGCCGGTGAGCCGCGGCTCGGCCCGTTCCCACGCGGTGAGTTGGGCCCGCGCCTCGCCCCACTGCACGATCCGTTGGGCACTGTCCACGACGATTCCCGCCCAGCCGCCGGCCAGACCCTGCACCACCGCTTCGGCGAGCGGAAAGAGGATGTCGGCGCGAGGGTCGGCGCGCAGCCCCCGGCCGGCGAGCGCGTGCAGCTTCGGCTGCAGGTCCACCGCGGCGAGCAGCCCGGCAACCTCGCCGGGCACCGGCGCGAACGGCAGGATCCGCGTGGCCGCCGAGAGGGTGAGGCCCAGCGCGTCGGAGGCCAGTGCTCCCAGGGTGCGCGGAGTGCGGGGCCCTTCCTCCGGTGGGTGCGGTGGTGGGATCTCCGGGTCGGGCTCGTGGTCGCAGGTCTTCTCGATCCGGGCGATCGTGGCGATCAGGTCGCGCAGCTTCGGCTCCGGGGGCAGTACGGCGACCACCACGCGGCCGGATGGTGCGTTGACCCGTGCCCAGGCCACCCCCGGCAGCCGCTCCAACGCGCCCTCGACCTGCCGGGCCAGCCGGTCGCCGCCGTCCTGGCAGACGCCGTGCACCTCGATGTGGTGCCGCCCGGGACGGGACCACACCCGACGCTTGGTCAGCCCGGCCGTGCGGGCCATCCGGGTCGCGGCTGAGCCCAGGGTCCGGGACGCCTCACCGACGAGGTGCGGCACGCCGATGGTCGGTAGGAGGCGGCCGGCCGCGCGACCCGCCGCCGTCATCGAGGCGTTCGGCTGGACGGACGCAGGCCCGGCTCCTCGCTGCTGCTGGTTCTGCCCTCGGCCATCTCGTCCTCCCACCGCCTCGCGTCCGGCGCCACCGCCTCGCGTCCGACGGCATGGCTTCCCGACCTGCCATCCGTTATGCCCCCCCGAGCAGCGGAACTTTCCCTCGTCGGCAGCGCATGGACGGCGTCGACGGTGGAACCCGGCGATCGTCACCGGACAGGGGGAGGCCGGAATGAGCACACTGACAAGACATCTCAACGGGTCACGCGAGACGGTCCGGATGTACAGCAAGCGGGTGGAGGTGCCGATGCTGGGCGAGGTGGCGGTCCCACCGCCGGACAAGCTCGTCTACTACGCCGGGATCGGGGTGCTCGCCGCGCTCCAGGTCATCGAGTGGCCGATGGCCCTGGTGATCGCCGCCGGTCACGTGCTGGCCGATCAGCACCTTTCCGGGCTGGTACGAGGTTTCGGGGACGCGTTGCAGAGCGCCTGACTGAGAGACCGGCCACCTTCGATTGACATGAATACGGGTTGAGGTCCCAGGATCGGGCCATGAGCCCACTCGCCACCGCCGCACCGGTCCCGCCCGGACTGTTCGCGCCCAGACTGCGGGCGATGACCGTGGGCAGCGTCGCGCTGATCTCGCTGCTCGCGTTCGAGGCGCTGGCGGTCGGCACGGCGATGCCGACCGTCGCCCGCAGCCTGGACGGGCTGGCGCTGTACGGAATCGCCTTCGGTGGCCCGTTCGCCGCGGGCGTGGTGGCCATGGTGGTCTCCGGGATCTGGTGCGACGCGCGAGGACCCCGTGGACCGATGTGGCACGGCGTCGCCTGGTTCGTGGTCGGGCTGCTCATCGCCGGCACCGCCCCGGTGATGAGTGCCCTGGTCGTTGGCCGGGTGGTGCAGGGCTTCGGCTCCGGGCTGCTCTCGGTGGCGCTGTACGTGATCGTCGGGCACGCGTACCCGGAGGAACTGCACCGGCGGATCTTCGCCGCGTTCGCGGCGGCGTGGGTGGTTCCGTCGCTGGTCGGGCCGGCGCTGGCCGGCCTGATCGTGGAGCATCTGGGCTGGCGTTGGGTCTTCCTGGTGGTGCCTGCGGTGGCGGTGCCGGCGGTGCTGCTGATCCACCCCGGCCTGCGGTCGCTCGAGGCGAGTGTGCCGACCCGGCCGCCGGCCGGCGCGGTGGCCCGGATCGGCTGGGCGTGCGGGGCGGGGGCGAGCGCCGCACTGCTGCACATCGGGGGACAGCAGCGCGGCGCGGCGGCCCTCGTCCTGATCGCGCTCGCCGTGGCCGGCCTGCTGATCTGCGCCCCGCGCCTGCTGCCGGCCGGGTTCCTCCGGGCCGCCAGGGGTCTGCCCACCGTGATCGGGCTGCGGGGTCTGGCCTCGGCGGCGTTCGTCGGCGCCGAGGTCGTCATTCCGTTGATGCTGTCCCGGGAGCGCGGGCTGTCGCCGACGGCCGCCGGGCTGGTTCTCACGGTCGGTGCGCTGGCCTGGTCGGTGGGGTCCTGGGTGCAGGGCCGGATCCCTCTGCCGGCCTCCCGTGCCAGCCTGCCCCGGGCCGGGCTGAGCTGCATCACCGTCGGTACCGCCACGGTGGCGTTGGCCGTCCGGCCGGACCTGCCGGTGGCCGTCGCCGTGCTGGGCTGGGCGGTCGCCGGCCTCGGGATGGGGTTGCTCTACCCGTCGTTGTCGGTGCTCACCCTCGAGTTGTCCGCACCCGGGGAACAGGGCCGCAACAGCTCCTCGCTGCAACTGGGTGACTCACTCTTCGCGGCGACCGTACTGGCGCTCACCGGCGCGGTGCTGGCGGCCGGCAGCGCGCCGGGCCCGGCCAGCTACGCCGTGACGTTGGCGGTCACCGCCGGCCTGGCGTTGCTCGGTGCGCTGCTGGCGGGCCGGGTGGTGGTGGGCGGGGACGCGCGGTAGGGCGGGTGATCCCGGTGTTCGGCCTCGCCCGAGGCGGGACGGCCGGCAGGATGGCGGGCGATGAGTTTCCTGACCGTCCTGCCACTGGCCGTGGTGATGGTCGCCGGGACCCAGTTGGTCGTGGCGGTCTTCCTCGCCTCGTCGGATCGGCCCCGGGCCGCCTCGCTGGGCTTCCTCGCCGGCGCCGGCTTGGTGGTCGCCGCCGGAGTGACGGTGGGCTGGCTGCTCACCCGGCTGGTGGGCGGTGTGGTCACCGACGTCAGCGCGCTCGCCGGCCGGGTCGATCGTGGCCCCGCCATCGACCTGGTGGTGCTCGCCCTGCTGCTCAGCCTGGCCGTGGTGGTCTGGCTGCGTCGCAACCGGTCCGGGCCGCCGCGGTGGCTGGGAGATATCGGGCACGCCGATCCGCGCTGGGCGCTGCGGCTGGGTGCCCTGCTCTTCGTGGCGACGCCCACCGACGACCTGACGATGGCCGCGGTCGGAGCGAGCGTGGCCCGACACGACCTGCCGTGGTGGCACCTGCTGCCGTTCGTCCTGCTCACGGTGACCCTGCTGGCCCTGCCGCTGCTCGCGTTGCTTCTGCTCGGCCGCCGTGCGGCGCGGGTGCTGGCCCGCATGCGTGAGTGGGCAGAGAGACACGCCTGGGTGGTCAACGAGGCACTGATCGGCTTTTTCGCGCTGCTCACCGTGCTGGACCTGATCCGCTCCGGATGACGCCACCCGCACTGACACGTACGGGGGAACGGACGGAGATGAGAGGAAGCCCGGTTCACGTTCGCCTTAGCGTGACGGCATGTTCGCAGTCGTGACCACCGTGATCCTGTACGTCTTCGGCTTCGTCTTCCTCTACGGCGTGATCCGGCTGGGTGTCCGGCACGCCCTGGAGGACCTGGAGTCGCAACGGGCCAACGCCCAGCGCGCCGCGGAGGCCGCCGCTTCCCGCGACCGCGCCTTCCTGCGCGACAACGCCTTCCTCTCCGGCAACTGACCTGCCGGTCGTTCGAACCGGACAGGCGGTGCGCCATGATGGCTCCGGAGTCGCCGGGCGGTTCCGGCAGCACGGGTGCGAGGATCACACCCGTGATGGGAACGCTGAAGACCGAGCCGGCCCGTGTTCGCCTCGACCTGCTCGCCCCGCCGGTGGCGGCGGCCATCTCCGAGTGGCCGGCCGACGCGCCCGTGGACGTCGACGACGTGCTGGTCGCGCCGATCGACCCCGACCTGGCCGACACCGCCGCCTTCTGCGCGGCGTACGAGGTGGGGTTGGACGTCTCGGCCAACTGCGTCGTGGTGGCCGGCAAGCGCGACGGTGTGGTCCGCTACGCGGCCTGCATCATCCTGGCCACCACCCGGGCCGACGTGAACGGGGTGGCCCGCCGGGCGTTGGACGTCCGCAAGGCGAGCTTCGCCCCGATGGACGACGCGGTCGACCTGACCGGCATGGAGTACGGCGGGATCACACCGATCGGGTTGCCGGCGCAGTGGCCGATCCTGGTGGACGCCCGGGTCATCGCCACGCCGCACGTGATCATCGGATCGGGCGTACGGCACAGCAAGATCGCGCTGCCCGGGCCGGCGCTGGGTGCGCTGCCCGGCGCGCAGGTGGTCGAAGGGCTGGCCAGGCCGGCGTGACCGGGCACCGCCATCGATACCGTTGCACGTGAAACATCACGCCCGTCGATGCCGGTAAGAGGCGCGAAGGTCAGTGGGAGTGCGCCTCGGACTCGCGCTGTGTCACCTCGGCGAGGGCGGCCAGCAGCGTCTGCGCCTCCTGGGCGCCGGTGACCGCGTACTTGCCGGCCAGCACGAAGGTCGGCACGCTGGTGACGCCCAACTCACGCGCGGCGGCCAGCTCGGCGCTGACGTCGGCGGTGCGTTCGTCGGAGTCGAGGAACCGGCGCACGTCGGCGGCGTCCAGGCCGACCCCGCCGGCCAGCGTGGCCAGCGCGTCCCGGGAGCCGACATCGACGCCCCGGGTGAAGTAGGCCTGGTAGAGCGCCTCCACCATCTCGGCGGCCAGGCCGTGGTCGGCGGCGTAGGAGACCAGCCGGTGCGCCTCGAAGGTGTTCGCGGTCACCGCGCGGTCGAAGTCCAACCGCAGGCCCTCACCCGCCGCGACCTCGGTCACCTGGGCGAACATCTCACGGGCCCGCTGCGCCCCGCCGAACCTGCCGGCCATCGCCTCCACCAGCGGACGCGGCCCCGACACCGGCGACGGGTCGAGCTGGAACGGCCGGTAGCGGACGGTCACCTCGCCGTCGTAGCTCGCAAGGGCCTGCTCCAGCCGACGCTTGCCGATGTAGCACCACGGGCAGACGACGTCCGCGTAGATCTCGATCTCCATGATCGGTGGCAACTCCGCGCTCAGTCGAGTTGTTCCCGGACCTGGCGCTTGAGCCGGCCCAGGATCGCGGTGCCACCGCGCACCCGCAGTGGGCTGATGGCCTGCGCCAGGCCCATCCGCTGGTAGAGGTCGTCCGGCACGGCCAGCACCTCCTCGGCGCTCGCGCCGGCCAGCCCCTCGGCGAGGATCCCGGCGAACGCCCGGGTGGTCGGCGCCTCCGGCGGGCAGTCGAACACCGTCTCCACGGCCCGCTCCGGCGTCACCCGGGCGCGCAGGAAGAACGAGGTCTGGCACTCCGGCACCTGCTCCATGCCCTCGCGGTCGGCGGCGTCGGCCGGCAGCGGCGGGATGACGTCGGCGTACTCCAGCAGCATCTCGAGCACCAGGTCACGGGGCGCGGAGGCGAACTCGTCGACGATCTCGGCCAGTCGGGCCGGCATGTCAGCCATGCGTCGAGGCTACCGCTGCCGACGAGGACCCTTCCCCGCACCTCAGACGGTCGGCGACTGTTCGCTGATCTCGCTGAGGGCACTGGTGGGGTCGAGCTGCATGGCCAGGTCACCGAGCGAGACGATGCCGACCAACTTGCGGTCGCTGTCGCAGACCAGCACCCGCCGGATGCCCCGGTCGCGCATCAGCGCCGCCGCCTCGTTCGCCGTGCAGTGCTGCTCGATCATGACGACCTCGCGGGTCACGATCGAGCCGATGGTGGTGGCGGCCGGCGAGCTGTTCTCGGCGACCGCCCGGACCACGATGTCCCGATCGGTGAGCATGCCGGCGAGGCTGGCACCGTCGGTGACCACCACGTCGCCGATGTCCGCCTCCCGCATCACCCGGGCCGCCTCGTCCAGGGTGGTCTCCGCCGGCAGATACACCACCTGCTTGGTCATCACGTCGCTGACCCGGTAACTGGTCATGAGAGCCTCCGAAGACATATTCCACCCGATCGAACTGCGGTACCCCGTGGCGCGTCGCTTACACCAGGTTCCCACGCTCCTGGTCCACCTGGTGGACCAGTCGCTGCACCAGACCGTCCAGATGCAGCTCGGTCCGCCTGTCGCCGGCGCGCTCGCGCACCTCGACGTACCCGTCGGCCAGGCGACGGCCGACCACGACGGCGCGCGGGATGCCGATCAACTCGGCGTCGGTGAACTTGACCCCGGCCGAGACGTGCGTGCGGTCGTCGACCAGCACCCGCAGGCCGGCGCCGGCGAGGCGCCCGCCGAGCTCCAGGGCCGCGTCGAGCTGCGGCCCCTTGCCCGCAACCACCAGGTGTACGTCGCACGGCGCGATCGCCGCCGGCCAGACCAGCCCCCGCTCGTCGTGGTGCTGTTCGGCGATCGCCGCCACCGCCCGGGACACCCCGATGCCGTAGCTACCCATGGTCGGCCGGACCGGTTTGCCGGCCGGGCCGAGCACGTCGACCGCGAACGCGTCGGTGAACCTGCGGCCGAGCTGGAAGATGTGCCCGATCTCGATGCCCCGCCGGATGGTCAGCTCGCCGGTGTCGCAGTCCGGGCAGGGGTCCCCGGCGCGCACGTCGGCCGCCTCGATGGTGCCCTCGGGCGTGAAGTCCCGGCCGCAGACCACGGCGGTCGCGTGCCGTCCGGGCTCGTTCGCCCCGGTCAACCAGGCCGAGCCGGGCACCACCCGCGGATCGACCAGGTAGCGGATGCCCAACTTGTCGAGCAGTTGCGGCCCGATGTAGCCGCGGACCAACTCCGGATGGTCGGCCCACTCCTCGAAGACCGCCACCTGGGCCGGGTGCAGGGCGGCACCGACCCGCTTCAGGTCGACCTCCCGGTCACCCGGCACACCGACGACCAGCGGCTCGGCGCGATCCGCGCCAGGCTGGCGCACGGTCAACACGACGTTCTTCAGGGTGTCGGCGGCCGTCCAGCCGTCCCGGCCACCCAGTCGGCGGGCGTTGGCCAACTCCACCAGGCTCGCGATCGTCGGGGTCTCGGGCGTGTCGTGCACCTCGACGGCCGGCTGCGCGGCCGGATCGCCGACGGCGGGCGCCCGGGTGACGACCGCCTCGGTGTTCGCCGCGTAGTCGCAGGCGGTGCACCCGACGAAGGTGTCCTCACCGACCGGTGTGGCGGCCAGGAACTCCTCCGACGCCGAGCCGCCCATCGCCCCGGACATGGCGTGCACCACCGTGTAGTCCAGGCCAAGTCGGTCGAAGATCTGCCGGTACGCCGCCCGGTGCCGCGCGTACGCGTCCCGCAGCCCCGCCTCGTCCAGGTCGAAGGAGTACGCGTCCTTCATGAGGAACTCCCGGCCGCGCAGCAGGCCGGCCCGGGGTCGGGCCTCGTCCCGGAACTTCGTCTGCACCTGGAACAGCGTCACCGGGAAGTCCCGGTACGAGGTGAACAGATCCTTGACCAGCAGCGCCGCCAACTCCTCGTGGGTGGGCGCCAACAGGTGCTCGGCGCCGCGCCGGTCGGCGAGGGTGAAGATGTCGTCGCCGTACTCCGTCCAGCGGCCGCTCGTCCGGTAGGGCTCGGCGGGCAGCAGCGCCGGAAAGTGCACCTCCTGGTCGCCGATCGCGACCAACTCGGCGCGTACCACCTCGGTGATCCGATCCAGCACCAGTTTGCCCAGCGGCAGCCAGGTGTAGCCGCCCGGTGCGGCACGACGGATGTAGCCGGCGCGCAGCAGGAGCCGGTGGCTCGGCACCTCCGCGTCGGCCGGGTCCTCGCGCAGGGTCCGCAGCAACAGGGTCGACATGCGTAGCAGCATTCGCGCAGCCTAGAACCGTCGCACGGGAACTGGCGACGCAATTCGGTCCCCACGCGAGGGCGGCTGTCGGGAAGTGGCGTCCTGAGCGGCAACCCCCGGTACCCGGGGCGACGTCTGGGAAGGCATCACGTCCGCTGCACCATGACCCGAAGGATCGGCTCGTGTGGACACTCTGCCTGCACGACAGCGGCAACGTCGAGGCGTACACCCGCAAGATGCACGAGATCGCGGGGGCATCCTCGGACGGTCGTGTCGTCGTCGGAGCGCACCAGCCCACTCCGGGGGAATGCTCCTGCGGTTGGCAGCTCCGCCACTTTCTGGTCGACGTCCGCACCGGCGTGGCCGTCGAGCTGGCGCCGCAGGACGCCAGATGGCGCAAGGCCAACGGCACCGGCTGGATGAAGCGCGTCGTGTTCCTGCCCTCAGGTGGCTTCGTGGCCCAGGTCAACACGCTGCCCAGTTCCGGAGACCAACCGCTTTACAGGCTGGTGCGGTACGGGGCCGACGGCAAGGTGCTCGGGTCGTCCGAGGTGCCCGACGCTGGCACGACGTACGGCACGCTCATCGGCTGAGCGTGGCCGGAGGAGGCGATCATCGTTGTCATTCCGGCCGGGCGTGCAGACGCGCAGGGGTGGGGTAGCTTTCGGGCAGCCCATCCCTGCCACGCGGCGTGTTGTGCTGCTCGACAGCGGTGACGTCAGCGTTGGGCGGCGAAGGCGACGAAGGCCCGCCAGGACCGCGGGTCGAACGTGAGCACCGGACCGGCCTGGTCCTTACTGTCGCGGACGCCAACGACGCCGGGCAGGTTGTCGGCCACCTCGACGCAGTCGCCCTGCGTGCCGCTGCGGGTGGACTTGCGCCAGGTAGCGCCGATCAGCTCCATGACGTCATCACTTCCTTCATCAGCTCGACCGACTGCCGGTGTGAAAGTGCTTGGCTGCGGACGCTCTCCCACCTGGCGAGCAGGATAGCCACATCCTCGTCTCTGTCGACCACGCCGCCGCCCAGTTGAGTTTCCAGGTGGCCAACCCATCCACCGTCCGCAGCTCTTGCCAGAGCGAATGGGCCGACCAGCCCGACGTGCATGGGGATTTCGGTCGGGATGATGTGGATGCTGATGTGCGGGCGGTCCGCACATTCGACAAGGCGTGTCACCTGCTCGGCCATCAGCGCTCGGAAGCTCTCGTCGGATCGGCGCAGAACGGTTTCTTCGACAACGGCGACGTACACGGGTGGGTCGGCTTGGCAGAGAAGTGCCTGCCGATCCATCCGTACCGCGAGACGCCTCTCGACCTCGTCGTCGCTGATCGTGTTGTCGCTGCGGATCACCGACCGGGCGTAGTTCTCCGTCTGCAGAAGCCCTGGAACGAGGTTCGGCTGATAACACCGCATCTGCCGGGCGTTGCGTTCGGCCTCCAGCCAGGGCCGGAACCAGCTCGGTTGGCCGTCGCGTTCGGCCAGCTTGAGCAGGGACATCAACAGTCCGCCCGTTCCGAGCACCTCGTCCGCCCGCTTCAGGAAGAACCGGTCGAGTGGACGCTGACCCAGCTCGACGGCGGACACCTGAGAGCCCGAGAAGTGGACGAGCTTCCCGAACTCCTCCTGACTCAGCTCGGCGCCGAGCCGGAGCCGGCGCAGTTGTGCCCGGATCAGCGCTGTGGTGGGTTCACCTTCCACAGGTCCTCCACGATCTTCCCGAGGTCTCCACGACCCGTCCGGACGGTCGGCGGCTGCCACGCGACCTCGCCCCGACCGGCGTCAATGCCTTCCGACAGTAGTGCCGCCGTCAGCAGAGTGTCACGCAGCGGATCCGCTCCTGTCCGAGTGGCGATCGAGTGGGTTCGCGACGGGCCGCCCGTGCTCCCCGTGCGCGGGCGCCCCCGCCCCGCCCGGAGGAGGTCGAGATGCGCAATTGTCAGCCCGCTGAGTTCCCCGTACCCCGGCTCGGCCCGCACGCCGACCGTCCCCGGGCGTATCCGCCGGGACACCGGCCCCACCTGCCGATCCGCCCACTCTGGCTGTGCCGTGCCTGCGGACTGCCTTGGCCCTGCGCCGCGGCCCGACTGCTGCTCAAGGCCGAGTACGGCGATCGCCGGGTCGAGTTGGCGATCTACCTGTCCGGGCTCTACCACGAGGCGACCCACGACCTGTTTCGGCTGAACCCGCACGACGGCCCGACCCCGCGCGAGCTGTTCGAGCGGTTCGTCGCCTGGGGGCCGTACCGGAGGCCCATGATCGAACCGCCCGAGCGGGACCGATGACGTGCGCCACGTCGTCCGGTTGCGGCACCCTCCGTGGGGCGTCCGGTGACAGACTGGTCGCCGCAGGCAACGAAGTGGTGAGGGAGGCGCGGTGCGCTGGCGCAGTTTTGTCGCGGTCGGGGACAGCTTCACCGAGGGCATGGACGACGCGTACCCGGACGGCACCTTCCGGGGTTGGGCGGACCTGGTGGCGACCCGGCTGGCCGCCGAGGTGGGCCCGGACTTCCGGTACGCCAACCTGGCCGTCCGTGGCCGGCTCTTCCCCAGCGTGGTCGCCGAACAGGTGCCGGCGGCCTTGGCGATGAAGCCCGACCTGATCAGCTTCGCGGCCGGCGGCAACGACGTGCTGCGCCGCAGCTTCGACCCGGACACACTGGTGGCCCGCTTCGACGACATGGTTCGGCACCTGCGTTCGGGTGGCGCGGACGTGCTGCTCTTCCGGTTCGCCGACGTGATGGCCCGACTGCCCGGGCAGCGGCTCGTCACACCCCGGGTGCAGCTGCTCAACCGGGCGGTCGGCGAGACCGCCGAGCGGCACGGCGCCATCATGGTCGACCTGTACGCAGACGACATCTTCCTCAATCCGACGCTCTGGAGCACCGACCGGCTGCACCTGAACGCGGCCGGGCACCGGCGGGTCGCCGGGCAGGTGTTGAACGCGCTCGGTGTGGGCTGCGACGAGGAGTGGCTGATGGTGCCCCCGCATCCGGCGCCCACGCCGTGGCTCGCCAGCCGTGCCGCTGACCTGCGGTGGGCCGGGCGGCACCTGGCTCCGTGGGTCAAGCGACGCCTTACCGGCCGGTCGTCCGGTGACACCGTCACCGCCAAGCGTCCGCTTCTCGGGCCGCTCACCGACTGATCGTGCGGACCATCCATGCCGCCGCGCTGCTGCGGGTGACACCGGACGGCGAGCCGGTTCCGGGCCGGGCGGTGCTGGTGACCGGTGCCCGGATCGAGGCCGTGGCGTCGTTGGACGAGCTGACGCAGGCGTACCCGCAGGTGCGGGTGCGGCGGTGGACCGGCACCCTCGGGCCGGCGCTGGTGCACGACGGTCCCCTGCCGTCCGCGCCCAGCCCCCGCGAACGGGTGCACGCGCTGTTCCGGCTCGGGGCCGCCGCGGTGCTGGCCACGAACGTGACCGAGCCGGCGCTGCGGGCCGCCGCGGCGCGCAACGACGTCGCGGTGCTCGACGGGGTACGGTCGCCGGCCCTGGTGCCCGCCGGTCGTGCCGATCTGGCCGTCTTCGCCGACGACGGCGCCTGCCTCGCCACCGTGGTCGCCGGCCGTCTGGTGCACCGGCGGGCCTGACACCGCGATCCACGGCCCCGTGGCTGCGTCGACGTGTCGTGCCGGTGGTCACATCCGCCGCACCCGATCACCGATGGCCGGCCGAGGCGACTGTTTCCGGCGTAACTTGAGGATCATGTCTGTGCCGAACGATCCCGATCCACGCCTCCAGTCCTACGCGGACCCGCAGCGGCTGGTCACCACCGAGTGGCTGGCCGAGCACCTGGGTGACGAGGGCCTCGTCGTCATCGAGTCCGACGAGGACGTGCTGCTCTACGACACCGGTCACATCCCGGGCGCCGTCAAGGTCGACTGGCACCTGGAGCTGAACGACCAGGTGACCCGGGACTACCTCGACGCGGAAAGCTTCGCCGAACTGTGCGCCGCCAAGGGCATCGGCCGGGGCGACACCGTCGTCTTCTACGGTGACAACTTCAACTGGTGGGCCGCGTACGCCCTCTGGGTGTTCTCGCTGTTCGGCCACGCCGACGTGCGGCTGCTCGACGGCGGCCGGCAGAAGTGGATCGCCGAGGGGCGCGAGGTGACCCGCGACAAGCCGGCCCGCCCCCGCGCCGACTACCCGGTTCCGTTGCGTGACGACGCACCGCTGCGGGCCTACCGCGAGCAGGTGATGGCGCACATCGCCGCCGGCCGGCCGCTGGTCGACGTCCGCTCGCCCAGCGAGTACACGGGCGAGACGCTGCACATGCCGAACTACCCGCAGGAGGGCGCGCTGCGCGGCGGCCACATCCCGGGCGCGCTCAGCAAGCCGTGGAAGTCCGCGGCCAACGACGACGGCACCTTCAGGTCCGCCGACGAGCTGCGCACCATCTACGCCGACCAGCTCGGGCTCAGCCCGGCCGACGACGTGATCGCGTACTGCCGGATCGGTGAGCGGTCCAGCCACACCTGGTTCGTGCTGCGACACCTGCTGGGCTACCCGCAGGTGCGCAACTATGACGGCTCGTGGACCGAGTGGGGCAACCTGGTCCGGGCTCCCGTCGTGCAGGGCGACCAGCCCGGCGGTCTCGCGGCCTGAGCGGCACCGTGGCCTCGCCGGCTGAGCGACCGACGGTGCTCAGCCGGCCAGCGCCACCACGCCGGGCAGGTCGCGGGCCACGCCGGTGACCTCGCCGGTGTCCGGCCGCCAGCGCACCACGCCGGCCGCCGGCTGAAGGCGGAGCAGCACGGCACCCTCGTCGTCCCAGCCGAGCACCTCGCAGCAACCCTTCCACCGGTCCCGGCCCAGGTCGAGCACCTGGGCCACCGCACCGGTGCGGGCGTCCAGCACGGCCACCCCCTCGGCGCCGTCGATCTCGTCGCTGGTGATCCACGCCGCGCGGGCCAGCCGCCCGCCGTGCAGCCAGCCCTGGCCGTAGAAATCGTTGACCTGGTACGGCACCGGCAGCGCGGCGCCGGTGACCTTCTGTTCGGAGCGGACCGTGCCCGTACGCGCTGCCCGGCTGCGCAGGGTCAGGCCGTCCCGCTCCCCGCCCACCTCGATCAAGGCCGCCTCACGGCCAGCGGCCGGGTCCGGCGCGACCAGATCCCACAGCGACACGTCGAGCTTGCTGGGCGCGCCGGTGACCAGGTCCACCGCGTACGTCTGGCCCTCGCCGCCGACCAGCACCCGATCGCTCGCCCAGACGACCCTCTCCAGGTGGCCGTCGAGTGGGATCCGGCGCACGGTCGCCCTGGTGAGGTCGACCATGATCAGCTCGTTGGTCTGCGCGAACGCGGCTGACCGCCCGTCAGGTGACAGCACCCCCGGCTTCACGGCGGCGGCCTCGTTGCCGCCGTCATCGCGTGTAGGCGCCGGGGTCACCACGTCGAGACTGCGCACCACGCCGTCGTCGCCGAGGATCCGGACCGGGCCGTCCGCGCGATAGTCCTGATCCAACGGCTGGAACAGCGCCAACGCCCGCCGGACCGGTCGCGCGGACAGTGCCACGGTCGCCGGGTCCCCGAGCCGGGACAGCGGATCGGGCGGAAAGGTCAGCTCGTCGGGGGCCCGCACCACCGGTGGGGCGGGGCGGGGCTCGACGGTCGGTGCCACCGCGAGGTCCGGCCCGCGCTCGGCGCTCGGTCGCAGGACGGCCACCGTGCCGCCCCCGATCAGTGCCACGGCCAGGGCGACCGCGCCGACCGCGCGCCGGCTCCGCCGGGTGTGCCGGGCCCGCTCCCAACTGGCCGTCGCCGGCTGACTGGGCAGCACGTCCTCGACGCTCACGGTCAGCAGTCTGCGCAGATCCTGCTCGTTCACGGATTCACCTCCAGACCGGCGGCCAGGTCGCCGCGTTTCCCCGGCTCCCGGACCGGCCGGGCGTCCCGGGCGAGGTCCGGAGTCACCTCGCGCAGGCGCCGCAGGGCGGCGTGGCACTGGCTCTTAACGGTGCCCACGCTCACCCCGAGCGCCTCGGCGGTGGCGACCTCGGTCAGGTCCTCGTAGTAGCGCAACACCAGCACGGCCCGCTGCCTGGGCGGGAGCAGGCCGAGCGCGTCGTGCAGCGTCAACCGCAGCGCGCCGTCGCGGTCGGGGGCCGTCTGCTCCGGCGGCTCGGCACTGAGCCGTTCCCTGCGCCGACGACGCCACCACGACACCGTGTCCCGGTAGAGAATGGCCCGTACGTATGCGGCGGGGTCGCCGTCGCGGACCGAGGCCCAGCGCAGCGCCAGCTTGAGCAGCGCGTCCTGGAGAAGGTCCTCGGCCTGGTGCCGGTTGCCGCAGATCAGGTAGGCCGCCCGCAGCAGGCGGTGCTGGTGGCTCTCCACGAAGGCGAGGTAGTCGTCGCGTCCGTCGCCTGCCGCCGGTCCCATCCGCCCACCTCCCGGCCGTCGCGTTCGGCCTCACCTGGCAGACGCACGGGACGGGGAAAAAGGTTGGGTCAGTTGCCCGGCAGCCCAGTCAGGTAGCGCTGAAGGGTCGGCGCGATCCAGGAAACCAGCTCATCAGGCTCCACGTCCACCATGGGCGGCAGGCGGACGATGTAGCGGGTGAACGCGAGGCCGAGGATCTGACTGGCCACCAGGCCGGCCCGTCGCGCGGTGGTTGCCGGGTCGGTGCCGAAGGTGGCCACGATCGTGACCAGTTGGCGGGCGAAGATGTCACGCATGCGCTCGGCCGAGCCCGGGTTGGTGCTGGCGGCCCGCAGCAGCGCGGTCAGCGTCTCGTCGCCCTCCCACCGTGCGAGGAAATGCCGGATCAGCACCTCACCGACCTGCCCGACCGGCACGGCGGTCAGGTCGGGCAGGTGTAGGTCGAATTCCGCCGCCGCGGTGAACAGCCCCTCCTTGCTGCCGTAGTAGCGCATCACCATCGATGGGTCGATCCGGGCGTCGGCGGCGATGGCCCGGATCGTGGCGCGTTCGTACCCGTCGGCGGCGAACCGTTCGCGAGCGGCCCGCAGGATCGCCGCACGGGTGGCATCCGAGCGGCGGCTCGGGGTCGGGCGGGCGGGCGCTGTCATGTCAACGACCGTATGCCAACGACTGTTGACTCACAATGACCGTCGACCTAATGTTGCCAACAAGTGTTTGCCAACAGGTGTTGGCAAGGGTTGCTCCGGAGGTGGTCATGCCCCACACGAGTACCGACGTCCTGGTGGTGGGTGCCGGCCCCACCGGTCTCGCCACCGCCCTGACGCTGGCCCGGCGCGGGGTCGAGGTGACCGTGCTCGACCAGCGGGCCGAGCCGCCGCCGACATCCCGTGCGGCGGTCGTGCACGCGTACACCCTGGAGGTGCTGGACCGGATCGGCGCCGCGGCGCCGCTGGTGGCCCAGGGGGTGCGGTCGCCGCGCTTCACCGTTCGCGACCGGGACCGGGTGCTGCTGTCGGTCCCGTTCCACCAACTGCCGTCCCGCTTTCCCTACGCGTTGATGGTCTCCCAGGCGGTCACCGAGGCGGTGCTCACCGAGGAGTTGGCCGACCGCGGTGTCCGGGTGCGACGGCCGAGCCTGCTGACCGGTCTGAGCCGAGCCGGTGGCCGGGTGCTCGCGCAGGTCGACGGGAAGGCGCTGGGCGCCCGGTTCGTGGTCGGCGCGGACGGCCTGCACAGCACGGTCCGGCAGTTGGCCGGCATCGGCTTTCCCGGCTCCGGAAACGAGGAGTCCTTCGTGCTCGCCGACGTACGGGTGCGCAGCGTGCTGCCCCGCGACGAGGCGGCGCTCTTCCTCGCCCGCTCCGGGCCGCTGGTCTGGGCGCCGCTCCCGGGCGGCGTGGTCCGGCTGGTCGCCGCCGTGACGACGGCCCCGGCCGAACCGGAGAAGGCGTACCTCCAGGCGTTGCTCGACGAGCGTGGCCCGGCGCGACGACCCGACCGGGTGACCGAGGTGCTCTGGGGTTCCCGGTTCCGGGTGCACCACCGGATCGCCGACACCTTCCGAGCGGGGCCGGTGCTGTTGGCCGGCGACGCCGGGCACGTGCACAGCCCCGCCGGCGGGCAGGGGATGAACCTCGGGATCTGCGACGCGGTGGCCCTCGGCACCGCGTTGGCCGACGTGCTCGATGGTGGCCCGGACACGGTGCTCGACGACTACACCGCCCGGCAGCGGCCGATGGCCGAGGACGTGCTGAGCTTCGCCGCCGGGTTGACCAGCCTGGCCACCCTCGCCCCGGCCGGTCGGCCGGTCCGTGACGTGCTGCTGCGGCTGCTCGGTGCCGTACCGCCGGCCCGTCGGCGGATCGCGCTGCGCCTGTCCGGGCTGGCCCATCGGACCTGACGCCGGGCTAGGCCCCGCCGGTGGGGATCAGCACGCCCGTCGCGGATGGCCGCAGTGCCCGCCACGCGGCCACGGTGACCAGCGCGAACGTGGCTGCCGCAGCGCCTGCCACGGGCACCGTGCCGTACGCGGCGGCGGCCAGCCCGGCGAGCGCTGCCCCGACCGGTGCGGTGAGCAGGCCGACCATCCGCTGGGCCGCACCCACCCGGCCGAGCAGCCCGGTCGGCACGTGCCGCTGCCCGTACGACGCGCACAGGCTGTTCCACACCACGGTGCCAGCGGCGAAGACGGCCAGCGCGAAGCCCCCTGGCACCGGATGGCGGGCCAGCGCGAACCCGGTCAGCGCGACGGTCTGCGCGGCGAGCACCGCCCGTAGCGCCGCCGCCGTGCCGAGCCGCGCGGCGAGCCGGCCCGCCCCGAGCGCCCCTGCCACGCCGCCGAGGATGGCAGCGGCGGCGAACAGCCCGTATCCGGTCGGCGGCACCCGCAGCACGTCCAGCGCGTAGAGCACCAGCACCGCCAGGATCCCGCTGATCGCAAGGTTGCTCGCCGCGGCGAGCAGGGTGACGCGCCACAGCGTCCGGTGCCCGCGCAGCCACCGCACACCCTCGACGATCTCGCCCCACACCGACCCGCGCCGGCCTCCCGGCTCGGTGCTCGTGGGCAGCCCCGCGCCCACGACCGGAGTTGGGACGAGGGCCAGCACGAGCAGGGCCGCGGCGGCGAAGGTGACGGCGTCGAGGGCGAACGGGAGGGCCGGGGCGACGGCGAAGAGGACACCGGCGGCGGGCGCGCCGAGGAAACCGCCGGCCACCGCGGACCCCGCCTGAAGCCGACCGTTCGCCCGGGGCAGCGCGTCGCGCGGCACCACCGTGGGAAGCACCGCGAATGAGGCGGAGTCGAAGAGGGTGCCCAGTGCGGCGAGGAGGAACGCCGCTGCCAGGAGCACCGGGACGCCGGCCCGATCGAGGGCGACCGCCACGGCCAGCGTCGCCACCACGGCGGCCCGCACCCCGTCGACCAGGGCCATTGTCCGACGACGGTCCCAGCGGTCCGCGTACACGCCGCCGAGCAGGCCGAAGAGCAGCGGCGGCAACTGCCCGACCACGGTCACCGCCGCGACGACCCGGGGATCACGGGTGAGCGTCGTGGCCAGCAACGCCAGCGCCGGCGTCCGCAGCGCGTCGCCGAACCGGGAGGAGACGGAGGCAGACCAGAGCAGCCGGAAGTCCCGACCGAGAGCGGAGGAGGTCATGCCGACGACCGTGCGGGTTCGACCGGGTCGAGGGTCAAGCCGCCACCGTGACAACCGTCGCTCCACCGCAGCCAACTCGCGGTCTACGCTTGGCCGGTGACGGTGGAGCAGCAGGCACGGGGTGCGGCGGGTGCGGGCCGGCGTCGGTCCCGCAAGGACGAGATCCTGGAGATCGCGGTCGGTCTGTTCGCCGCCCGCGGCTACCACGGTGTGTCGATGGACGACATCGGTGCGGCGGCGGGGGTCACCGGTCCGGCGCTCTACCACCACTTCGCCGGCAAGGAGGCGATGCTGGCCGCCGCGCTGATCCCGGTCAGCGACGGGCTGCTGGCCGGCGGGCGGGAGCGCTCCGCGGGGCACCCGGACGACCCGCGCGGCGCCCTCGAGTCGTTGATCGACTTCCACGTCGAGTTCGCGCTGGCCAACCCGGCGGTGATCGCGCTGCACCTGCACGAACTGGACCGCCTGCCCGAGGAGCCGCGGCGGCGGATCCGCCGCCTGCAACGGCTCTACGTCGAGGAGTGGGTGACGGTGCTGACCGCGTTGCACCCCGGCATGCCCGACGGCGAGGCCCGGGTGCTGGCGCACGCCGCGTTCGGCCTGATGAACTCGACCCCGTTCCTCGGTGGCGAGGTGGACCGCCGGCGCCGCGCCGAGCTGCTGCGCGGGGCCACCCTGGCCGCGCTGCTCGCCTGAACCCGACTCGTCAGAAGCCCACCGGTCATGATTCCCTAACCACCGTCCCACCATCCGGACGCCGGGAGGAAACATGATCGAGTCACTGCTCGTCGCCAATCGGGGCGAGATCGCCCGCCGGATCATCCGTACGGCCAAGCGGCTCGGTATCCGTGCGATCGCGGTGTACTCGCAGGCCGACGCCGACCTGCCGTTCGTCGCCGAGGCGGACGAGGCGGTCCTCATCGGCCCGCCGAACCCGGCGCAGAGCTACCGCAACGCCGAGGCGATCCTCACCGCCGCGACGGCGACCGGTGCGCAGGCCATCCACCCCGGGTACGGCTTCCTGTCCGAGAACGCCGAGTTCGCCCGTACCGTCGAATCGAGCGGCCTGATCTGGGTCGGGCCGGGCGCGGACGCGATCACCGCGATGGGCGACAAGATCAACGCGCGGAACCTGATGGCCGCGGCCGGTGTTCCGGTCGCACCCGGCACCACCGACCCGGCCGCCGACCTGGACGCGGCCGTGGCCGCCGCCGCCGAGATCGGTTATCCGGTGATGGTCAAGGCCGCCGCGGGTGGCGGTGGCATGGGCATGGGTGTGGCCGTCGACGAGGCCGCGCTGCGCACCGAGTACGACAAGGTGCGCGCGTTCGCCGAGCGGATGTTCGGCGACGGTTCGGTGCTGATCGAGCGGTACTTCCCCCGGGTACGCCACGTCGAGGTGCAGATCCTCGGCCTGGCTGACGGCCGGGTGGTGGCGCTCGGCGAGCGGGAGTGCTCGGTGCAGCGGCGCAACCAGAAACTGGTCGAGGAGTCCCCGTCGCCGGCGGTCCCACCGGAGTTGCGATCTCGCCTCCTGGCAGCGGCGGTGCGCGCTGGCGAGGCGGTCGGCTACCGCAACGCCGGCACGGTGGAGTGCCTTCTCGAACCCACCACCGGTGAGTTCTTCTTCCTGGAGATGAACACGCGGCTGCAGGTGGAGCACCCGGTGACCGAGTACGTCTACGGCATCGACCTGGTCGAGGAGCAGTTGCGGGTGGCGTCGGGGTTGGCGCCGACGTTCGACCCCGACGCGCTGGTGCCACGCGGGCACGCCATCGAGCTGCGGGTCAACGCCGAGGACCCGAAGCGTTTCCTGCCCGGCCCGGGCGTGGTCAGGACCTGGGTGGAGCCCACCGGCGAGGGTGTCCGGGTGGACTCCGGCTACACCGAGGGCAACACCGTCACGCCGTTCTACGACAGCCTGATGGCCAAGCTGATCCTCAGTGGCGACACCCGCGAGCAGGCGATCGCCCGAGCCCGAACGGCGGTGGCCGCCTTCCAGATCGAGGGCCCGAAGAACAACCTCCCCTTCTTCGCCGAGCTGCTGGAAAACGAGGAGTTCCTCTCCGGCGCCTACGACACGGGCATCGTCGGCCGCATGCGCTGAGCCGCCCCCTCTCGTTGATCATGAGGTTGACGGTGGCTCTCGTCCCATCTGTGCGGGACAACCTCATGATCAACCTCGGCCGGGGTGGGGGTGGCATGCTGGGGAGCACCCCGGCACGGGGTACGGCACAGTGAGGTGAGTTCTTATGGCGGAGCTGCCGGATTTCGTCTCCATTCGTGAGGTCGGGCCGCGCGACGGGTTGCAGAACGAGGACCCGATCCCGACCGACGCCAAGGTGCGGCTGCTCGACGCGCTCTCCGGCACCGGCGTGCGTCGGATCGAGGCGGTCTCCTTCGTGCACCCGAGGGCGATCCCGCAGATGGCCGACGCCGACGAGGTGTGGCGGCGCGCGGTCAAGGCCGACGGGGTGGGCTACTCGGCCCTGGTGCCCAACACGCGGGGCGCCCAGCGCGCCCTGGCCGCCGGGTTCACCGAGATCGAGGTGGTGGTCTCGGCCAGCGACACGCACAACCGCCGCAACGTCAACCGTTCCACCGACGAGTCGTTGGACGACATCGCCGAGCTGATCGACCTGCTGCACGGTGCCTCCGCGCGGGTCGAGGTGATCGTGGCGACCAGCTTCGGCTGCCCGTACGAGGGTGACATCGACCCCAAGCGGGTGGCCGGCATCGTGGACCGGGTGGTCCGCGACGGCGCGGACCGGGTGGCGTTCGGCGACACGACCGGCATGGGCACTCCGCGTCGGGTCCGCGAGCTGCTGACCGCGGTACGCGACCGCAACGCGCACGTGCCGGTGCTGCTGCACTTCCACAACACCCGCGGCACCGCGCTGGCCAATCTGCTGACCGCGTTGGAGCTGGGGGTGACCGAGTTCGATGCCAGCGTCGGCGGCCTCGGTGGCTGCCCGTACGCGCCGGGAGCCAGCGGCAACCTGGCCACCGAGGAGGCCGTGCACATGCTGCACGACATGGGCATCGACACGGGGATCGACCTGACCGCCCTGATCGAGGCGGCCGAGTTGGCCGAGGAACTGCTCAGCAAGAAGCTGCCCTCGGGCGTCCTGCGCGCCGGTCCGCGGACCCGGTTGACACAGATGCCCGGTTGACCGGTTGACCGGTCCGGCGGAAAAGGCGACGGAGAGGCCGGTAGCGCACCGGCCCCTCCGTCGGGTCCGGTTGGTCAGCTCACCGGAGCGAGCGCGGCAGGCCAGCTGTCGCGGAAGACGGTCGCCCCGCTGCTGTCCGTGCTGCGCTCGGTGGCGCTGCGGGTGCCGGCGAAGAGGTTGGTCACCCGGTTCGCCTCGGCGGTGCTCGGGTACGGGTTGGTGCAACTGGTTCCGGCGCTGCCGCCGGACATCAGGATCGCGCAGTTCCCGTTGTAGTTGTCCGGTAGGCCGAGGATGTGCCCGATCTCGTGAGTGATGATCCGCAGCGGGCTGTACTGCGCCGCCTGCTGCGTGTCGATGTAGACCCGGCCGTTGCCGAGGCTGGTACGGACGGCGTACGAGCCGCCGCCGGTGATCTGGTAGATCCGCAGGTTGGAGCCGCAGTTCGCGGTGAGCGTGAGGTTCGAGGTGGCGTTGTTCCAGATCGACGCGGCCTGGTTGGCGGTGCTGGCGTAGCTCGGGGCCTGGCTCGTGTTGTAGCAGATGGTCGCGGCTGCCGCGGCGGGCGACGGGTTGGCGACCGTGACACCGAGGGTGGCCGTCGCCGTCGCGACCAGTGCGACCGCGAGTCGGCTGCTTCGTGAGGTCATCGCTGACTCCTATCCGGGAGGGGTGCCAGGAGCCTAGTCATAGCAATCTATAAATTTCAATGTGTCAATCTGGTCGGGTCGGTTGCGCCCCGCGCCGAGCCGCGTGACCCGCCAGCCGGTCGCCGAACCTCGCGTCGATGCGATAGCCTAACGATCGTTCAGGTCTGTAGGGGCGAGGGAGTCGGCGTGACGCTCGACGGTGAGGCACTTGAGCAGCTGCGCAAGCGGGCACGATCCGGCGGCGCGGACAAGTACCACGCGGCCAACGCCGCCAAGGGCAAGCTCTTCGCCCGGGAGCGGGTCGCGCTCCTGGTCGACGAGGGCTCGTTCGTCGAGGACGGCCTCTACGCCAACACCCTCGCCGAGGGTCTGCCCGCCGACGGCGTCGTCACCGGCACCGCCACCATCGACGGCCGGCAGGTCTGCCTGATGGCCAACGACTCCACGGTCAAGGCCGGCAGCTGGGGCGCCCGCACCGTCGAGAAGATCATCCGGATCATCGAGCGGGCGTACGCCACCAGCGTCCCGATGGTCTACCTGGTCGACTCGGCCGGCGCCCGGATCACCGACCAGGTCGACCTCTTCCCGGGCCGACGCGGCGCCGGCAAGATCTTCTGGAACCAGGTACGCGCCTCGGGCGCGATCCCACAGGTGTGCGCACTGTTCGGCCCGAGTGCCGCCGGTGGGGCCTACATTCCGGCGTTCTGCGACGTGGTGGCTCTGGTCGACGGCAACGCCAGCATGTATCTGGGCTCCGACCGGATGGTCGAGATGGTGACCGGCGAGAAGACCACGCTGGAAGCGATGGGCGGGGCCAAGGTGCACACCGCCGAGTCCGGCGTCGGGCACTTCCTCTGCCAGACCGAGGCCGACGCGCTGGACGTCGTACGCCGCTACCTGTCGTACCTGCCGGCGAACTGGACCCAGACGCCGCCGGCCGCCGAGGCGGTCGCCGCACCGGCGAAGGCCGACCTGGCCGCGCTGGTGCCGGCAAGCGAGCGGCAGGCGTTCGACATGCGACGGTACGTCAAGGGCCTGCTCGACGAGGGTTCCTTCTTCGAGATCCAGGCGCTCTGGGCCAAGGAGCTGACCATCGGCTTCGGCCGGCTCAACGGCGAGGTCGTCGGCGTGGTCGGCAACAACTCGATGTTCAAGGGCGGCGTGCTCTTCGTCGACTCGGCCGACAAGGCGACCCGGTTCGTGCAGCTCTGCGACGCGTTCAACGTGCCGCTGCTCTTCCTCAGTGACGTACCCGGCTTCATGGTGGGCAGCGCCGTGGAGAAGCAGGGCATCATCCGGCACGGCGCCAAGATGATCACCGCGATCTCGGAGGCGACCGTGCCGAAGATCTGCGTCGTGGTCCGCAAGGCGTACGGCGCGGGCCTCTACGCGATGGCCGGCCCCGGGTTCGAGCCGGACGCCACCATCGCGCTGCCCAGCGCGAAGATCGCGGTGATGGGTGCCGAGGCCGCGGTGAACGCCGTGTACGCCAACAAGATCGCCGCTATTCCGGACGCGGACGAGCGGGCGGCCTTCGTCGCCGCGAAGCGCGCCGAGTACGAGCAGGACATCGATGTCGTCCGGCTCGCGAGCGAGCTGGTGGTGGACGCCATCGTCGAGCCGCACGACCTGCGTACCGAGCTGGTCCGCCGGTTCGCCGCAGCACGTACCAAGGACCGGCAGTTCTCCCGCCGCCGACACGGTGTCACCCCGGTCTGACCCGACGACCGACCCGCCACAGCGAACCGTCCCGGCGTCACGAGCGCCCGGCGGCCGTCCACACAGGAGGATGAGATGGACTTCCGGCTCACCGACGAACAAGCGGCGCTGCGGGACAGCGTGCGGGACTTCGCGCGCGAGGTGGTCGCGCCGGTCATCGCCGAGCACTACGAGCAGCACACGTTCCCGTACGAGGTGATCCGGCAGATGGGCAAGATGGGCCTGTTCGGCCTGCCCTTCGGCGAGGAGCACGGCGGGATGGGCGGCGACTACTTCGCTCTCTGCCTGGCCCTGGAGGAGTTGGCCCGGGTCGACTCCAGCGTGGCGATCACGTTGGAGGCGGCGGTCTCGCTCGGCGCGATGCCGATCTACCGGTTCGGCACCGACGAGCAGCGCGCGACCTGGCTGCCCAAGCTGCTCAGCGGCGAGGCGCTGGCCGGGTTCGGGCTCACCGAGCCGGGCACCGGATCGGATGCCGCCGGCACCCAGACGCGGGCGGTGCTCGACGGTGACCACTGGGTGATCAACGGCTCGAAGGCGTTCATCACCAACTCCGGCACCGACATCACGACCCTGGTCACGGTCACCGCGGTCACCGGCACCAACCCGGACGGCTCGAAGGAGCTGTCGACAATCCTCGTGCCGACGGGTACGCCGGGCTTCACCGTGGCACCGGGCTACTCGAAGGTGGGCTGGTCGGCGTCGGACACCCACGAGCTGACCTTCGACGACTGCCGGGTTCCGGTGGCCAATCTGCTCGGACGGCGGGGCCGGGGCTTCGCCCAGTTCCTGCAGATCCTCGACGAGGGCCGGATCGCCATCGCCGCGCTGGCCGTCGGCCTCGCCCAGGGCTGTGTCGACGAGTCGATCACATACGCGAAGGAGCGGCACGCGTTCGGTCGGCCGATCGGCGCCAACCAGGCGATCCAGTTCAAGATCGCCGACATGGAGCTGAAGGCGCACACCGCCCGGCTGGCCTACTACGACGCGGCCGCCCGGATGCTGGCCGGCGAGCCGTTCAAGCGGCAGGCCGCCATCGCCAAGCTGCACGCCAGCACGATCGCGGTGGACAACGCCCGGGAGGCCACCCAGATCCACGGTGGCTACGGCTTCATGAACGAGTATCCGGTGGCCCGGTTCTGGCGGGACTCCAAGATCCTGGAGATCGGCGAGGGCACCAGCGAGGTGCAGCGCATGATCATCGCGCGCGACCTGGGTCTCTGACCCGCTCCCGAAAGACGGCTGCGGCCCGGCCGGCCAACGGGTTGCGGGCCGGGCTGCGGTTCGGCTGTCGGATATCGGCGAGCGCGCGTCGGCAGCCCGACGTTCGACTGCCGATGGTCGGAGTCGATCCGTACTCTTCGTGCCCATGACTCCCGATCATGGTGGGTCGCGGAGCCCGGCGGGCCGTAGCGGCCTGCCGGACCTGCTCCGTGGGCACCGGCGTGCCTGCGGCCTGACCCAGGCCGAGTTGGCGTCCCGAGCCGGCGTGGGCGTGCGGACGGTGCGTGACCTGGAGCGTGGTCGGTCCGTCCGGCCGCAGCGCACGACGGTCGAGCTGCTCGCCACGGCGTTGGCGCTGACCGGCACCATCCGGGTGGCGTTCCTGGCCGCGGCCCGCAGCACCGCCAGCGGTGAGCCACCGCAGCCGGACGGCGTCCCGGCTGCGCTGGCGGGCAGCACCGAGTCGACAGTCGAGCACGCCGGGACCGCACCGCGGGTGGCCCTTCCACCGCCGGTCCCGTTGATCGGCCGCGACCGCGACGTCACCGAGCTGGCCGGGATGCTGACCGCGGAGGGTGGCCCGCGACTGGTGAGCCTGGTCGGGCTGGCGGGGGTCGGCAAGACCGCACTGGCTCTGTCCGTGGCGCACTCGGTAGCCCGTGGCCACCCGGGTGGCGTGGCCGGAGTGCTGGTCGGCGAGGGCTCGGACGGCCCGGACGTGCTCGCCGCCTCGATGACCGTGCTGGGGGCTGTCCGGCTGCCGGAACTCCTCGCCCGGCTCGGCGGCCGGCCGGCGCTGCTGGTGATGGACGCGGTGGAGCGTGCCCCGGGGCCGGTGGCCGAGACGCTGCACCGGCTGACCGGCGTGCTGCCGTCGCTGCGGGTGTTGGTCACCGGGCGGCACCCGGTCGGCCTGCCCGGCGAACGGGTCTGGCCGGTCGCGCCACTCGACGTGCCACCGCCGGGCGCCGAGCGGCGCGGGCCGGCCACGCTCGGTTCGTGGCCGGCGGTCGCCCTGTTCACCGCCCGGCTGGCCCAGGTGCGCCGGGAGGCTCCCACCGCGGACGAACTGCCTGCCCTCGCCGCACTTGTCCGCCGGCTCGGCGGGCTGCCGCTGGCCATCGAGTTGATGGCCGCCCGGGGTCGGATCCTCGACCTCACCGAGCTGCTCGACCGGTACGGCGACCGGGTGCTCGACCTGGCCACCCCCGCCGACCCGGTGGCCCGTTCCGTCTGGGACGGGCCGGACTCGACCGTCACCACCCGCCGCCCGACCGCAACGGACGCCACCCGGGCAGCGGTGGCAGTGACCCTGCGGGACGCGGTGGAGACCAGCTACCGGCTGCTCGCGTCGGACGAGCGGGCCGCACTGCGCCGGCTGGCCGTGTTCGGGAACCGCTGGTCGGTGGAGCTGGCCGAGGAGATGCTCGCCGACGAGGCCGACCGGGACGGCGCGGTCACGATCGATCCCGTTCCGCTGCTGGACCGGCTCGTCGAACTCGGCCTGCTGAGCGTGCTCGGCACCGGGCCGTTCCGGTTCCGGCTGCTCGACGCGGTACGCGACTTCGCCACCGAACAGGCGGCCGGCAGCGGTGAGCTGACCTCCATCCGACGCCGGCACGCGGTGGTGATCGCCCGACTGGTGGCGCGGACCGCCACCGATCTGGTCGGCCCCCGGCTGCCTGAGGCGGTGCACCGGCTGGACGAGGTCAGCAGCGACATCAGCTCCGCGCTGGCCCACGCGGCAAGCGACGATCCGTTGACGGCGCTCCGGCTGGCGGCCTGTCTGACGCGCTGGTGGCGGTTCCGCGGGCGCGACGTCGCCGGCCGGCAGTGGCTGCGTCGGCTGTTGGCCGATCCGCGGACCGCCGACGCCGACCTCGTGCTGCGCGGTTGGGCGACCCTCGGCGTGGCCCGGCTCGCCGCCGAGCACAGCGCGGGCGCCGACGAGCTGCCGACGGCGTGGGCCGCGCTGGACGCGTTCCGGCAGGCCGGCGACATCAACGGCGAGTTGGAGGCGCGGATCGTGCTGAGCGCGCTGCTGATCGCCGTCGGCCGGCGCGGTGAGGCCCGCGAGCAGGCCGAGACGGTGCTCCGGCTGGCCGCGCGCAACGGCCGGATCCGGGACATGGCGGTGGCTCAGATCAGCCTCGCCTGGCACGAGATCCGGGTCGCCAACCTGGCCGCGGCGCACCGCCGGCTGGCCGCGGTGGACCGGCTCGCCGCCGAGTGCGGGGAACAGCGGCTGCGGGTGCTCTCCTGGGCCAACCGGGCCGAGGTCACCCGGTTGGAGGGCCGGTACGCCGACGCGGTGGACCAGGGCCGGCGTGCCCTCGCGGCGTTGTCCGAGTTGGGTGATCCACGGCATCGTCGGCGGGTGCTCGGCACCATCGGGTTGGCGCTCGCCCAGGACGGTCGCGGTGACGAGGCGTTCGAGGTGCTCACCGAGTTGCGCGCCGATGCCGTCGAGTTGGAGCTCGCCGTACCGTCGCGGCCGCCGTCCGGGCGTGCCGGCCCGCCGCGGCCACGGTCGGACGGCCCGATGGTGGGCTGGGGTGGCCCGAAGGCGGCGATCTGCGCGTTGATCGAGGGCAACCTGGCGCTGCACCGAGGTGACCGGGAGTTGGCGGCCGAGTGGTTCGCCGCCGCCGCGGATGCCGGTCAGGACCGGCGCGACGTCGTGGAGGCGCTGGTCGGGCTGGCCGCGAGCACCGGGGATCCGGCAGTCCTGGATCGGCTGGACCAGGTGTGCCAGGACAGTGACATCCGCCTGCTGCCGGATGAGTCGGGGCTGCTTTACGCGTTGACCGCCAGCCGGACCCGGCCGGCCGCCCACTAGCCCGGGTCAACCGGGCGGGAGTGGCGCGGACGAAGAGCCCCCTTGGTGCTACCCCTCGCTGTCCGCCCGCGCCGTCACCCCCCGGTGAATCCCCGGTGGACGAAGCCTGCCACCGTGATCGCGGCGGAAAGCCTGTTTCGGCCGGCATGTCCGGCTGGCAAGGTCAGTTCTGCCGGTCTTTCTGCCGGTGGTGTCGCGTGGTGTCGCACACCACTCGGGGCCGGATCGCGTCGTCGCCTGGAAGGGCGGTCAGCGGGTGGCGCCGTCGGCGCTCGCGATCCCCTGCTCGGTGGTGGTGCTGCCGGCGGTGGCGCCGGGATGCACGGCGTCACGGACCCGGCGTAGGCCGTTGAGCAGTGTCGCGAGTGCCTCAGGATCGAGTTGGCTGGTGAACCACTGCTCGATGATCAGCAGGTGCCCGGGCAGCGTCTCGTCCAGCCGTTGCAGGCCGGTGGCGGTGACCACCGCGTACGAGCTGCGGCGGTCGCTGGGGCAGGCCCTGCGGGTGAGCAGGCCGTCGCGCTCCATCCGGTCCACCACCCGCGTCACACCGCTGGTGGACAGGGAGGTCTGGGCGGCGAGGTCCGTCATGCGAAGCTGGTTGCCCGGCGAGCGGGCCAGTCGGGTGATCACCTCGAACTCGACCGCGGAGAGGCCGTGCTCCTCGAGTTGCGCGGCGAACCGGGCCGACAGCCCGGCGTGCACCTCGACGAGCAGGCCGACCGCGGTTATCCGGGGATCGTCGAACACGTTTGTCACTCCTTCACCCTACCAGTCCTTGACAGAGGGAATGTTGTTGAGGTTATAGTTGCTCAAGCAGTCGTTGGGCTACTAAACAATCTCCTGGAGGACAGCAGCATGACCAGCAGCATCGATGCGGTTACCCGCGACTGGGACGGCCTCACCATCCCGACCCCCGGCACCTACGCGCTCGACGCCGCGCACAAGCGGGTGGGCTTCGTCGCCCGGCACATGATGGTCAGCAAGGTCCGTGGCGAGTTCACCGAGGCCACCGCGACCATCACCGTCGCTGAGGACCCGCTGCAGTCCTCGGTCGTCGCAACCATCCAGGGCGCCAGCATCGACACCACCCAGGCCGACCGGGACGCGCACCTGCGCAGCCCCGAGTTCCTGGACGTCGAGGCGTTCCCGACCCTCGAGTTCCGCAGCACCGGGGTCAAGTCCCACCGCGGCAACGACTTCGTGCTCACCGGTGAGCTGACCATCAAGGGTGTCAGCCGTCCGGTCGAGCTGCAGGTCGAGTTCGAGGGTGTCGGCCGCAGCCCGTTCGGCCAGGACATCTTCGGCTTCTCCGCGAGCACCGAGATCGACCGCGAGGAGTTCGGCCTGACCTGGAACGTCGCCCTGGAGACCGGCGGCGTGCTGGTCAGCAAGAAGATCAAGATCGAGATCGAGGGCGAGGCCGTCCGCCAGGCCTGATCCTGTCGATCGCCGGTACGCCCGGGCCCGCGCCGCACCTCGGCGCGGGCCCGGCACCATTCCTGCCGCCGTACTCGTGGTAATTGTCACGAGTTGTTCGCTCCAGATCGGGTCCGATCCGATGGCGACCGGGTACAGAGGGCGCCACGAGCGCGTACCCGATGGTCGGCGGCGGATCCCTGTGTCCGACCTCTGGCCTCGGCCAGGTGGGCGCTCCTACCGTGGATGGTTCACAATGCGCTTTCCGGGACGGCAGGATCCCGACCGCGCCGGGCGTCGGGAGGACACATGGGCAGGGACGTCTCACAGGGCGCCTTCACCCGGGAGGACCGCGTCCGCTACCGGCAGAAGGTCCGGCGCTGCCTGGACGTCTTCGCCCTGATGCTGGACGACTTCGGCTTCGACGCCGACCGACCGATGACCGGCCTGGAGATCGAACTCAACCTGGTCGACTCGGCGGCCGAGCCGGCGATGCGCAACGAGGAGATCCTCGCCGACATCGCCGATCCGCTCTTCCAGACCGAGCTGGGGCAGTTCAACCTGGAGCTGAACGCCGAACCCCGACTGATCGAGGGCGACGGCTTCGCCGACTACGAACACGACCTGCGGGGCAGCCTCTCCCGGGCCGACGAGCGCGCGGCCAAATCCGACGCGAAGATCGTCCTCGTCGGCATCCTGCCCACTCTCACCGAGGGTCACCTGGTCGAGGACAACCTGTCCACCAACGAGCGCTACCGGGTGCTCAACGACCAGATCGTGGGTGCCCGGGGCGAGGACATCGAGCTCGACATCCGCGGTGTCGAGCAACTGCGGACGCACACCGACTCGATCGCCCCCGAGGCCGCCTGCACCAGCCTCCAGTTCCACCTCCAGGTGGCGCCGGACAGCTTCGCCGACTACTGGAACGCGTCGCAGGCCATCGCCGGCGTGCAGGTGGCGATCGGGGCGAACTCCCCTTTCCTGTACGGCCGTCAACTCTGGGCCGAGACCCGGATCGCCCTCTTCGAGCAGGCCACCGACACCCGTCCCGACGAGCTCAAGGCCCAGGGCGTACGCCCCCGGGTGTGGTTCGGCGAGCGGTGGATCACCTCGATCTTCGACCTGTTCGAGGAGAACGTCCGCTACTTCCCGCCCCTGCTGCCGATCTGCGAGGACGAGGATCCGGTGGAGGTGCTGCACGCCGGCGGTGTTCCCCAGCTCGGTGAGCTGCGGCTGCACAACGGCACCGTCTACCGGTGGAACCGCCCGGTCTACGACATCATGAACGGCCGCCCGCACCTGCGTGTGGAGAACAGGGTGCTGCCGGCCGGCCCCACCGTGGTGGACATGCTGGCCAACGCCGCCTTCTACTTCGGCCTGGCCCGTGGCCTTGCCGAATCGGACCGGCCGATCTGGAGCCAGCTCACCTTCAGCTCCGCCGAGGAGAACTTCCACGCCGCCGCCCGCCGTGGCCTGGACGCCGTGCTGCACTGGCCCCGGGTGGGGGATGTGCCGGTCACCAGGCTGGTCCTGGATCAGTTGTTGCCCACCGCGGCGGCCGGCCTGGACGGGTTCGGGGTCGCCGCGGCCCAGCGGGACCGGCTGCTCGGCATCATCGAGCAGCGCTGCCGGACCGGCCGTAACGGCGCCGTCTGGCAGACCGAGGCGGTCTGGGCCGCCGAGCGGCGCCGGGGAATGGACCGGTCCGCCGCGCTGCACCACATGATCCAGCGGTACGCGGAACTCCAGCGCGGCAACGAGCCGGTGCACACCTGGCCGGTCGACTGACGACGACGCCGACGAGCTGCGTTAGTCGGTGGTCGGGCGGGTGGTGCGTGGGGTCGACCGGCTGCGCCGGGTGCTCGGGGCCGGGGCCTTGGTTGTCTCGCCGCCGGCCGGGTCGGAGAGGTCCGGGGCCGTACGCGGTGCCGGCACCCGGGGTACGGCGGTCGCGTCGTGCGTCCGACGTCCCGCCCCGGTCGTCGGTGCGGTGCCTGTCTCTGTCCTGGCGCGACGGTCGCCGGTGCCGGGAGCCAACGACTCGGACCCGGCCTCAACGGTCGGGGTCGGGTCGGGGCTGGTGGCCGGAGCTGCACCGGTTCGAGGGGCGGGATCCGTTTCCGCGGCAGCCACGCCCCGGGCAGCGGCCCGGTTCCGGTCGGCCCGCTCGGCGAGCACGGCGATCAGCACCGAGCCGCCGACGCCGGCGATCACCGCGTACGGGGCGATCAGTTGGGTGGACAGCTGTGCCGGGCCGAGCGCCGACCAGCGCGGCAGGGTGGTCAGGTAGGCGAGCGCGACGAGCAGTGGACCGGCCGCACCGGATGCCGCCGCACCGACCCGGTGCCCGGTCGACCGGGCGGCCCGCCGCGCCGCCAGCGCACCGATCAGCAGCGCGGGGACGAGCGCCAACAGCGCGCCCGGCCAGTAGAGCTGGTCACCGATCCAGTACCGCGGGTGGTCCGGGTCGAGCTGCCAGGTGCCGAGCTGTGCGCCGGTCAGCCCGCGTCCGACGCGTACCCCGTCGACGACCGTGACCACCGCGAGTAGCCACAGCCAGGCGGCCGTCGCGGTCACGTTCAGCGCGGCGGTGCGGGAGCGCAGCGCCCAGAGCGCGACGAGCACGCCGATCAGGATGCCCAGGCCCGCGTGCACCGCGGCGACCCGTTGCGGTGCCCCGGTGTCGGCGCCCACCGCGACCCGCGCGGGCACGGCGACCAGCAGCACGGTGACCAGTCCGCCGGTCCCGGCGCCGAGTGCCACGGCGAGCCGTTCCAGCAGGCCACCGCGCTCGCCGGGAAGGGCCTCGGCCTCCGCCGCCGACCGGTCGCTGGTCGAGGTAGGACGGGCCGGCACCGCCGGACCGGTGTCGCCCACCGCCGCCGGATCATCCGTTCCGACGGTCGCCGGTTCCGGCCGATCCGAGCCGTCCGCTGGCGGTTCGGAAACGGCGAGGGACGCCGGCTGCCTGTCGGTCACGCCGAGGTGGGCCGGTACGGCCCGCCGGTGCAGCCGCTGCGCGCAGACCGCGCCCAGGACCGTCGAGCTGGCGGCGAGCCAGGTGGCCCAGGCGAGGGCGTCCGCCCATGCCGTCTGGGTGGCCCCGGCATCGGTGGGCGTCCAGGTGATGACGCCGAGCCCGTAGCCGAAGCCCAGTTGCGCGGCGCCAGCGCCGGCAGCGACCCCGATCGCCGTCACGATCGATACTCCCCAGCCCCGTCTGGCCATGCCGGGCAGCGTAGCCTCCCGTCGTCGGCGCGGCGAGTGGCAACGACCGGTCGTGGTCGACCGCCGGGCAGCGTGGTGGGCGGCAACGGGTACGGTCGCCGGAAATGGGGCGGTGGGCGGTATGACGGACGCGAACACGGGTCGGCAGGATTCCGCTGGTGGTGGCCGGGACGATGGTGGTCCTGGCCGGACCAGCGTGTTGCTGGGCGGCGGGCTGGCCGCCGTGCTCCTTGCCGCGATCGGAGCGACCGGTGGCTGGCTGCTGGCCGGAGACGACGGACCCGGGACGGATCCGCTGGCGGTGGCGACCGCGACCGGTGCATCGACCGGCCAGGTCACCGCGCCCCGGCCGAGCACCGCCGGGACCACCCCGTCGGCCCCCCGCACCGCCGCTACCGCTACGAAGGGCACCGGGCTGACCGTGCCGCCGGTGATCGGCACCGACTTCCTGCAGGCCCGCGACCTGCTACGCAAGCAGAAGCTGGGCTGGCGGCTGGTGTTCGGCACGGGCACCGGTCGTACGGTCGAGAGCACCTCGCCCACCGTGGGCACCGAGGTGGCGCGGGGCGCCTCGGTGCAACTCCACGTGGCCGGCCCGGCGCCGGCGGCCGAGGTGCCGGACGTGGTCGGCGACGACTGCTCCGATGCCGCCGCCGACCTGATCGACGAAGGGCTCTATCCCCGCTACCGGAGCGGACGCAGTGGTGAGGTCAGTCGGCAGGAGCCGGCCGAGAACGGCCCGGCCCGCTGGAATGACGAGGTCAGCATCTGGTGCGGGTCTGCTGCTCCACCCAGCCTGCCGAACCAGACTCCCACCCCCTGAGATTCTCGGCCGGCAGCCGCCCGGGACCGTGCGGCAGCACGCACCGGCGATCCGGTCGTGGCGACCGGCGACACCGGTCGGCGCCGGGCGGTTCGGGACGCTGATACCCGCCGGAAACGGTGCGGGCGGTTAGGTTAGCGGTCGAGGGCCGTGGCGCCCCCGGTTCGGTTCGGGAAAGGACGTGCGATGAGCGACGACCGCCAGGAGCCGCCCTCCGGGGAGCACGACGACGATTCGACCCGTCCCCTGCGGCCCGCCGGAGACCGGCCGGAGCCGCCACGACCGGCCGAGCCCGCCACGTCACCCCGCGCCGCGTCGCCAGATGAGACGGCGCCGATCGACCGCACCGTGCCGGTCGGCCCGACTGCGTCGTCCGACGAGACCATGCCGATCGACCGCTCCGCGTCGACCCGGCCGACTGCGTCGCCCGACGAGACCATGCCGATCGACCGCTCCGCGTCGACCCGGCCGACTGCGTCGCCCGACGAGACCATGCCGATCGACCGCTCCGCGTCGACCCGGCCGACTGCGCCGCCCGACGAGACCATGCCGATCGACCGCTCCGCGTCGGGTCAGCCGGGCACGTCGGCCGATCGGACCGCGCCGCTGCCCCCGGAGCGGGCAGCGCCGCCGTGGTCCGGGCGGGCGGAGGTGCGGACACCGCGACCGGCCGAGCCCGCCGGCGAGTGGTACGCCGAGGAGCAGGGTGGCCGGCGTTGGTGGCTGCCGATCCTCTGGGGCGTACTCGCGCTGCTGCTCGTGGGCCTGGTCGGGGCCGCGGTCTGGGTGGTGCTCGCCGCACAGGACGACGACCCGGACGAGCCAGCAGGCACGCCGTCGCGCCCACCGGCCAGTGCCACGACTGCCGCCGCGACCAGCGCGGCGCCCACCTCGGCGGCACCGACCAGTGAGTCGCCGAGCAGCTCGGTGCCCACCTCCGCGCCGGTCGAGACAACGGTGCCGCCACTGGCCGGCCTCCCGCAGGCAACCGCCGAAGGGCTGTTGGGCCGGCTCGGTCTGACCTACCGGGTGGTGTACCGCCCGTCCGAGCTGCCGCCGGGCACGGTGGTGGGCACCGAGCCGGACGCCGGCACGGCGGTCTCGCCCGACGAGGAGGTGCTGCTGGTCGTCTCCCAGGCCCGGCCCTCGACCGGCGTCAGTTCGACCGCGCCCGGCCCCACGGCGACGAACACACCCTGATGAGTACTCACCACATTCGACGGCGGGCGCCGACCAGGCCGAGGCCGACGAGCGAGATGGTGAGGCCGAAGATTCCGGACCAGAACAGGGAGCGGCGGACATCCGTCGCGGTGTGCTGGGCGGGAGCCGCCTCGGTGATCTCCTGCCGGCCGTCGGACTGACCGCCGGCGCCGGCCCCAGCCGCGGCGGTCGGATCGACGCCGTCCTGGGGGGTGCCCGCGCCGATCGAGCCGGGCTCTTCGTCCGTTGGCGGGTCGACGTCGACCACGGTGATCTCCGGTGCCGGCACCGGCGTCGTCAGCCGGGTTGACGACAGCGCCGGGTCGCGGACCAGGACCACGAGTGTGGTCACGGCCCCGAACAGGGTGAGCAGTGCGAGGGCGTAGGTGATACGGGAGCGGTGGTGCCGCCGCAGGGCGGGCTGATTGACCATGACCATCCCAGGCTCAGGGCCCTGGACGCGCGGGTGGAACGGTGCCGGGTGGGCGTACCGATTCTATGGCGACGGCACGCCCACCGGCGGCGGATCGCGGTGGTCAGCCCACCCGGACGGGAGTACGGACGACGGGACGCCGAGGCCGTACGGTGTGCGGGCGGGGCTCCGGCGCGGACTGCTGCACCTGTTGCAGCCCTTCCCGCTGGACGAAGATCGACCGGCGGGCGACCGCGTCGCCCGCGGAGTTCAACTCGTAGCCGTCGAGCCAGAGCCAACCGTCGTAGGTCGGCCAGTCGAGCACTCGGATCACCCGGTACCTGATGGGCCTGAGGAACTGGACACTCGCCGCGCGAGTCACGTTCAGTACGTCACCGGAGCGGGGAAGCACATGGGCTCCTGGGGGAGTCGGCCGGCGTTGGTGCCGGCGGTGACTGATCGGGGGAACGTCTCGGCCCGGTGACGGGGTCGCGCCTCGTGGACCTGTGGTGCGGATGGTGGTGGTCGGGCCGTACTCCGCTGGTGGCGTGCCGCCACCCGACCATCACCCGACTGCTTCCGGGAACCGCGCCCGCCGCCGCAGCTTGCCGGCTTGCAGCGGCGGGGTCTTTCCCCCGGAGCAGGTCTCGGTGTCGCTGGCCGGGCTCACGTCGCGTCGGCTTTTCCGGACCGGGTGGGATGACCACACCGGGGGACCGGACGGAGACGCTGAGTGATCCGAGCCATACGGACAGAGTGCATCAGGGACGTGCTTCATGCAAGTTGCACGTCGACTTTTGCCGATGCGTGAGTCGCGTGTCCAAAGCGCCGCTTGAAGCCATCGACGTCCGGGCGGCACACTGGGAGCCGGTTTCGCCCGTCGCGGCCGGCCGAGCACCGGTACCACCCCTCCGTCGCGAACGCTCGCCGGTCGACGGTCGCGCCCCCGGCGGGTGGCAGCCAGTGGCGCGTCGACCGGAGGTAGCCCGAGTGGGGTCGAGCAGCCAGCGGCGAGGATCAAGGACGCGGTGGTCGGGCCATGAGTGAGCGGCGAAGCCCGACCATCCGGCGGCGGCGGCTCGGTGCCGAACTGCGTCGTCAGCGGGAGTCCGCCGGGATCACCATCGAGGTGGTGGCCGAGCAGTTGGAGTGCTCGGCGTCGAAGGTCTCCCGCATCGAGACCGGGCACACCACGGCCACCCCGCGCGACGTCCGCGACATGCTGCGGATCTACGGCGTGGTGGGTGCCGAGAGCGACGAGCTCGTGCAGATCGCCCGGGAGGCCCGGCAGAAGGGCTGGTGGCACCCGTACAGCACGGTGCTGGTCGGGGCGTACGTCGGGCTGGAGGCCGCAGCGAGCTCGATCCGGGCGTACGAACAGCAGGTGGTGCCCGGTCTGCTGGAGACCGAGGAGTACGCCGGGGCGATGATCCGCGCCGCCCGTCCGGACTTCACCGCCGATCAGGTGCATCAACGGGTGCGTGTCCGTCTGGGTCGTCAGTCGTTGTTGACCCAGGACGATCCGGTCGATCTGTGGGTGGTGCTCGATGAGGCGGTGGTAAGCAGGCCGGTGGGCGGGGACGAGGTGATGCGCGGCCAGCTCAAGCGGCTGGTCGAGGTGGCCGAACTGCCGAACGTGACGTTGCAGATCCTGCCTTTCGAGGTGGGTGCGCACGCCGGCATGGACGGGACCTTCACGATCCTCAGCTTCCCTGAGCCCGGTGATCCGGATGTCGTGTACGCGGAGAACGCCACGGGTGGGCTCTTCCTCGAGAAGAGCGACGAACTGCAGAAGTACAGCTTCATCTTCGATCACATCCGCGCTGCGGCCATTCGTCCGGAGGAGTCCGTCGCACACATCGCAAAATTGGCAGAGGAGCCGTTGTGGAAATGGCGACCAAGGGGTTCCCCGTGGACCTGACGCAGGCAACGTGGTTCAAGAGCTCGAAGAGCGGGCCGAACTGCGACAACTGCGTGGAGGTGGCGTACGTGACCGGGGCGGTCGGGGTAAGGGACTCGAAGGACAAGGCCGGTCCGGCCCTGGTCTTCGCCCCGGGTGACTGGCACGCCTTCGTCGCCGTCACCCGAGGCGGTGCGTTCGGCTCGGCCTGACCAGGTGGTCACTGGGTCCCCGTCCGGTTCCGACCGGACGGGGACCTTCCCGTGCGCGGGGCGGCCGCCCCCGGGTGGTCGCCCCGGCCAGGTTGTGTCGGGACTCCCGTCGCCACAGCGGGTCCGTCTCGTTGAACCGGTCGGTACGGCGCAGGTCGACGACCTGCCGCACCGACCCGCAACCGAGCAAGGTAGGCGAGACGGATGACGACGATCGGGTCTGACAACCTCACCAACGGTCCGGGTAAGCCGGAGCGGTTCGGTGGCAAGTACCGCGGGGCGCGGCGCGACACCGTGCTGACCGAGGTGGTATCGACCGACGAGGAGTTGGGTGGGCGGGAGGGGCTGGCGTCCGAGAAGGCCGATCCGCCGCTCTCGCTGCCGTCACTGGACCCGAACCCGCTGGTCGAGCCGTCGTTCCCACCGGCCGGTTGGCCAATGGAGCCCACCGAGTCACTGGCGGACCATCCGTTGCTGCGTGGTCTGCTGATGGAGTTGCCGCCGAAGGGCAGCGTGCCGCCGGTCGGCTGGTTGGACCGCTGGTTCGAGGCCACCCGGGCGATCCTGGAGTTGCTGTACGTGCAGGGGCCGGGCCGCTCGCGCTGACTGCGGCGGGTCCGACCGGACGCGTTCGGCGAGCCGGCTGTGCCGTAGTGCGTGCCGGACGCCGATGGCGATGACCGTGAGCGCACCCACGGTGATCGCCGGCCCGGTGACACCGGGCTCGGCACCGAGGTCGGCACCGGCCGCCGTGATCAGCGCCGGCACCGTGGCCAGGGCGGTGACCTGCACCGGCAGCCCGACGAGCGGGTGAGCCGTGGCGGCGCGCAGCCCGTGCGGAGCGGGAGTGGCGGGCGCGCTGGCGAACGCGCCGACCCCGGCCCGCAGCCGGCGGATCCGCCGTACGGAGCAGACCGCCGCCACCACCGTCGGGCCGGCGGCCAGGGTGAGCCCGGCGGCGGCCCGGTCGACCGGCGCGGCGCCGGCGCTGAGCAGCCCGGCGACGAGTGTCGCGGCGGTGAGCGCCACGCCGGTCAGAACGAGCGCGAGCAACCATCCGGTACGTCGACGTAGCGCGCGGGTGGTGCGCAGCGACGGCAGCCCGTCGGCCACGGCGCCCGCGGCCAGCCAGATGACGGTGACCGGCAACAGGATGGTGAGCTGACTCTCCATGTCGGAAAGTCTTCGCCGGCCGGCGGCGAGGCGAATCCGGGCCGGTCCCCCGCTCGACCCGGACGTCGGGCCCGTAGGGGCATCCCACCGGTGTTATGGACGTTTCGACATGTTCATCTGCCCCGGGTGCGGATCTACCCTCGGCTCGATCGGCAATTGTCGATCGATGTGGGATCGGCGGCTGCGTTTCCCCGCCGGTCGGAGGGAGGTAGGGAGATGGGTCTTCCACGCAGGTCCGTACTGGTCGGGGTGGCCACGGCGACCGTGTTGGCCATCGGTACGCCAGCCCTGGCCGCCGAGCCCGTCGGCGTGGTCCGGGCGGCCGGCGGGGCCACCGCCGTACCGGGCAGCTACATCGTCGTCCTGAACGACAGCGCCGTGCAGCGCAGCCGCGTCGGGGACACCGCACAGCGGCTGGCCGGCCGGCACGGCGGCACGGTGGCCCGCACCTACGCCACGGCGCTGCGCGGCTTCGAGGTCACCGTCGACGCGAGCGCGGCGGCACGCATCGCGGCCGACCCGGCGGTGGCGTACGTGGAGCAGAACCACACCGTGGCGATCTCCGGAACGCAGGCCAACCCGCCCTCCTGGGGCCTGGACCGGATCGACCAGCGCAACCTGCCGCTGGACAGCTCCTACACGTACCCGAACACGGCGGGCAACGTGCACGCCTACATCATCGACACCGGCATCCGCTTCACCCACACCGACTTCGGTGGCCGGGCCACCTCCGGCTACGACGCCGTCGACGGCGGGTCGGCCGACGACTGCAACGGGCACGGCACGCACGTCGCCGGTACCGTCGGCGGATCCGCGTACGGGGTCGCAAAGGCCGTGCAGCTCGTCGGCGTACGCGTGTTGAACTGCTCCGGCAGTGGCACCAACGCCGGTGTGATCGCCGGCGTCGACTGGGTCACCCAGAACGCGATAAAGCCGGCGGTGGCGAACATGAGCCTCGGCGGTGGCGCGAACAGCTCGTTGGACACCGCCGTTCGCAACTCGATCGCGTCCGGCGTGACGTACGGCCTGGCGGCCGGCAACGACAACGGTGCGAACGCCTGCAACACCTCACCGGCCCGCACCACGGAGGCCATCACGGTGGGCTCGACGACCAGCTCGGACGCCCGCTCGTCGTTCTCCAACGTCGGCACCTGCCTGGACATCTTCGCCCCCGGCTCGTCGATCACCTCGGCCTGGTACAGCAGCGACACCGCGACCAACACGATCAGCGGCACCTCGATGGCCACACCGCACGTGGTCGGTGCGGCCGCTCTGGTCGCGAGCGCCAACCCGAGCTGGACCCCGCAGCAGGTCCGCGACCAGTTGGTCGCCAACGCCACCCCCAACGTGGTGACCAACCCGGGCTCGGGCTCGCCGAACCGGTTGCTCTACGTGGGCACCGGCACCACCCCGCCGCCGCCCCCGCCGCCGACCGGCTGCACCGGCACCAACGGCACCGACGTGGCGATCCCGGACGCCGGTGCGGCGGTGACCAGCGCGATCACCATCGCCGGCTGCGGCCGGAACGCCTCGTCGAGCTCCAGTGTCGCGGTGAACATCGTGCACACCTACCGCGGTGACCTGGTGATCGACCTGCTCGCACCGGACGGCAGCGCCTACCGGCTGAAGAACAGCAGCTCGGACAGCGCGGACAACGTGATCACCACGTACACGGCCAACGTCTCCGGTGAGGCCGCCGACGGCACCTGGCGGCTTCAGGTGCGCGACGTGTACTCGGCCGACACCGGCTACATCAACAGCTGGACCCTGACCGTTTGACCTGTCTCCCACGGCCGAGGCCCCACCCGACGTCCCGGGTGGGGCCTCGTGCCGTACGGATGCGGTCAGACCGCGAAGGTCGACAACCGCTCGGTGGCCGGCTCTGGCGGGCGGGGCTTCCACAGGCCGGTCTTCTGTCCGGCGAGCCGGGTCAGGTAGGCCGGGTTGAGGATGACGTAGCGGCGCCAGAGCCGCCTCGGCTCCAGACCGAGCCGCCAGAACCACTCCAGGCCGGCGCGCTGCATCCATGGCGGCGGCTGCCGCAGCAGCCCCGCGTGGTAGTCGAAGGCCGCGCCGACCGCCATCAGCGGCATGTCGAGCAGCGGCCGCATGGCGTACGCGAAGACCTCCTGGCGCGGGCAGCCGAGACCGACCAGGACCAGCCGGGCGCCGCTGGACCGGATCCGGTCGGCGATCTCGACGTCCTCGCCGGGCTGGACCGGGCGGAACTTGGACGGCTCCACCCCGGCGATCTTCAACGCTGGGAACATCCGCTCCAGGGCCGGGATCAGCTTGGCGAGGGTCTCCTCGGTCGAGCCGTACAGGTAGACGGGCAGGCCCTCGTCGGCGAAACGGGCGAGCACGTGCAGGGTCAGGGTCGGCCCGTAGACGCGGTCGGTGAGCCCCGCGTGGTGCAGCAGGTTGAGTGCCCAGCGCACCGGCTGACCGTCCGGCGTGACCACGTCGAAGGAGTTGAGCCGCGCGTTGTGCGCCCGATCCAGGACTCCGGTCATCACGCCGTGCACGGCCAGCGCCGTCAACGCGAGTGGACGCCGCTCGTGCGCCGCGCTCACCACCGCCTCGGTCGCCGTGTCGTAGTCCGTGGCGTCGACCAGGACGCCAAGCACGTTGCGCTTCGTCTGATCGGTCACGGCTTGGGCATCCACTTGTCCACGTTGGCCTCGTAGATCTCGCGCAGGATCATCGGCACGTCATAAGTGATCTTCCAGTCCGGGTACTGCTGCTCGAACCGGGCCATGCTGCTGACGTACCACTGGTGGTCGCCGGTGCGGTTCTGTTCGACGTAGTTGATCCGCGCCTCGCGACCGGTGATCTCCTCGGCGATCCGGAACGCCTCGATGTGCGAGGTGTTGGAGTGCCGGCCTCCGCCGAGGTTGTAGACCTCCGCCGAGCGCGGTGCCCGGAAGAACGCCTCGAACGCGGTCAGCACGTCACGCGAGTGGATGGCGTCGCGGACCATCTTTCCCTTGTAGCCGAACAGGTTGTACGTCCGGCCCTCCATCACGCAGCGCATCAGGTACGCCAGGAACCCGTGCAACTCGGCCGCCGAGTGCCCCGGGCCGGTCAACGTGCCGCCCCGGAAACACGCGGTCTTCATGTCGAAGTACCGCCCGTACTCCTGGACCATCACGTCCGCGGCGACCTTGGACGCGCCGAAGACCGAGTGCAGCGAGTTGTCGATCGACATCTCTTCGGTGATGCCCCGGTGCCAGCGGTGGTCCTCCGGCAGCTCGTAGCGGGTCTCCAGCTCGACCAGCGGCAGGCTGTTGGGCCGGTCGCCGTAGACCTTGTTGGTCGAGCAGTGGATGAACGCCGCGTCGATCGCGTGCAGCCGGGTGTTCTCCAGGATGTTGAGCGTGCCGCCGGCGTTCACGTCGAAGTCCGTGTACGGCTCCTTGGCCGCCCAGTCGTGACTCGGCTGTGCCGCGCTGTGGATCACCACGGCGATGTCCGAGGAGTACTTCTTGAAGACCTGCTCCAGGCCGTCGCGGTCCCGGATGTCCACGGCGAAGTGGGTGTACGCGCCGCCCAGATCACGGGTCAACCGCTCCAGACTCCACTTGGTGGAGCCGTCCTCGCCGAAGAAGTACCGGCGCATGTCGTTGTCGATGCCGACGACGTCCAGACCGAGGCCGGCGAAGTGCCGGACCGCCTCCGAACCGATCAGACCGCCCGATCCGGTCACCAACGCGACACTCACACGCCACCCCTGGTCCATCGGAGGAAGAGACCTTCGGAGCATAGCGTGATGCCCGGCACGCCCCGATATGACGGAAGGGCCCCGCATACCGCGGAGCCCTCGTCTGTGGTGGGGATGGGGGGAGTTGAACCCCCACGCCCTTTCGGGCACACGGACCTGAACCGTGCGCGTCTGCCATTCCGCCACATCCCCGTGGCACGACCCGGAACACTGTAGCCGCCCCGGACCCGCTGTCTCCAACAGGCCCCGGAGATACTACGCTGTCACCGGCACTCGCCACGAGCGGTTACCGTTCGTGACGGACGAAAGAGTAGCACGGTAGTTCCGGCCTACCCGAACGGGCCGGTAGCAGGCGGCCGAGCGGCGTGTGAGCTGCGCGCGCGCCGGCCGGATACCATCATGTCCTCGGGACCCGAGGAGGAGCCGGTGAGCGTGCTGCAACGCTTCGAGAAGCGTCTGGAAGGCCTGGTGGAAGGGGCTTTCGCCAAGGTTTTCAAAGGGGTGGTCCACCCCGTGGAGATCCTCAACGCCATGCAGCGGGAGGCCGAGGCGCACAAGGCGATCCTCGCCGGTGGGCGCACGTTGGTGCCCAACCGCTACGTGATCGATCTCTCGCCGTTCGACCACAGTCGGCTGGCGCCGTACGCCGCCGCGCTGGCCCAGGAACTGGCCCAGTCGCAGGCGGAGTTCATCGGCGAGCAGGCCTGGACGGTCTACGGCGACGTGATCGTTGAGATCGAGCGGGGTGAGGGCCTGGACACGGGCATGTTCCGGGTCACGGCGGAGGTCTACACCGGTGGCGAGGTCGCCCCCGTGTCGGCACCCGGCTACGACGCCGGTCCGCCCGCCTACCCCACGTACGACCAGGGTGGTGGCTACGGCCCGCCGCCAGGGCACGGTGGCACCCGCAACGTCCGGCTGGTTTCGGGCGACGGGCGCACCTACCCCCTCCAGATGGGGTCGACGGTGATCGGTCGCGGCGACCAGGCCAACCTGCGCCTGCCCGACGTCGGCATCTCCCGGCGACACGCCCGGCTGGATTTTGATGGCGGCCAGGTTGTGCTGACCGATCTGGGGTCGACCAACGGCACCATGGTCAACGGCCAGCGGGTCTCCGCGGTCGCCCTCAACCCCGGCGACATGGTCCAGCTCGGCACCACGACACTGACCTTCCGCGTGGACGGCTGACCCGCCTTGCCGGAGCTGGTCATCACCGTCGCCCGGTTCGGTTTCCTCATCCTGCTGTGGATCTTCGTGTTCACGGTGGTCGGCGTGATCCGCCGGGACCTCTTCGCGGGGGCCCGGTCCGGTCGCCTGGTGGCGGCGCCGCGTGCGGTGGGCGCCTCGACGGGGCAGGCGGCCAAGCCGGCGAAGGTGAAGCGGGGCAGGGCGGCACACCAGATGGTGGTGACCGCCGGCCAGTTGGCCGGCACCCGCATCACTCTCGGTGAAGCGCAGATCACCATCGGTCGGGCCGAGGACTCCACCCTGGTCATCACCGACGACTACGCCTCAGCGCGGCACGCCCGGCTCGTGCCGCGCGACGGGCAGTGGTTCGTCGAGGACCTCGGCTCGACTAACGGCACTTACCTAGATCGCGCTAAGGTCACCGGACCAACCCCCGTCCCCCTCGGCGTGCCGATCCGGATCGGCCGCACTTCCCTCGAATTACGGCCATGACTCTGACCCTGCGCTATGCGGCCCACAGCGACCGCGGTCTGATCCGAGACGGTAATCAAGACTCCGTCTACGCCGGGCCGCGGCTACTCGCCGTCGCCGACGGCATGGGCGGCATGGCCGCCGGTGACGTCGCCAGCAACATCGTCATCGGTGCCATGGCGCCGCTCGACGAGGACGTCCCTGGGGACGCTCTCGTCGACGCGTTGCGTTCGGCCGTGGGCACCGCCAACCAACAACTCCGCGACACGGTGGACGCCAACCCGCAGTTGGAGGGGATGGGCACCACGCTGACGGCGACCCTCTTCTCCGGCAGCAAGCTGGGGATGGTCCACATCGGCGACTCGCGGGCCTATCTCGTGCGCAACAACGAGTTCGCGCAGATCACCAAGGACGACACGTACGTCCAGATGCTGGTCGACGAGGGCCGGATCAGCGCCGAGGAGGCGAGCAGTCACCCACAGCGGTCACTGCTGACCCGCGCGCTGGACGGCCGGGACATCGACCCCGAGTACTCGGTACGCCAGGTGCTGCCCGGCGACCGGTACCTGATCTGCAGCGACGGTCTCTCGGGCGTGGTCAGTGCCGACACCATCGGCGAGACCCTGCGCGAGTACCCCGACCCGCAGCAGTGCGTCGAGCGGCTGGTGCAGCTCGCGCTGCGCGGCGGCGGTCCGGACAACATCACGGTGATCATTGCCGACGCCACCGATCACGACATCGTCGAGGCGACCCCGATCGTCGGTGGCGCCGCCGCCCGCGACCGTGGCATGGCCACCTCCGCCGACGACTCGACCCCGGCCGCCCGGGCCTCGGCGCTCTCCCCGCCGCGTCCTCCCGCGCCCGAGGAGCCGGCGGCCGGTGACGACGATTCGGAGCGGCCGAAGCGCCGACCGGTGCGGACCACCGCGATGGCGCTGGCCCTGCTGGTGATCATCGGCGGCGGCGTCTTCGCCGGCTGGACGTACACCCAGCGGCAGTACTACGTGGGTGCCACCGAGGGGGGGCAGGTCGCCGTCTTCCGGGGCATCCAGGGTGAGATCGCGGGAGTGGACCTCTCCACGGTGCACCGCACCAGCGGCACCAGGCTGGACGACCTCACCGTGGCGGCGCAGGACACCGTCAAGGTGGGCATCCGAGCCAAGAGCGAGCCGGACGCCGAGCGCCAGCTGGCCGAGCTGACCAGCGACACTCCGAGCAATCCCAACCTGAAGCCGATCTGCCCGCCCGACCCGACCGCGACGGGTGGCGCGCCGACTTCGACCCCGACCCCGGCCCCGGTCGGAACGACCCCGGCGCCGAACGGCAGCCCCACTGCCAGCAGTTCGGCGACGCCCGAGGGGGTCGTCAGCGTAACTCCGACCGCGGATGCCACCGCCTCTGTCGGCGCGACCAGTCCGACCCCGACGCCCGATGCCACGCCCACCGACCCGGCCAGTCCGGCGCTCGACCCGGCTGGTTGCCGGTCTCCCGAGTGAGCGTCGGCTGAGATCCCGAGGATTCCACCCGTGACCGTAGCGGCCACACCGGCACCCTCGCCCGCGAACGCGGGCGAGCAGTCCGGCGTACGCCTGGCGCGGTCCCGCCGCAACGCCGAGCTGTCCCTGCTTCTGCTCGCCATGGTGCTGGTGGCCGCGTACTCCGCAACCGTGGAGGCGAACCTGCTGGACACGGTGACCCCGGACTTCTGGATACCCGCCGCCTCGCTCGGCGCGGTCTTCCTCGGTCTGCACCTGGTCATCCGGTTCCTCGCCCCGTTCGCCGACCCGGCGCTGCTGCCGGCGGTGGCTCTGCTCAACGGCATCGGGGTGGGCTTCCTGCGCCGGATCGACCTGGGCGACGCCGACGCGGTAGACCGGGAGAGCCTGGCCAACTTCGCCGGGGTCGGCGGCCGGCAGTTGGCCTGGACGCTCGTCTCGGTGGTCCTCGCCGCCGGGTTGCTGGCGGTGATGCGTGACCACCGCTCGGTCTCCCGGTACGCGTACACCCTGGGTCTGGCCGGCATCGTGCTGGTGATGATCCCGGCGGTGCTGCCGAGGGCATACTCCGAGGTCAACGGCGCGAAGCTGTGGATCCTGATCGGTGGATTCTCGATCCAGCCTGGTGAGTTCGCCAAGCTGGCGCTGCTGGTCTTCTTCGCCTACTACCTCGTGCGCAAGCGGGAGGTGCTGTCGCTGGCCAGCCGGCGTTTCCTCGGCATCGACTTCCCGCGTGGCCGCGACCTCGGCCCGGTGGTCGTGGTCTGGTTGATCAGCGTCCTGGTGCTCGTGTTCGAGAAGGACCTGGGCACCTCGCTGCTCTACTTCGGCATGTTCGTGGTGACGCTCTACATCGCCACCGAACGGGTCAGCTGGCTGTTGATCGGCCTGGTGCTCTTCTTCGGTGGTGCGTACCTCGCCTACGTCCTCGGCGAGACGGTCGGCGGACCGTTCGCCAACTTCTACCTGCGCGCCGAGATCTGGCTCGATCCGTTCGCCGATCCGACCAACAAGGGCTACCAGCTGGTGCAGGGGTTGCTGGCGCTCGGCACCGGTGGCCTCTTCGGTGCCGGGCCGGGCGGCGGCCAGCCCGGCATCCTGCCCGAGGTGCAGAACGACTCGATCTTCGCCGGTATCGGTGAGGAGATCGGCCTCTTCGGGCTGTCCGCGCTGCTGGTCGTGTACCTGCTGATCGTGGAGCGGGGGCTGCGCGCCGCGCTCGCGGTGCGGGACTCGTTCGGCAAGCTGCTCGCCGGTGGTCTCGCGTTCACCCTCGGCCTGCAGGTCTTCGTGATCGTCGGCGGGATCAGCAAGCTCATCCCGCTGACCGGTCAGACCACCCCGTTCCTGTCCGCCGGTGGTTCGTCACTGATGGCGAACTGGCTGCTCATCGCGGTGCTGCTGCGGGTCTCCGACGGAGCCCGCCGGCCGGTCACCGGGGGCGGCGGCAAGGCCTCCCGGCCCGCCGCCGGCCCGCCCGAGCAGCTGCACGGTGCTCCGACGGAGGTGATCAAACCGTGAACGCGCCCCTGCGCCGTGTCGGTGTCGTCGTCATGGTCCTGTTCGGCCTGCTCTTCGCGAACCTCAACTGGGTGCAGGCGTACAAGGCCGACGAGTACCGCACCAGCGACTACAACGGCCGGGTCCAGGTCGCCGAGTACAAGCTCAAGCGCGGCAACATCGAGGCCGGCGGCACGGCGCTGGCCACCAGCAAGGAAACCACCGGCCAGCTGAAGTTCCAGCGCAGCTACCCGGGTGGGGCAAAGTACGCCCACGTGCTCGGCTACAAGCCGGTCAACCTGGCTGACGAGGGCATCGAACGCGTCGAGAACAGTTTCCTCGCCGGCACCAGCGACCAGCTGATCGGCGACCGGATCAAGGACATGTTCACCGGCAACGAGACCGCCGGCGGCAACGTGCTGCTCACCCTCTCCAAGCGGGCACAGGACGTGGCGTACGACCAGCTGCGCAGCAACCAGCCGGGGGTCAAGCGGGGCGCGGCGATCGCCATCGACCCGCGCACCGGGGCGGTGCAGGCACTGGTCTCCATGCCCAGCTTCGACCCGAACCCGCTGGTCAGTCACGACACCCAAGCGGCGGCGTTGGCGCAGGCCAAGCTGGAGCAGGATCCGGACGGCCCGTTGAAGAACCGTGCGCTCTCCGAGACGCTGCCGCCGGGCTCCACTTTCAAGATCGTGGTGGCGGCGGCGGCACTGGAGAACGGCGTCACCAAGACCACCGAGATCCCGGCCGGCTCCAGCTACACCCCGCCCACATCGGGCAGCCCGATCCGCAACGCCGCGCCGTCGATCTGCCCCGAAGCGCAGGTCACCCTGCTGGAGGCGGTCACCGAATCCTGCAACACCGGCTTCGCCCAGCTCGGCGTGCGGCTCGGCGCCGACACCATCAAGGAGAAGGCCAAGCAGTTCGGCTTCGAGCAGGACGACCTCACCGTCGGCGAGCTCGGCGAGGGCGGCCTGCGCACTGCTGCCAGCCGGACCGGGGCCATGCAGAACCCGGACGGCAGCACCGACCCGGCCGCACTGGCCCAGTCCTCGATCGGCCAGAACAACGTCCGGATGACCCCGCTGCAGGGCGCGATGATCGCTGCCTCGGTCGCCAACGGTGGGAGCGAGATGCGGCCGTACCTGGTCCGGCAGCTGCTCGCACCGGACCGGACCACCAGCTACTACACGGCCGATCCGAAGGAGCTGCGCCGGCCGGTCAGCGAGCAGGTCGCCGGCGACCTGCGCGACATGATGGTCAGCGTCGTCCAGAACGGCACCGGCAAGAAGGCCGCGATCGGCGGTTACACGGTCGGCGGCAAGACCGGCACGGCGCAGTCCGCGCCGGACCGGCCCGACCACGGTTGGTTCATCGGCTTCGCGTTGGACAAGAACGGCACCCCGATCTCCGCGGTCTGCGTGGAGCTGGAGCAGGCCGGCAGCGCCGGCAGTGCCGACGCGGCCCGGATCGGCGGCCAGATCATGCGGGCTGCCATCGCCGACCCCGGGGGCCGCTGACATGCTCAGCCCCGGCGTCCAGCTCGGCAACCGTTACCGTCTCGACGAGCGGATCGCCAGTGGCGGCATGGGCGACGTCTGGCGTGGCACCGACCAGGTGCTCGGCCGGACGGTCGCGGTCAAGAGCCTCCTGCCCGCACTGCTCGACGACCCGGACTTCGCCGAGCGGTTCCGCGGCGAGGCCCGGACCATGGCCACCATCAACCACCCGGGTGTGGTGGACGTCTACGACTTCGGCAACGACCAGCAGATCGCCTTCCTCGTCATGGAGTACGTCGAGGGCGACGCCCTGTCGTCCACGCTGAGCCGGGTCGGTCGACTGACTCCAGCCCGGACGATGGCACTCGTCGCGCAGGCCGCGGACGCGTTGCACGCCGCCCATGAGAAGGGCATCGTGCACCGCGACGTGAAGCCGGGCAACCTGCTGGTCCGGCCGAACGGCACGCTGGTGCTCACCGACTTCGGCATCGCCCGCTCCGACCTGGTCGGCCAGCTGACGGCCGCTGGTTCGGTGCTCGGTACGGCCTCGTACATCTCACCGGAGCAGGCCACCGGTCAGGTCGCCACCCCGGCGTCGGACGTGTACGCGCTCGGCGTGGTCGCCTACCAGTGCCTCGCCGGGCGGCGACCGTTCGAGGGCGACAACGCGCTCGACATCGCCATGCGACACGTCCGGGAGACGCCCAGACCACTGCCCGCCGACATCCCGCCGCAGGTCCGGGCGCTGGTTGAACGGGCGCTGGCGAAGGATCCGGCCGCCCGCTGGCCCAGCGCCGCCGCCCTCGCCGGCGTCGCCCGCCAGCTCAAGGCCGCGCTCTCCCAGCAGGCCAGGGCCGGCGGCCAGCCCGGGCCGGTCTCCGGGGCGCCGTCCTCACCCGCCGCACCCGGCCGGGCCCAGGTGCCGCAGGCGCAGCAGCTCCGCCCGCCGGCCGCCCCGCACCGCCCACCGGCCGTCGGGCAGCGGCCGACCGCGATCGCGCCGGCCCAGCAGCAGCTCCGCCCCACCACCGCCGCGCCGGCCGTCCCGCACGCCCGGCCGCCGGCGGCGACCGGTTACCCGCGCGGCGCCGCGGCGGTTCCGCCAGCTCAGAGCCGGCAGGAACACCAACCGGCGTACGTACGGCAGGCCGGCCCTGTGCCGCCACCGGAGCCCCGCCGGTCCCGGCCCGGAATGGTGCTTCTCGCCATCCTGCTGGCCGTACTGGTCCTGGTCTGCTCCGGCGTGATTTCCTACAAGCTGCGGGAGCAGTCGCAGGCCGGCGAACCCGGCGCGCCGACCCCGCACACCGTGACGTCCGGCGCGCTGGGGCTCGACGGACGCGACGATGCGACCCGGACGTCGTACCGTCTTGGAGTACGGCTCCAGCCGGACGACGGCGGGACGACGACGAGCGAAGGACGACAGACGCGATGACAGCGCAGGCCCGCCTGCTCGGTGGCAGGTACCAGGTCGGCGAGCTGCTCGGCTATGGCGGCATGGCCGAGGTGCATCGCGGTCGCGACCTCCGGCTCGGTCGGGACGTCGCGATCAAGATGCTCCGCACCGACCTCGCCCGGGACGCGACGTTCCAGATGCGGTTCCGTCGGGAGGCGCAGAACGCCGCCTCGCTCAACCACCCGGCGATCGTGGCGGTCTACGACACCGGCGAGGAGACCGCGCCCACCGGTGAGACGCTGCCGTTCATCGTCATGGAGTTCGTCAACGGACGGACCCTGAAGGAGGTGCTCGGCGCCGAGGGTCGCCTGCAGCCCCGCCGGGCGCTGGAGATCTGCGCCGACATGTGCGCGGCGCTGGAGTTCAGCCACCGGCACGGCATCATCCACCGGGACATCAAGCCGGGCAACGTCATGCTCACCCAGACCGGCCAGGTCAAGGTGATGGACTTCGGCATCGCCCGGGCGCTGGCCAGCGGCGCGACCACCATGACGCAGACCAGCGCGGTGATCGGCACGGCCCAGTACCTGTCCCCGGAGCAGGCACGCGGTGAGTCCGTGGACGCCCGTTCGGACGTCTACGCGGCCGGCTGTGTGCTCTTCGAGCTGGTCTGCGGGCACCCGCCGTTCGTGGGGGACAGCCCGGTCAGCGTCGCCTACCAGCACGTGCGGGAGGCTCCGCCGACGCCGAGTGACATCAACCCGGACGTCACCCCCGCGGTCGACGCGATCGTGCTGAAGGCGCTGTCGAAGAACCCGCTCAACCGCTACCAGAGCGCCGGCGAGATGCGGGCGGACCTGCTCCGTGCCGCAGCGGGCCGGCCGGTGCTGGCCACCCCGGTGCTGCGCGAGGCCGAAACGGTGGCGATGGCTCCGGCGGGCGGGGGCGGTTACCCGACCGGTGGCGGCGCGCCGACGACCCGGCAGATCCCGGCCCGGGTCGGTGACCCCCGCCAGCGCAGGGCGTCCTCCTGGCTGATCGCGTTGTTCAGCGCGGTCGGCGTGCTCGCGGTCATCGCGCTCGTCGCCGCCCTGATCTGGAGTCAGCAGAAGGGCAAGGACCTGACATCCGTGCCCACGGTCACCGGCAAGAGTCAGGTCGCCGCGATCACCGAGCTCCGCAACGCCGGTTTCCGGGCGCAGGCTGAGCCCATCCTGGCCAGCGACTGCACGGAGGGCAACGTCGTCAAGCAGAGCCCCGCGGCAGGTACCCAGCTGAAGCAGAACGAACTGGTGACTCTCCAGGTGTGTGGCGGGGCGCCAGAGGTCCGCATTCCCGCAGGGCTCAAGGGCAGCAAGCGGGAGAGCGCCATCGCCCGACTCCAGGAGGCGAAGCTCACCTACGACATCAAGACGGTGGATGGCGAGGCGAGTCAGGACGAGGTTCTCAGCGTCAGTCCGCCGGAGGGGCAGCTTGTCCCCGAGAGCACGAAGGTGACGCTCACGGTCTCGAACGGCAAGGTCCGCGACGTGCCGGACGTCGTGGGGCTGAGCTTGGACGAGGCCACCCGCGTCCTGCGCAACGAGGGTTTCACCGTCGTCCCCCAGGCCGGGCCGGAGGTGCCGGCCGCGGAGGCGGGAAAGGTCACCGACCAGAACCCGAAGGCGAAGGACAAGAAGCCGTCCGGTACGCGAGTGACCATCAAGGTCAGTCAGCCGGAGCCGGTCACCGACCCGACTCCCACCGGAACGCCGACGGGCACCCCGACGGCCACACCGCCCACCACCGGCGGAGGGGGCGGCACCGGTCAGCCGTTCCCGTTCCCGTTGCCACCGACCCGACTTCCGGAGGATTAGGCCGAAGCCCCCGGTGTCAGGTCGTGGCGAAGGCGGCCCGCCGGCGGGCGTCGACCTCGGCGGCTAGCGCCGGGGCGCGCTCCAGCGCCTCCCGGTGGCCGCAGACGGCGAGCCAGTTGGCCAACATCACGTGGCCACCCTCGGTGAGCACCGACTCCGGGTGGAACTGCACACCCTCGATCGGCAACGTCCGGTGCCGCATCGCCATCACGACGCCGGAACCGGTCCAGCCGGTGACCTCCAGCTCCTCGGGGAGCGTCTCGGGCAGCACGGCCAACGAGTGGTAGCGGGTGGCGGTGAACGGATCGGGCAGGCCGGTAAGCACACCGACCGAGTGGTGCCGTACCTCGGAGGTCTTGCCGTGCAGCAGCTCGGGGGCGCGGGTCACGGTGGCCCCGAACGCCTCGCCGATCGCCTGGTGGCCGAGGCAGACGCCGAAGATGGGCAGCTCACCCGCGTACTTCCGGATGACGTCCAGGCAGATCCCGGCCCGGTCGGGGCTGCCCGGGCCGGGTGAGAGCAGGATGCCGGCGGCACCCACCGTGCCGACTTCGGCGACGTCGATCTCGTCGTTGCGGCGGACCTCGCAGTCCACCCCGAGTTGGCCCAGGTACTGCACCAGGTTGAAGACGAACGAGTCGTAGTTGTCGATCACCAGGACGCGCATGGTCACCTGTTCGGGGAGGGGGGCGCGGAGTTGTTCCGGTTGGTGTCGTAGGGCAGCTCGTGCTCCTCGCCGGCCGGGGTCACCACGTTCCCGCCGCCCGGGTCCCCGGGAACGCCGGAGTCCTGGGTGACCTGGACGTCGTCGAAGGGCAGCAGCGGCTCGGCCCACGGAAACGCCACATACCAGAGCAGGGCAACCGTGGCGGTGGCGAGCAGCACCGAGCCAGCCAGCTTGCCGGCCAGGCCGAACGGGAGCTTGCGCCAGATGAACGCGTACATCGGATCAGCCTCCCAGCTCCGCCGGGCGGCCCGCCGACTTCGGTTCGGTCCGTTCCAGCTCGGCGTGGATGATCAAGCGCTGGTAGTTGTCGAACTTCGGGTTGCAGGTGGTCAGGGTGAGCATCCGCTTGGTCGGCTTCTCGTCCGGTTTGCCGGGGACCGCGGCAACCACCTCGACCTGGGTCGGCTTGACGATCTGCGTCTGTGACACCCGATAGACGTACCAGTCGGTCTTACCCTCGACCACGATGGCGTCACCGTCGTCCAGCTCGTCCAGCCGCCAGAAGGTGGCCCGGTTGCGGTGGCCGGCGACGGAGAAGTTGCCGATCTGGCCGGGCAGTGCGCTGGTCGGGTAGTGGCCCGGGGCGTACCGGATGTCGGCCTGGGTGACGCCCTCGACCACCACCCAGTTCTTGTCGAGCTTGGGGATGTAGAGCCCCGCGATCGGCTTGCCGCGCACCGGAGGCGACGGCTTGACGCTCGGGGCGGCTGACGGGACGACCGTCGGATCGTCGTTCGGGGCCCACGCCTGGGCGAGTTGCCGGTCGAGGTCGTTCTGGTGGGCGTCGACGATGGCCGACTTGCCCCAGACCTCGTAGCCGGCGAAGAGCAGCACCACCAGGCCGAAGGTGATCAGGACCTCGCCGGTGACCCGGATGCCGGTACGTACCCGGGAGGCGAGCGACGGGCGGGTGAGCTCCGAGTAGACGCTCTTGTAGCCCTCACCGGTCTGGTGTGGCCGGAGCTGCACCACCCGCTCGCCGCGTCGGGGCGCGGGCGGCTCGGCGGGGCTGTCTCCGGCGTCGGCCGGCCCGTCGGTCGGCGTACGCGGGACGGCGCCCATCAGCGCGGTGGAGTCCATGGCCGGCGGTCGAGCGGCGGGCCGGGCGGGCACGGCCGGGATCAGTTGGGTGGCGGCCGGATCCGCGGCGCGCCTGGGGGCGGCCGGGGAGACCGGAGCGGCCGGAGAGCCGGTCGCCCGGGCAGGACCGGAGCCGATTTTGGGAATGAGCGCGGTGGGCGCGTCACCGCCCGGTGGCGTCGGGGTGCGGGGAGTCGCCGGCGGCGTCGGGCTGCCGGGTGCCGCCGGCCGGGCCGGCGCTCCACCCGGGGTACCCGCGGCGGCCCTCGCCGTGCCGACTGGCGCGGTCGGTGCCGCGGGCGTGCCACTGGTGGCCGGCGGGCGGGTGGGCGCGGCGCCGGTCGGCGCGGCGCCGCTCGGTGCAGAGGGCGTGCCAGCGGTGGCCGGCGGTCGTGTCGGCGCGGCGCCGGTGGTCGGCGGGCGGGTCGGGGTGTTGCCGGGAACGGCCGACCGGACCGGTCCCTGGTGTGGTGTGGTCGGTTGGCCGGCGGTCGCGGGGGGACGCCCGTGACCAGCGGATGAGCCGAGCCCAGACGCTGCGGCGCCGCCGGGCCAGGGCGGCGGTGCCTCGCCGCTCGGGCGGTCGGGGGCACGCTGCGGGTCTGGCCGACCGGCGCTGGGCTGTGCCGGGCGGTCGGTGCGCGGGGGCTGCTCGGTGTCGCTGGCCGGGCGCGGAGCCGACCGCTCGTTCCGGGACGGGTTGGCTGCTGCCGGAGGCTCGGGGGCGCCAGGAGGGCGGGCGGCGGCGGGCCGGGCGGGCAGCACGGGATCGGGCCAGTTGCCGGCGGGGCCCGGTCGGCCCGGTGCCGGTTCGGGCCGGTCGACCTTGGGCAGGAACGCCGTCGGGTCGTCGGCCTGGTCCCGGTGGCGCCCGTCGCGCCGGTCGTCGGTGCCGCTCACCTAGGCACCGTCGCCGAGCGCAGGGCGGTCGAGTCCTCGAACGCCGGAACTCTCACCGTGGAGACGGTCTCCTTGTAGCCGAGTTGGTAGTCGTCGACTGCGTCCTTGAACCACTGGACTCCCTCAGAGCTGGCGAGGGCCTGCTGGAGGGCAGCGGGATCGCCGATTGCCACGATCTTGAACGGTGGGGAGTACACCCGGCCATGGAGCAGCAGGGTGTTACCGACGCAGCGTACCGCGCTGGTGGTGAGCACGCGGACGTTCATGATTGACATGGCCTCCGCTCCGCCAGCCCAGAGCGCGTTGACCACTGCCTGCACGTCGCCCTGGTGCACCACGAGGTCGTCGTTGCTGGCGTCGGGGTGGGTCTGGCCCGACTGCGGAGCGTCGTTCAGCTCCACCGTCACCCCGGTGCCGGTCAGCGCGGTGAACCCGGCGGCCTGGAGGTCGCGATCGCCGCGCATCTGCTGGGCCTTGATCGGGCCGTCGGAGTCGGCCAGCGCGTCGGTCCGTTGCTCGACCTCGCCGCGCAGGGTGGCGGCCCGGCTCTCGCTCGCGGCCACCTGCTCGCGGCGGTCCTCGATGAGCTGGTTGAGCTGGGGGCGGCGGTCCTCACGCAGCGCGGTGCCGTCAGCGGTGGTCGCGGAGGTGGTGAAGAGCAGCCCTGCCGCGGCGGCGATCAGGGGGACCCCGATCGACCAGCCCGGTCGGCGTTGACGGGGTCGCCGGGGCAGCAGCCCCGCGCCGGCCCGTCGGAGGGCCTTCTGCCAGGAGGCCGCACCGGATGTGTACTCCACCGAGCGTTCCTTCCGCGTGTCGGTGATCGCCGCCCCGGGCGGGCCGGTGATCCGAACAGTCCCGCCCTTTTCGGTCACTCCGTGCGCCGGCCTGACCCCATTCGTGGTCCGGGCGGGCGTTCGGGACTACGCTAACTGTCGAACATTATTGGCCATGGACCGTCGCCCCTGCGCCCGGTTGTCAGGCCGGACGAGGTCGTCACCCCCTCTGGAGAGCGTCGTGCCCAAGTCTCAGGTCCGCAAGAAGAAGGTGTACACGCCGCCGACGGACGTCCGTCCGACGGCGTCGGCGTCGTCGCGCAAGCCTAGCCCGGTGTGGCTTCCGATCACTGCTGTCGCATTGATCGTCGCCGGCATCGGTTGGCTGGTGGTCTACTACCTCTCCGAGCAGGAGTACCCGGTCGCGTCGTGGCAGTACTGGAACCTCGCGGTGGGCTTCGGCGCGATGGTCGCCTCGCTGGTGCTGCTCTCCCGCTGGCGCTGAGTCGGTTCGGCGCCACCCCACGTCGGAGGAGCCACGTCACCCCGTCGAGCCCTGCCCGGCAGCCCCGGGCGGGGCACCCTATGGTGTCCGCAGGCGGCGCGGCCGACTGCGAGATGACTCACGTTACTGCTGGGTAACCTTGCGGCGTAGGCTGCACTGCATGACCGAGCGGAGCGAGGTCATCGACCGGTCCGGTCGCAGGTGCGGCGACGGCGCGATGCCGGCCCCGTCCTGACCGGGCCCCGGTCGCGCTCGACAGGCAGCAGACCGGGGAGGCCAACTCGATGGGCAGCGTCCAGATCGTCACCACGATCCTCGCGGCCGCCATCACCGCCGTGGCGGTGTGGCTGGCGGTACGCGCGGTCCTGAAGATGGTGGCAGTCATCCGGCTCGGGCAGCCCGCGCCGGAGCGGTTCACCGACAGGCTCGTCCGCGCGAAGACCATGCTGGTGGAGACCGCCGGCCACACCCGGATGCTCAAGTGGGGCGTGGTGGGTGCGGCGCACTGGTTCGTGATGGTCGGTTTCGTCGTGCTGTCGCTGCTGGTGCTCGAGGCGTACTTCGAGGTGGTCACCCCGACCGGTGGGCTGCCGATCATCGGGCACTGGACGGTCTTCGGGCTGGCCACCGAGATCATCGGCGTGCTGGGCCTGGTCGGCATCCTGGTGCTGATGGCGATCCGGCTGCGCAACCGGCCGACCCGCCCGGGTGGGCGGTCCCGGTTCACCGGCTCGACCATGTGGCAGGGCTACTTCGTCGAGTGGATCGTGCTGCTGGTCCTGATCTTCGGGTTCGTGATCCGGGGCTTCAAGGTCGCCACGGACCACTTCGAGTACCCGTTCTGGGCCACTCCGGTCAGCCACGCGGTCGGCGCGGTGCTGCCCGACTGGCACGACGGGGCGAGCGTCGCCGCGGTCATCAAGATCATTATCTCGATGACCTGGCTGATCGTCATCTCGCTGAACGTCACCATGGGGGTGGCCTGGCACCGCTTCCTGGCGTTCCCCAACATCTTCTTCAAGCGCGAGCCGGCCAAGCCGGCCGGTTCCGGTCTCGGCGCGCTGCGGCCGATGACGAGCCAGGGCAAGCCGCTCGACTTCGAGGAGGCCGACCCCGAGAAGGACCAGTTCGGCGTCGCCCACGTCGAGCAGTTCAGCTGGAAGGGTCTGCTCGACTTCAGCACCTGCACCGAGTGCGGTCGTTGCCAGTCGCAGTGCCCGGCCTGGAACACCGGCAAGCCGCTGTCGCCCAAGCTCCTGGTGCTGAGCCTGCGTGACCACGCGTACGCCAAGGCGCCCTACCTGCTGGCCGGCGGCGGCAAGGACCTGACCGGCGAGGAGAAGGCCACCGCAGCCCAGCTCGCCCACCTGGACGTGCTGGCGCTGGCCGAGGGCGACAAGCCGCTGATCGGCACCGCCGAGTCCGGCGGGGTCATCGACCCGGACGTGCTGTGGTCCTGCACCACCTGCGGCGCGTGCGTGGAGCAGTGCCCGGTGGACATCGAGCACGTCGACCACATCGTCGACATGCGCCGCTACCAGGTGCTGATCGAGTCGAGCTTCCCGTCCGAGGCCGGCGTGATGCTGCGCAACCTGGAGAACAAGGGCAACCCGTGGGGCGCCCCGCAGAACACCCGCGAGGACTGGACCAAGGGCCTCGACTTCGAGGTGCCGCGGGTCGGCGAGGTGGACGACTTCGAGTACCTGTTCTGGGTCGGCTGTGCCGGTGCGTTCGAGGACCGGGCCAAGAAGACCACCCGGGCCGTGGCCACCCTGCTCAACGAGGCCGGCGTCTCCTTCGCCATCCTGGGCGAGGGCGAGACCTGCTCGGGTGACCCGGCGCGACGGATCGGCAACGAGTTCGTCTTCCAGATGCTCGCCCAGCAGAACGTGGAGACGCTGAACGAGGCGTTCGAGGGTCGGGACCGGGCCAAGCGCAAGATCGTCGCCACCTGCCCGCACTGCTTCAACACCCTGGGCAACGAGTACGGCCAGCTCGGCGGCGAGTTCGAGGTGGTCCACCACACCCAGCTCCTGGCCCACCTGGTGTCCAGCGGGAAGCTCACGCCGGTGCAGCCGGTCGACGGCGGGGTCACCTACCACGACCCCTGCTACCTGGGCCGGCACAACCGGGTCTTCGCGGCCCCCCGCGAGGTCCTCGGTGACGCGATCGCCGGCGACCTCACCGAGATGCCGCGTAACAGCGAGCGCTCCTTCTGCTGCGGTGCCGGCGGTGCCCGGATGTGGATGGAGGAGAAGATCGGCAAGCGGATCAACGTGGACCGCGTCGAGGAGGCCATGGCCACCGGGGCGAAGACGGTCGCTGTCGGCTGCCCGTTCTGCTCGACCATGCTCAGCGACGGAGTGAACGGCAAGGGCGCCGGCGAGCAGGTGGAGGTCATCGACGTGGCCACCGTGCTGCTCCGCTCGGTCAAGCCGGAGCAGCCGCAGGGCGAGAAGGCCGCGCCGATCGCCGGCTGAGGCTCCGTACCCCCTCGCTTCGCACCCGTCGACGGCGGCGGCACCCGTGGGTGCCGCCGCCGTCGTGCAAGAATCTCGCCGAGGTGAGGCGAACATCGACGGCCTGCTCTTGACCACGCTGTTGCCCCTGGTCGGCTTCGTTGCGTTGACCGTGGGCAACGCGTTCTTCGTCGCGGCCGAATTCGCCCTGGTCACCGTCGATCGCTCGGAGATCGACCGGCGGGCGGCCGCCGGCGACGAGGCCGCCCTGAGGGTACGCACGGCGCTGCGTGAGTTGTCCTTCCAGCTCTCCGGAGCGCAACTCGGCATCACCATCACCGCCCTGCTCACCGGCTACCTGGCCGAGCCGGCCCTGGCCCGGATCTTCTCCCCGCTGCTGCGCCCGGTGGCCGGCGACAACACCGAGCGGTTCACGCCGTTCCTGGCGTTGGCCCTCGCGACGCTGATCTCCATGCTCTTCGGCGAGCTGGTCCCCAAGAACGCGGCGCTGGCCCGACCGATGCCGGCGGCGCTGGCCACCGCCGGCCCGATGCGTACCTTCTCCCGCACGTTCGGCTGGGTGATCCGGGGTTTGAACGGCTCGGCGAACCGGCTGGTCCGGGCGCTCGGGGTGGAACCGCAGGAGGAGCTGGCCAGCGCCCGGTCACCGGAGGAGCTGGGTCTGCTGGCAGCCATCTCGGCCCGGGCCGGCGCGCTCCCCACGGACACCGCGATGCTGCTGCGCCGCACCATCCGCTTCGGTGACAAGCGGGCGGCCGAGGCGATGACCCCCCGGGTGGACGTGGTCGCGCTACGCGCCACGGCGACCGTGGCCGAGCTGCTCGAGCAGTCCCGGCAGACCGGACGGACCCGCTTCCCGGTGTACGAGGAGACCCTCGACCTGGTCACCGGCGTCGCGGCAGTGTCGGACGCACTGGGCGTGCCGTTGGCCGCCCGGGCGTCGACCGTGGTCGCATCGGTGGCCCGTGAGGCCGTGTACGTGCCGGAGAGCCTCGACCTGGACGGCGTACTGGCCGCGTTGAGGGCGGCCGGAGCCGACCTGGCCATCGTGGTCGACGAGTACGGCGGAACCGACGGCGTGGTGACCATCGAGGACCTGGTCGAGGAGCTGGTGGGGGAGATCGCCGACGAGTTCGACCCGGCCAGCGTGGACGACGCGGGTCCGGCCGAGCTGACCGTGCCCGGCGGGGAACGCACGGCGCTGGTCGACGGGGTGCTGCGCTCCGACGAGCTGGCCGAGCAGACCGGTTTCCGGCTGCCCGAGGGGCCGTACGAGACGCTCGCCGGGTACCTGATGGCCCGGCTCGGGCACATTCCGCTCGCCGGCGAGACGGTCGAGGCGGGTGGCTGGGAGTTCACCGTGGTGGAGGTCGAGCGGCACCGCATCGAGCAGGTCCGGGTGCTGCGCCCGGCGGAGCCGGACGACGATGACTGAGCTTCTGCTGACCGTGGTCCTGCTGCTCGGCAACGGGTTCTTCGTGGGCGGCGAGTTCGCGCTCATCGCGTCCCGGCGGACGGTTATCGAGCCGCTGGCGGCCGCGTCGAAGCGGGCCCGCTGGGCGCTGTCGGCGATGAACCAGATACCGCTGATGATCGCCGGCGCCCAGCTCGGCATCACGGTCTGCTCACTGGGTCTCGGCGCGATCGCCGAGCCGGCGCTGGCCCACCTGCTCCAGGTGCCGTTCCACGCGGCCGGCCTGCCCGAACGGGCGGTGCACCCGGTGGCGTTCGTGCTGGCACTGGGCGTGGTGGTCTTCCTGCACACGGTGGTCGGCGAGATGGTGCCCAAGAACATCACGTTGGCCGGTCCGGAGCTCTCCGCCCTCTGGCTCGGCCCGGCCATGCTGGCGTTCTGCGTGGCCACCAAGCCACTGCTGCTGGCCATGAAGTGGGCGGCCCGCCGCGTCCTCGCGCTGTGGCGGGTCGAGGCGTCCGAGGCGGTGAAGACGGTCTTCACCGCCGAGGAGTTGGCGGGGCTGGTCTCCCAGGCCCGTACCGAGGGGTTGCTCGACGCCGAGCAGCACGCCCGGATCACCGGCGCCCTGGCCCTGCACACCCGCACCGCGGCGGACGCCCTGCAGCCGTGGTCGACGGTCGTGACGGTTGCCGAGGACGTCTCGCCGGCATCGCTGGAGGTGCTGGCGACCCGGACCGGCCGGTCACGGTTCCCGGTGGTGCAGCGGTCCACCCGTCGGGTGCTCGGCTTCGTGCACGTCAAGGACGTCCTCGGGTACGCCGGGCAGGGTCGCCGGGCGCCGGTGCCGGCGCAGGTCTACCGGCCGCTGGCGGTGGTGCCGCCGGAGCGTACGTTGGCCGACCTGCTGCTGGCCATGCGCCGCGAGCGGCGGCACATGGTGCTGGTCAGCGACGGCCGGCGCCCGCTCGGTGTGGTCACCCTCGACGATGTATTGACCGCAATCGTTGGCTAATCGGTCAGCACCCTTGGTGTGCAAGCGGTTGCGGCACGGTGATGGTGACAGGGTTCGCCTTGATTACGGCCCGGCACTTCCCTAATGTGGGGCACCGACCGCTGTGGGTCGTCTGCCTCGGCCCTTCCCTTCCGCGAGGCGCCCGGCGGTCGGTTGCAAAGGAGTCGGTGCCGGTGGCAACCATGCCCCCTCATCGTCACGCCCCTGGACTGTCCACGCGCCCGGGTGGTCTGCGCCGGGCCGCCCACCGTCTACTCGTGCTGGTCGCCGCCGCAGCCGTCGGCGCCGGACTGCTCGCCGTGCCGGCGCAGGCCGAGCCCACGGTCGACGAGATCGAGGCGCAGATCGACAAGCAGTGGGAGCAGTTGGAGCCCACCATCGAGCAGTACAACAAGGTGCGGGCGCAGCTGAAGACCAACCGGCAGAAGTCGGCGGACCTGCAGAAGAAGATCGAGCCGCTGGCGCTGCAGAGCGAGTTGGCGCTGAACCGGGTGGGTGACCTCGCCTCCCGCTACTACATGTCGGGCCCCTCGCAGGAGGTCGGTGCGCTGCTGGTCAGCGCCAAGCCGGACACCCTCGCCGAGCAGCTCACGATCCTCGACCGGCTGGCCTCGCAGGAGCGCAAGCAGGTCGAGGGCGTCGTGGCCGTGCGGGCCAAGTACGAGGGCGAGAAGCGGAAGCTCGACGGACTGATCGTCACGCAGAACAAGCAGCAGAACGAGTTGGCGGCCAAGAAGAAGCAGATCGACGGCGAGATCAAGCGGCTCGAGGCGTCGATGCCCAAGACCACGGTCGTCACCGAGGCATGCCCGACCATCAACGGAGTGGTCAGCGCGGCCGCCCGCACCGCGATCAGGACCGCCTGCGGAAAGGTCGGCAGGCCGTACGTCTGGGGCGCCACCGGCCCGAACTCGTTCGACTGTTCGGGGCTGACCCAGTACGCCTACAAGGCGGCCGGGGTCTACCTGACCCACCACACCGGTGACCAGTGGAACGAGGGCAAGGCCGTCTCGCGAGCCGACGCCCGTCCCGGTGACCTGGTCTTCTTCTTCTCCGGCCTGAGTCATGTCGGGCTGTATCTGGGCAACAACCAGATGGTGCACGCGCCACGTGCCGGCAAGCCGGTGCAGGTGTCCAGCATCAACACCATGCCCGTCGCCGGGTTCCGTAGACCCGGCTGATCCACATTGCGACAGCACGACGGCCCCCGGTCACCGACCGGGGGCCGTCGTGGCCTTCAGCGGGGCGCGCCCACCGGGGACGGCAGCAGCTGCACGTCGGCGAGATCGACGTACATGACGCGGTGGCCGAACTGGATCTGCGCGTAGCGGTTCCCCCCGCGGATCACCGTCCAGTCGCCCGGCGAGGAGCCGTCGAAGGTGCTGGCCCGGTAGTACTCACCGGCCAGCACCGCGCCGACGGCGTACCGCTGACCGGCGGCGAGCGTGTACTGCAGCGGCGAGATCGCCTGGTAGGGCACCCCGGCCGGATACGCGGCCTGCTCGGGGTACGCCCGCCCGTACACCGGGATGGTGGCCCGTCCGGGCTTCGGGGTGGCCACCACGCCGACGGTCCAGCTGGCGGTCGGCGCGGACGCCGGGTTGTGGAACCACGCCTTCTGCCCGAGGTACCAGATCGCCGTCCAGTCGCCCTGCCGGCCGGCGAGCGCGTACGTCTGGCCGGCGGAGGCCCGGGCTCCGTGGTCCGACACGGCCATGGTGTTCGGGGTGCCGTCCGGACGTAGCGCGATGTCGTTGACCAGTGGCGCGTCCGCGGCCGGCGCGTTGCGCAGCAGCACCGCCGAGGAACCGCGCGGTGCGCACGGTACGCCCGCGGTGACGCAGCCGGTGAACGCCGGTTGGTTGGTGGCGTAGTCGGGGTCGATCCGGACCAGCCCGGTGGCCGGGGTGCCGGTGTCCAGCCGTGGCGCGTGCAGCAGGTCGAAGTAGTGCGTCCAGTCCCAGTACGGGCCCGGGTCCCAGTGCATGCCGCGGACGGTCGACGCGACGGTCCCGGGCACGTTGTCGTGGCCGATGATGTGCTGGCGGTCCAGCGGGATGCCGAGTCGCAGCGCGAGGTGCCGGACCAGCTTCGCCGAGGTCCGGTACATCGCCTCGGTGTACCAGGTTCCCTGCGCCGCGAAGCCCTCGTGTTCGAGCCCGATCGACGTGGCGTTGACGAACCAGTTGCCGGCGTGCCAGGCGACGTCCTTGGTCCTCACGTGCTGGGCGATGTGCCCGTCGACGGAGCGCAGCGAGTAGTGCCAGCTCACGTACGTCGGGTCCTGGACGAGCTTGAGGGTGGTCGCCCAGCTCGCCTCGGTGTCGTGGATGACGATGTACTCGATCTTCTGTCGGGCGGGCCGCTCGGAGAGGTCGTGGTTGCCGTAGTCCCCGTCGCCGAACGCCGCGTAGGGCGCCGGTATCCACTCGCAGGAGATGGTGCGGGGGCACTCCAGCCCGTCCGGGCGGGCCAGGTGACGCAGGCCCAGCCGGTCCAACCAGGAACGCTCGGGCCGCACCGCGCGGGCCGGCAGCGTGATCCGTTGGCCGTCGTCGGTCACCCGGGACTCGCCCGCGCCGATGGTCGTGAAGACCTCGTCGGCGAAGGCGGCCGCGGCGTCGGCGCTGTCCGCGCCGGCGTAGCGGGCCACCGCGCCGTACCAGGAGGCCGGGTCGGTGTCGGCACCGACCGGCGCACCCAACTCCCGCTGGTACGCCCCCAGCAGGGCGGCCCCGCCCCGGATGTTGACGCCCGCCTCGGCGCGCAGTGCCTCGGGGGTTGCGCCGGTCAGCGCGGCGGCGGCGTCCACGGTCTGCATCGCGGCGGCGGGTGGCGCGGGGTCCTGGGCCGGGCGTGGCGCGGGGGCCGGCGCGGGGCGCGAGTCGTCGCCGCGTGGGTCCTCGGTGCCGGCGTCGTGGTGGCCGCCTGCGGGTAGGGCGGTCACGTGCCGGGCGTCGGTCAGGTGCATCGGACCGTAGCCGCCGCTGGTGCTCGGTGTGCCGGCGTTGCTGTCCCAGCGGGACTCCAGGTAGGAGACGCCGAGCAGCACGGCTGTCGGCACGCCGTACTCGGTCGCCGCGACGGCGTACTGCTGCTGACGGTCGGCGGGTGGCGCTGCGGCGGCCGGGCCGGCCGAGAGCGGCACCGCGGTCGCGGCGGCCACCACGGCGGCGGCGAGCAGCGCGCGCCGGCCGGTCGGCAGGGTTGAATGGCGCATCGAACCCCCTAGATATGACGGGTGCAGGTGTGGTCACCTTCGCGCCGGCCGGGGATCCGCGTCAATACCTTTCCATGTATCGCTTCGTCAGGAAGGAAACCTTCTGCGCACGCTCGGTCACCCCGTCCGATCAGTACGGAGTGTCACGGCCGCACGGGTTGCGGATCGGTAACAGCCGTCTCTACTCTGGTCATTCGTCGGCCCGATAGCAGGTCCGCCCAGCCCGGGCGGTGACGGACCGACACCGCCGAGTCGCTTCCGAGCGAACCGGGGACCCAGGTTTTCCGGGGTGAATCCGCAGCTACTGCGGTAGGGCGCCAACTTCCCGCCCGAACCCGTCAGCTAACCCGGTAGGCGGTCAGGAAGAAGGAGTACGGAACCCGGTGGCTCTCCATGCCCCGCGGCCGTCGTCCGAGCGGTCGGCGTCCGCCGGCCCGATGTCGATCGTGCCGCGCCCACGCTGGTCCCGCTTCACCGCCGCTGTCGCCGCACTGGTCGGCGTCGCCGTCGTCCTGACCGGCAGCGCCACGGCCGCCCACGCGGATCCGTCCGTCGCCGAGATCGAGCGCCAGATCGACGCCGACTGGAACACGCTCGAACCGATCATCGAACGGCACAACGCCACCCAGGCCGACCTGGCCGTCAAGCGCCGGCAGGCCGACGCGCTGGCCGCCCGGATCGCCCCGCTGGAGCGCCGGGTCGACGCGGCCATGAACAAGGTCTCCGCCCTCGCCGTCCGCGCGTACAAGGGCGAGAACGTCTCCACCGTCAACGCGGTGCTGGGCAGCCGGTCGCCCAGCGAGGTGGTCGGGCAGCTCGAGATGCTCGACCGGTTCGCGCACGACCAGCAGCAGGACGTACGCGAGGTCGCCGACCTGCGCGACCAACTCGCCCGACAGAAGGCGCCGCTGGACGAGATGGTCACCCAGCTGACCCGGACCGAGGCCCAGCTCGCGGCGAAGAAGAAGCAGATCAATGAGGAGATCGACCGGCTGCAGAAGCTGCGCCTCAAGGTGTACGGCAACGGCGGTGGCGGTCCGTTGCGTCCGGCGCCCTGCCCGGCCAGCTATCCCGGTGGTGCCGCCGGTGTGGCCGTCAAGTTCGCCTGCGCGCAGATCGGCAAGCCGTACGTGTGGGCTGCCGAAGGCCCGAACTCGTACGACTGCTCGGGGCTGATGCTGGCCGCCTGGGCCAAGGCCGGCGTGTCGCTGCCGCACAACGCCGCAGCGCAGAGCCGGGTCACCAAGAACGTCAGCAAGGCCGACCTGCGCCCCGGTGACCTGGTCTTCTACTACAGCGACATCCACCACGTCGGAATGTACGTGGGCAACGGCTGGGTGGTGCACGCATCGCAGGCCGGCGAGCCGGTCAAGATGAAGAGGGTCGACGACGGCCCGATCCACAGCTACGGCCGTCCGGGCTGACCCCGGGAGATCGGTGGGCCCGTCGCGATCCGTCGCGGCGGGCCCTCGTCGTCTGCCGTCGCGCTCAGCGACTCAGCGGGTCGGCCAGGTCCGCCAGTGCTGCCAGGCGCGGCTCGGCGTCGGCCCCCGCTGGCCCTGGTAGCGCGAGCCGTAGACGACCGAGCCGTACGGGTGCTCGGCCGGCGAGGAGAGCCGGAAGATGCAGAGCTGACCGATCTTCATGCCCGGCCAGAGCGTGATCGGCAGGTTCGCCACGTTGGACAGCTCCAACGTCACGTGACCGGAGAAGCCCGGGTCGATGAAGCCGGCGGTGGAGTGGGTGAGCAGGCCGAGCCGGCCCAGTGAGCTCTTGCCCTCGAGTCGACCGGCGAGCTGGTCGCCGAGCGAGATCACTTCCAGCGTCGAGGCGAGCACGAACTCCCCCGGGTGCAACACGAACGGCTCGCCGTCGGGCACCTCGACCACCGAGGTCAGGTCGTCCTGCTGCATTGCCGGGTCGATGTGGGTGTAGAGGTGGTTGTTGAAGACCCGGAACAGCCGGTCGAGTCGTACGTCAATGCTCGACGGTTGGACCAGCGTCGGCTCGAACGGCTCCAGGCCCAGCGTGCCGGCCTTGATCTCGGAGACCAGGTCGCGGTCGGAGAGCAGCATCGGACCACCATAGCGGCGTAGGCGGAAACGGTCGGATCCGGTGCCGGTGACCAGCGCGTCGAGGTCGCTACTCGTACATTTGTTCGATAGAGTGCCGGCATGGCTTCCTGGTCCGATTTCGCCGCCGACGAGCCCCGACTCGCCGACGGGATCCGCGTTCTCCTCCAGCAGTACGGGCCGGGCTTCGGCTACCTGGCCACGGTCCGCGCCGACGGCGGGCCCCGGGTTCATCCGGTCTCTCCGGTCATCACCGACGAGGGCCTCTTCTGCTTCATCGTCGACTCACCGAAGCGGCGTGACCTCGAACGGGACGGCCGTTACGCGCTGCACTCGTTCCCGCCGGAGGAGAGCGACGACGAGGCGTACGTGGCGGGGCACGCCTGGCCGGTGACCGATCCGGCCCGGGTGGCCCGGCTGGCGCGGAGCGCCCGGGCGGCTCCGCAGGTCGACTGGCGGTTGTTCGAGTTCACCGTCGACGTGGCGATGCTGGCCCGCCGCACGCAGCACGGTGTCGGCGTTCCAGGCGGCGCGCCGGGTGGGCCGGCCGTTCAGGTCTGGCTCGACCCGCACGCCCCGCCCGCGGCGGCCGAGCCGACCGCCGTACCGCAGACCCGCCCGGCACGTCGCAGCCGCGACGTGCAGCGATCGGCCGCCTGATCGCGGTCCTGGGGAAAGACACCGGTGCCGGCTCCGTCGTGACGGAGCCGGCACCGGTGGTACGCCGAACAGCTAGGCCGCGCGGTACGCGTTCCACGCGGTCAGCATGCGACTCGCCTGCCCCGGGGTGAACTGGTACATGCACGAGTCATAGGTGTAGTCCATGAAGTTGGTGATCGGGTCCAGTCCGGCCGCCGAGCAGGTGTTCCGCCCGGTCGGGCACTCGTACGCCGGTGACGCCTCGGCCGGAGTGTCGCTGACGCTGTCACCCGAGCCACCGCAACCGCCCTGGAAGGTGTGGTACAGGTTCAGCCAGTGGCCCACCTCGTGGGTGCCGGTGTCGCCCTGGTTGTAGTTGGTGGCGGCCCCGCCCGGCAGGGACTCGTTCAGCGCGACCACGCCGTCCATGCTGTTCAGGTTCCGCTGCGGGAAGGTTGCCCAGCCCAGCAGGTCGTTGCTCAACTCGCCCAGATAGATGTTGAGCGTGTTCTTGCCGCCCACCCGCAGCGAGGACTTCATCGACCGCTCTGCCGACGAGCCCTGCACGATGGGGTACCAGGACGGATTCGTCACGCGGTTGATCTTGTCGAGTCGGAAGGCGAACGCGGTGACCGCGCCGCCGGTCGCGCCGGCGTAGGCCTGGTTGAGCACGTTGATCTGAGCGGTGATCAGTGAGTCCGGGATGTTGCCGCCGGCCCGGGTGCTGTTCTCCTGGATCACGTGGACCACGACCGGGATGGTGACGGTGGCCAGCACCGTGGCGCCAGCCCCCGCCCGGGCGTTGGCGCGCTCCCGCAGCGCGGCCGCCAGGTCGGCGTCGCGCTCGCGGACCTGCTTGGCCGTCAACTCGTTCGGGTCGTGCCTGGCCGCGCCACCGGGCTTCACCCGGGCGTTCGCATGGTTGTCGGCCGGCTCGACGCAGGCGCCGCCGGGGGCGGCGGAGAGCGCCGAAGCGGCCGGCACGACGCCCACCGCAGCGGTGCTGAGCAGCAGCGCGAGGGTCGTCGAGGCGACACCGGCGGCACGCCGGGTCAGCAGGTTGGGACGGAGCCCCATGAGCCCACCTTCTTTCTCGCGGCGTGGCAGGGGGTGTGTCACGCCGTGGCTGGGAACGTGGGGCAGACGTTACAACCCATCGATACATTTGAGAATGCACATGTGTTGCCGCAGGGAAACTTTTCCCGAGCGGGGCGACCGGGGTGTGATCCGTGGGCGGGGTCGGCGTGCGGGGGTACCTGGGTGCACGGGCTCGGTGACTCGGGTACAGTGGTGCCGCTTGCGGGTGTAGTTCAATGGCAGAACATCAGCTTCCCAAGCTGACAGTGCGGGTTCGATTCCCGTCACCCGCTCCACGTGCGAAAGCCCTGGTCAGGACAGAGTTCCTGCCAGGGCTTCCGTGGTTCTAGGACGTTGAGGCAGCGCGAGCGGCTGATGTCGCCGTAGTTGGCTACGCGAACCGGACATGGAGGATCGACGCGTCCGCTGCCGCCGACACCGTGGTCACTTCGATCAACGAGATCGCACAGGAGTTGTCTCCTGTGTCCCCCGGTGTCTCCCGTGTCCCGAAGGGGACTGACCAGTCGTGACCGTGAGTGCATGGGCCATTAATGGACCATACGGTGAGGCCATTGTTGGTCACTCCAGGCTACTTGCGGCATCACCGAGCTCGTTGAAGGTTCTACAACAGCAGGCGCTTGTACGGTTCCCAAGCTAAATATGCGAGTTCGATTCTCGTCACCCGCTCTCCGCGTCCACTGTTGAGCTCAGCGCAACAGCCTGTAGCTCGTCCATGTTGGTGCGGTACCAAGTGCCTCGGCTGAAGGCGTGCAGGTCGCCGCTCCGGCAGGTGTAGCGGAGACGCTGTGCTTCGATGCCATTGGGTAGCACGAGGCGGCACTGCCCGCCGATGCGGCGCACGCCGTCTCGGCCAATGCGCAGCAGCGTCACGACGTCGTACTCGGAGCCCCAGCCCGCTAGAAGAGCGCGGTCCGCGCCACTGACCAGCATGCTGTGCGCGGACTCATAGGGAGACGCCCCCCAATCCGTAACCTCGTCACCTGACGCCGACTGGATATGGAAATCCGTGTAAGGGCAAAAATGGGCAGTTTCGCCATGCAGGTTGAGCGTGTAGCAGTCAGAAATGTACGGAAGCCCCGCATCGTGCGGGTAGAGCCAGTCGACGGTCAGGTCTTGGTTGAACCGGGCAAGGCCGTGTCCCTCCGGCCCGCTTCCGCCTAACGCTCCCTCATCGAAATACCCGGCCCATACCTTGCCGGACGGCGTCGTCTGGAGTTCCTCGATGGCATCACCGAGGTGGCCTTGGTACTCCAGATCGCCGTCGCGTGTCCATACCTCACCGTTGATCGCGCCACACCCAGTGCGAGCTGCCGCCAGCAGGACCCGCCCCTCCGGCAGCGGTTGCACGAACGACACGCGAAGGTCTGTATCAACATCGATGGCACCGATAATCCGGATCCCCTTGCCACCGAGATGCCAGGTCACCTGCTTGCGCCGGGAGTCCATCCGGTGTGACCAGACGGCGAACGCCGTGCCATCGGGCCCAACGCCGACTGCCTCGGGCTCGCGTTCCATATCCGCACGGTCTGAGGGCGTCAGAAATCCATGGAGTTCCAGTGGCACAACCGGCAGCTTCAAAACCTTCAGCCGTCGCTGAAGACTGGCCTGATCGTGTTCGCCTCGTCTTGTCGTCATCACGACCATCATCGGTCACCCGGCAACCGGATTCGCGAGGATCAGCGGGCCAGTAGCCGGGGTCAACAGGGGTCACTCCAGGCCAGTCGGTAAAGCCGCTGAGCTGGGCACGGCAGCCTTCAGCGGGGGATCTTGTAGGGCTCCCAAGCTGACAGTGCGGGTTCGATTCCCGTCACCCGCTCCAGCGTGAGGCCCCAGCTCGGCACATGTTTCCTGACTGGGGCCTCATCCGTTGCTTCCACTTCTTGCGCTCACCGTGCCCGCTACCTCGTCTGGGTCGGTGACCAAATTGCCCGCCACGGCTTGGTGGAGCCACAGCGACTTGAGCTGATCACGAGTCAGTTCCTGCTTGGGTTGAAGCAGCGTCTCTACTTGGTCCCGCGCTATCCTCCGGTGCTTGCCGACCTTCGCGAACGCCAGTTCTCCGCGCTCGCACTGGTTGACCACCTGCTGACGCGAGGATCCCAGTAGTTTGGCAACCTGACCAGTCGTCCGGAGGTCTCCACCCGTCGCCATGCTCGAAGCGGCTCTTAAACGCTAAAAACACAACTCGGAATCGACATCCATGCTTGTCAAGCTCAACAGCACAGCGAGATGCCGAGTGAGGGTGCCGGCGGTGAGCTCCCTCCAGCGGCTGTCCGTGCCAGCGCGACGAGGTTGGCGAGACCGTGTGGTGTTGGGCTGTCGGTGCGACACTCGGAACCGTCAGGTGCCGTGGTCGGACAGGGGGTGAGCAGGTGCTGCCCAGCGTCGAGATCGACACCAGGCTGCTACCGCCGTCCGACCGATTCGAGTTCTGGCGCTCCATCGTGGCGGAGGCAACCGCCCCGGCCCACATCAGCAGCCCCGACATGGACAATTTCGTGGCCTACGCCCGCGTGATTGATCTCGGCGCCGTCACCATGCAGTCCCTGCGGTATCCATCGCTGGACTCGACCCGCTCCGCTCGACTGATCCGCCAGAGCGCGCCGGAGTACTACCAGCTGGCGCTGCCCACGGTGGGGGAGAGCAGGCTCGTTCAGGACCGCCGCGAAACGGCGGTGAACGCCTCCGAGTTCACCTTCCTCGACACCGCCCGCCCCCACGTCGCGTCGCAGGCAACCAGTGGGCGCAAGCTGGCCGCGACCATCAGCGTGATGATCCCGTACGCGGCGCTGCCCCTGTCAGCGGACCAGGCTCGCCGTCTGCTCGCCTCGTCGATCACGGCCACCACGGGTATGGGTGCCCTGCTGGCGCAGATGCTGCGGCGCATCGGGGCGTACCCCGAGCAGCATCAACCGACCGAGGCGCCGCAGCTGGGCACCATCGTCCTCGACCTGATCTCCGCGATGCTGGCGCAGCAGCTCGATGTCGAGCGGACTCTGCCCCTGGAGGTTCAGCAGCAGGCCCTCCGCGCTCGTGTTCTGGCGTTCATCGAGCGGCACCTGCGAGACGGCGATCTCACCCCGTCAGCCATCGCCGCCGCCCACCACATGTCCCTGCGGAGCTTGCACCGGCTGTTCGAGGGTGAGCCGTCGACGGTCGCGGAGGTGATCCGCAACCGCCGGCTCGACCGCTGCCGCCGCGATCTGACCGGCCCACTCGCGGCCCATCAGCCGATCCAGGCGATTGCCGCCCGCTGGGGCTTTCCTGACAAGGCGCACTTCACCCGGTTGTTCCGAGCGACCTACGGCATGTCACCCGGGCAGTATCGGGCCGGCAGACCGGTGCTGCTGGAGTCCGACGACTCCCTGCGGCCGTGCCCAGCAGCGGATTCCGGAACGGCGGCGAGCCCCTGACAGGCCGTGGCGGCTACTGTCCGGCCAGGAGGTGATGTCGTGTTCACCGAAGCCTTCCCCATCGTGACGACGCCCGACCTGCCGCGGTTGCTCGCGTTCTACCTGGACGTCGTCGGGTTCGAGATGACCTACCGGTTCCCGGACGGCGGTGACCCCGAGTTCGTCGCGCTCCGGCTGGGCGACAGTGAGCTGGGCCTGGCCGCCGACCCGAAGGCCGGCGGCCCTTCCGCGGCGCACCGCTGGGAGCTGTGCGTCTACGCCGACGACTGCGACGCGGCCGTGGACGCGCTGCGTACGGGCGGTGCAACGGTGATCGAGGAGCCGGTCGACCAGCCGTGGGGTGAGCGGTCCGCCCGGGTCATCGACCCGGACGGCAACCGGGTGCTCGTGTTGTCGCGCCTGTAGGCGCCGTTCGCCGACGGATCACCTGGTCACTGTCGGGCCGCCGCCACTGCCCCGGTCGTCGAGGACGAGTGGAGCGCGACCGCGCACCGCGTACCGGATGTGGGTGACCTGCGGCGTGGAAAGGACGCGGATCGGGGCCAGCTCGATGGCCTCCTTCTCGCCGAGGTCGAGGTCCGCGTCGAGCAGCCGCAGACCGGTGCCGAGCACGACCGGTACGACGTGCAACTCCAACTCGTCGAGCAGACCGGCCTTGATGACCTGCCGTACCAGGCTGCCGCCCCCGGCCACCGCGACGTCCTTGCCGCCAGCCGCAGCGCGCGCCTGCTCGACGGCACTGGCCACGCCGTCGGTGACGTAGGTGAAGCTGGTGCCGCCGCCGCGCAGCAGGGTCTCGCGGGGGCGGTGCGTGACGACGAAGACCGGCGCACGGAACGGCGGCTCGTCCCCCCAGGGCGCCTCACCGCCGTCCGCCATCCGGCGTCCCATCACGTACGCGCCAGCGGCCCCGAACGACTCGGCGAGCACGTCGGAGTCGGTGTCCTGCTCCCCACCGGCGAAGCCCTGCCTCTCGCGCCACGCCGACGCCTCGGTCACCCAGCGGGTGATCCGGAAGAAGCCCGCGCTCTCGGCCGAGTCCATCCAGTTGCCGTCGCCGGTGTGCAGTGGTCCGGCATAGAAGCCGTCCACCGACACCGACAGCTGTGCGGTCACCTTCGTCATCTGGGATCGATCCTCTCCTCGGGCGACGCCCCGTCCGGGTGCTCGCTCACCGATGGGTCGGAGTCGACCCGGAATGGGCGACAGGCCAGGCATGTGACCGCAGTCACTATCCGCCAGGAGTTCGCGTCGCTGGTGCCCCCGTCGGGCCGGATCGGCCACCTGCACGCCGGCACGGCCCGGCTAGGCTGGCGATCATGCGGATTGGCATCGTGATCCTGCCGGACCAGCGCTGGGCGGAGTCGCAGCGTCGCTGGCGGCAGGCCGACGAGTGGGGCTTCGACCACGCCTGGACGTACGACCACCTGGGCTGGCGGGACCTGGTGGACGGCCCCTGGTTCGACTCGATGAGCACGTTGACGGCGGCCGCGACGGTGACCTCGCGGATCCGGCTGGGCACCCTGGTGGCGTCGCCGAACTTCCGGCACCCGGCCGCGTTCGCCCGGCAGATCACCACCGTGGACGACGTCTCCGACGGTCGGTTGCTGCTGGGTCTGGGCGCGGGCGGCATCGGCTTCGACTCGGCGGTGCTGGGTGGCGAGACGCTGCCGCCGCGCCAGCGGGTCGACCGGTTCGCCGAGTTCACCGAACTGCTGGACCTGATCCTGCGGGAGGACGGCACCACCTGGCGTGGCGACTGGTTCGCCGCGGTGGACGCCCGCAACAACCCCGGCAGCGTGCAGCAGCCCCGGGTGCCGTTCGTGGTGGCCGCCAACGGGCCACGGTCGATGCGGCTGGTGGCACGCTTCGGGCAGGGGTGGGTGACCACCGGCACCGATGCCGACAACGACCTGGACACATGGTGGGACAGCGTGGCGGCGCTGTCCAGGCGGATGGATCGGACCCTGGACGAGGCCGGCCGCGATCGGGCCACCCTGGACCGTTATCTCCTGCTCGATTCGGCGCCGGTCTTCTCGCTCAGCAGCGCGCAGTTCTTCGCCGATCAGGTTGGTCGGGCCGCCGACCTCGGCTTCACCGACGTGGTGACGCACTGGCCGCGCGACAGCAGCTGGTACGCCGGTGACGAGGCGATCCTGGTGGACGTGGCGACCCGACTGCTGCCGGAGCTGCGCGGCTGAGCCGGGACTCGCCAGCAAGGGGGGCTCAGGTGCCGAGGTCGCCGCTGGCGACGCCGCCCTCGCCGCCGGAGACCAGCCGTAGCCGGAGGCAGACGATCGGGGTGTCGTCGTCGACCGGAGTGCCGATCCGCGCCCAGTAGGCCGAGTGGCCGGTCCGCCACTCCTCGATCGAGCGGTCACCCTCACCCTCGGCGCGGGCGAAGTCCCAGGGCACGTCGGCGAAGCGGACCACCTCGACACCGGTGATCTCCACGACGCCGGCCAGGGCGTCGTCGTCGACCAGGGCCAGCCGTTCGCCGACCTGCTCCAGCTCCTCGCCCTCCTCGGCGTACTCGGCGAGCCGGCCGGCCGTGGCGGTCTTCACGCCGGCCAGCACCAGGGTGTTCAGTGTCGCCCGCAGCTCGCCGGGGGTGCCGAGGGCGAGCGTGCGCAGGTTGCCGATCCGAGGCCACATCCTGCCGAGGCTAGGCCAGTGCGCTCCGCGCCGCCGCCGCAATTCGGCCGCCCCTGTTCAGATCAGCTGGCCGGCATAGCCGGCGGCGGCGAGGAGCCGGTCGTCGCCGGAGGCGGCGTGGGCATCGAGCACGGCGTCGGCCAGCTTGACCACGTGCTCGTCGCCGTGTCGGGCCGCGCGGGCGAAGACCTCCGCCGGGGTTCCGGCCTGCACGGTCGGCGGCGCGATCCCGTCCGTCGGGGCGTACACCGAGGTCATGGCCGCCGTCGCGGCCCAGGCCGCGGCGAGGCTCGGCGCCCAGAGCGCACGGTCCAGTGCCGGCAGGGTACGCAGCACCGCGGTCGGCGCGGTGACCGCGTGCACCAGCATCACCGGCGCGGCGTGCCCGAAGCACAGGTAGTCCAGGGCGGCCCGGTGCACCAGCGTGGTGAGCCCCCGCTCCGCCTCGGCGGGGGTCCGCGCGGGGCGCAGCGCCGCGAGCGCGGGCTCCCACCGGGGTACGCCTGGCAGCCGGCCCAACCGTTCCACGACGCCTCCGGAGCGGTCGTCGATCCGGGGCAGCCCGCCCAGCGCGGCGACCACGTCCGGCCCGTCGGAGTCCGGCCCGCCCGACTCGGTGGCGAGGTGCTCGCCCGACGCCGTCGGGTCACCGGCCGGGTTGAGGAGATCGTCGGCGCCGGGAACCGGCTGCCAGCGGGCCGCCCAGTAGCCGAGGGCCTGTCCCAGCTCGGCGAGTCGCTGCGGGGTCGTCAAGCCGGCAGGTCCGCGCCGGCGATCAGGCCGGTGATCCGCAGGTCGGCGGCGACGTCGGGCGGGCAGTCGACGGCCACCACGGAGGTGCCCAGCACCTGGGCGCCGCGGGTCGCGCAGATGTCGTACAGGGCGTGGATCTGTGCTCCGGTGCGCACCCAGTCGTCCACGACGAGGACACGGTCGCCGGGGCCGAGGTGCCGGTCCCGCACGGCCAGGTCGACTCGCCGGCCACGGTAGTCCGGTGGGCTCTGCGCCCAGGTGAGCGGCCCGGCCGGCAGCCGCCCGTCGCCAGGTTTGTGCGCGGCCACGAAGCCGACCCCGAGAGCGGTGGCCGCCAGTGGCCCGAGCAGCAGCCCGGTGACCGCCGGGGCGAGCACCACGGTCGGCCGGTCGACCCGGTACGGCGCGACGAGAGCCGGCCCCAGGCCGGCCAGCACCTCCGGGTCCCGCCACCAACCGGAGATGTCGCTGACCAGGTGGCTGGTACCCGGCCCGGGGTCGATCCAACGGAACAGGGTGGTGAGGCGTTCGGTCAGCTCGGTGGGCATCCGCCCATCCTGGGGCACCCGTGCCCGGCCGGTCGGCACCCGGGCCGGGCGGCCCACCCCGGCTCGGATGATCGGCTACACGTACCAGCGCAAATGCGGGCATACCACAATGATCACGTTGACTTCGGAAGTGCTTCTCTCGTTACGGTCCGATCCGGTTTGTTCAGTCGACGAAAGGACCCGGCCGGTGGCTGCTCGACACTCCCGTACCCGCATCTTCTCCTCTCGGGCGGGCATCGCGGCCACCGCGGCGGTCGGCGTCGCCCTCGCCGTCGGAGGCGCCGTCGGCGCCGTGCAGTTGACCTCGGGCTCCGCCCAGCCCGGGTCGGCCGCCGTCGAGTTCGCCCCGACGACCATCGCCAGTAGCCTCGCCGCCAGCTCCCCGGCCACCTCCCCGAGCGCCAGCGCCTCACCGAGCGTGACGGCCAGCCCGTCCGCCAGCCGGTCGCCGCAGGCAGCCTCCCGGAACAAGACCCGCACCGCCCCACCGAAGCCCCGCCCGACCGCCAAGAAGACCACCGCGGCGCCGAAGGTGCTGGACAGCGGCTCGTGTGGCGCTTCCTTCTACTCCGACGGGCAGCTCACCGCCAACGGCGAGTCGTTCGACCCGAGCGAGCTGACCGCTGCCCACAAGACCCTGCCGTTCAACACCAGGGTCCGGGTGACCAACCCGAGCAACGGCAAGTCGGTCGTGGTGCGCATCAACGACCGCGGCCCGTTCGTCGACGGCCGCTGCCTGGACCTTTCCGAGGCCGCGTTCGCCACCATCGCCTCGGTCGACGTGGGCGCGCTCACCGTCAGGTACGAGGTACTCGGCTGACCGGCGTGCCGGACGCCGGTCCGGCCGGACGGCGGGGCCGGGCGGACAGAACATCCTCGGACGACAGGCCAGGTTCACTCACCTGTTCACGCGGATCAGGCATGCTGTCCCTCGTACCCACGCGACTCCTCCAGTCGGGCCGTCGCCCGCTGAGCCCCGGATCCCGCGCCGGCCTCGGCGCGGCCCTCGTTCTGCTCGCGATCGTGTCGGCGGTGGAGTTGGCCGACGGGCGCCAGGCGCACTACGTGGCACTGCTGGCGGCTGCCCCGATCCTCGCCGCCTCGCTGGCGTCCTGGTCGGTGGTGTTGGGCGTGGGTACCGCGGCCACCCTGATCGGGGCCGGCTTCGCCGTGGTCGAGCCGAAGAGTTTTCTGGTCACGTCGGTCAACGTGGTCGCGGTGGCACTCGTCACCGGGCTTGCCGTGGCGGTCGCGTCGATGCGGCAGCGGCAGGCGGAGCAGATCGGTGAGCTGTCCAAGCTCGCGTCGGTGGCCCAGCAGGCTGTGCTGCGTCCGCTCGGTCCGCAGGTGGGCATGCTCTCGGTGGCCGGCCGCTACATCTCGTCCACGGCGACCGCGCAGATCGGCGGCGACCTGTACGAGGCGATCGACACGCCGTACGGCGTACGCATGATCATCGGTGACGTACGCGGCAAGGGCCTGGACGCCGTCCGGCTGGCCAGCATCGTCCTCGGTTCCTACCGGCACGTGGCCTACGAGCGGGCCGACCTGCGCGCCGTGGTCGCGGATCTGGACCGGGCGGTGGCCCGCAACGTCGGCGACGAGGACTTCGTGACCGCGGCGCTGGTGGAGGAACGCGGCGGCACACTCACCATCGTCAACTGTGGCCATCCGCCGCCGCTGCTGTTGCGTCGCGGCGCGGTGATCCCGCTGGAGCCGCCGGCGCCCGCGCCTCCGCTCGGATTCATGCCGGTGGTCCGCCCCCGGGTGGAGCGCCTGGAGCCCGGTGATCGGCTGCTGCTGTTCACCGACGGTCTCGGCGAGGCGAGACGCGACGGTGAGTTCTTCCCCACCGCCGACCGGGCGTGGCGGCTGCTCGGCCACGGCACCGTCGCCGACGGGCTGGCCTCGCTGGAGACGGCCCTGGTCGAGTGGGTGCACGGTCGGCTCGACGACGACATCGCGCTGGTCCTGATGGAGTACGTGGGGGCGCGGACCGGCGTGGCGGCGGCCGTCCCGAGCTGGGAAGTCGGCGCCACCGAGAGCTGACCGATCAGTAGGCCGCCCTCGGTCGGGGCCACTGTGTAATGGCCGTCACTTACGCGATCCGCTTGTCGCTGGCTACCCGCGAGTAATACAGTCGGGGTTACTGATCGGTAACACCTGTCCGGAAGCGGGGCCAGTGAGCATGACCCACTACAAGAGCAACCTCCGGGACCTCGAGTTCAACCTTTTCGAGGTCTTCGGGGCGGACCGGGCGTTCGGCCAGGAGCCGTACTCGGATCTCGACACCGACACCGCCCGCAGCTTCCTCGCCGAGGTCGACCGCCTCGCCCGCGAGGACCTGGCCGCCAGCTACACGGACAGTGACCGCAATCCTCCGGTCTTCGACCCGGCCACGCACACCGCGCCGCTGCCGGAGTCGTTCAAGAAGTCCTACCAGGCGTTCATGGATTCCGAGTTCTGGCGCCTGGATCTGCCGCCCGCGTTGGGCGGCACCAACGCCCCGCGAGCCCTCTGGTGGGCGCTCGCCGAGCTGGTGCTCGGCTCGAACGCCCCGGTGTGGATGTACGCCTCCGGCCCGTCCTTCGCGCACGTGCTGCACGTCGAGGGCAACGAGCGGCAGCGGAAGTGGGCGAGGCTCTTCATCGACAAGCAGTGGGGCTCGACCATGGTGCTCACCGAGCCGGACGCCGGGTCGGACGTGGGCGCCGGCCGCACCCGGGCCATCGAGCAGCCCGACGGCACCTGGCACATCGAGGGCGTGAAGCGTTTCATCACCTCGGGCGAGCACGACCTGAGCGACAACATCGTGCACTACGTGCTGGCCCGCCCGGTGGGCGTGGAGGGCGTCGGCGGCCCCGGCACCAAGGGCCTGTCGCTCTTCGTGGTGCCGAAGTACCACTTCGACGAGAACACCGGCGAGCTGGGCGAGCGCAATGGTGTCTACGCCACCAACGTCGAGCACAAGATGGGCCTGAAGGTCTCCAACACCTGCGAGGTGACCTTCGGCGAGCACGGCGTACCGGCCAGGGGCTGGCTGTTGGGCGACAAGCACGACGGCATCCGGCAGATGTTCATGATCATCGAGTACGCCCGGATGATGGTCGGCACCAAGGCCATCGCCACCCTCTCCACCGGCTACCTCAACGCCCTCGAGTACGCGAAGAACCGGGTGCAGGGCGCCGACCTGATCCAGCAGGCGGACAAGACCGCTCCGCGGGTCACCATCACCCACCACCCGGACGTACGCCGGTCGCTGCTGCTGCAGAAGTCGTACGCCGAGGGTCTGCGTGCTCTTGTTCTCTACACCGCCTCCTGGCAGGACAGGGTCGCGATCGCCGAGGCGGCCGGCGACGAGGAGGCCACCCGGCTGGCCAAGCGGGTCAACGACCTGCTGCTGCCGCTGGTCAAGGGCGTCGGTTCGGAGCGGGCGTACGAGATGCTCGGCCACGAGGCCCTGCAGACCTTCGGGGGTTCCGGCTTCCTCCAGGACTACCCGCTGGAGCAGTACGTCCGGGACGCCAAGATCGACACTCTGTACGAGGGCACCACCGCGATCCAGAGCCTGGACCTGATCTTCCGCAAGATCGTTCGGGACAACGGCGGTGCGCTGCTGGCGGTCTCCGGCGAGATCCAGGAGTTCATCGCCTCCGAGGCGGGCAACGGCCAGCTCAAGGAGGAGCGGCAGGCGCTCGGCAAGGCACTCGCCGAGATCCAGAACATGGTCGGTGTGCTGACCGGCTGGCTGGCCGAGGCGCAGGGCGGTGACACCAGGGCGCTCTACAGGGTCGGGCTGAGCAGCCGCCGCTTCCTGTTGGCCATCGGCGACCTGGTGGTGGGCTGGCTGCTGCAGAGGCAGGCCGACGTGGCGCTGACGGCGCTGGCCGGCGAGGTCTCGGCCACCGACAAGGCGTTCTACACCGGCAAGGTGGCCGCTGCCCGGTTCTTCGCCCGTGAGGTGCTGCCGCGCATCGGGGCGGACCGGCGGATCATCGAGGGCGCCGACCTGGACATCATGGACCTCCCGGAGGAGGCCTTCTGACCGTGCCACGGCACACCTGACCGGTTCCGGGTCGCACCCCCGGCGCCGACACCGACGGCCGGCTGAGGCGACTGCCTCGCCGGCCGTCGCGCCGTGCCGGTGGCGCAACGGCGGCCGGTCCCGCTATTGGGCGGGGCTGTGCGGGTAGGTGGGCTGCGGGGCGGGTAACCGTCGCGTGTCCACGTCAGAGAACGCCCAGAGCCACCGCACGGGGGAGTGCAGCGCACATGGGTGTAGGAAGCGGCATCTTTCTCATCGCGATCGGCGCCATCCTGACCTTCGCGATAAGGGCCAACGTCTGGTGGATAGACCTGCGCGCGGTCGGCTGGGTGTTCATCCTGGCCGGGCTGGGCGTACTGCTGACGACGCTGTGGTTCTGGCAGGACCGGCGCAAGCGGGCACGGACCCTCATCGTGGAGGAGAACCGGCTCTCCCATCCGACGGCCATGATGCCGCCGCCGCCCGACCCTCCGCCGCCGACCGCGCCACCCTCCTGAGCCGCCCACGTCTGGACCACCCGTCGACACCCGGCGGGTGGTTCAGCCGCGTGCCGTGTGCCGATCGGTGATCGGTGCCGCCGCGCGGTCCAGCTCCGTCCAGGCGAGGGTGCTGCGGTGGACCGCCACTTCGGCGGTCCGCAACCCCTCCCCCTCCATTCCCTGCGGGTTGAGCAGCGCCGAGAGCAGCGAGATGCCTGGATTGTGGGCGACCAACAGCGCCGTTCGGGCCGTCGGGTCGACGGTGCGGACCAGGGCCAACAACTCCTCCGGATGGGCGTCGTACGCGCCGGGCTCGTAGCGGACCGTCGGGCGGGGGCCGGCCGGTCCGCCCTCCGGAGGCGAACCGGTCATTCCCATTGCCACCCCGTGCCAGGTCTGCCGGGTGCGTCGGGCCGTCGAGCAGATCACCACGTCGGGCAGCAGCGCCTGCTGAGCCAGCCAGGCGCCGGCCGCTGCGGCGTCGGCTTGCCCTCGTACGCTGAGCGGTCGCTCGGCGTCGTCCGTGTCGTCGCTGCCCTGCTCGGCCTTCGCGTGCCGGAGAAGCACCAGTGTCCGTGTCTCGGCGGGGACGTCCGTCATGCCACCAGCTTGCCCGACTGGCGATCTCCGTGCCGGGGTAAGTCGATGGATGCCGCACCCCTACCGATGGCCGCCCGCAGCGTGGCGGGGCCCGGCTCGCGTCTGCCCGGCTCGGCGAGCGGTCAGGCGAACAGGGCGAAGTAGATCGCGATGTGGTGGCAGAGCGCGGCCAGCAGGGTGCAGGCGTGGAAGAACTCGTGGTGACCGAAGACGGTCGGCCACGGGTTGGGTCGGCGCAGCGCGTAGAAGATCGCCCCGACGCTGTAGATCGCCCCGCCGGTGATCAGCAGCACCAGCGCCGCGACGCCGCCGCCGTGCAGGATCTGCGGCAGCATGGCCACCGCCACCCAGCCCAGTGCCAGGTAGAGCGGCGCCGAGACCCAGCGCGGCGCGTGCGGCCAAATCACCTTGAGTGCCACGCCGGCAAGCGCGCCACCCCAGACCAGGGCCAGCATCACGGTGGCGGGCCGGGGCTCGAGCAACAACACGCAGAACGGTGTGTACGTACCGGCGATGAACACGAAGATCATCGAGTGGTCCATCCGGCGCATCACCTGATAGCCGTGCTCCGACCACACTCGACGGTGGTACAGGGCGCTGGTGCCGAACAGCCCGCAGACCGTCAGGCTGTAGACGACGCAGCTCACCAGGGGTGCCCACCCGGGTCGGGTGGCGGCGATCGCGCAGAGCACGATGCCGCAGACCAGAGCGACGAAGAAGGCGTACGTGTGCAGCCAGCCGCGCATCCGGGGCTTACCGATGTCGACCGGCTTCAGTCGGAGCGGAGCGGAGGTGGTCACGACATCAGGTTACGGCACCGTAGGTTACTTGCAAGTAGTCGTACCGGTGACGCCCGGCACCGTCGCCGTGAACACCTCGCCGGCACGACATCGGCGAGGATGAACGGATGCGGATCCGACCCGTCGGCGCGCACGCCCTGCTGCTCGACTGCGCCGCCCCCCACGACGGCGGGGCCGCCCTGGTCGAAGCGTGGCGAGCCGAGCTGTGGCGGCGGCGCGAGCAGGGCGAGCTGATCGCCACCGAGATCGTGCCGGCGGCCAGCACCGTCCTGCTCGACGGCGTGCCCGACCCGGCCGCGACAGCTGACCTGCTGTCCCGGTGGGCCGGCACTCTTCCCGCCAGCCCGAACGACGGCGCGGCGAGTCGAATGAGCGGCGACGACCTCAGTGAGGGCGCCGGGGTGGTCGTTCCGGTCCAGTTCGACGGACCGGACCTGCCGGTTGTCGCCGAGCACTGGGGCACCGACGTGCCGACCGTGCTGCACCGGCTGACCGGTACCCCGTTCCGGGTCGCCTTCTGCGGCTTCGCCCCCGGCTTTCCCTACCTCACCGGGCTCCCCGCCGAACTGGCACTACCTCGACTGGCCACCCCCCGACCCCGGGTGCCGGCCGGTTCGGTCGCCCTGGCCGGCCCGTACGCCGGCATCTATCCGGGCGCGTCCCCGGGTGGCTGGCTGCTGGTCGGCCGCACCGACCTGGTCCTCTTCGACGTGCACGCCGAACCGCCGGCGCTACTCGGCCCGGGGACCCCGGTCCGGTTGGCGGCGGCATGACCCGGCCGCCCGAAATCGAGGTGCTCCGCGCCGGCGCACTCACCACCGTGCAGGACCTGGGCCGGCCCGGGTGGGCCCACCTGGGCGTACCCCGCTCGGGCGCCCTCGACCCGGTCGCCCTGCGGCTGGCCAACCGGCTGGTCGGCAACCCGGAGCACACCGCCGGCCTGGAGATCACCCTGACCGGCTGCACACTGCGGCTGACCCGGGCCACCACCGTGGCGATCACCGGCGCCGAGGTGTCCGTTCAGGCCGGCGACCGGCCCGGCGACACCGGACGTCCGCTCACCGTGCCGGCCGGGACGGTGCTGCGGCTCGGCCCGGCCCGTCGGGGCGTACGGAGTTGGCTGGCCGTGGCGGGCGGGATCGACGTGCCGCCGGCGCTCGGCAGCCGGGCCACCGACACCCTCTCCGGGCTCGGTCCGCCTCCACTACGCGACGGCGACCGGCTGCCGCTCGGCGTGCCGTTCGGGGCGCCCGCGCCGGTGGACCTGACCGTCGGTCCGGCCGCCCCACCGGAGCTGCACCTGAGGTTTCGCCCCGGCCCTCGCGAGGACTGGTTCACCCCGACCGCGCTCGACCGGCTGCTCGGCACCGCGTACGCCATCAGCCCGGTGAGCAACCGGGTCGGCGCGCGGCTCGCCGGCGCGCCGCTGCCCCGCGCGATCGCCGGCGAGCTGCCCAGCGAGGGCATCGTGCTCGGCGCGGTGCAGGTTCCGGCGGACGGACAACCCCTGATCTTCCTTGCCGACCATCCGACCACCGGCGGTTACCCGGTCATCGGGGTGGTGACCGACGTGACCCCGCTCGCGCAGGCCCGGCCAGGCACTACCGTCAGGTTCCATGGACCTCAACGCTGACCTCGGCGAGGGATTCGGCATCTGGCGGCTCGGCGACGACGAGGCGCTGCTGGACCTGGTCACCTCCGCCAACGTCGCCTGCGGCTTCCACGGCGGCGACCCGTCCACCATGCGGCGCGTCTGTGAGGGCGCGGCGCAGCGCGGGGTCGCGGTGGGCGCGCAGGTCGGCTACCGCGACCTGGCCGGCTTCGGCCGGCGGCGCATCGCGTACGACTTCATCGAGCTGCGCGACGAGGTGACCTACCAGTTGGGCGCGCTCGACGCGTTCTGCCGGCTGTTCGGCACCCGGGTCCGCTACCTCAAGCCGCACGGCGCGCTCTACCACGTGGCCAGCACCGACGAATCCCAGGCAGCAGCGTTGGTCGCCGCGGTCACCGGCCACAACCCCGATCTGCCCGTGCTCTGCCAGCCCGGTTCGATGCTCGCCCAGCTCGCCGTCGGAGCGGGTCTGCCGGTCGTCGCCGAGGGCTTCGCCGACCGCGGCTACCTGCCCAACGGCGCTCTGGTGCCGCGCGGCACAGCCGGCGCGCTGATCACCGACCCCGACGAGGTGGCCACCCGCGCCGTACGGATGGCCACCGAACGAACCACGGTGGCGGTGGACGGCACGGTCATCCCCTGCCCGGTGAACTCGATCTGCGTACACGGCGACACCCCCGGCGCGGTCTCCGCCACCGAGCTGGTCCGCGCCTCGCTGATCGACGCCGGAGTCACGCTCGCGTCGTTCGCCTGAGCGCTAGGCGTCCAGGCCGCGCAGCACCAGCGGGAGCCGTGCCGCGGCGCCGTCGACCACCCGGATCGGAACCCCCCAGTCCTGTCGGGTCAGGTGGCAGGCGGCGTGCTCGACGTCCGCGTCGCAGGTCGCCGCCTGCGCCGTGACCTGGAGAACCCCGTCGGTCACCCCAGCGTTGACCACCAGCCGGCGGGACAGTTCGGTGCCCGTGCCGGCGCCCTCGACCAGCAGCTCCGGCGGGGAGGCCGACACCACCAGCCGGGTCGACGGCCCGTACGTCTCGTCCAGCTTCTGGCCCGGCGCGGGAGTGAAGACGATGTCCAGGGTGACCTCGCCGGCCGAGATGTCGGTCGGCTTCCGTTCGGTGCGGTGCCGGGGGCCGTCCACCGTGCTGGCACCGGCCGCCGACAGTGCCCCCGGGGCCAGCCGGGTCAGCCGGTGCGCGGCGGACTCCACCACCAGCACCCCGCCGCCGGGTGTGAGCACCAGGTCACTCGGCTCGGCCAGCCCGTCGGCGACCGTGGACACCTGGCCGCTGGCCGGGTCGAAGCGGCGCACCGCGCCGTTGTAGGTGTCCGCGATCAACACCGAGCCGTCCGGCAGCGCGCACACCCCGAGCGGGTGCTGGAGCAGCGCCGACTCCGCCGGCCCGTCGGAGTGCCCGAAGTCGAACAGGCCCTGCCCGACAGCGGTGCCGAGTACCCCGTTCTCGACGTACCGGACGGAACTGGTCTCGCTGTCGGCGATCCAGAGGCGGGCGCCGTCGGCGGAGACGGAGAGCCCCGACGGCTGCGCCATCCACGCCTCGGCCAGGGGACCGTCGCGCAACGCCTCGACCGTGGTGCCGGCGTACATACCGGCGGTCCGCTTGATCGGATCGAACCACCAGAGCTGGTGGATGCCCGCCATCGCAATGATCAACTTTTCGTCGTACCAGGCCAGGTCCCACGGGGACGACAGGTCCACGGCCAACGCGTCGTGCGCGTGGTCATCGACCGAGGCGCGCCACTGCCGCCCGCTGCCGGCCACCGTGACCACCTCACCGGTCTCCAGGCGTACGCCGCGCAGCAGGTGGTTGACCGTGTCGGCGACCACCAGGTCGTAACCGGCCACCTCGGCGACGTGCGTGGGCAGCAGGCAGAGCCCCTGCGGCTCGGAGAACGCCGCCGCACCGGCCGGCCCGTCCACCCGGCCCCGCTCGCCCGAGCCGATCCGTCGCACCGGCGTCTCGCCGTCGGGCGCCACCTCGACCAGGGAGTGCCGGGCCGAGTCCGAGACCAGCAGGTTGCCGTTCGGCAGCACCACCGCCTTGCCCGGAAAGCGCAGCGCGGTCTCCGGCGCCGGCGGCGGGACGTACGGGCCGTCACCCCGGTGCAGGGTGCCCTTGGCCTCGTGGGTGGCGATCAGCTCGTCGATCAACCGGGCCAGCCCTTCGGCGTGCCCCTCCCCGGCCATGGTGGCCACCACGTACCCCTCGGGGTCGATCACCGACAGGGTCGGCCAGGCCCTGGCGGCGTACTGCTGCCACATGTCCATCTCGGGATCGTCGAGTACGGGATGGTGCACCCCGTACCGTTCGACGGCGGCGGCCAGCGCGCCGGCGTCCTTCTCGTGCTCGAACTTCGGCGAGTGCACGCCGATCACGACGAGCACGTCACCGTACTTCTCCTCGAGCGGGCGCAGCTCGTCGAGCACGTGCAGGCAGTTGATGCAGCAGAAGGTCCAGAAATCGGCCAAGACGATCTTGCCGCGCAGATCGGCGAGCTTCAGATCGCGTCCACCGGTGTTCAGCCAGCCCCGACCGCGCAGTTCGGGGGCCCGTACTCGTGCGCTCATGACCCCATCGTGCCTGACCTCCAGCCCAACCTCGGTTGGAGGGGCGGTAATCGGGCGACACAGCGGCGGGGCCACGAATTCCCCGTGGCCCCGCCGTCGGTGTGTCTACTTGGTCGCCGGCTTCAGGCAGAGCACCCGGTTGGTGCCGTCACCGGGCAGCACCACGTGCGGCTGCGTCGTATCAGTGCACTTGTCCTTCGAATCCACCTTGGAAACGATGGTGAACGCGTCGGCCTCACCGCAGTTCGCCTCCGAGGCGCCCTGGCCGGACCTCTTCACGCAGGTGCCGACCGCCGGGTCGAAGGCCGGTGCCTCGTCCTTGCCGCCGAACTTGCCGAGCAGCATCAGAAGGCCGAGCGGCACCGCCAGGATGAGTACCGCGGCGATCAGCACCGCGGCCAGCACCCGGCCGTTGCGCACCTTCGGCGCGGGCGGCTCGGCCTTCGGCTCGTCAGCGTCCGGCTTGAACGCGTCGAACCGGCCCTGGTCGGACTCGCCGGTCTGCTGGCCCCAGGACGGCCCGGACTGGTGGGACGCCGCCGGGAAGGTCGCCGTGAAGCCGGCACGGGGTGCCGGCTCGGTGGTCGGCCCGCCGCCGAAGCTCGACCCGCCGAAGCCGGCCGTACCGTTCACCGCAGCGGAGCCCGCCGCCGGTGAACCGGGGCCGAAACGGTCGGCCGGGTGTTCGGCGCCCGACTGGGGGCGGACCCCGTTCACCGGCCGGTTATTGCCTGGCGCATCGACGAAGGACGGCACACCGGGCGGGAACGCCGGAGCCGCAGCCGCACCGTAGCTGGTCGGTGCCGACGGCCGGTCCTGGTCGTCGAAGCGCTGTTCGGCCGGGGAGTCGCCGCCCCACCCGGGGCCTCCCTGACGGTCAGGGCTGCTCTGCCAGTCGGGTTCGGCTTGCCGCGAGGCGCCGTCCTGCCAGTCGGGTGCGCCATGACGGTCGGGGCCGTTCTGCCAGTCGGGGGTGCCCTGGCGCTCGGGACCCGGGTCGGCCTGGAACGCCTCCGGCGCGGCCTGCTCCGGCTCGGGTTGGGCCGCACGGCCGTACACCCGGGGTTGTGGGGTGGGCGTGCCGGTCGGCCGGATGGCCTGGTCGGTCGGGGGCATCACACGGCTGGCCAGTGGCACCGAGGCACTCGCCGTGGCCCGGCCCACCGCACCGGCCGGCGACTCGGCCTCCGGCACCGGCACGACCGCGCGGCCTGCCCCGGACTCCGGGGAGGTACGCGGGGCGGGCACCACCGCAACGCCTGCGGCGGGCTCCTCGGCGCGGCCCCAACCGGTCGGCTCCGCCTCGTACTGCGCGGCGGCGTCCGGGGTCTCCCGTTCCGCGTAGGAAGGCTGCTCGGGGATCGCGGCGAACTGGGCGGCCGGTGCGTAGTCGACCGGTGGGGCGGCGGCCAGGCTGGCGCCTGGAACGCGCTGCTCCTGTGGGGGCAGCGGCACCGCGTTGGCCGGCGAGATGCCCGGCGCGGGGCCGGGCTGGTAGGCCGGCGGCTCGTCGACACGGTCGGCTCCCCAGCCGCCGCGGGACTGGGCGGATGCCTCCGCCTCGGCGCGGCCCCACACCTCGCCAGGTGCCCACGGCTGGACCGCCGGCACGGCGGCGCTGCCCTGGGCGGCATCGTCCGGGGCGGCGGCCCAGGCCGGTGCCCCGTCGTTGCCCGACACGCTGGCGCTGGCCCGAGCGCCGGTCTGCTCCGGGGTCCATGGTGCCGGCTCCGGCCGGTCGGTCGGCTGGTCCTGCGCCGGGAGCACCCAGTCCGGCTGCTGAGGACGGCCCTCGGCACCACCCCAGGCGGGCGGCTGCGGGGCCTCGTCCTGCTGGACGTCGGCGCCGTCGCCCCATCCCGTGCGCTGCACCTGCTGCTGTGCGGCCCAGCCGCCGGAGCGGGCCGGGTCGTCCTGGCCGGGCCAGTTGGCCGCGGGTGCTGGCACCTGCGCCGCGCCACGTGCGGCGGCCGGCTCGGCCTGTCCCCATCCGGGAGTCGGCTGCTCGGTCGGCTCGGCGGCCTGGCCCCAGGTCTGGGGTGCCTGCTCGGCGGGCGTCCACACCGGCTGGTCGGCACGTGCGGCGGCACCGGTGGCCCAGCCACCGGAGCTGGCCTGGTCGTCCTGCTGACCGCTGACACCGGACCAGCCGGTGGCCTGCGGCGACTCGGGCTGCGCCGTCTCGGCGCCGCGCCACTCGCCGGCGGGCGGGTTGGCCTGCGCCGCGCCCCAGCCACCGGAGCGGGCCGGGTCGTCCGGTAGGGAGTCGGTGCTCCAGCCTCCGGAGCGGGCCGGGTCTTCCTGGGCAGGCCAGGCGGCGGTGGCCGGCGGGACCTGTGCGGCACCCCGCGCGGCGGCTGGCTGGGCCTGCGCCCAGTCCGGCTGTTCGGGCGCGTCGGCACCCCAGGTGGGGGCGGTCTGCTCGGCTGGCGTCCAACCCTGCTGCTGCTCTGCCCAGGGGGCGGGCTGCGCATGGTCGGACGCGGCACCGGTGCGGGGCCAGGTGCCGGGCTGCTGCGGCGGCTCGCTCGCGGCACCGCCGGTGGCCCACGCGGGCTGCGCAGGCTCGGTGGGGTGCGGTGCCGCGGCGGCACCCCAGGCGGGGTTCGGCGGCTGCTCGGGCTGGACCGCCCAGTTCGGCGCCGACGGGTTCTGCCGCGTCGGCGGTGGGGGTGCCCAACCCAGGTCAGGGCCAGCGGCGTTGTAGCCGTTGTCCGGCTGCGCCGGGCGGTCGCCGTACGGCGCCGGTCCGCCAGCGCCCGGAGACACCTCGTCCGGCTCCTGGCCGGGGCGGTGCGGGCCCTCGGACGTCATGGGTGCGCCTCCTCCATCACATGTCGGCCGCCGGTGCCGATCGGTCTCGTCGGCATGGCTGCCGGCGTCACCGGCATACCGCCGTGCCGGCCCCCCGCACGGTATCCGGTGGCCGCACGGCGCGTCCAAGGAGCACCGACCGTGACTCCGCGTCGCCGGTCGGTGTCGAGCAGGTGCTGTCGGGTCGGCGTGTGCGGGGCCGGCGGGCGGCGACCGAAGCCCACCGTACCGGGCGCTGCGGCACGGCGGAATCCCGGTGTCCGGGGGTGAGAAACGCCGGTGGCCCACCCGGGGAACCCGGTGGGCCATCGATCTGGAGGAGATGGGTAGGTGGTGGAGCGTCAGCTCATGTGACGCTGGGCGATGACGAGGAGTTCCTCGCGGACCGCCGGCGAGGTCGCGGAACGCAGCGCGTGCTCGATGGCACGGGCGCGGCGGGTTGCGTCGCGGTGGTTGCGGATGCGCTCGATCATGCTCATTTGTGGTCCCTCTGGTTGTCAGCCCCTGTTGTCTCTATTCAACAGCAGAAGCCGACCGACTTCCATCGATTATTAGGTGAGCTGGGACACTTGCCTAACAATCGAAGGTCAAGAGGCTTGGTCGCCGACGTTTCGTTTCCGGAACGGACACGGCCGGTGTGCCGGGCGTTAACCCTGGGCACACCGGCCGTGACCTCGGTGTTCGGACGCTCAGGTCCAGGCGAGCAGCGCCGCCTCCGGGTCGGCGAGGAAGTCGCCAATGTCGCGCAGGAACTTCGAGCCCAACTCACCGTCGATGATGCGGTGGTCGAAGCTGAGCCCCAGCGTGGTCACCTGACGCACCCTGACCTTGCCCTTGTGCACCCACGGCATCTCCCGCACGGCACCGAAGGCCAGGATCGCCGACTCGCCCGGCGGCAGGATCGGCGTGCCGGTGTCCACCCCGAACACCCCGACGTTGGTGATGGTCAGGGTGCCGCCGGACATGTCCGCCGGTGAGGTGCGACCGGACTTCGCCGTCTGCACCAGGTTGGTCAGCGCATCCGCCAGCTCCCGCAACGAGAGCCGGCCGGCGTCCTTCACGTTCGGCACGATCAGGCCGCGCTCGGTGGCCGCGGCGATGCCGAGGTTGACGTACTCCTTGACCACGATCTCGTCGCCGGCCCAGGTCGAGTTGACCATCGGGTGACGCTTGACCGCCAACAGCACGGCCTTCGCCACCAGCAGCAGCGGCGAGACCCGGACGTCGCGCCACTCCCGCCGGCCCCGCAGCCGGTCGAGTGCCTTCATGGCCCGGGTCACGTCGACCGTCAGGAACTCCGTGACGTGCGGGGCGGTGAACGCCGAGCGGGACATGTTCTCGGCGGTCAGCTTGCGTACTCCCTTGACCGGGATGCGCTGCTCGCGGTCCGCGCCGAAGCTCGCGGCGCTCGTCGCCACGGACGTCGCCGCGATCGGCTCGGCCACCGCCACGGCCCCGCTCGCCGCCTGCTGTACGTCCTCCCGGGTGATCGAGCCCAGCGGCCCCGACCCGATGAGTGCGCCCAGGTCGACCCCGAGGTCCTTGGCGAGCTTGCGCACCGGCGGCTTGGCCAGCACCAGGCCACCGCCGACCGCCCCGCCGCCGTTCGCCCCGTTGCGTCGGTCGTGGACCTGTGGCGCCGGAACCGTGGGGGTCGTCGTGGGTTCGTCACCCAGGACAACTCCATGATCGACCGCCTCCGGGGCCTGCGCCGGGACGGCACCCTTGCGCGGGCGGCGCTTCGCGGCGGTGGTACGCGGGCCGTAGCCGACCAGCACCGCCGTTCGGCCGCCCGGAGCCGGGCCGCCGATCAGACCGGGCTCGACCATGCCCTCGGCCGGCGCCACCTCGACGGCGGCCAGCGAGGCGGCCGACGGGGTGGGCAGGTCGTCGCCCGGTGCGCCGGTGGTGGACAGCGCGCCAGCCCCCGGGTCGGTGTCGATCGCGATGATCGGTGCACCGACCTCGACGGTGGTCCCCTCCGGATAGAAGATCTTGTGCACCTGACCGGCCCACTTCGCCGGGATCTCCACGGCCGCCTTGGCCGTCTCCACCTCGACGATCGGCTGGTTCAGCTCGATGGTGTCGCCGACCTTGACCAGCCAGGCCAGGATCTCGCCCTCGGTCAACCCCTCACCCAGGTCGGGCAGGTTGAATTCCTTGATCCGGGACATGTCGCTCACCAGCCGAAGGAGCGGTCGACGGCGTCGAGCACCCGGTCGAGGTCGGGCAGGAACTCCTCCTCCACCCGGGCGGCCGGGTAGGGGATGTCGAAGCCGGTCACCCGCAGCACGGGCGACTCCAGGGAGTAGAAGCACTCCTCGGTGATCCGTGCGGCAAGCTCGGCGCCGAGGCCGATGTTCGACGGCGCCTCGTGCACCACCACGGCGCGGCCGGTGCGCTTCACCGACTCGTACGCCGCGGTGAGGTCCAGCGGCGACAGCGAGCGCAGGTCGATGACCTCCAACTCCCGGCCGTCCTCCGCGGCGGCGGTCGCCGCGTCCAGGCAGGTCCGCACCATCGGCCCGTAGGCCAGCAACGTGACGTCGGTGCCGGGCCGCACCACCCGGGCCGAGTGCAGGGGGTACGCGTCGGCCAGCGGCGCGTCCAGGTCGACCTGGCCCTTCTCCCAGTAGCGCCGCTTGGGCTCCAGGAAGACGATCGGGTCGTCCGAGGCGATCGCCTGCTGGATCATCACGTACCCGTCCTGCGGGTTGGAGCAGGTCACCACCTTCAGGCCGGCGGTGTGCGCGAAGTACGCCTCCGGCGACTCGGAGTGGTGCTCGACGGCGCCGATTCCACCGCCGAACGGAATCCGGATGACCATCGGAATGCTGAGCCTGCCGCCCGAGCGGTAGTGCATCTTCGCCACCTGCGACACGATCTGGTCGTACGCGGGGTAGACGAAACCGTCGAACTGGATCTCGCAGACCGGGCGGTAGCCGCGGATGGCCAGACCGACCGCGGTGCCGATGATGCCGGACTCGGCCAGCGGGGTGTCGATCACCCGCTGGTCGCCGAAGTCCTTCTGGAGCCCGTCGGTGATCCGGAAGACGCCGCCGAGCTTGCCGACGTCCTCGCCCATGATGATGACCTTGGGGTCGGTCTCCAGGGCGCGGCGCAGGCCCGTGTTGAGGGCCTTGCCGAGGGTGAGCGTCTCCGTGGCCATCAGTGGGCGCTCCCCTCGAACGACTCCATGTAGCGGTTGAACGTCGCGCGCTGCTCGTCGAGCAGCGGAGACCCGTTGGGGTAGACGTGGTCGAACATCGTCACCGGCTCCGGGTTGGGCATGTCGAGCACCCGCTCGCGCAGGTGCACCGACTCGCGGCGGGCCTGCTCGTCGACCTCGGCGAAGAAGGTGGCGTCGGCGATCTGCTGCTTCTCCAGGAAGACCTTGACCCGGGAGATCGGGTCCTTGGCCTGCCACGACTCGACCTCGCTGGCGATCCGGTAGCGGGTCGGGTCGTCGGAGGTGGTGTGCGCGCCCATCCGGTAGGTGTAGGCCTCGATCAGGCTCGGGCCCTGCCCGTGCCGGGCGTTGTCCAGCGCGGTACGGGTGACCGCGTACGAGGCCAGCACGTCGTTGCCGTCCACCCGTACGCCGGGGAAACCGAAGCCGGCGGCCCGCTGGTAGAGCGGGACCCGGGTCTGCCGCTCCAGCGGCTCGGAGATCGCGTACTGGTTGTTCTGGCAGAAGAAGACCAGCGGCGCGTTGAACACGCTGGCCCAGACGAACGCCTCGTTCACGTCACCCTGGCTGGTGGCCCCGTCACCGAAGTAGGCGATCGCCGCCTCGCCGTCGTCGGTGCCGGTCCTGCCGTCCATGGTGATGCCCATGGCGTAGCCGGTGGCGTGCAGGGTCTGCGCGCCGATCACGATCGTGTACATGTTGAACTTGAACTCGTTCGGGTCCCAGCCGCCCTGATCGACACCTCGGAACAGGCCGAGCGGCATGATCGGGTCGATGCCCCGGCAGTAGAGGACGCCGTGCTCCCGGTAGGTCGGGAAGGCCATGTCCTGCGTTCGCAGCGCCCGCCCGGAGCCGACCTGAGCGGCCTCCTGGCCGAGCAGGCTGGCCCAGAGGCCCAGCTCGCCCTGGCGCTGGAGAGCGGTCGCCTCGGCGTCGAGCTTGCGGACCAGCACCAGGTCGCGGTAGAGCCCGCGGTATTCCTCGTCGGTGAAGTCGACACGGTACTCCGTGCCGTCCGGCCCGGTGGCGCTGTCGATCCGCTCGCCGTCGGGGGTGAGTAGCTGCACCAGCTCCGGATTGCCGGCCGCGCCCTTCCTGGAGCGGGGTGCAGCCCGCCTGCTGCGGGTGGTGCCCCCGGGGTCGCCCTTTGCCATCGGTCTCTCCCTGTCGTGTCTGCGTCGGCACCGGGGGGTCACCCGGCCGCGCAACTCGTGCGCCTGTCCGGCTGCTGCCGGACCGGTTCCTGGCGGCCGCGCCTAGCCCCGGTGGGGGTTGCCGCACGGCGTGAGCCGGGTTCTGGCCGAACCCGGATCGGGAGCGCCGGCGTTCAACCGCGCCTGCCGCGAGGGTGCGCGGAGGTCGCGGCTGCGTTGCCGTCGTGCTCCATATTCGCAGAGCAGGTGAGCGCGCCCACAGTACGCCCGCCCCGCATTCCGACCGTCCCCCCTTTGACGCTCTTTGTCGCCATCGTGCCGGGACGCGGCCACGGGTCGATCCGGCGATGGTTCGTCACCGTTCGGTCATCTCCGCGTGTCGACACGCGGTAGAGCCTGGCTTACGCAGGGTAACTAGGCGAGGCTGTTTACCTCAGGATCGCGCCGATCGAGCGATTTGCCAGGTTTTTTCAACCGACGGTGTCCATCCGCGTCCTGCAACGGCCACGACAAGGGGTGTGCGGTGTACGAGCCAGGTGACGGTCCGGGCCCGCCCGCACTCGGCAGGCACCGGTCGCGCGGTGGATACCGCCCGGTGGTCGGCGTGCACCGCGCGTCCGGTGCCGGCGCCTCCCGCGGATACCTGCTCACCGTCGCGCTGCTGGCCGGCACCGCCTCGATGCCCATCCTCGCCGCGATCAGCGCAGGCTCGGCCACCCCCGGCAGCACCGCGCTACCGGACAGCAGCACCCCGTTCATTCCGACCCCGTCGGTCGGGCCGGTGGTGATTCCGCTGCCAGCGACCAGCCAACCGGCGCTTCCGCCCCCCGGTACGCCCAGCGTGGGCCCGACGGCGACCAACGGTTTGCCGCCCGCCGCTCCCCGGCGTACTCCTGGTCGGCCAGGTTTCGGGCCGGCCGTGGTCGACCGGGAGCCCCCCCACCGGGCGGTGCCGCCGCCGGTGCCGAGGGCTACCCGGAGCACACCGCCGGCCGCACCTCCGCCCAGCCCGTCGCCGGTGCCGTCGCCGACCGACCCGCCGGACCCCGATCCGACCTCGACGCCGAGCCAGACCTCGACGCCGAGCCCGACCTCGACGCCGAGCCCGACCTCGACGTCGAGCCCGACTGCGACGCCGGCCGAGACTGGTTCCTCGACCCCGACCGCGGTGCCGACGAGCACCCTGTCGGTGCCGCCCGCCTCGCCCACGCCGCCCGCACCCTCCGGTCCGATCGGCAGCCGGCCCAGCTCCTCCACCTCGTCGACGCCTCCGCTGAGCCGGTCGCCGCTCGCCGGACCGACGCACCGCGCGGTGCCTCCGCCGGTACGGTGACGGGCAGGCGCCACCGAACCGGTGCCGCCGGATACCGGAGGGGGTGGCGTGGGCGGCGGTGCGGAACTCCGCCCGGCCCCCACCCGGCCCGGCCCCGGGCTGCGGGTCGCCCGGCTCGTCACCGAGGTGACCGCGCCCGCCGTCCTGGTGTCGCTGCTGATCGTCGCCGTGAGCTGGCACAGCGCCCCGGGTGCGGCGCACGGCCTGGCGTGGGGGCTGCTCGCCACGCTCTTCGTCACCGGCATTCCCTTCGCCTACATCGTCGGCGGGGTACGCCGGGGCCGGCTCACCGACCACCACATCGGCCGTCGCGAGCAACGCCGGGTGCCGCTGCTGGTCGGCCTCGGCTCCGTCGCCGCCGGGCTGGCCCTGCTCGCCGTACTCGACGCGCCCCGCCCGCTGCTGGCGCTGGCGGTGGCCGGGTTGGTCGGCCTGGTGGTCGCCGTGTCGGTGAGTCACTGGTGGAAGATGTCGATCCACTCGGCGGTGGCCGCCGGCACGCTGGTCATCCTGGCGCTGACCTACGGTGGCCGGCTGCTCGTCGCCGCGCCGCTGCTGGCCGTGGTCGGCTGGTCCCGGGTGCGGCTGCGCGACCACACCGTTCCGCAGGTGCTGGCCGGCGGTGCGCTCGGCGCGCTGATCGCCGGGGTGGTCTTCGGCCTGCTGCGCTGACTGCCGCGCTGGCCGGGCCTGCTGTGCCCGCCGGCGGGCTGCGGGCGCGACCGGGGCACACGGGAGGGCGGCGAGGAGCCGCCCGCCCCGGATGCCGTCAGGCGCCGTCGTCGGCGAGACGGTGCCGGTTCGCCTCGATCCACGCGTCGAGCGCGGCCGGGTCGTCCGGGTCCACCCCGTCGGCCATCAGCTGGGCGACGGCCGCCGTGGCGGGGCTACGCCGCTCACCGGTGGAATAGAGGCGGGCGAACTCCGGCACCATCTCCTCGATCGCCTCGTCGGTGCGCGCGGCAGCCGACTCGGGCAGGCCGCGCTGGCGCGACGCGTACCGCGCCCAGGCGCGCAGGACCCGGGGCAGCATCGCCGCGTCGTCCATGTCCAGCACCGCGCGGCGGTGCACCCAGTCGAGCAGGAAGAGCCCGGACACCGCGGGGCTCCACCGCATCGGGTCGGCCTCCGGGAAGCTCGCCGAGTGGTCCAGCAGCAGGCTCAGGCAGAAGTGCAGCGAGGCAAGCTCCGGGCCGTCGACGGTGTCCAGCCCGAAACGGGCCGCCTCCGGCGCGGCCAGGAACCGCCGGACCAGGTCCGTACGCTCAGCGGCGGAGAGCGGACCGACCTCCGTCGGACCGGTCGGGTCGGCTGCGCTCGGCAGAACCGCCAGCCGGGCGCCGACCAGCGCGCGGTCGGTGGACAGTGAACCCTCGCCGGGCAGTTCGCCCAGGTCGTCGGTGACCGCGAGATGCCGGGCCACCTCGCCGCGCAGCCGGGCCGGGTCCTCGGTGCGGAACCAGGTCAGCTCGTCGTCCGCGCACATCTGCCGCACCTGGTCCAGGATCCGTTCCGCCGGCCCGCCGACGAAGACGTCCTTGGTGATGCCGATGTTGTGGTCGACCAGGGCCACCAGTGCGTGCTCGGGGCCGCCTGCCTCGTCGTCGTAGGCGAAGGTCGCGAGATAGGAGGTCTGGTCGCCGTACACGTCGCCGTACGCCCAACTGCCGGTGAGGTGCACCCGGCCGAGCTGCCCGGACCAGGCCGGCGCCTGGCTGCCCGGTCGCACCCGCTCGGTGCCCTCGGCGCTCGGAACGAGCGAGGCGAAGACCTGTCGGATGGTGGTCGCCGCCGCGGTCCGGCGGCGGGCGGTGGCGGCGAGGAAGCCGGTGACGAACTCCCGTACGGCGGTGTCGCGGTCGGTCTCCGCGATCGCGTAGACGCTGCCCAGCAGCGCGCTGCCGAGCATCTCGGCGTCCAGTGCCGACTCCAGCTTGGTCACGTCGCGTGCGGCGTGCAGCACCGCGTCGTAGGGGGTCTGAGGCGTGGCCATGTTCCGACCCTACGCCGCCGGGAGGGTACGTCGAGTGCTAGCGAGCCGTGCGCAGCGTCAGCGCCGGGCGGCGTCCCGCAGCGCGTCGCGTGCCTGCCCGTACGAGTCGAGCACGATTCGCACCGGCGCGAGCACGTACTCGTCGCCCACCCGTGCGACCTCGGCCGTCAGCCGCTGCTCGGCGCGGGCCCGGGCCCGTCGGGCCGCCCAGCGCACCAGCGGTCGGGTCAGCGCCGCCACCAGAAGCCCGGCCAGCAGCCCGCCCAGCAGCAGGAGGGTGGGCAGTGGCACCTGCCCGACCATCGGGTTGTCCAGCGCGGGTAGGCCGAGTGCCCGCAGCAGGTAGCCGAGCACCAGCCAGCCCAGCCCGACCACGGCGGCCAGCGTGACCAACCACTGCACGCCACCGACCAGTCGCCACCAGAGTGGTCGACGACCCAGGCCGAGGTCGGTCCCGGCGATCGCGCGGTCCAGCGCGTCCGGTAGGTCGGCGAGGCGGGACCGGGCGGCGGTGGTGACCGCGGCCGGCCAGGCGGCGGGCAGGTCGTGGGCGGCACGGTCGGCCACCGCGCGGATCGCCAGGCCGAGCGCCGAGCGTTGAGCCGCGGTCGGATCCGGCACCGAGGTCGCCGCGGCCAGACTCTCCGCAGGCTCGGACCGGTCGCCTGCCGGGCCGGGCAGGTGCAGCCGGCGTAGCGGGTCGGGCCGCAGCCGCCACCAGCCCCGGACGACCGGCCAGCCGGTGGAGGCGCCGGCCCGGTGCCGGTACGCCTGACCCACCGCCTCGGTGACCGCCGGTACGCCGGCCGCGCCGGCCAGTGCCCGGTCCAGATCGCGGACGGTGGCGTCGTCCGGGCCCCGCGGCGGCGCGGCCGAGCCGACCAGCTCGTCCAGCGTGGCGACCACGGTGTCGACGTCACCGGCTAGCCGGCGCAGGGCGGCCTGCCGCTCGGCGACCGTCTGCTCCAGCGCGCTACGCAGCCCGACCATCCCGGCCGGGTCGATGGCGACGGTGGCCAGCAGTGGCACGCCGGTCAGCCCGTCCGCGTCGAGCAGCCGACGCAGGTCGTCCAGCACGCGGGGCAGCTCCGTCGGAGGCAGCCGGTCGGCCTGGTTGAGGACGACCAGGGTGACGTCGCGGTGTCGGTGGAACTCGCGCAGGTAGCTGTCGTGGATCACCCGGTCGGCGTACTTCTGCGGGTCGACCACCCAGACGACCTGGTCGACCAGGCCGAGCAGCCGGTCCACCTCCAGTCGGTGGGACCGCTGCACCGAGTCGAAGTCGGGCAGGTCGAGCAGGATCAGCCCGTGCAGCGCGGTCTCGTCGTCCGCGTCCAGCGCGCTCTCCCGGACGAAGCGGTGCCGGGGCAGCACGCCGACCCAGTCGAGTAGCCGGCTCGCGCCCTCCAGCGGCCCCCACACGCAGGCGTGCGTGACACCGGTGGTCGGTCGGCGGACCCCGACCGGTGAGAGCTCCAGCCGGGCCAGGGCGTTGAACATGCTGGACTTTCCGCTGCCGGTGGCGCCGGCCAGCGCGATCACGGTGTGGTCCCTGGACAGGGCGAGCCGGGTGCCGGCCCGTTCGACCAGGGTGTGCGCGGGCACCAGCTGGGCGTCCGGCAGCAGGCCGTCCACCGCGGCCAGGAACCGGCGTACGGCGTCGAGGCGGGCGATGAGCGCGTCGGGGTCGACCCGTTGGTCGCCGCGGAACGCCTCGCGTATCCGGCCGGTGATGTTGCTCACCGGGAGCCCTCCTCGTTGGCGGCCGGCAGCGAGTCCTCGCTGCCGGTGGCAAGGCCGCTGCGGTGCCGGGCCAGCTCGACCCGGCCGGCGGCCCGGCGCAAGCCGTCGCCGGCCTCCGCGGCGGGGCGGGCGTCCGCGGTGCGGGTCAGGAAGCGGGCGGCCTCCGCGTCGAGCAGCGTCCGCACCCGGTCCAGCAGGTCGCCGCGGGCCTTGGCGGCGAGGGTACGCACCGCCTGGTCGCCGAAGATCGCCTGGAGTACGGCCTGCGCGGCGACCGTGGTGCCGGCACCGGTGGCAAGCTCCAGCCCGGTCGGGATGAACGCAGTGGACGCGAACACGGCGATCATCACGGCGAGCCCGGTGGCGTTGACCGCGTACGCGGCGGTGCGGGCCACGAACCGTTTGTCGCCGCCCTCGATCCGGACCAGCTCCAGCACGCCGCGTTGCCAGTCCCGGACCATCCGTTCGGCGTGTTCGGGCAGGTCGTCGCTCGGGTGGGCGAGCGCCGGTTCGAGCAGTCCGCTGCCCGCCGGGTGCGCCTTCCACCCGGTGTACGCGGATTCGGCGGCCTCCGAGGCCACCCCCCGCAACAGCGTGACCAGCTGCGACTCGATGGCGTTGCGCAGCTCGGCGGAGGGTGCCGGCCGGCCGGTGACGGCGGCAACCACGCGGTCGCGCAGTCGCCCGATCCGTGCCTCCAGGGTGCGGAAGAGCTCTCCGGTGCCGACGAACTCCTGCCACCTGGCCAGCACCTCGCCGCGCAGCAGCCGACCGTCCTGTAGACCCTGCTCGACGGTCCGCTGCGCATTCCGGTAGGCGGCCCGGACCCGTTCGTCCAGACCGTCGGCGGCGGCGACCTGCTCGTCGGCGGCGTCGGCCAGCTCCTCGACGGCCGGGTGCAGCGCGGCCAACGCCCCGTCCAGGGTCTGCCGGACGACTGCCGCCCGGGCGTCGGCGTCGGCGGCCAGCCGGGCGAACCAGTTGGCCAGTGGGGCGGTGACCCCCTCGGGCAGCAGCCCCTGGCCGTCGACCCAGGTCTCCGGCAGCACGAACAGTGGAGCCCGCCCGAGATCCTGTGCCGCGAGCATCTCGGTCAGGTGCGCGGCGATCTCGTCGCTGGCCTGAGCGGGCACCCGGTCCAGCACCATGGCGATCACCGCGCCTCGGGAGCGCGCGCTGCGCAGCAGCTCCCACGGCACCGCGTCGGCGTAGCGGGCGGCGGTGGTGACGAACAGCCACAGGTCGGCGGCGGCAAGCAACTGGCCGGCGAGCGCCCGGTTGGCGTCGACCACCGAGTCGATGTCCGGAGCGTCGAGGAAGGCCAGCCCGGCGGGCAGGGCCGGGGCGGTGACCAGGTGCAGGGCGCGCGGATCTTCACTGGGCTCGGTGGTGCGGGTCAGGCCGGGCAGCAGCTCACCCTGTCGGAACCAGGCCGCGTCGGCCGGGTTGCAGACCAGCACCGGCGAGCGGGTGGTCGGCCGGAGCACACCGGCGGCGCTGACCCTGGCCTTGACCAGACTGTTGACCAGGGTCGACTTGCCCGCGCCGGTGGAGCCGCCCACGACCACGAGCAGCGGCGCGTCCAGTCGCGCGAGCCGGGGAAGCAGGTAGTCGTCGAGCTGGTCGGTGAGGGCGATGGCGGACTGCCGGGCCGATCCGGCGGAGGGCAGCGCGAGGGGATACCGGGTCGCGCCGATCGCGGCCCGCAGGCCCGTCAGCGCGCCGGGGAGGCCGTCGTCCCCGGTGGTGGCGGGCGGCTCCTCCGCGGCGTCCGGCGGGCCGCTGCGGGCTGCGACGGCGGGCGCGCCGGAACGGGTGGCGGGATCGCCGGGCGTCGTCACCGCTAAAGCGTGCACGACCGATGCAAGGGAAGACAACCGGACGGTAATAACGGCTGGGTTGCGTCGGGTCGGCTCAACCCGACTTGACGATTCGTCGGCGCGTGGCACTATTGAGTCCGGTTCACTCAACTTGTGTGTGGCCCGCTGCGGGCGGTGCCCGCCAGGCAGCCCGCGGGCAACGCCCGTCACCTGCACAATCTTATGAAGCGAGGAAGCGAAGATGGCACGTGCGGTCGGTATCGACCTCGGCACGACGAACTCCTGCGTCAGCGTTCTCGAGGGCGGTGAGCCCACCGTCATCGCCAACGCCGAGGGCTCGCGGACGACACCGTCGATCGTCGCGTTCGCCCGCAACGGCGAGGTGCTCGTCGGTGAGGTCGCCAAGCGTCAGGCGGTGACCAACCCGGACCGGACGATCCGGTCGGTCAAGCGCGAGGTCGGCACGAACTGGTCCGTCGACATCGACGGCAAGAAGTACACCCCGCAGGAGATCTCGGCCCGGACCCTGATGAAGCTCAAGCGGGACGCCGAGGCGTACCTGGGCGAGCAGATCACCGACGCGGTGATCACCGTCCCGGCCTACTTCAACGACAGCCAGCGCCAGGCCACCAAGGAGGCCGGTGAGATCGCCGGCTTCAACGTGCTGCGGATCGTCAACGAGCCGACCGCGGCCGCCCTGGCGTACGGGCTGGACAAGGGCTCCAAGGAGCAGACCGTCCTGGTCTTCGACCTCGGCGGCGGCACCTTCGACGTGTCGCTGCTGGAGCTGGCCGAGGGCGTCATCGAGGTCAAGTCGACAAGCGGTGACAACCACCTCGGTGGCGACGACTGGGACCAGCGGATCATCGACCACCTGGTGAAGACGTTCCGTGGTGAGCACGGCATCGACCTCGGTCAGGACAAGATGGCCCTCCAGCGCCTCCGTGAGGCCGCCGAGAAGGCCAAGATCGAGCTGTCCGCCGCCACCACCACCACCATCAACCTGCCCTACATCACCGCCGGCGCGGCCGGCCCGCTGCACCTCGACGTGACGCTGAGCCGCGCCGAGTTCCAGCGGATGACGCAGGACCTGCTGGACCGCTGCAAGGGCCCGTTCGAGCAGGCCGTGAAGGACGCGGGGATCAAGATCTCCGACGTCGAGCACGTCATCCTGGTGGGTGGTTCGACCCGGATGCCCGCCGTGACCGACCTGGTCAAGCAGCTCACCGGCCGCGACCCGAACAAGGGCGTCAACCCGGACGAGGTCGTCGCCGTCGGCGCCGCCCTGCAGGCCGGTGTGCTCAAGGGTGAGGTCAAGGACGTCCTGCTGCTCGACGTGACCCCGCTGAGCCTGGGCATCGAGACCAAGGGCGGCATCTTCACCAAGCTGATCGAGCGCAACACCACCATCCCGACCAAGCGCTCCGAGGTCTTCACCACGGCGGACGACAACCAGCCGTCGGTGCTGATCCAGGTCTTCCAGGGTGAGCGGGAGATCGCGGCCTACAACAAGAAGCTCGGCACCTTCGAGCTGACCGGCCTCCCGCCGGCGCCGCGTGGTGTGCCGCAGATCGAGGTCGCCTTCGACATCGACGCCAACGGCATCGTCAACGTCCACGCCAAGGACCTCGGCACCGGCAAGGAACAGAAGATGACGATCACCGGCGGCTCGTCGCTGCCGAAGGACGACATCGAGCGCATGCGCCGGGACGCCGAGGAGCACGCGGAGGAGGACAAGCGCCGCCGCGACGACGCCGAGACCCGCAACGTGGCCGAGGCGCTCCAGTGGCAGACCGAGAAGTTCCTCGCCGAGAGCGGCGACAAGCTGCCCGGTGAGAACCGGGAGCAGCTCAACGAGGCGCTCGGTGAGCTGCGTGGCGCGCTCGGCGGTCAGGACATCGAAAAGATCAAGTCGGCGCACGAGCGGCTGGCGCAGGTCTCCCAGCAGGCCGGTTCGCTGCTCTACTCGTCTCAGGCCGAGCAGGGCCAGCAGCCTGGCGGCGAGGCCGGCCCGGGTGCCACCGGGGCGAGCGGTCCGCAGGCCGGCGGTGCCGCTGGCGCCGACGACGTGGTCGACGCGGAGATCGTGGACGAGGACGGCAAGAAGTGACCGTCGGCCTCCGAGACGTATCCACGGCGCAGGGGATGAGGTAGCCGCATGACGCAGAAGCCACGAGCCGCCGACCCGGGCGGCACCGGGTCGACGCCGGGTGGCTCCGCGCCCACCGAGCCGACCACCGGCGACGGGGAGCGGGACGTCATCCGCAACAACCGCAAGCTCACCGACACGACGGAGCCGGAGGGCACCGCGGCCGACGCGGGGACCGACGTGCCCGCCGAAGGCCTGGTCGAGGACGCCGAGATCGTGGTCGACGAGATCGAGATCGAGGCGACCTCGGTCGACGGTCCGACGCCGGCCGGCCCACCGGTGGTGGACGCCCCGGCGCAGCCGGTGGGTGGCGGAGGAACGGGCACCCCGCTCGGCGCCGAGATGGAGTCGCTCCGGGCCGAGATGGACGAGCGGACCCGGGATCTGCAGCGGGTGTCGGCGGAGTACGCCAACTACCGCAAGCGGGTGGACCGGGACCGCAGCCTGGTGCAGGAGCAGGCGACCGGCTCCGTGCTGGCCGCGTTGCTGCCGATCCTCGACGACCTGGACCGGGCCCGGGAACACGGTGACCTGGTCGGGCCGTTCGGCACGGTGGCGGAACAGCTCACCACCGCGCTGGGCAAGTTCGGCCTGAACGCCTTCGGTGAGCAGGGCGACCCGTTCGACCCGACCCGGCACGAGGCGGTCGCGCACCAGACCTCGGACGAGGTCAGCGAGCCGACCTGCGTGCAGGTCATGCGGCGCGGCTACCAGCTCGGTGAGCGGCTGCTGCGCCCCGCGCTGGTCGCGGTCGCGGATCCGGAATAGTGCGAGACGGTGACCGGGCCGTTCCGTCCGTTGCGATGCGACGGGCGGGACGGCCGGGCCACGACGGTGGGAAGGGGGTGGACCGGTGAGTTCGAAGGACTGGCTCGAGAAGGACTTTTACGCCGTGTTGGGCGTGGACAAGGCCGCCTCCGCGGATGACATCAAGAAGTCGTACCGCAAGGTGGCCCGCGAGTCGCATCCGGACCACAACCCGGGCGACCCGAAGGCCGAGGAGCGGTTCAAGGCCGCGTCCGAGGCGTACAACGTGTTGTCGGACGCCGGCCGCCGCCGGGAGTACGACGAGATGCGCTCGCTGTTCGGCTCGGGCGCGTTCCGTCGCGGTGCGCGGGGTACGGGCCAGCCTGGCGGCACGCCCTTCGACGTCTCCGACCTGTTCGGCGGGGGTGCGGCCGAGGGCGGTGACCGTCGCTTCGGCGGGGCCGGCTTCCAGGACCTGTTCAGCTCGATCTTCTCCGGTGGTCAGGGCGGTGGGCAGGCCGCGCCGCGTGGTCCGGCCCGCGGTCGGGACGTGGAGACCGAGGTGGCGCTGGACTTCGGCGACGCGGTGCGCGGGGTGACCGTGCCGCTGACGCTGCGCGCCCCGGGTGTCTGCGACACCTGTCACGGCAACGGTGCCAAGCCGGGGACCCAGCCGCGTACGTGCCAGGTGTGCCACGGCGCCGGGGTGACCACCCGCAACCAGGGGTCGTTCAGCTTCTCCGAGCCGTGCCGCAACTGCCAGGGCGTCGGCACGGTGGTCGAGGAGAAGTGCCCGGAGTGCCACGGCAGCGGCGGGGTCACCAAGACCCGCACGATGAACGTGCGCTTTCCGGCCGGCGTGGCCGACGGCCAACGGATCCGGCTGGCCGGGCGGGGTGAGCCCGGTGAGCGCGGCGGCCCGGCCGGTGACCTGTTCGTGCACGTCAAGGTCCGTCCGGACGAGCTGTTCGGGCGTACCGGCGACGACCTGACGTTGGCCGTGCCGGTCACCTTCGCGGAGGCCGTGCTCGGCACGGACCTGCGGGTGCCCACGCTCGACGGCGCGGTGACCCTGCGGGTCCCGCCGGGTACGCCGAGCGGCCGGGTGCTGCGGGCCCGGGGCATGGGTGTGGCCCGCCGCGACGGGCAGGCCGGCGACCTGCTGGTGACGTTGGACGTGGTGGTGCCGGCCCGCCTGTCCGACGAGGCACGGACGGCGTTGGAGGCGTTCGCCGAGCAGAGCCCGCCGGCGGCCCGTGACCATCTCGACGCGCGGGTGCGTCGGGTCAGTTAGTCCGATGGACGGACGCGGAGGTGAGTGGGATGTCGGGCGAGTTCCTCGGTTCGAGTGACCCTGCCTACGAGGCCAAGGTGTTGATGATTTCGGTCGCGGCACGGATGGCGGGGATGCACCCACAGACCCTTCGCCAGTACGACCGGTTGGGGCTCGTACAGCCCGGTCGGGCTGCCGGCGGCGGGCGTCGGTACAGCGTCCGCGACGTGGTGTTGCTCCGTGAGGTGCAGCGGCTCAGTCAGGACGACGGGATCAACCTCGCCGGGGTCAAGCGGATCATCGGGCTCGAGCGGTTGGTGGAGCAGGCGCAGCAGCGGGTGGCCCGGCTGGAGGCTGAGCTGGATGCCGCGTACCGCCGGGTGGCCGAGCTGGAGTCGCTGGCCCGCTTCCCGGGCCGGGATCTCGTGCCGACCAACCGCACCTCGACGGCGCTGGTGGTCTGGCGGCCTCGGCGCATGCCCGACCGCTGAACCGACCGCATCGGATCCGATTCTCCTCGGCCCGGTCCGCACGGGATTTCCCGGCGTGGGCCGGGCCGTTCCGGTTAGCCTGTCCATACAGGTTCTTATCGGGGTAAATCGGCCCACCGGCATGGCAGGGGAGCGATGACGGAGTCGGCGAAGAAGGTGGCCCAGCAGACGGAGGACCGGCTCGAAGGCCTTGCGGACACGGTCCGCGAGAAGTTCGACAAGGTGACCGAGGGAAGCTTCCGAGACAAGATCATCGAAGGACGGTTCGCCGAACAGGACGACCGCGGCCCCGACCAGAGCCGGACCGGAACCCCGCCGCCGCGGGACTGACCGGCAACCAACGTGCGGACCGGGACTCACGGGGGGTCCCGGCCCGCCCACCCCCTGCCCCACCGCCGCCGCCCCGCCTCCGTCATCGATCTGGGGCATCTCGCGGTGGATGGATATCCACAAGCAGGGATACGCCTTAGATCGACGGGGAGCAAGGTGCGGGGGTGGGGGCGGGCGTCAGCCGAGGCGGCGGTTCTCCCGGACCAGGCCGCCCTCGCACCAGTCCCGGTAGACGAAGAGATCCGGTCGGGCCAGCAACACCCGGCCGTTGTGCGCCCAGATCTTCATCAGCTCGTCGCCGTCACGCTCGGCCTGCTCGACCAGCTTGCGGAAGCGGCGCTTGGGATGCGCGCGGAAGTTCGTCCGGATGCCGTCGGCCGCGTAGATGTAGAGGCAGTGCAGCGCGAAGCGGCGGGCCGGGCAGGTCGAGTCCATCGCCAGCTCGAAGAGTGTCAGCACCAGCCGGTCACCGGAGACCAGAAGGTCCCAGTCGGGCGGCATGGAAGCCAACGGCACCGAATCGGGCTGGTACGCCCAGGCTCGTAACTCCGCCGGAGTCGGATCGACGGGGTTAGCGAAGCCGTGGAACGTCGACTCCTGCACGCTCACCGGCCAACCCTCCGCTCTCGCCCGCGACGGCACCTGCCATCTGCGAACCCTGGCTGCTGGGGCGAAACGGTAACCCGCCGTGGGGTGCTGCGGTAGTCCTCGTTGGGAGCAATTCAGCAACCGTTGGCCTGGCCGGGGCAACTGGATGGTCGAGTGGCGCCGAGGCGTCAGTCGGGGATCGGAACGGGCTCGCGCCGTTGGGCCGCCGCGCGGGTGCGCAGCCACCGCTTGAACCACGGGAAGTCGGGCAGCCGGGCCAGCATCGGACCGGTCACGACGGTGATCAGGACGTACGCCGTGGCCAGCGCGGCCAACCGCGGCTCGACGCTGCCGGCGGCCACCGCGAGGCCGGCGATGACGATGGAGAACTCACCTCGGGGTACGAGTGCCAGGCCGGCCCGCCACCGACCGGGTTCGGCGATGCCGACCCGACGGGCCGCGAGGTAACCGGTGAGCGTCTTCGTCGCCATGGTGACCACGGCCAGCGCGAGCGCCGGCAGCAGCACCGGTGGAATGTCGCGAGGATCGGTGACCAGCCCGAAGAAGACGAAGAACACCGCGGCGAACAGGTCCCGCAGCGGGGAGAGCAACTCGGTCGCGTGGTGTGCCACCGGGCCGGACAGCGCGATGCCGACCAGGAACGCGCCAACCGCCGCCGAGACCTGGAGCTTCGCCGCGATACCGGCGATCAGCAACGTCAGCCCGAGTACGCCGAGCAGCAGCGCCTCCGGGTCCTTCGCCGACAGGGCCGACGAGATGAGATGGCCGTACCGGATGGCGACCACCAGCACGAGCAGCACCGTGCCGACCGCGACGGCGAGCGCGATGCCGCCGCCGAGCAAGCCGCTTCCGGCCAGTACGGCGGTGACCAGTGGCAGGTAGAGCGCCATCGCCAGATCCTCGATCACCAGGATCGAGAGGATCACCGGAGTCTCCCGGTTACCGAGCCGGCCGAGGTCGGCGAGAACCTTGGCGATCACTCCGGAGGAGGAGACCCAGGTGATACCACCGAGCACCAGTGCGGCCACCCAGTCCCAGCCGAGCAGCAGGGCGAACGCCGCGCCGGGCAGTGCGTTGAGCACGCCGTCGATCAGCCCGGCCGGTGCCGCCGAACGGAGGTTGCCGACGAGTTCGTTGGCCGAGTACTCCAGGCCGAGCATCACCAGCAGCAGGATCACGCCGATCTCGGCGCCGACCGCGAAGAACTCCTCGCTGGCGTTGAGCGGCAGCAACCCGCCGTGCCCGAATGCGAGCCCGGCGAGCAGGTAGAGCGGGATGGGTGAGAGGCCGACCCGGCGGCTCAGCCGCCCGAGGAGCCCGAGCAGCAGCAGCAGCGCGCCGACTTCGACGAGCAGTGTGGTCGATTCGTGCATCCGCCTCAGCCGTCCGGGTCACTGTCGGCGAGGATGGCGGACACGCCGTCGAGACCCTTGCGGGTGCCGACCACGACCACCACGTCACCGGCCGCGAAGCGGAAGGTGGGAAGCGGCGAGACGATGACCTCGCCGTCGCGCAGCACCGCCACGATGGAGGCGCTGGTGCGGGTACGCGCCTTGGTGTCACTGAGCGGCCGGTTGACGTAGCGCGACCCCGCCGAGATGGCGATCTGCTCGGTGAGCAGACCGGCGGCCTGCTCGCGCAGCCCGGAGAGCTGACCGAGCATCAGCGACGCGCCGAGGATGTCGGCCAACGCCTCTGCCTCGTCGTCGGTCAGCGGGATGTCCGCCTGGCAGGAGTCGGGATCGTCGGGATCGTAGAGGACAAGATCCCGGCGACCGTTGCGGTGGGAAACCACGCCGAGCCGGCGACCGGATTCCGTCACCAGATCATGACGCACACCGATGCCCGGTAAGGAAGTCTGTTCGACACGTACTCGCACCTGCGCAAGGCTACCGCTTCGGAGACGCCGACGATCGGACGGAACTCGCGGATCAGCGAGGAACGGGCCGAGGGATGGCGTCGCCGCGAGTGATGGGCGTCACAGCGCTAAGGTTGAGCGGAATACGCTCAACTCTGGTTGTGTCCAACCCAGTGGACAACGCCGATCCGGGGGAGCCCATGAACACCGAAAAACTCACCACCAAGAGCCGCGAGACCATCACGGGTGCCGTCGCACTGGCCAACCAGCGCGGCCACGCCACCGTGGAACCCTGGCACCTGCTGCTGTCACTGCTGGACACCGATGGCTCGACCGCCAGCGGTCTGCTGCGCGCAGTCGGGGCCGACCCCGTCGAGCTGCGCCGGGCCGCGCAGCGGGCGGTCGACGGCCTCCCCGCCGCACGGAGCTCCAGCATCGCCGAGCCCACCCTGGCCCGGGAGTTCGTCAACGCCATCGGCGCCGCCGAGCAGATCGCCCGCCCGTTGGGCGACGAGTACACCTCCACCGAGCACCTGCTGGCCGGCCTGGCCCGGGTGGGCGGCGCGGTGTCCGGCGCGCTGAAGACGGCCGGTGCCACCGAGGACGCCCTGGTGGCCGCCTTCCCGACCGTTCGCGGTGGCGACCGCCGGGTCACCACCGCCGACCCGGAGCAGACCTACCAGGCACTGACCAAGTACGGCGTCGACCTCACCGCCAGCGCCCGGGACGGCAAGATCGACCCGGTGATCGGCCGGGATTCCGAGATCCGTCGCGTCATCCAGGTGCTCTCCCGCCGTACCAAGAACAACCCGGTGCTGATCGGCGAGCCCGGCGTCGGCAAGACGGCGATCGTCGAGGGCCTGGCCCAGCGGATCGTGGCCGGTGACGTGCCCGAGTCGCTGCGCGACAAGAGGCTGATCTCGTTGGACCTCGGCGCGATGGTCGCCGGCGCGCAGTACCGGGGCCAGTTCGAGGAGCGGCTGAAGTCCGTGCTCGAGGAGATCAAGAACTCCAACGGCCAGGTCATCACCTTCCTCGACGAGTTGCACACCGTGGTCGGCGCCGGCAAGGGCGAGGGCTCGATGGACGCCGGCAACATGCTCAAGCCGATGCTCGCCCGCGGTGAGTTGCGGATGGTCGGCGCCACCACGCTGGACGAGTACCGCGAGCACATCGAGAAGGACCCGGCGCTGGAGCGCCGCTTCCAGCCGGTGCTGGTCGGCGAGCCGACCATCGAGGACACCATCGGCATCCTGCGCGGCCTCAAGGAGCGCTACGAGGTGCACCACGGCGTACGGATCACCGATGCCGCGCTGGTCGCCGCCGCCACGCTGTCGAACCGGTACATCACCGACCGGTTCCTGCCGGACAAGGCGATCGACCTGGTGGACGAGTCCGCGTCCCGACTCCGGATGGAGATCGACTCCCGGCCGGTCGAGGTGGACGAGATCGAGCGGGCGGTCCGCCGCCTGGAGATCGAGGAGATGGCGCTGGCGAAGGAGCCGGACGCCGCGTCCGCGGAGCGGTTGGTGCGGCTGCGCAAGGAGTTGGCCGACAAGCGCGAGCAGCTCACCGCTCTCTCCGAGCGCTGGCAGACGGAGAAGAGCCACATCACCAAGCTCTCCACGGCCAAGGAGGAGTTGGAGCGCCTGGGCGGCGAGGCCGAGCGGGCCGAGCGCGACGGTGAGCTGGAGCGGGCCGCGGAGCTGCGCTACGGCCGCATCCCCGCCCTCAAGGTCGAGTTGAAGCAGGCCGAGGAGGAGCTGTCCCGGCTCCAGGCCGACGGCGCGATGCTCAAGGAGGAGGTCGGTGCGGACGACATCGCCGCGGTGGTCGCCGCCTGGACCGGCATCCCGGCCGGCCGGCTGCTGGAGGGCGAGACGGCCAAGCTGCTCCGGATGGAGGAGTCCCTCGGTTCTCGCGTGGTCGGTCAGGCGGAGGCGGTCGGCGCGGTCTCCGACGCGGTGCGCCGGGCGCGGGCCGGCGTGGCCGACCCGGACCGACCGACCGGCAGCTTCCTCTTCCTCGGCCCGACCGGGGTCGGCAAGACCGAGTTGGCCAAGGCGCTCGCCGAGTTCCTCTTCGACGACGAGCGGGCGATGGTCCGCATCGACATGAGCGAGTACGGCGAGAAGCACTCGGTGGCCCGCCTGGTCGGCGCGCCGCCCGGCTACGTCGGGTACGAGGAGGGCGGCCAGCTCACCGAGGCGGTGCGCCGACGGCCGTACTCGGTGATCCTGCTCGACGAGGTGGAGAAGGCCCACCCGGACGTCTTCGACGTGCTGTTGCAGGTGCTCGACGACGGTCGGCTCACCGACGGCCAGGGCCGTACGGTGGACTTCCGCAACGCGATCCTGATCCTCACCTCCAACCTCGGGTCGTCGGTGATCGGGGATCTGACGCTGGCCGACGAGCAGCGTCGGGAGGGGGTTCTCGCGGTGGTCCGCTCGCACTTCAAGCCGGAGTTCCTCAACCGGCTGGACGACATCGTGGTGTTCGCCGCGCTGCACGGGGACGATCTGCGATCCATCGTGGACATCCAGCTGGACCGGATGCGCAAGCGCCTCGCCGACCGCCGACTGGGAATGGACATCACCGAGTCCGCCCGTCAGTGGCTCGCCGAGCACGGCTACGACCCGATCTACGGCGCACGTCCGCTACGCCGCCTGGTCCAGACGGCAATCGGCGACCAACTCGCCAAGGCGCTGCTGTCCGGCACCATCCGCGACGGCGACACGGTGAAGGTCGACCTCCAGCCCCCCACCAACACCCTCACGGTCACGCCCGCCTGACCAGTGCGTCGATCAGGAGGTTTGCGTCAGCGGGACGTCTTCTGATGACGCAAACCTTTTGATCAACAGGGTGGAGTGGAGGTGGGCGGGGAAAGGATGTGGGCATGTTCGGGATGGGAAAGAAGTGGAAACGGGAAATCGACGACGCCGTTGACGAGTTGGTGGGGGCCGACACGCTCGCCTTCGGCGGCGTCGGGATCGCCGGCACGCTGTTGCCGGTGACCGAGGCGTACCACCGGGTCGAGGCCGCCCTCGACGACCACCCCGAGGAGGTACGCCGGCAGCTCGACCGACTGCTGGCCGAGGGCTCACCCGCCGGCCGCGCCTACGCGGCCACCCTGCTCGAGCGGGTCGACCCGTCGGCGGCCCAGGGGGCGTGGACGTCGCTGCGAAACGACCCGACCGAGTTCACCACGTTCGTCGGCTGCGTGATGGGCCGCACCACCCTCGGCGACTACGCCACCCAACGACTCGCCGTGGCATGATCCATGCGCCGATCGGGGTTGCCCCCGGCAGCTGAGCCTTCGGCCACAGCGCAAGTCGTCCCGGTGCCCGGGGTTGTTACCGTTCGCCCCGACGTACCTGGGGAGGTGGTCGGGTGAACGTGCGGGTGACGTACCTGGTGGCGGCGGTTGTCGTACTCGCGCTGGTCGTGGTCGTGATCGTCGTGCGGTCGCGGCGGACGACCCGGCCCGGCGGCGCGCTGCCCCCCGGGGGACCTCCGCGCGGTCGGGCGGCGGAGTCGCCGCGCGGCGGCCCGCACGATCTGACCCAGGGCGACCGCGTGCGGATCCGCGACCGGGAGTACGCCGTGAGCGGCACCATCCGCCTCGTCGAGGGGGACTGGAGTTGGGTCCAGCACCTGCTCGACGACGAGTCCGGCACCCGGCACCGGCTCTCCGTGGAGGACCGCGGAGACCTGGAGCTGGTGCTCTGGACCGCTGAGCCCGGCGCGACCGTCACCCCGGGCGCCCCGACCATCGACCTCGGCGGCCTGCGCTACACCTGGTCCGAGACGGGGCAGGCGCGCTACACCGCCATCGGGGAGACCGGGCTTCAGCCAGCCGGGACCATGCGGTACCACGACTACCAGTCCGGCGGCGACGCGCGGCTTTCCTTCGAGGCGTACGGCGAGGAGGGCTGGCGGGTTGCCCGCGGAGACCTGCTCGACGTCACCGATCTGACGATCGGGCCACCGGCCGAGGAGCGCTGAGCGCGACTCCGTCCGGAGGCGCCGGGATCGGCACGGCATGCCGGAGTGGCTCGTTGTCGATACGGTGTTGGCGCGATCTAGGGAAGGACAATCGTGGTCGAAGCCCAGAGCACGCCGGCCCGCCAGCGGCCATCCATCGTGACGATTTCCAGCTATCTGCTTTTCCTGTTCCTGGCATGCCAGGTGATCAGCCTGATCCTCACCCTCGCCACGGCGGGCAAGACCCGTGATGCGATCCGCGCGGCGTACGAGGGTAGTTCCGCCGACGGCGCCGACACTGTGGCGGACGTCTTCTACGCCATCGGTATCGGCAGCAGCATCCTGCTGTTGCTGCTCGCGGTCGTCCTGGCCGTCCTGGCCCTGTTCAACAACCAGGGCCGCAACGGCACCCGGATCACCACCTGGATCGTCGGCGGCATCATGGTGTGCTGCGTGGGTGGCAGCCTGCTCAGCGGCGCGGCCGGCAGCTTCACCACCGGCGGGGACACCAGCGGGGACATGCCGAGCAGCGCGGAGGTCCAGCGTCGGGTGGAGGAGGCTCTGCCCTCCTGGCTCACCCCGGTCAGCATCCTGCTCGGCGTGGTCAGCCTGCTCGCGCTGCTCACCGCGCTGATCCTGTTGGCGCTGCCGAAGGCCAACGAGTTCTTCCGCAAGCCCACCGCCGGCTGGGAACCGCCGACCCCGGGTGCCAGCTACCCGGGTCACCCGCAGGCCCCGGGCCAGCCGGGTTACCCGCAGACTCCCGGCCAGCCCGGTTACCCGCAGACTCCGGGCCAGCCGGGTTACCCGCCGAGCGGCGAGCCGGGCTTCCCGTCGACCTCGGGCCAGACGCCCGGGTCGGAGCAGCCTGGTTACCCGCCGTCCGGTCCGACCGGCCCGGGCGACACGCCGCCGGGCGACCGCCCCGGCTCGACCCCGCCGTCGACGAGTTGACCGCTCCATAAGCACGACTCCGACGGTCCCTCCGAGTAGGTTGCAACCCGACGCCTACCGGAGGGATCCGTCGTGTCGTACCCGGAATCGGCACCGGCCCGCCGGCCCGCCGTGGTTCTGCTTGCCGCGGCCGTGCTGCTGGTGATGGCGGCCGCCGCACTCGCGTACACCGTTGTCGACCTGGCGGTGCTGAGCCGGACCGTCGACGCGTTCCGCTCTGCCGCCCGGGACACCTCGGCGAGCACGCGCCAGATCGACGACGTGGTGACCCTGCTGCGGGCGTCCGCGGCCCTGTCGGCGGTGGTGGCCGCGCTCTCCGTACCGCTGCTCGCCGGCCTGGCTCTCGGGCTGCTGGCCGGTCGTTCCGGCGCCCGGGTGGCCACCTGGGTGGTCTGCGGGCTCGGCCTGCTCGCCGGCTGCTGCAGTGTGGCGGTGCTCGTCGGTGAGCGGGCGGCGCCGCTGCGGCTGGGCGACGGCGAGCGGGCCACGGCCGAGTTGCTGGGCCTGATCGCTGATGCGTACCCGTCGTGGTGGATCCCGTTGAACGCCGGGCTTTCGGTCGGACAGTGCCTCGGTTACCTTGTGGTAGCTACGCTGCTGGCGCTGCCGGCCGCGAACGCCTGGTTCCGTCGGCACCGCCCGGCAGCGCCGACCGTGCCGTCCGCCCCACCCGGGTTTCCGCCCGCCCCGCACCAGCCCCCGCCGGCGCCGATCGCGCCCCCGTATCCGCCGAGGTGAGGACCAGCCCGTGACGCTCGATGAGACGACCACCGAGCGACGGGCACTGATCACCGGTGCCACCGCCGGCATCGGTGCGGCGTTCACCCGCCGGTTGGCCGCTGACGGTTGGCACCTGGTGCTGGTCGCCCGGGACGCGGGCCGGTTGGCCGAGTTGGCCGCCGAACTGGGTTCCCGGCACGGCCGTGCGGTGGAGACGATCTCGGCGGATCTGTCGACCGACGAGGGCTGCGCCACCGTGGAGCAGCGGCTCACCGACGACAGCCCTGTGCACCTGCTCGTCAACAACGCGGGGATCAGCCTCAACAAGCCCTTTCTGCGCTCCTCCGCGGAGGACGAGGCCCGCCTGCTGCGGCTCAACGTGCACGCGGTCATGCGGCTCACCCTGGCGGCGCTGCGACCGATGACCGAACGGCGGGATGGGGCAGTGATAAATGTCTCTTCGGTCGCCGGATTCGGCGCGGTGATGCCCGGCTCGACCTACTCGGCCAGCAAGGCGTGGGTCACGAATTTCAGCGAGTCGGTCGGTCAGTCGGCGCGACCGTTCGGCGTCCGGGTGATGGCTCTCTGCCCCGGCTACACCCGTACGGAATTCCATCAGCGGGCCGGCATCAACATGTCGAAAACGCCGGAATGGCTGTGGCTGCGGGCCGAGGATGTGGTCGGCGAAGCCCTGCGTGACCTGGGCAAAGGCAAGTTGGTCAGCATTCCGGCCTGGAAGTACAAAGTGGCCGCTGCGGGTCTGCGGCACGCACCGCGACGGCTGCTCCAGGCGGTCGCCCGGGACACCCGCGGCCGGATCGGTCGCGACGAGCGCTGAGCCTCGACGGGCCGGCCGTTGCGCGGGCACGACGGCGGGGACATTGGCGCGTCGCAACCGGTCCGGTAGCTGAGCGTAGTCGAACATCGCCAACCGTCGGTCCCCCGGCGGGCTGATCAGGGTGGACCCCACATCCGGCGTTCAGACTTGCGCAGTAACCTCTATCGCCATGGGGGACCACGACGACCTGCGTAAATTCATTACCGACCTGGCTGTTGTCCACGGACGGGTCGTGCTCTCCTCGGGGCGCGAGGCAGACTGGTACGTCGATCTGCGGCGCGTCACGCTCCATCACCGGGCCGCCCCGTTGGTCGGTCGGGTGTTGCTCGACCTCACCGCCGACTGGGAGTTCGATGCCGTCGGCGGGCTGACCCTGGGCGCGGATCCCGTCGCGCTCTCGATGATGCATGCCGCTCCGACCGATCGGGCACTGGACGCCTTTGTGGTGCGCAAGGCGGGCAAGGCCCACGGTCTGCAACGGCGGATCGAGGGACCGGAGGTGGCCGGCCGTCGGGTGTTGGCGGTGGAGGATACGTCCACGACGGGCGGAAGTGTGTTGACGGCGGTCGAGGCTCTTCGTGAGGCCGGGGCCGAAGTCGTGGGTGTGGCGGTTATTGTTGATCGAGGTGCCGGCGACGCGGTGCGAGCCGCCGGACTGCCGTACCGGGCGGCCTATACGTTGGCTGACCTCGGCCTTGTGGCGTAAAAGTTTGCCGATTCGGATCTGCTGATATGCAGGCGGATCGATGCTGCTGGTGGAAGGATGGAATTCGTGGGAACTGCGTTGGCCGAAATGACTATGCCTCAGATCTCGCCGCTTGCCGGCGAGCCGATCGAACGTGCCGATGCCGAGCGTCTCGCGGGGGTCCTCAAGGCCCTCGCGGATCCCGCTCGGTTGCGGCTGCTCAGCCTGATCCAGTCGGCCCCAGAGGGCGAGGCGTGCGTCTGTGACCTGACGGCGCCGCTCGGCCTCTCTCAGCCGACGGTCAGTCACCACCTGCGTATCCTCACCGAGGCCGGCTTGCTGGAGCGGGAGAAGCGCGGTGTCTGGGCGTACTACCGGCTGGTCCCGAGTGCGATCGCGACGATCGCCGACCTGCTGACCCCGCCGCGTAAGCGGGCCACCAAGAAGGCCCGCTGACGTAGGCAGTGCACACCGTCCCGCGCCGGGGCGGTGTCCGATGGCGAGCCAGGGGTGGCGCCATCGGTGGGTGACACCTGCTCGTCCCCGGCCGCACCGCCGGAGGCCGGGTCCGAGATGCCGACGGCCGACCCCCTCAGCAGGGGGCCGGCCGTCGTCGTACCCCCTCGTCAGCGCTCCTGGCCGTGCTCCGGACGCCGACGGTCGTGCGGGTGCTGGTCGTGGTCGTGGTCGTGGTCGAACGTCTCGCGCACCGCTTCGACCGCTCCAGCGGCACTGGCCGCCGCGACCACCGCGATGGCCTCGCCGCGCTTGCGGGCACGCCTGTCGCGGAGGAACTCGAAGAAGATCGGCAGCACCGAGATCAGGATGATCAGGGCGACCACCGGCAGGATGTAGTGGTCGATCTTGTCCCCGATGGCCTGGTAGATCTGCTCGGCCAGCAGGTAGCCGATCAACAGGATGCCGTCCACCCAGAGCACCGCGCCGACGATGTTCCAGAGCAGGAACTGGCGGGCTGGCATGCCGAGCGCCCCGGCGACCGGGTTGAGGAACGTCCGCACGATCGGGATGAAACGGGCCAGCACCACGGCCTTCGCCGGGCCGAACTTCTGGAAGTAGAACTCCGCCTTCTCCACGTACTCCCGCTTGAAGAGCCGTGAGTTGGGCCGCTCGAACATGGGCCGCCCGTACCGCGAGCCGAGCCAGTGCCCCAGCTGCGCGCCGGCGACGGCGCAGATCGGCCCGCCGATCAGCAGGCCGGCCAGGGAGAGCCGGGTGCCGTCGCCGAAGATGGCGTCCGCCACCGGGGACGCGGCCACCCCGGCGAGGAACAGCAGCGAGTCGCCGGGGAAGAAGAACCCCACCAGCAGGCCGGTCTCGGCGAAGAGGATCACCCAGACGCCGATCAACCCGAAGGTCTGCAACAGGTCCTTGGGATCGAGCGGGTTCAGGGCGACGCTCTCCGTGAGAGCGCGGGTCTTCTCAGCTGTGTCCACGGCCACAAAGGGTACCGAAGTCCGGGTCCCGGCCCGCGCCCGACCGGCCCCCACCACCCGCTGGCGCGATCCCCCGCGGCCGCGCCGAACGACAGCGCCCCGCCGACCGGGATGGTCGGCGGGGCACCGGTGGTGCGGGATGGATCAGGCGACGAAGCGGGTCCGGCGACGCTTGGTCACCAGGTAGCCGCCGACGCCGGTGGCGAGCAGCAGCGCACCGATGCCGGCGATCAGACCGGTCGACGCACCGGTGACCGGCAGGCCGCCGTCACCGCCACCCTGACCGCCTGCGGCGTTCACCAGGATCTTCGCGGTGTCGTTGGCCGGGTTCAGGTCCTTACCGACGTTCTCCTTCGGGTCGCCGTGGAACAGCTGGACCGTTCCGGTGAGGGCGCCGGGCTGGTCGACGCGGAGGGAGAATGTGAACTCAGCCTTCCTGCCCTTGCCCACAACGCCTGGCACGAAGCACGTGTAGGCGGCGGCGCCTGACTTGCCGGAGTCCGGACCGAATTCGCCCTCGACGTCGGCGCACTGCTCCGGTGCCTTCTCCGCAGTGGTGCCCTTCGGCAGGGTGACCAGCGCCAGGGTGTAGATGCCCTCTTCGCCGCCGACGTTGATCGCTGCCGGGCCATTGTTGGTGAATCCGACCGTGACCGGGACGGTTGCGCCGACCTGAGCATCCAGGGTGGCGCCGCTGGCCTCGACATCGGCCTTCTGGTCGCCCTTGACCGTGAGTTTGATCATGGTCTCGTTGTTGGCCGGGTCGACGTCCGTCTGCTGGAGCGCGCGGGCCAGGGCCCGGGAGGGAGCAGAGGCGGAAAGCTTCAGGACCCCGTCGTCACCCTTCGTGCCCTTGCCGAAGTCGGGCAACTCCGATCGGAACGCCTGCCAGTCTGCGGGGGTCATCCAGATCGCGAAGCCATGGTCGGTGTTCGGCGCCCAAGCGTCACCGGGGACGGCGAAGCCGAAGGAGTCGTCGAGTTTCGCGCTGCCGCCCGCAGCCACCGTGGCGTCGAGGGAGCAGGCGTACGCGTATTGATCGAAGTTGTCCTGGAAGTACTCGCAGTTCTCGTAACGCTTGGCCGGTCCAAGACCGTAGGAGCCGAAGAAGAACAGCACCGCGCCCTTGGCGTCGGTCTTGCCTTGGTTGCTCACGGACAGCGGGGACAGCACCGTGCTGCCCGGCGCGCCGGCCAGATCGACGACGGGCTCGGATGTCAGATCGACACCCTCGCCGATCGTCACCGTGGAACGGTAGGTGGAGGTTCCGGCGTTCGGGGTGCTGACGGTGAAGAGGAGTTGGCCCTCCTGCCCGGCCTTTGCCCCGTCCCGCGGCAGCACAGGGAGGGAGACCAGGTTCAGGTCCGGTTCCTCGTCGTTTTTCACCGTGCAGGTCAGGACGGCTCCGGCTTCGGTACAGGCGCCGGGATCATCCAGATTCTGCACCTCTGCGAAGCCTTCGACCGCACTGCGGTCCACCGTCACCGTGTAGCTGGTGAACGGCTGGTCCACCAGGGAGTAGAGCGAGATCCACTTTTCTGGGCCGCCGGGGGCGACGATGACGTCGTTCGCGTACAGCGAGAAGCCTTCGGCGCCCTTCGCGTCTGCGATGGTGGGTTCCGCAGCGAATGCAGGAGTGGCGGAGGCTGCAACGAATGCGCCTGCTACGCCCAGCCCGGCGAGCCAGCGCCGGGTCGTGTGGGTGAGCATGAGGGATTCCTCCAGGTGGGGGATTCAGGTGGAGCCTGCGGATCTTAAGGAATCACAAGGTTGACTGCCGCCCCGAGCGCCGCGACGAGGCGAGAACGAGCCGAAAGGTTGATCAGCGTCACCGCAACGTTCGGTCTGTCCGCTTCCGTCATCTGAGGCAGGAGCCCGGGAGGTGCAGTGACGTACGAGGAGTTCGCGGACATGCGACTGGCCCCGCTGCTGCGGTACGCGGTGATGCTCACCGGCGATCCGCACCAGGCACAGGACCTGGTGCAGGAGACGATGGTCCGGGTCCAGCTCAACTGGCGACGGGTCGCCCGTGCGGACTCGCCGGAGCGCTACGTGCGCCGGATGCTCACCAACCAGTACGTCGACTGGCGGCGCGGCTCCTGGATGCGTCGGGTGCTGCTGCGGGGAGAACCCGACGACGGGGTGCCGGCGCCGGCCGACCACGCCCAGTCCGCCGTGGACCGGGACCAGGTCTGGTCCTGGCTTTCCCGGCTGCCGCGCCGGCAACGCGCCACCCTGGTGCTGCGTTACTACGAGGACCTGCCCGACGCCGAGATCGCCGAGATCCTCGGCTGCGCCGTCGGGACCGTACGTTCGTCCATCTCCCGGGCCCTGGCCACGCTCCGGGCCGAGTACGTGGAGGCCTGATCATGATCGAGGACGACCTGCGTGCCGCCTTCGCACGGCACGAGCCGCTGATCCCACCGACCGGCCCGCTGCGCGCCGCCATTCACCGGCTGGCGAACGGCCGGCGGCGGCGTCGCCGACGCTGGCAGGCCGGCGGTACCGCCCTGGCGGTGCTCGGCGTACTGGGAATCGGGGTGCCTCTGTTCACCCCGGAGCGTGCCGGGCCGCCGCCGGTCGCCGAGCTGATCGGCGAGTCGGGTCGGCCGGCGACGACGGGTGCGGTGACCATGCTCCTGCTCGGCATCGACAGCAACGGGCCGGCGACACCGCTGGCTGATTCGGTGCTGCTGCTGCACATCCCGGCCGACCGCAGCCGCCCGTACCTGATCTCGCTGCCTCGTGACCTGGAGGTGCCGATCCCCGGTCATGGCACCGACAAGTTGAACGCCGCATTCCTGCTCGGGGCCAGCGCGAACTCCGACCGGACGGATCTGACCAGGGGCTACGAGCTGACGCGTCGAACGGTGGCCGAGCTGACCGGGATCAGGACGGCGAGCGGGGTGGTGCTGACCTATCCCGCGCTGGGAAAGCTGACCGACGCGGTCGACGGCGTCCGGGTCTGCCTGCCGCAGCAGGTGCGCTCGATCCACACCGGGCGGCTCTTCCCGGTCGGCTGCCAGCGTCTTGACGGCGCCGCGTCGGTCGACCTGCTCCGCCAGCGGCGCGGCCTGCCCCTGGGGGGCCAGGACCGGGACCACAACGCCCGGCTCTACGTTGCCGGCCTGGTCGACCAGGCCGCCAAGAATGGCGTTCTCACCAATCCGGTACGACTTTCCGCGCTGCTGGGAACCGCCGGCTCGGATCTTCTGGTGTTCCCCGACCGGGCCGCCCTGCTGGATGTGGCACAGCTCGTTCCCACGCTGCGATCGGTCGAGCCGGTGGGGCTCAGCCTGCCGGTCGTCAACGCGAGCGGGCCGCGCTACCTCCTGTCCCCCGACCCGGAGCTCGCCCCGGAATTCCTGGCCGCGCTGCACGAGGATCGGCTTGGTGACTGGGCGGCACGCCATCCGGACCTGGTGGACGCCGACCGGTGAGGCTCGGAAGAGTCAGCGGTAGTCGTCCTCGTCGCCGGTGACCACCCGCGCCTGCTCCATCGCGTCCCAGTCGTCGACCTCCAGGCCGCGGTGCGGCTCACTGTCGCCGTCGCCGGGGCCGACCTCCGCGGCCTGCTCGGCCGCGTCGGCCGGCTCCGCCTCGGGGTTGCGCTCGACGGGGTCGAGGTGGTCGCCGGGGGTGAAGTCCTCATCGGGCTGACCCATCGTCCCTCCCGGGGCTCGGTGCACGGTTCCCACCCACCGTACGGGCTGTGCCGGTGGCGCGCCGGCAAGCCGAGTCGGCGGAATGACCCCTCGACGGCGTGGCCCGGTGCCAGGATGGGGCCGTGGGCTTCCTCATCCGGCTGGCGATCACGGCGGTCGCGTTGTGGATAACCACGCTCATCGTGCCCGGGGTCGACGTGAACGGCCGCTCGGGTGGCAACACCGTGCTGACCCTGATCGTGGTGGCGCTGATCTTCGGCGTGATCAACGCGGTGCTCAAGCCGATCATCAGGGTGGTCGGCTGCGTGTTCTACCTGCTGACCCTGGGCGTGTTCGCGCTGGTGGTCAACGCGCTGCTCTTTCTGCTCACCGACCGGATCGCACGGGGGCTCGACCTGCCGTTCCAGGTGGACGGTTTCTGGGCCGCCTTCTGGGGAGCCATCGTGATGACCGTGGTCACCTGGCTGATCAGCGTCGTCGTTCCGGACCGCTTGGACAACCGGTGATCGGATCTCGCCAGCAGCCGGGGCGATTTCTCCTGCACACCACACCTGCGGGATACTGCCGGGCGGAGGACAGCGCGGTCCGGCGCACACGTGAACAACAGCGGCCAGCACGGCCGAGAGTGGTAAGTAAGGAGCGCATCACATGCCCATCGCTTCCCCCGAGGCCTACGCGGAGATGCTGGACCGCGCCAAGGCTGGCCGGTACGCGTATCCCGCGATCAACGTGACCTCCTCGCAGACGCTGAACGCGGCGCTCAAGGGCTTCGCCGACGCGGAGAGCGACGGCATCATCCAGGTCTCCACCGGCGGCGCCGAATACCTGTCCGGCCCGTCGATCAAGGACATGGTGACCGGCGCGGTGGCGTTCGCCGCGTACGCGCACGAGGTGGCCAAGAAGTACCCGGTCACCGTCGCCCTGCACACCGACCACTGTCCGAAGGACAAGCTGGACGGGTTCGTCCGTCCGCTGATGGGCATCTCGCAGGAGCGGGTGAAGCGCGGCGAGCAGCCGCTGTACCAGTCGCACATGTGGGACGGCTCGGCCGTGCCGGTGAAGGAGAACCTGGAGATCGCCGCCCAGCTCCTCGACGAGGCCGCCAAGGGCAAGATCGTCCTTGAGATCGAGGTCGGGGTCGTCGGTGGTGAGGAGGACGGCGTCGAGAACGCCATCAACGACAAGCTCTACACCACTGTCGACGATGGTCTGGCCATGGTCGAGGCGCTCGGCCTCGGCGAGAAGGGCCGCTACATGGCGGCGCTGACCTTCGGCAACGTGCACGGCGTCTACAAGCCGGGCAACGTCAAGCTCCGCCCGGAGATCCTCAAGCAGATCCAGGACGCGGTCGGCGCCAAGTACGGCAAGGACAAGCCGCTCAGCCTGGTCTTCCACGGCGGCTCGGGCTCGTTGCTGAGCGAGATCCGCGAGGCACTGGACTACGGCGTGGTGAAGATGAACATCGACACCGACACCCAGTACGCCTTCACGCGGCCCGTCGCGGACCACATGCTGCGCAACTACGACGGTGTGCTGAAGATCGACGGCGAGGTCGGCAACAAGAAGCTCTACGACCCGCGCGCCTGGGGCAAGGCCGCCGAGGCCGGCCTGGCCGCCCGGGTCGTCGTGGCCTGCGAGGACCTGCGCTCCGCCGGCACCACGATGTCCAAGTAACGACGCCCCACCGACGGCCGGCTCCCCTCGGGGGCCGGCCGTCGTCGTTCCGTCAGGCCGAGGCGGTGAGCAGTCGCACGGCCTCGCGCACGTCGTCGGTCAGGTGGATCGTCGCCGACAGGTCGCCGAACGGCGAGGCGGCCAACAACGGGCGCAACAGCGCCTCCACCGGCAACTCCTGGGTCCAGTACGCGCGGTCCAGGAAGATGTACGCCCCGCTCGCCCCGTCGGTGCCGTAGTAGGTCTTGGTGGCCGCCTGGAACACCTCCTGCACCGTGCCCGCCCGCCCCGGGGCGAAGACGATGCCGCCCCGGGCGAGCCGCAGGATGGTGTCCTCCCGGATCGCGTTCGAGAAGTACTTGGCGATCCGCCCCGCGAACAGGTTCGCCGGTTCGTGCCCGTACAGCCAGGTCGGGATCGCCAGCCCACCGGCTCGCGCCCATCCGGCGTCGGCACCGCGCTGCCGGGGCACGCCCGCGTACCGCTGCCGGACCGTCAGCGCCGTGGCGGTGTACCGCTGGTGGTCGGCGAAGTCGGGCGCGGTGGCCAGCAGGTCGATCGCCGCGGTCAGCTCGGTCGCCGGATGGTCCGCCAGGAAGGCGCCGAGATTCGCCGCCTCCATCACCCCGGGGCCGCCGCCGGTCACCACCAGGCGGTCGGCCCGGGCCAGCTCCCAACCCAGCACCGCCGCCATCCGGTACGCCGGGCTGCCGCGTCGCACCGCGTGCCCGCCCATGATGCCCACCACCGACTGCGGCCCGTTCTCGGCCAGCCAGGCACGGGTGGCGTCGGCCAGCGCGTTGTCCACGCCGTGGTCGTGCAGTCGCTGGCCGAGCGCCTCCTTGACGTCCGGCAACGCGCCTCCGTGCGCCCGGTAATGGGCGTACACCCGGGTGTCGTACATCCCGGCGAACCCGCCCTCGGCGAACCCGGCGGCCAGGTCGTCGGGGGTGTAGAGGTGCGCCGGCTGAGTCGGGTACGGCAGCCCGGAGAACGGCGGCACCACGTTCGCGCCGCGCCGGACCAGGTCGGCGCCGACGTCCCGGGATGCGAACCGACAGCCCACGAAGAGGGTGCCGGTGACCTCGACTCCGGTCAGGTCGGGCACCGGGGCGAGGTCGAGGCGCAGTCCCTGCACGGTCAACCCGGTCAGGCGGCCGGAGGCCAGCCGCCGGTCGAACTCGTCCCGGGTCTGGATCTCGTCGGTGTGCAGTTGCGGCTCGATGACGTCCGCGGGAGGTGGGGTCGGCACCCGGCCATCCTGCCCCTCCGGCGGGGCGGGCCCAAACCGGGCGGGGGTGGCACCGACAGGAGCCCGGCGGCCGAGGCCACCGGGCTCCTGCGTAACCGGGTCCTGGGGAGGCTCCGGACCATTAGTTGTAGTGGAAATCACCTGGCGACGGCATAGGCCGCAGGCGTGAGCAAACCCTCAGCCGTTCAGCGGAACGCGTCGGCCGACCCGCTCGCGCGTTGCCCCGTCCAGCGGGTTGAATGGGGCAATGCAGAACCTTTTGCCGGAGCCACCGGCCACCCTCCTTCCGGCGAACGACGAGGCCGACACCGCCCTGGCCGCCGCCGAGGAGGTCGGCACCGACGGGGCGTACGCCGAGGTGGCGGCCCGCTTCCCCACCTACAGCGCGGCCTGGGCGGAGCTCGCGGCGCGGGCGTTCGCGCAGGAGCAGGTGGTGACGGCGTACGCGTACGCGCGCACCGGCTACCACCGTGGGCTGGACCAGCTGCGTCGCAACGGCTGGAAGGGTCACGGACCTGTGCCGTGGGCGCACGAGCCGAACCGGGGCTTCCTCCGCTGCCTGTACGTGCTCTCCCGAGCCGCCGACGAGATCGGCGAGGCCGACGAGGCGGCCCGTTGCGCCCAGTTCCTCCGCGACTGTGACCCGTCGGCGGCGGACGCGCTGGCCAGCCACTGACACCCGTTCCGACGGCCGGGCCGGTGCAGAGGCCGGCCCGGCCGTCGGCGGCTCACAACCCTTCGGCGACCGCGGCGGCGATCTTCAGCCAGGCGTCCCGGGTGGCTGCGGACAACCCGCCGTACCGGATCGGCTCGCCACTGTCGATGAGCCGCTCGTAGGGTGCCAGCAGCACCGCCCTGGTCCGGGCGGCGAAGTGCTCCTGGATGGCCGGCAGGTCGATCTCCTTGCGGGACGGTGGCATCGACACGACCGTCACCGCCTGCCGAACCAGCCGTTGCCGGCCGCTCTGCTCCAGGTGGTCGAGCATCCGCGCGGCGGTCTCGGCCGAGTCGTTGCGGGCCGACATGGTGACGACCAGTTGGTCGGTCGCGTCCATCGACGCCTGCCAGTTCTGCGCCCGGACGTTGTTGCCGGTGTCCACGAAGATCAACTTGTAGAACCGGCTGACGACCTCCCGAATCTCGGCGAACGCGGCCGCGGTGAGCATCTCACCGCCGGTGGCCGACTCGTCCGAGGCCAGCACGTCGAACATCCCCTCGCCCTGCGAGCGGACGTACTGCGACAGGTCACCGACCCGCCCGTGCGCGCCCTGGAACTGACCGAGGTCACGCAGCATGTCCCGTACCGTGCGCGAGTGGAAGTCCTGTTGGGCGCGCATCCCGAGGGTGCCCTGGGTCTCGTTGTTGTCCCAGGCCAGCACGTAGCCACCGCGCTTCTGACCGAACGTCATCGCGAGCAGCAGGATGGCCACCGTCTTGCCGGCGCCACCCTTCGGGTTGACCACGGTCACCTGCCGCAGCCCGCCGAAGTTGCGGCGCACCATCTCGATGTCGCGCTTGAGCTCCTGCTCCTGCCGCCCCGGAGCGAGCCGCAGCAGGCCCATCTTGTTGACCACCGCGCGTACACCCATGGTGGCGACCGGGTCGGCGGGCCGCACCTGCCGACGCCGGGCGAAGTCCTCGGCGGTCGGCGCAGCGGTGGTCTCCGGTGTCCAGGTGGCGTCCGGATAGCCGGTCGACGGCGGCACCCGGGTCACCCCCTCGGCCTCCTGGTACTGCTGCGGCGGCGCGGGCGCTATCCCCGGGGTGCCCTGCTGCCAGGGCGGCGGATACCAGCCCGGCGACGGCGGGAACGGCCCCGGCGGCGGGGCAACCGGCACACCCTGCTGTGGCACCGCAATGCTCTGCGGCGGATCAGCGAGCCGTGGCACGTCCGGTGGAGGCGGGATCGGCGCGGAACCAGCCTGGCCGCCAACCGCCCCCGCATAGGTCTGCCCGGAGTACGTCGTGCCGGTGCCCGCGTACGGGCTCTGCGCTGCGCCGGGGTGCGACGGCTGCGGGCCGGGCGGAGCCGGAATCGGAGGCGTTGCGCCGGCAACCTGCCCGTTGGCCGGCCCGGATGCGCCGGACGGCCGCTGCGGCGGATACGCCCAGGGTGATTCCGTGCCGGGCCGCGTGGCTGCCGCGGCGGGGCCATCCTCCGGGGCGCCGGTCCCGCCATCCGTGGTTTCCGGCGGATCGGCCGCTGCGGGCTCGGCGGTGGTGGCACCGGCAGCTGCTCCGTGCTCGACGTGCACGGGCGCTGGCGCGGGATGGTCCAGGGTGAACGGCTGATGCAGGTCGACGCCGCCCGGCACGATCGGCGGGGCGGGAATGGTCGGACCCGAAACCGCCCGGCCGTCGGCGCCGACCAGCACGCCGTCCGGGGGCACGGCCGGAGCAGCGGCGCCGGTGGGCCCGGCCGGGCCTGCTGCTTCGTTGGAAGCGGAGCCGGTCACCGGGAGGCCGGGCACGGCGTCCACGGTCGGCGGCGTCGGCAGGGCGTCGTCGATTGCCGGGCCGGGTGCGGCAGGTGTCGGCGGGTCGGTCGGCGGCGTCCAACCCGGCTGCGGCGGGGCCCAGCCCGACGCGGACCGGCCGTCGACCCCCCAGTCGCCCGGCGGTGGCACGGCACCGGTGAGCGACGGATAGTCCGACGGCGACGGCGGCGCTCCGGCCGGCGCCCCGGGTTGCCAGGGGACCGGCGGACCGCCCGTCGACGGCGCGGCCACCGGCGGCAGCACGACCGACGACTCCGCGCTCGACGAGGGGACATCCCTCCGGTCGGCGACCGACGCCCATGGCGGCACCACGCCGGACCCGGCCGACTCGGTTGGCCAGAGTGGTTCGATGTCCCGCTCCGGCGCCGGCTGCTGGCCGGGCACCTGCGCCCGGTCGGCTTTCTCGTCCATTACGGCCTCCCCAGTCCTCCTGCGAGGATAGGCCCACCGGCCGACGAGGGCCGTCCGGCGCAGCCGGGGTCAGATCGACCAGACCGCCCAGGCGCCCGGCTCGATCCACCAGGATCGCTTCCGGGTCAGCTCGCCCTCGACGCCGTCGTCGAGGTAGGGCACCTTTCCCTCCCTGGGCAGCACCGACACGGCCCGCCCGCGAGCCCGCCGCACCTCCAGGCGTACCCGCCTCCTGCCGAGCGCCGAGCGGACGACCACCGGCACCGCCACCGCGACCTCGACCTGGCCGTCGGTTGGGTCCGGCGCGGCCAGGAGGGTCACGTCGTTCAGCTCGGCGTACCCGCCGGCGTTGCCGATCGCGCAGGCCAGCAGTGGTTCGTCGCCGTCGGCGAGAACGACGTCGTCCACCTCCACGCGCGCCCGCCAGTGCAGCGGCCGGCCGGCGTCGTCGGCGGCACCGAGCAGGGCGCCGTCCAGGGTCACCGATCCGCCGTCGTTGCGCAGCAGGTCCAGCCGGCGTGGCGTGCCGTCGAGCACCGCGGCGGCCACCGCCGCCGGATCACGGGGCAGTCCGAGCTGCGCGGCCAGGTCCCGGTGGTCGCCGCCACGGGCCGGATCGAGCGGGAGTACGGCCACCGGCGGCAGGTCGGGCAGCGTCCGGTCACCGGGCAGGTCCGCCGGACGACGGCTCGGCGCTGGTGCGTACCGCCGGACCAGCCGGCGCAGCACGGCGCGCAACTGCGCGTCGCTGGCCGTGGCGACGACCAGTCGGGTCTTGCCGTCCGGGTCCGGCCAGGTGAGGCCGTCCGCGCGGGGCGGGCCGTCGAGCCGCGCCAACACCTCGTCGATCTCCGCATTCGACCGGGCGGTGACCGTCTGCACCCGTGCGCCGCGGGCGTTCAGCGCGTCGGCGCAGGCCAACACGGGTACGCGGGGCCGCTCGGTGACGCAGTGTTCGGTCTCGCCGTGCGGGTCGGTCTCGCCGGATGCGGCCCGCGGGTCGGTGTCGGCATCGGTCGCACCGCCGCAGCAGGCGCCGCCGCTGCCGCACCCCGTGGGAGCGTCCCGCTCCGATGCGAGGGTGAGCAGCACCACGTCGTACACGGAAGGAGCCTCCTGCCTCTCGACGCGACCCCTGCCGGCCGCGCCGTCACTACTTGTTAACCTGACACCCCGGGCTCGCCAACCGGTCGCCACCTGGCACCCGAGCCTTCTGGAGGCGGAATATGCCAGCGATCGTGCTCATCGGCGCTCAGTGGGGCGACGAGGGCAAGGGCAAGGTTACCGACCTGCTGGGTGAGCGGGTCGACTACGTCGTGCGTTACTCCGGTGGCAACAACGCGGGCCACACGGTGATCACCCCGGACGGCCAGAAGTACGCCCTGCACCTGATGCCCTCCGGCGCGCTCTCACCGAACGCGATGATCGTCATCGGCAACGGTGTGGTGGTCGACCCGAAGGTGCTGCTCGCCGAGATCGACGGCCTGGCCGAGCGCGGCGTCGACGTGTCCCGGCTGCGGATCTCCGGCGATGCGCACCTGATCATGCCGCACCACCGTGCGCTGGACCGGGTGATCGAGCGCTACCTCGGCTCGTCGCGGATCGGCACCACCGGCCGCGGTATCGGCCCGGCGTACGGCGACAAGGTCGCCCGGATCGGCATCCGGCTCCAGGATCTGCTCGACCCGGGCATCCTGCGCAAGAAGCTGGAACTCGCGCTGCGCGAGAAGAACCAGATCCTGTTCAAGGTCTACAACCGCAAGGCGATCGACCTCGAGGCGACCGTCGAGGAGTACCTGGAGTACGCGGAGCGGCTCAAGCCGTACATCGCGGAGACCCGAGCCATGCTCTGGGACGCCCTGGACCGGGGCGAGACGGTGCTGCTGGAGGGCGCCCAGGCCACCATGCTGGACATGGATCACGGCACGTACCCGTTCGTGACCTCGTCCAACCCGACCGCCGGCGGTGCCTGCGTGGGCGCCGGCATCCCGCCCACCGCGATCAACAAGGTGATCGCGGTGAGCAAGGCGTACACCACCCGGGTCGGCGCGGGTCCGTTCCCGACCGAGTTGTTCGACGCCAGCGGCGAGCACCTGCGCAAGATCGGCGCGGAGTACGGCACGACCACCGGGCGGGAGCGCCGGTGCGGATGGTTCGACGCGGTGGTCGCCCGGTACGCCTGCCGCCTCAACGGCGTCACCGATCTGGTCATCACCAAGCTGGACGTGCTCACCGGGCTGCCCAAGGTGCCGATCTGCGTCGGTTACGAGATCAACGGCAAGCGGGTCGACGACATGCCGATGAGCCAGACCGACTTCCACCACGCCACTCCGGTCTATGAGGAGCTGGACGGCTGGTGGGAGGACATCACCAAGGCCCGCACCGCCGAAGAGCTGCCGGAAAACGCCCGCCGCTACATCGACCGCGTAGAAGAACTCTGCAACACGAAGGTCAGCGTGGTAGGCGTGGGCCCAGGCCGAGAAGAAAACGTGGTCCGCCACCCCCTCCTCCCCTAACCCACCGCGCTCCTTTGGTTGATCATGAAGTTATTGCCCAAAACCTCGGTGTGTCCTGGCAATAACTTCATGGTCAACCTGCACTAGGAGCGTGGTTATCCACAGGTGGGGCCTTTGGTTGTCCACAGGGGGGTGTCTGGGGGGTCGCGCTGGGTCAGGGTGGCGGGGTGGACGCCTTGGAGGTTGTGCGGCGGGTTGCTGTCGAGCGGGACGGGATTGTAACGATTGGGCAGGCGCGGGCCGCTGGCCTGACCGTCCACGAGGTGCAGAGGTTCTGTCGGGCCGGCCGCTGGCGCGTTGTCGCGCGGGGCAGCTATCTCGTGGACGCCGATCTGTACGACGCTGTGCCGCGACGGGCGCGGATCAGGGCGGCGGTCTCCTCCACCTGTCGGTGCCGGGTCCCGTCGCCAGGCCGGCGCGGCTCGCCCATCCGGAGGTGGTGGTCCATCAGTTGGTCATCGCGCCCAATCACCTGGGCCGGGTGCACGGCCTCTGCGCTACCGACCCGCTCAGGACCCTTGCCGACCTCAGCCTGCGGGCTGATCGTTCCTCGGCGGTGAGTGTGTTGGATTCGGCGCTGAATCGTCGCTTGGTGACGGACCAAGACCTGCTCTGCGTCCCCAGGCCTCATTCGCGGGCGGCGCGGGGCGGTCGCGGCTCGGGGCTACCTGGGCGAGGCGGACGGGCGGGCGCAGTCGCCGCTCGAGACCCGTGCCCGGCTCCGCTGCGTCGACGGAAACGTGCCGCCCGACGCCCTCCAGCTGGAGGTCCGCGACGACGACGGCTATCTGCTCGGCATCGGCGACCTTGGTTGGCGGGCTCCCCGGATCATCGCCGAGGCCGACGGTCGAGGCCCCTCACGGTCTACCCGAGGCTGTCTTCACCGACCGACGCCGCCAGAACCTAATGATCAACGCCGGCTGGACCGTCCTCCGCTTCACCTGGAGGGACACCCTCCAGCCCGACTACATCCCCCAAACCGTCCGCCGAGCGATTGCCGCTGCCCGACGCCGTTGACCATGAAGTTGTTGCCTCGACACGCCGAGCCGGGGGGCAATAACTTCATGATCACCGGCTGCCGCGCGGGGGCGGGGACCGGGGTCAGTAGGATTCCCGGTCGTGCGGGTTCTTTTGGTGGGTGGTGGGGGGCGGGAGCATGCTCTCGCGCTCGGGTTGGTGGCGGATTCGGGCGTTACGGGGCTGGTTGCTGCGCCCGGTAATCCGGGGATCGCCGACGTTGCTGAGCTTCGGGTGGTCACCCCCACCGATCCGGGGGCGGTGGCCGCGTTGGCTGTGGAGATCGCCGCTGACCTGGTCGTGATCGGGCCGGAGGCGCCGCTGGTCGCCGGGGTCGCCGACGCCGTACGCGCCAAGGGCATCGCCGTTTTCGGCCCCTCGGCCGAAGCCGCTCGCCTGGAGGGGTCCAAGGCGTTCGCCAAGGACGTGATGACCGCCGCCGGTGTGCCGACCGCCCGCGCGTACGTCTGCACGGACGAGGAGAGCACCGCGCGGGCGCTGGACGAGTTCGGCACACCGTACGTGGTCAAGGACGACGGGCTCGCCGCCGGCAAGGGCGTGGTGGTGACCGACGACCGGTCGGCCGCCCTGGCGCACGCCGGCGAGTGTGGCCGGGTCGTGGTCGAGGAGTTCCTCGACGGCCCCGAGGTCAGCCTCTTCGTGGTCACCGACGGCGAGGCTGCGCTGCCGCTGCTGCCCGCACAGGACTTCAAGCGGATCGGCGACGGCGACACCGGCCCGAACACCGGCGGCATGGGCGCGTACGCCCCGCTGCCGTGGGCCCCGCCCGGCCTGGTCGACGAGGTCATGCGCGACGTGGTCCACCCCACCCTGGCCGAGCTGCGCCGCCGGGGTACCCCGTTCGTCGGCCTGCTCTACGTCGGGCTCGCGATCACCGCCGCCGGCCCTCGGGTGATCGAGTTCAACGCCCGCTTCGGCGATCCGGAGACGCAGGTGGTGCTCGCGCTGCTGGAGACCCCGCTGGGCGGGTTGCTGCACGCGGCGGCCACGGGCACGCTGGCCGATCATCCGCCGCTGCGCTGGCGGCCGGGCGCGGCGGTCACCGTGGTGCTCGCCGCGCAGGGCTATCCGGCTGCGCCGCGCACCGGCGACGTGATCACCGGCGCCGACCGGCCGGGCATCATCCACGCCGGCACCGTCCTCCGGGCCGGCGACGGCGCGTTGCTGTCCGCCGGCGGTCGGGTGCTCTGCGGTACGGCCACCGGCGCCGACCTGGCTGCCGCCCGCACCGCCGCGTACGCGTTGGTGGACGGGGTGGAACTGGCGGGCTCGCAGCACCGCACCGACATCGCCTCGGCCGCCATCGACGGCCGGATCACGATTCCCGGCTGAACCGGGCAACCTCGGTCCCCCTCGCTTCCGTTTGATCGGTGAGGCGAGCGAGAGGCCGGAACGGCGGGAAGCTGCACGTTGGCGCTGGACCAGCGCGACTGCACAGTGCGGCGGTATCCGGACGGCGCCGCCACGATCACAGGCATCCTGGTCGACCCGGGAGGCCGCGCCTCGCGCTGGGTGCTGGTGCAGCGCGCGGAGGGGACGTCGGTGTCGGTCCGGGTGGACAACATCTCGGTCTCGGCGGATGGTCGGCCCGAGACGACCGCGGGCACGCTGACCCTGGATCAGCTGGTGGCCATCGGCCGGTCGGCGGGTCTGACGCTGTATCCCTGACCCGGCACCGGTCTGGCGCTTCAGCCGTAGTAGCGGCGCAGCTCGCGGCTGAGCACCTTACCGGTGGCGTTGCGGGGCAGGTACTTCACGAAGATCACGTCACGCGGTACGGAGAAGCGGGCCAGGTAGTGCCGGACGTACTCGCGGACGGCCTCGGGGTCGAGGGTCTCGCCGGGGTGCAGGGCGAGGAACGCGGCCAACCGTTGGCCGTACTCCGGGTCCGGCATGCCGATCACGGCCGCCTCACGGACCTGGGGCAGCTGGGCGAGCAGGTCCTCCACCTCGGACGGGAAGACGTTCTCACCGCCAGAGACGATCATGTCGTCCGCTCGGCCGTCGACGAAGAGCAGCCCGTCGGCGTTGAGTCGGCCGAGGTCACCGGTGTCGAGCAGGCCGTCGCGGGTCTCTCGGGAGCCCCCGGAGGTGTAGCCCTCGAAGAGCATCTCGTTGCCGACGAAGATCCGCCCGACCCGGCCGTCGGGCACGGGTTCGCCACCGTCGTCGAGGATCGCCAACCGGGTGCCGTGCGGCGGCCGGCCGGCGGTGGTGGGTGCCTTCCGCAGGTCGGCCGGCGCGGCGATGGAGGCCCAGGAGACCTCGGTCGAGCCGTACAGGTTGTAGACCACGTCGCCGTAGGCGTCCATGAACGTCGGGGCGAGCCCACCGGGCAGGGCCGAGCCGCTGACCGCGACGACCTTGAGGGGAGGCCGCGGGTCCGGTAGGGGCACCTCCAGCAGTCGCTGCACCATCACCGGTACGGCGAACAGTGCGTCGCAACCATGCGCCACCAGGGCGGCGAGCGTGGCGGCCGGGTCGAAGCGGCGGTGCAGCACGATGGTGGCCCGCAGCGCGAAGCAGATCTGGAGTGCCGCGTAGCCCCAGGTGTGGAAGATCGGTGCGGCGATCATCACGGTGCCCCGGGCGTGCAGCGGGATGCGGTCGATGATGGACACCAATGGTCCGAAGCCGCTCGGGGTGGGACGCCGGGCGCCCTTCGGTGCGCCGGTGGTGCCCGAGGTGAGCACGATGATCCGCCCATCCCGCTCCGGCGGTTGCAGGTCGCCCGGCAGCGCCCCGGCCACCAACTCCTCCCGGGCACGTTCGTCGAGGCGGGGTAGCTCTGCGGGAAGGCCGAGGACCCGATCGGTGAACTCGTCGTCGTGCACCAGCAGCCGGAGCCGCTGTTCCTCGGCGACGGTGTCCAGTTGGGCCGCGGAGAGCCCGGTGTTGACCAGGACCGCGTCGACGCCGAGCAGGGTGGCCGCGACGATCGTCTCGATCAGCCCGTGGTGGTTGCGGCAGAGCACGCCGATCCGGTCGCCGGCCTGTACGCCGAGCCCCGCCCGCATCGACCGGGCCATCCGCTCGGACCGGTCGAGCAGATCCTGATAGGTCAGCTCGACGCCGTCCTCGTCGATCACCGCGGGCCGGCCGGGGTCCCGGGCGGCTGCCTGGCGGAGTTCGCCGGCCAGGCTCCAGCCCCACTTGCGCAAGGCGCTGAGCTGCGAGGCGACCCGGATCGGCCGGCCGGGAGTGAGCAACCCACGACGGGTCAGCGTGGCAACGACGAACGGCAGGTCCATGCCGCAGACCTCCTTCCGGGCTGGTGCGCGGACAGGGCGAGAGTCTCCCTGTCCGTGAGGGCGTCATCCTTGATCATGCACCCGGCGCGGCACCAGGCCCAGCCAGCGTGGGCGTGGGGTGACGAAGACGGCACGGATCGTGGGATCCAGGGCGGAGCGGCCAGGTGTCGGCCCAACCACTGCGGCCCAACCACACCCGGCCGAACTGTGGCCCAACCACCTCCGGCCCCGGCCCGGCGTTCGCGGGGCGGGGCCGGAGGCGGGTCGTTCAGCGGATCTGCATCCCGGAGATCGCCCGGGAGATGACCAGACGCTGGATCTCCGAGGTGCCCTCGAAGATGGTGTAGATCTTGGCGTCGCGGTACCAGCGCTCGACCGGATGGTCGCGCAGGAAGCCGGCTCCGCCGAGCAACTGCACCGCCTTCCCGGTGACTGACACCGCCACCTCACCGGCCTTGAGCTTGGACATCGAACCCTCGCCGGCGGTGAACGGGCGGTTGTTGCGACCCATCCAGGAGGCCCGCCAGACCAGCAGTCGTGCCGCGTCGATCTCCATCCGCATGTCGGCCAGCGTGAACGCGACCGCCTGGTTCTCGATGATCGGGCGTCCGAACTGGATCCGGTCCTTGGCGTACTCCAGCGCGTACTCGTAGGCGGCCCGGGCCACGCCGAGCGCCTGCGCGCCGACCGTGGGTCGGGTCAGCTCGAAGGTCCGCATCGCGGCCTGCCCGCTGGCCCGCTGCCCGGAGCGGGCACGGTCGAGGCGTTGCAGCAGGGCGTCCCGTCCGCCGAGCAGGCAACGGCCGGGCACGCGTACCTCGTCGAGGAAGACGTCGGCGGTGTGCGACGCGCGCAGGCCCAGCTTGCGCAGCTTGCGGGTCGCGGCCAGGCCGGGCGTGCCGGGCGGTACGACGAACGCCGCCTGACCCCGGGAGCCGAGCGTGGGGTCGACAGAGGCGGTGACCACGTGCACCCCGGCGATGCCGCCGTTGGTGGCGTACGCCTTCTGCCCGGTCAGCACCCACTCGTCGGTGGCCTCGTCGTAGACGGCCCGGGTCCGCATCGCTGCGACGTCGGAGCCGGCCTCGGGTTCACTGCTGCAGAACGCGGCGACGGCCGGCGAGTCGACGTCGCCGAAGCACTGCGGCACCCACTCGATCATCTGCTCGGGGGTGCCCGCGCCGTAGATGGCGGCGACGGCGAGGGAGGTGCCGAAGATGCTCAGGCCGATGCCGGCGTCACCCCAGAAGAGTTCCTCGCTGGCGATCGGCAGGGAGAGCCCGGTCGGGTCGGCCCAGCAGGTGGCGAGGAACTCGAAGCCGTAGAGGCCGACCTTGGCGGCCTCCTGGATCACCGGCCACGGGGTGTCCTCGCGCTCGTCCCACTCGGCGGCGGCCGGGCGCACGACCTCGGCGGCAAAGCCGTGCACCCAGTCGCGTAGGTCCCGCTGTTCCTCGGTCAGGTCGAGCGAGAAGTCGACCACGGCGCCAGCCTTTCGTTCGCGGACTGCGGGGCTCGCAACCCCGGCTCACTCCTCGCGCTCACATCAGGCCTTGGGGATGTCGAACAGGTTGGCGATGTTGGCGGCCAGACCGAGGTCGCCCTTCGCCTTCAGCTTGCCGGTCATGAACATCATCACCGGGTTGGCGCCACCGGAGACGATCTTCAGGAACTCGACCGGACCCATGGTCAGGGCCAGCTTCGGGTCGTGCTGCGGGGTCTCGTTCACCTGGCACTTGCCGTCGGCGATGACCACCTCGTAGGTGTCGCTGCCGCCGTCCGGGCGACCGGTGATGATCCAGTGGATGACCGCGTTGGTGGAACCGGCCCGGTCGGCGCGGAACAGCGACGGCATCCGACCGAACACCTCGCCCAGGATCTTGCCACGCAGGTCTCCGGACATCACCTGGGCGATCTTGTCGTCCGGGGTGGACTTGACCAGCTGGGCGAACTCCTTGGGGCCGAGGTTGTCGAAAGTGGCCGGGTCGAAGTCAGTCATGAGAAGTGCCTTCCGTGAACGATTTGGCTACTCGCGCGTAACCCTACGCACGAGTAGGTATGCTCGCAAGGTGTCCACCACTCCCGCCTTCAAGCGCCTGCCACGGGCCGTCCGTGAGCAGCAGATGCTCGACGCGGCGGTCAAGGTCTTCTCCCGGCGCGGCTTCCACGCTGCCAGCATGGACGAGATCGCGGAGGTCGCCGGCATCTCCAAGCCGATGGTCTACGCGTACCTGGGGACCAAGGAGGAGTTGTTCGTCGCCTGCCTGCACCGCGAGGGCACCCGGATGATGCAGGCCATCGCCGGCGCCGCCGCACCCGACCTGCCGGCCGACGAGCGACTCTGGCGAGGGCTGAGAGCGTTCTTCGGCTTCGTGGGCGCGTACCGCGACGGCTGGGCCGTGCTCTACCGGCAGGCCCGGGGCGAGCAGCCGTTCGCGGCCGAGTTGGCCACCATGCGGGCCCGGCTGGTCGAGGTGGTCGCCGGAATGCTCGACCACGCGCTGCGCGCCGAGGGCCGCGAGATCGCCGCCGTCGACCTGGAGGTCGTCGCGTACGCGCTGGTCGGCGCGACCGAGTCGCTGGCCGACTGGCTCGCGGACCATCCCGAGGCCGACCCGGAGCGGACCGCCACCCGGATGATGAACGTGGCCTGGCTCGGCGCCGGCCAGCTCCTGCACGGCGTCACCTGGCGCCCGCCGGCCGACTGACCGCCCCGACCCACCGTCACCGCGCCGGTGTCGTGCGTCCGGCCCCCGGCGGTTCAGTGGCGGTCGGCGGCCCGGTGGCGCGCGCGGTGGCGCAGCCAACGGACGCCCTCGATGCCGAGCGTGACGATCACCGAGAGCCCCACACCCGCGAGGACGCCCCGCACCGGGTCGCGTTCGAAGGCCAGCCCGCCGAAGTAGCCGAGCAACCCGCAGTACAGCGCCCAGGTGATCGTCGCGATGCCGTCGTAGAGCAGGAACGGCCGGCGTGGGTAGCGCAGCGCGCCCATGGTGAGGGTGACCGCCGTCCGGCCGCCCGGCAGGTACCTCGAGGTGGTCAGGATCAGCCCGCCGCGCCGGTCGACGGCGCGCCGGGCCCACTCGGAGCTGGCCCGCCGACGGCTGCCGGCGGGGAGGTGGGTCAACCGCTCCGCTCCGCCGCCGCGCCCGATGGCGTACGAGATGTGGTCGCCGACCAGCGCGCCGAGCGCGGCGCTGACGATCACCGCGACCAGGTTGGGGTGCCCGCCATCGGCGGCGAGCACCGCCGCGGTGATCACGGCCGCCTCGCCCGGCACCGCGGGAAAGAACGCGTCGACCGCGGTGAGCCCGAAGATCACCAGGTACACCCACGGTGAGGTGACCGTTCCCCGGAGCAGGTCGAGCAGGGCGTCCATGCCCCCATGCTCAACGGCCGGACGACGGGCGGCGGGGGTTCGCGGACATTGCGCCGCCCGCTCGCCGGCTCAGCGCACCGTGCCGACCAGGTGTGGTCGGCCGGTGCGGGGATCATGCAGAGCGAAGTCCCAGCCGTCGTCGGCCCGGACGGCGGAGAAACCGATCGTGCCGGGCAACGCCACGGGCAGCTTGAACGCCACGTCGACGGTGCCGGCCCCGGGTAGCCGGTTCGCCAACGCGGCCAGGCAGCGGGCCGTGCTCCACATGCCGTGCGCGATCGGTCGGGGAAAACCGAACAGCCGGGCGCCCAGACGGGAGGTGTGGATCGGGTTGTGGTCGCCGGAGACCCGGGCGTAGTCGGTGCCGATCCGGGTGCCGACCCGCCAGTGGGCGGTGGCGGCCGGCGTCGCGGGCCGGTCACCCCGGTCGCGCCGGGCGCCGCCGTCGCCGCCACGCCCCCGACTGAGGTACGTGGCGACGCCGCGCCAGATCTCCGTTCCGCCCGCCGAGGCGACGAGTACCACGTCGAGTTGCCGGCCCCGCTCGTGCGGGCGCAGGTGCTCGGCGTACGCGGTGAGGTCCAGCGGTTCACCGGCGAGCACCGCCCGGTGCGCGGTGATCCGGTTGGACACGTGCACCAGGCCGGTCACCGGGAAGGGGAAGTCCGGCGCGGTCATCAGCCGCAGCGCCAGCGGGAAGCCGAGCACCTGCGGGTACGTCACCGGCAGCCGCTCGGCCAGCGGGAACCCGCAGACCCGGTCGTAGTCGGCCAGGTGCGTCCGGTCGACTCGGACACCGGCGACGGTCAGCGCGACAGCCGGCAGCGTCCCCCCGCGCCGCCCACCGGGCAGTGCTCCGCGCAGTGCCCGCCGGTACAGCGGCCCGACGGCCGGCAGTCGGGGCAGGTCGACGGTGGCCGGTACCGGTGGCTCGTCCGCGCCGCCCATCACGCCCCCAGCAGGCTCTGGCCGCAGACCCGGACCACGTTGCCGCTGACCGCGCCGCTGGCGGGCCAGGCCAGCCAGCCGATCGTCTCGGCCACGTCCACCGGCAGCCCGCCCTGGGCCAGGCTGTTCATCCGCCGGCCCGCCTCGCGGACGACCAGTGGGATGCGCGCGGTCATCCGGGTCTCGATGAAGCCGGGGGCCACCGCGTTGACGCTGATTCCCCGCTCGCGCAGGGCCGGGGCCAGCGAGTCGACCAACCCGATCACGCCGGCCTTGCTGGTGGCGTAGTTGGTCTGCCCCCGGTTGCCGGCGATCCCGGCGATCGAGGAGACCGCGACGATCCGGCCGCCGGCCGGGATCAGCTCCCGTTCCAGCAGCACGTCGTTGATGCGCTCCTGGCTGGAGAGGTTGACGTCGATCACCTGGTCCCACCGATCGGCGTCCATTCGGCCGAGCGTCCGGTCCCGGGTGATGCCGGCGTTGTGCACCACCACGTCGACGCGGCCGTGCCGGCCGGCCAGGTGCTCGGCGAGGCGGGTCGGCGCGTCCGGCGCGGTCAGGTCGAGTTGGACGGCCGTGCCGCCGATGTCGTTCGCCACCGCGGCCAGCGCGTCCCCGGCGGCCGGGACGTCCAGCGCCACCACCCGCGCGCCGTCGCGGGCGAGCACCCGGGCCAGCGCCGCGCCGATACCCCGGGCGGCGCCGGTGACCAGCACGACCTGCCCGTCCAGTGGGCGGTTCCAGTCGACGGGCGAGCTCGCGCCACTGGCGCCGACCCGGATCACCTGCCCCGAGACGTACGCGGACCGGCCGGACAGGAGGAAGCGGAGGGTCGATTCCAGGCTCGTCAGGGTGCCGGTCGCACCGCCATCGCGGGTGACCTGGACGAGTTGGGCGGTGACGCCGCGGCCGAACTCCTTGCCGATGCTGCGGACCAGCCCTTCCAGGGCGCGTTGGGCGGTCGCCTCGCGCGTCGTCGGGCACTGCAGCGGCGGGGTGCCCAGCACGATCACCCGACCACTGGGCAGCACGGCTCGGGCCTGCGGATGGAAGAAGTCGTAGAGCTGGCGCAGGTCGGTCGAGTCGGTGATCCCGGTGGCGTCGAAGAGCAGTGCGCCGTACCGCTGCGGGGTTTCGGTGAGGTTGGCGGTGGCGGACGGGTCGGCCAGCTCGACCCCGGCGTCGGTCAGGATCCTGGCTACCGGATCGGCGAGCCGGCCGCCGGCGCCCGCGCCGAGCAGGGCCGGGCCGGGTAGCAGCGGGTCGCCGGGGGAGTGCCGGCGCAGCCGCGGCGGGTCGGGCAGCCCGAGGCGCTTGACCAGCGCGCGGCCGGCGGCCGATTGGACGAAGCTCGCGTACCTGTCGGTCATGGGCGTAGCCTACTGGCGAGTAGGGTTCGGGCAACACATCTCGAGGAGGCGGATCGTGCAGAGCATCCGGCGGGTCGCGGTCATCGGGGGCAACCGCATCCCCTTCGCCCGTTCCAACTCCCGCTACGCCGACGCGTCCAACTCGGACCTGCTCGGCGCGGCGCTCGACGGCCTGGTGGCCCGGTACGGGCTGGCCGGCCAGCGGATCGGCGAGGTGGTGGCCGGTGCGGTGCTCAAGCACTCCCGCGACTTCAACCTCGCCCGCGAGGTCGTGCTCGGCTCCCGGCTCGACCCGCACACCCCGGCGTACGACATCCAGCAGGCCTGCGGCACCGGCCTGGAGGCGGCGATCCTGGTCGCCAACAAGATCGCCCTCGGGCAGCTCGACGTGGGCATCGCCGGCGGTGTCGACACCACCTCCGACGCGCCGCTCGCGGTCAACGAGGAGATGCGGCGCACGCTGCTCCGACTCAACTCGGCCCGGACCGTCGGTCAGCGGCTCAGGATCGCCGCGAAGCTGCGCCCGCTGCAGCCGTTCCAGCCGGAGATCCCGCGCAACGCCGAGCCGCGTACCGGCCTGTCGATGGGCGACCACGCGGCCCGCACCGCGCTGCACTGGCAGGTCGACCGGCAGTCCCAGGACGAACTGGCGCTGCGCTCGCACCAGCGGCTGGCCGCCGCGTACGACCGGGGTTTCTTCGACGACCTGATGACGCCGTACCTGGGGTTGACCCGCGATCAGAACCTGCGCCCCGACACCAGCCTGGAGAAGCTCGGCGCGCTCAGGCCGGTCTTCGGCACCCGGGGGTCGGACGCCGATCGGGCCACCATGACCGCGGGCAACTCCTCGCCGCTCACCGACGGCGCGTCCACCGTGCTGCTGGCCAGCGAGGAGTGGGCGGCCGCGCGCAGCCTGCCGGTGCTGGCCTGGTTCAGCTGGTCGGAGACGGCGGCGGTGGATTTCGTGCACGGCGACGAGGGGTTGCTGATGGCGCCCGCGTACGCGGTGCCCCGGATGTTGGCCCGGGCGGGGCTGACGTTGCAGGACTTCGACCACTACGAGATCCACGAGGCGTTCGCCTCGCAGGTGCTGGCCACCCTCGCGGCGTGGGAGTCGCCGGAGTTCTGCAAGGACCGCCTCGGCCTGGATGCCCCACTCGGCGCGATCGACCGGGAGAAACTCAACGTCAACGGCTCGTCCCTGGCGGCCGGGCACCCGTTCGCCGCCACCGGCGGGCGGATCGTGGCCACGTTGGCGAAGCTGCTGGCGGAGCGCGGCGGCGGACGCGGGCTGATCTCGATCTGCGCGGCTGGTGGTCAGGGCGTGACGGCCATCCTGGAGCGCTGATCCCGGGCCACCCGTTACCGCGACATCCGTCAGCAGACGTTAACGGGCTGTTCAGAAGCCGGCCCGCTGGTCGGAATTTCGCCGCGCCACAGTGGCCGTTGCCGCGCCCCCGGGTGCGGGACCGATCACTCCTGCGTGCGGAACGGGGCCGTAACACCATGGAGGCCGTCGCTCCCGGGATGACCACCCTGTCGGTGGTCGTCCCGATGTTCAACGAAACCGCGGTCATCCCGGCCCTGGTCACCCGGCTGCGGCCGGTGCTCGACGCGCTCGGCGAGGTCTACGAGGTGGTCGCCGTCGACGACGGCAGCCGGGACGACACCGTGTCGGTGCTCCTCGACCACGGCCGGGACTGGCCGCAGCTCAGGGTGATCCGGCTGCGGCGCAACAGCGGCCACCAGGCGGCGTTGACCGCCGGACTCCACCGGGCGGTCGGCCGGTGGGTGGTCAGCCTGGACGCCGACCTGCAGGATCCGCCCGAGGTCATCGCCGACATGCTGCGGGTGGCCCGCGAGGACGGCGTCGACGTGGTCTACGGCGTCCGCGGCGACCGCAGCACCGACACCGCCTTCAAGCGCAACACCGCGCGGGCCTACTACTGGGCGATGCGCCGCCTGGTCGGCGCCGAGATGCCCGCCCAGGCCGGCGACTTCCGGCTGCTCAGTCGGGACGTGATCGAGGTGCTGCGCCGGCTGCCGGAACGCGCCCCGGTCTACCGGCTGCTCGTGCCGTCGCTCGGCTTCCCCAGCACCGAGGTGCGCTACGTCCGCGCGGCACGGGCCGCCGGGGAGACGAAGTACCCGCTACTGCGGATGGTTGCCCTGGCCTGGGAGAGCACGGCGAGCTTCTCCGCCGCACCGCTGCGACTGGCCACCTGGCTGGGGATGTACAGCTTCCTGCTCTGCCTCGCGCTGATCGCGTTCGGCATGGTGGCGTACGTCGCCGGCGCCACCATCCCCGGCTGGACCTCCATGTTCGTCGCGGTGCTGCTGCTCAGCGGGGTGCAACTCGTCTGTCTCGGCCTGTTGGGCGACTACATCGGCAGGATCTACGCCACGGTGCAGAACAGACCGACCTTCCACGTCGGGTTCGACTCTCTCGACGACGTCCCGCGCACCGCGACGGTCGTACCCGAATCGATCGGGGACGAGTCGCGCGCACCGGACCTGCGGCCGGTCATCGGCGCCCGTGGCTGAGGCGACGCTGCTGGTCGAGCGGGTCGGCACCCCGGCGTCGGCGCCCCGTCGGACCGTCCTCCTGCCGGCCCTCACCGGGCTGCCCTGGGCGCTCGCCGTCGCCGCACTGCTCCTGCTCTGGTGGCGAGGCGGCGTGCCCGTTCCCGACCTCGTCCGGTACACCGCCTACTGGTCCTTCGCCCTGGTGCTACCCGGCACGCTGGTGCACCGCGCGCTGCGCGGCGGCCGGGGCAACCTGCCGGAGGACCTCGCGTACGGGGCGGCCACCGGCCTGCTGCTCGAACTCGTCGGCTGGGCGTCGGCCGCGGCGACCGGACAGCAGTCCCTGCTGCGCTGGTGGCCGCTGCCCGTGCTGGTCGCGTTCGCCGCCGTACCCGGGCTGCGCCGGCACTGGCGGGTCGGCGAGCGCCGACCACTGCCGCTGGGCTGGCACTGGGCGATGGGTGCGGCGCTGCTGCTGGTGCTGGCCTGGGGATACACCCAGTGGCGCATGGTGCCGCTGCCTCCGGTGTACGGCGGCTACTACCAGGACGTGCTCTACCACCTCGGGCTCGTGCAGGAGCTGACCCGGGCGATGCCGTTCGAGTTGCCGCACGTCACCGGTGAGGAACTGCGCTACCACTACCTGTCCGACGCGCACATGGCCGCCAGCAGCATGATCACGGGCATCGCACCGCCGGTGGTGCTGCTGAGGCTCTGGCTGGTGCCGGTGATCGGCACGGCGGTGGTGCTCGCGGCCGGGCTGGTCCGGGACCTCAGCGGCGCCGTCTGGACGGGTCCGGTGGTCGCCGTCGCCGGCTTCCTCGGCGGTACCGTGACGCTCGCCTCGCCCGTGGGCGCGTCCGGCGAGATGCCGTTGTCGTTCGGCAGCCCGTCGCAGACGTACGTGCTGGTGCCGTTGTTGCTGCTCACCGGGCTCTGCGTCGACGTGGCGCGGGGGCGTGCCCTGGGCCGGGCGTGGCCGCTGGTCCCCGCGCTCGGGCTGGCCTGTGCGGGGTCGAAGTCCAGCGCGCTGCCACCGCTGATCGCCGGCCTGGGTGTCACCGCGGCCGTCCTCTGGTGGCGGGAGCGACGGGTGCCGCGACCCGCCCTGGTGGCGCTGGCCTGTCTGGTGGCGGCGATGGCGTTGGGCTTCCGGTTGTTCGCGGGCGGCGGCGCCTCGACGCTGCGGGTGCAGGCGTTGGCACTGCTGCACTTCATCCTCCCGTACGCCGAGACGCTCGGTCGGGGCGACGGGATCTGGCCGGACGCGCCGCTGCCGCCGGGCATCGACGACGGTGGTGCCCTCGGGTGGCTGCTGGCGTTCGCCGTGGTGGGGTGGTGGGTGTTGGGCCAGGCGCCGCGGTGGGTGGGGATGGTCCTGCTCGTCGACCGGGGGCAGCGGGCCGATCCCGCGATCTGGCTGCTCGCCGCCACGGTGCTGGCCGGGGCAGCCACCACCTGGGTGTTCCAGCACCCGTCGGTCAGCCAGATCTACTTCTGGATGGGCGTCATTCCGATCGGTGTCGTGCTGACCGTCTGGTCGCTGGCGGCGACCCGCGTGCCCTGGCCGGTGCTGCTGTCGACCGCCGGAGCCGGCGCGCTGGCGGCGCTCGCCGCGGCCGGCGCGCTGGGAGGTTTCGCCGTGCCGGCGATCGGCCGCCCCGAGCGGAGCATCGAGGGGTGGCTGCGGGTGCTGGGAATCTCGGCCGTCCGGTACGTGCTGTTCGTCGGGCTGGCCGCGGCGCTGGCCGTCGGGGCGGCCGCGCTGTGGCAGCGACGGATCACGTCGGGCACCGTAGCCGGTCCGCGCGGGCGCCGGTCCCCGTCGGCGGGAGGCCGCCGAGGGAGGGCGACCGTGCTGGCGGCCGGCGTCACCGCCGCGCTGCTCGGCGCGAGCGTCGCGGTCCCCGTGGCCGGGACGGTCCGCTCGGTGCTGAGCGAGCCCGTGCCGGCGAGCGGGCCGCAGCCGTACGCGCTCACCGCCGACGAGATGCGCGCGGCGTTGTGGCTGGACGCCAACGCCGCCGACGACGACGTCGTCGCCACGAACGTGCACTGCCGGCCGGTGCGGACGACCCCGCACTGTGATGCCCGCGCGTTCTGGGTGACCGGCCTGGGCGGGCACCGGGCCGTGGTGGAGAGCTGGGGCTACACCGACGCGGTCGTGGCCGCGCACGGCGTGGAGAACCTGGGGTACGCCCGGCAGAGCTTCCCCGACCAGGAGTTGTTCGCGCTCAACGAGCGGGTCTTCACCGCGCCGGCCCCGGCCGACCTGGATCGGCTGCGGACGCGGTACGGCGTTCGGTGGATCTTCGCGGACACCCGGGCGGGCGTGGTGTCGCCGGAACTGGCCCGGCTGGCGCCGGTACGGCTGGTCGCCGGCTCGGTCACGATCCACGAGCTGACCGGCCCCTGAGGTCCTCCGGCCCGGTCCGGGTGCTGGCCAGCGGGTACGGGACAATGAGGTACGTGACGACGATCCCCAACGTGCTCGCCAACCGGTACGCCTCTCCCGAGTTGGTCGCCCTCTGGTCCCCGGAGGAGAAGGTCCGGATGGAACGGCGGCTCTGGCTCGCCGTGCTCCGTGCACAGCGTGACCTCGGTGTGCCGGTGCCCGACGGCGTGGTCGAGGCGTACGAGCGGGTGCTCGACCAGGTCGACCTCGCCTCGATCGCGGAGCGGGAGCGGGTCACCCGGCATGACGTGAAGGCCCGGATCGAGGAGTTCAGTGCGCTCGCCGGGCACGAGCACGTGCACAAGGGCATGACCTCCCGGGATCTCACCGAGAACGTCGAGCAGCTTCAGGTGCGCGCCTCGCTGGAGTTGATCAGGGATCGGGTGGTGGCGACTCTGGCCCGCCTGGCCTGGCTCGCGCACGAGCACTCCGAGCTGGTGCTGACCGGTCGTTCGCACAACGTGGCGGCGCAGGCCACCACGCTGGGCAAACGCTTCGCGTCGGCGGCGGAGGAGCTGTTGATCGCGTACGAGCGGCTGGAGGACCTGATCACCCGTTACCCGTTGCGCGGGATCAAGGGACCGGTCGGCACGGCCGCCGACCAGCTCGACCTCTTCGACGGCGACGCCGACAGGGTGGCCGAGCTGGAGCGCCGGGTGGCCGAGCACCTCGGTTTCTCCCGTGTGCTGGACAGCGTCGGGCAGGTCTATCCCCGGTCGCTGGACTTCGACGTGCTGGCCGCGCTGGCGCAGACCGCCGCCGCGCCGTCGTCGCTGGCCACGACCATCCGGCTGATGGTCGGCCAGGAGTTGGTGACCGAGGGCTTCAAGCCGGGCCAGGTCGGCTCCAGCGCCATGCCGCACAAGATGAACACCCGTTCGTCGGAGCGCGTGAACGGCTTCGCAGTGATCATCAGGGGCTACCTGTCGATGGTCGGCGAGCTGGCCGGCGACCAGTGGAACGAGGGGGACGTCTCCTGCTCGGTCGTCCGCCGGGTGGCTCTGCCGGACGCGTTCTTCGCCGCCGACGGGCTGTTCCAGACCTTCCTCACCGTGCTCGACGAGTTCGGCGCGTACCCGGCCGTGATCAACCGGGAGCTGGAGCGTTTCCTGCCCTTCCTGGCCACCACGAAGATCCTGGTGGCGGCGGTCCGGCGCGGCGTCGGCCGGGAGGTCGCGCACGAGGTGATCAAGGAGCACGCGGTCGCGGTGGCGCTGGCCATGCGCGAGAAGGGCGCCCCGGAGAACGACCTGTTCGACCGCCTGGCGGCCGACGGCCGACTCAGCCTGACGCGCGCCGACATCGACGCCCTGGTAGCCGACCGCACCGCCTTCGTCGGCGCCGCCCCCGCCCAGGTGGAGGCGGTAACCCGCCGCATCACCAAGGTGGTGCAAAACCACCCCGACGCAGCCACCTACACCCCACCCCCCATCCTCTAACCCCCCACCAACCCCCACCCACTCACCCACCCCACCCGGGTTGATCGTGAAGTTACTGCCATGACTCGCCGAGGCGGAGGGCAATAACTTCATGATCAACGCGTACGAGCGGGGGTGGGGTGGGGTGGGGTGGGGTGGGGGTTAGTCGCCGGTGGGGGTTTCGGCTGCTGTGCGGAGGTTGGGGGCGCTGGCCGGTTCGGCGATGCCGCCCGGGGCTTCCACGACCTCGCCCTGGTGCGCGGTTTCCGCCGCGATCGCGGGCTGGTCGGCGGGCATGACGTCCGGCATGACGGGTACGACGATCACCGCAGTGCCGTAGGCGCAGATCTCCATCCACATCTCGCCGCAGTCCCGGCTGTCGAACCGCATGCCGATCACCGCGTTCGCACCGAGCCGCAGGGCCTCCTCGCCGAGCCGCGCCACCGAGTCGGTGCGCCACCGGGTCAGGTTGTCCGGTGCCATCGGGTCGTACGCGCCGCCGCGCAGGTTCTTGACCCCCTCGCGGTACGGGTTACGCGTCCTGGCCATCGATGACACCACCTCACCGAGAATCTGGCGGATCTCGTAGCCGGGCAGTTGCTCCGTCGTCACGACCAGCACGGTTCGATGCTGTCAGGAGCGACACGACCCGATCGTGTGCACTGTTCACCTGATCGGATGCTGCAAAACGACGCGGCGCGGACGGGCCGACACGCCGCCGGCCATCCGCGCCGCGCTGGCGCTAACCGTCAGACACCGGCCACGGAGGTGATCCAGGCCCGGTTGTACGCAACGCTGCCGTAGTTCTGGATGCTGGAACCGTCGGCGGTGGAGGCGACGCCGACCTGCTGGCCGTTGTAGAACTGCGGGCCGCCCGAATCGCCCCGCCAGGCATTGCCGTTGATCCTGGTGCTCCGGATCGCCTGGCCTCCGTACGCGTCGGTGGCGCTGTTGCTGGTCACCCGGACGGTGGCGGTCTTCAGCTGGCTGGACGCGGAGCACCCGCTGTAGCAGGTCATGCCCCAGCCGTAGATCGAGTTCGTCGAGTTGATCGGCGGGTTGCTGCTGGCCAGGCTCACTGCCGAGGTGCCGACGGTGCTGGAGAGCTGCATGAGGGCGAGGTCGTTACGGGTGTAGGTGGCGCTGACCGTGCGGGTGACGCCGCCCGAGGAGCGGTCCACGCTGCCGACCCGGACGGACATCGTGCCGCTGATGCAGTGCCGGGCGGTCAGCACCCACTGGGCGCCGATCACGCTGCCGGAGCAGGTGAACGAGCCGTTGCTGAGCACGGCGGCGGCCCAGGGTGCGGACGAGACGGTGCCGCCGCCGATGATGGGTTGCGGGCCGGCGGGGGCGGCGACGGCACCGGACGAGGCGCCGAGAACGCCGATCAGCGCGGTGCCGAGCAGAGCGAGCAGGGGACGGATGCGCATCGGGTGGACTCCTTGAACGGGCGGACCCGGGATCGCCGGGTGCGGGAGGGCGCCAGCGGGGATCCCCGTCGACGCCTACATCGAACTGTGTCGATGTACAGTAGGGCGCGCGACGGCCGTTATCAAGGATTGCATCGAGGTTAACAAATGTAACGATTTGGCTACCCGCGGCGCGGTATATCCGCTGGTGAAGGCTCGTTTCCCGCGTGCCGGCCCGCCCGGCAGGCCGGTAATGTTGATCACTGCCTGAACTGCACCCGGCCGGTGCGTCCGCGACGGAATCTGCCAGGTACGCTGGCTGCGCTCGCCCGTTGTGGGTCGGCACCCAACTGCGTACACAGTCAGGAGTGCCCAGTGCCTCGCGTCGTCGTCGACGTCATGCTCAAGCCCGAGATCCTCGATCCCCAGGGCCAGGCCGTCGCAAACGCGCTGCCCCGGCTCGGCGTCAGCGACGTCGCCTCGGTTCGGATCGGCAGGCGGATCGAGATCGATTTCACCGGTGAGCCAGATCTGGCCCGCGCCCGGGAGATCGCCGACAAGCTGCTCGCCAACCCGGTCATCGAAGACTTCACCGTCCGCCTGGTCGAGGCCGACGAGACCGCGGACGCCCGCCCGTGACCGCCCGGGTCGGTGTGGTCACCTTCCCCGGCTCACTCGACGACGGGGACGCGGCCCGAGCAGTCCGGATCGCCGGTGCCGAGCCGGTCCGGCTCTGGCACGGTGACCCGAATCTGCACGGGGTCGACGCGGTCGTGCTGCCCGGCGGCTTCTCCTACGGTGACTACCTGCGCTGCGGCGCCATCGCCCGGTTCGCGCCGGTGATGGAGACGGTCGTGGACGCCGCCCGGGGCGGCCTGCCGGTGCTCGGCATCTGCAACGGCTTCCAGATCCTCTGCGAGGCGCACCTGCTCCCCGGCGCGCTCACCCGCAACCAGCACCTGCACTTCCGCAACCGGGACCAGGTCCTGCGCATCGAGTCGGCCGGCACCGCGTGGACCAACGCGTTCCAGCCCGGCCAGGAGGTGCTCGTCCCGGTCAAGAACGGTGAGGGCTGCTACGTCGCCGACACCGCGACGCTGGACCAGCTCGAAGCCGAGGGCCGGGTGGTCGCCCGCTACGTCGGCGGCAACCCGAACGGGTCGCAGCGCGACATCGCCGCGATCACCAACCCCGCCGGCAACGTGGTCGGCATCATGCCGCACCCCGAACACGCGGTGGAGGCGCTCACCGGCCCGTCGCTCGACGGCCTCGGCTTCTTCACCTCGGTCCTCAAGCACCTGGTGGGGGCGCCGGCATGACCGGCGACGCGATCATCGGTCAGCTCAACCGCCGGTCGGGCGCCCACGAGCGCAGCGAGGAGAGGTCATGACCACCCATCCGGATCCGGTACGGGACACGCCGGAGGCGTACCCCGTCCCGGTGCAGTCGACCGAGCCGCTCCCGGCGCGGCCCGCCGCCGTGGCGACCGCCCCCGCCCACGCGGCTCCCGCTGCCTGGACCGACGGCGTGGACACCGTGCCGCGTGCCGGTGGCACCCCGGGCGAGCTCCAGCCGTACACCGAGCTGGGTCTCCGCGACGACGAGTACGACCGGATCCGGCAGATCCTCGGCCGCCGGCCCACCCAGTCCGAGCTGGCGATGTACTCGATCATGTGGAGCGAGCACTGCTCCTACAAGTCGAGCAAGGTGCACCTGCGCCAGTTCGGCGAGAAGGCTCCGCACAGCGACCGGCTGCTCGCCGGCATCGGCGAGAACGCCGGCGTGGTGCAGATCTCCGACGAGCTGGCCGTGACCTTCAAGGTCGAGTCGCACAACCACCCGAGCTTCGTCGAGCCGTACCAGGGCGCGGCGACCGGCGTCGGTGGCATCGTTCGGGACATCCTCGCCATGGGCGCCCGCCCGATCGCCGTGATGGACCCGCTGCGCTTCGGCGCCGCGGACCACCCGGACACCGCCCGGGTGCTCACCGGCGTCGTCGCCGGCGTGGGAGGCTACGGCAACTGCCTCGGCCTGCCCAACATCGGTGGCGAGCTGGTCTTCGACCCCTCCTACCAGGGCAACCCTCTGCTCAACGCCCTCTGCCTGGGCGTTCTTCCGGTTGACCGGTTGCAGAACAAGGCCGCTGTCGGTCCCGGCAACGTGGTCGTGCTGATGGGCGCCAAGACCGGCCGGGACGGCATCGGCGGCGTGTCGGTGCTGGCCAGCGCCACCTTCGACGAGGGCAGTGAGAAGCGCCGCCCCGCCGTGCAGGTCGGTGACCCGTTCATCGAGAAGCTGCTGATCGAGGCGTGCCTGGAGCTGTACGACGGCCAGCTCGTGGCCGGCATCCAGGACCTCGGTGGTGCCGGGCTGACCTGCGCACTCACCGAGACCGCCGCGGCGGCCGGCACCGGCATGCGGGTCTGGCTGGAGCGGGTGCCGCTGCGTGAGCCGTCGATGGACCCGCACGAGATCCTGGCCAGCGAGTCCCAGGAGCGGATGCTGCTGGTCGTCGAGCCGGACAAGCTCGAAGCGGTGCACAAGACCGCCGAGAAGTGGGGCGTGCTGGCCACCGCGATCGGCGAGGTCACGGCACCGGAGCCGGACGGCCGCCCGGGCCGGCTTCTGATCACCTGGCAGGACCACCTCGTGGTCGACGTGCCGCCTGGCTCACTGGTCGACGACGGCCCGGTCTACGCCCGGCCGATGCGCGAGCCGGCCGACCTGATCCTGCTCCAGGCCGACCGGGCCGAGACGCTGCCCCGCCCGGCCGACCCGGAGGCGCTGCGGGAGACCGTGCTGCGCATGATCGCGTCGCCCAACCTGGCCGACAAGACCTGGGTCACCGAGCAGTACGACCGCTACGTCCTCGGCAACACGGTGCTCGCCCAGCCGGAGGACAGCGGTGTGATCCGGATCGACGAGCGGACCGGGCTCGGCGTCGCGCTGTCGGTGGACGGCAACGGCCGGTACGCCCGTCTCGACCCGTACCACGGCACCAAGCTGGCGCTGGCCGAGGCGTACCGGAACGTGGCCGTGACCGGCGCGAAGCCGATCGCCGTCACGGACTGCCTCAACTTCGGCTCGCCGGAGGACCCGGGCGTGATGTGGCAGTTCGCCGAGGCCGTGCGCGGCCTGGCGGACGGCTGCCTGGAGTTGGGCATCCCGATCACCGGCGGCAACGTCAGTTTCTACAACCAGACCGGTGCGGCGGCCATCCACCCGACCCCGGTGGTCGGTGTGCTGGGCGTGTTGGACAACGTCGCCGACCGGGTGCCGATGGGCTTCGTCCCGCGTGCCGGTGGTGACCACGACCAGCTCTACCTGCTCGGTGAGACGAACGTGGAGCTGTCCGGCTCGGAGTGGGCCTGGGTGACGCACGAGCACCTCGGCGGTATCCCGCCGCAGGTCGACCTGGCCCGGGAGAAGGCGCTCGCCGAACTGCTGGCCGAGGCGGCCCGGGTCGGTCACCTGACCTCCGCGCACGACCTCTCCGACGGTGGCCTTGCCCAGAGCCTGGTCGAGTCCTGTCTGCGTCGCGGCGTCGGCGCGCGGATCGCGGTGCCGGAGCACTTCACCGGCGGCTCGATGCCGTTCGTCTACCTGTTCAGCGAGTCAGCGGCACGGGCGCTGGTGTCCGTGCCGCGTGGCCACGACAAGGCGTTCGCGGCGCTCTGTGCCGAGCGCGGGGTGCCGTTCGAGCTGATCGGCGTCACCGACCCGACCGGCGGTGCGCTGGAGGTGCACGGCCAGTTCCGGATCGGCCTGGACGAGCTGCGGAGCGCACACACCGAGACGCTGCCGCGACTCTTCGGCGGCGCGGCCGCCGTCGAGGTGCCCGCTGCGGCAGCCGGCGTGGCGGGCGCGGTCGAGGCCGTGCCGGTCGCGGAGGCCGAGCCGGTGGCTGCCGAGCCGGTTGATGTGGCGGCGGTGGCCGCCGAGCCGATCGCTGCGTCCGGCCCCGCTCCGCAGACCGGTGCCGTCACGCCGGTTGCCGGGGCGTCGTTCGAGCGGTCCGAGCCGGAGCAGCCGATCACCGCCGAGCCGTCGGGGCCCGATGGGTCGTCCGAGTCGGACTCCGGTGTTCCCGAACCGTCGCCTGACGAGCGCTGAGGCGTTGGCGGCGGCCGTCTACGGCCAACCGGGTTCCGGTGCCCGGTTCGACTGGGGGCTGACCGGGGCGGCCGAGCTCGGCCGCGTGTGCGCGGCGCTGGTGGTGGTGGACGTGCTCTCGTTCACCACCACTGTCGACGTGGCGGTCGGTCGCGGTATGCGCGTGCATCCGTTCCCGTGGGGTGAGCAGGCCGCCGAGTACGCGTTGCGGGTCGGCGCGGTGGCGGCGGTGAGCCGCCGGCGGGTGACGGCGGACCATCCGTGGTCGCTCTCGCCTGCCGCGCTGGGCTCCGCGCCGATGGTGGCGGACCTGGTACTGCCCTCCCCGAACGGCTCGGCGATCAGCGCGGCCGCCAGCGCCACCGGGCTGCCGGTGGTCGCGGCGTGCCTGCGTAACTCCCGCGCCGTCGGCCGCTGGCTGCGCCACCAGGGGTACGGCGCGTCGAACGCACCGATCGGGGTGATCGCCTCCGGGGAGCGGTGGCCCGACGGGTCGCTGCGCCCGTCGGTGGAGGACCAACTCGGTGCCGCCTCCGTACTCGACGCTCTCTCCGGTGTGCCGGGTGGGCTCTCCGTGGAGGCCGCGATGGCGCTCGCCGCGCTGGCCAGCACCCCGGACGTTCCTGCGGCGGTGCGCGGCAGCGTCTCCGGGCGCGAGTTGACCGAGAGTGGCTTCGCCGAGGACGTGGAGGTCGCCGTCCGGGTCGGCGTATCGGACGTCGTCCCGGTGCTCCGCAACGGCGTGTTCTCTGCCGCCTGACGCGCGCCTGGCACTGGCCGCCGCTCGGATCGAGTCGACTTCCCGGTCGGGGGTGTCCCCGTGGGCGGAACGCGCCGACGTCAGTGATCGCGAGCGGATCTCAATGCAGAGAAGACGGCCACCCGGAGATCCGGGTGGCCGTCTTCTCTGTCGAAGGCGGTGCGGTCTGTCAGTCGTCCAGCCAGTCGAGGCGTCGGCCGCCCCGCTCGGTCGGCGGCGGGCCGTCCGGTCGGGTCCGACCGGCCTGCTGGTCGTAGCCACCCTGCTGGTCGTAGCCGCCCCGGTCGTCGTAGCCGCCGCGCTGGGGCGAGGGCTCCTGGCCGTAACCGCCCTGGTCGTACCCACCGGCCTGCTGGCCGTAGCCACCCTGCTGGTCGTAGCCGCCCCGGTCGTCGTAGCCGCCGCGCTGGGGCGAGGGCTCCTGGCCGTAACCGCCCTGGTCGTACCCGCCCGCCTGCTGGCCGTAGCCACCCTGGTCGTACCCGCCGGCCTGCTGGCCGTAGCCGGCGGTCGGCTCCGCGGGCCGGCCGCCGTACGGAGCCGGGTCGGGCTGGGCGTAGCCGTGGCCCTGCTCCGGCTGGTAGACGCCGGTGGCATACGGGTCGGCCGGTGCCGGGTACTGGGTGCTGTCGCCGGTGTATCGACCCGTCGGCTCGTCGAAGCGCTCGCCGTAGGCCGGACCGCCGGCAGGTGCCGGCGGGTAGCCGGCCGCACCGGCCGGGGCCGTGTAGTCCCGGCTGCCATAGCCGCCACCCGAGGCCGGCGCGCTGCCGTAGCCACCACCGGAGGACGGCGCGTTGCCATAGCCACCACCGGGCGCGGCACCGTAGCCGTCACCGGCCGCGCCCGCACCGTAGCCACCCTCGGGGGACGCCGCCGTGCCGTAGCCGCCGCCGGAGGCAGGTGCGTTGCCGTAGTTGCCGGCACGGTATCCGCCGGACGCCGGCTCGTCGCCGTAGCCGCCGCCCCAGCCCTGCTGACCGGCCGAGCCGTACGGCTGCGAGGGCGCGGCGTACGGGTCGGGCGGAACGTCGTCGACCACCGGGCGGTGCATCATCGTCGGCGCCTCGCTCAGCGCCGCCCCGCCGACCATGGTCGGGTCCGGTCCGCCGGCCCGGTTGACCGGCCGGGCCGGGTCTCCGCCGCGGTAGGCGCCCCTGGCGGCCGGCACCGCGCCCGCTGGGCCGGTGGCCTCAGGGGCCTCGTCGTCGCCGCTCTCCTTGCGCTTCATCCAGAGCAGCACGATGGTGCCGACACCGGCGGCCACGAGCAGGCCGCCCAGCAAGATGATCAGGTACGAGCCGAAGCCGCCGCCATCGTCCTCGTTCTTGGAGGCATTCGCCGGTGCGCCTGGACTGGCCTCATCGGTGGCCTCATCCTCGTTGCCACCCTCGGTCGCCTCGGCGGTGGGGACCGCCTCGGCGCTGGCGGACGGGGTGGGGCTCGGCGTCACCTCGGTCTTGATCTCCAGGCTGATGCGCTGCCCGTTGATGGACTGGCCGGCTGCGGCGTTGATGGTCTTTCGGCCGATGACGTTGTCGAAGGTGGCACCGAGCGCGAGCCGGCCGGGTGTGATCGGATCGCCGGTCGTGCCGGTGAAGCTGAAGTTGCCGCTCCCGTCGCTGATGGCGTCGTGGCGCTTACCCCCACCGTCGAGGAGCACCACCACGGCGTTCGGCACCGGGTTGCCGTCGGCCTGCTTGACGACCTTGCCGGAGACGGACTTCACGGTCTGGTTCGACGGCGGCGGCGGTGGCGCGGCCTTGCCCTTGACCGTCAGCTGAACGGTCTCGGTATCCGGGCCGGAGGCTGCCTCGACGGCCACGGTGATCGAAGCGGTCGCGTCGGCGGCGCTGTCGTTGGCCGCGATCCTGACCAGCTGAGACTTCGCGTCGGTCGAGCCGGGGTTGAACGTGACATCGCCGCAGCCGCTCGCGCAGGTGACGCCCGACGGCAGGCCGGAAAGGCTGATCTTCGCCTGGGTGTCGCCGTTGCCGGGCTTGACCTGCACGGTGATCGTGGCGTCGCTGCCGGCGTTGACAGAGACCGAGCCGGGCGACACGTCGATGCTCGCGGCCAGGGCTGGTGTGGCGGGGACGGCGAGCAGAGCGCCGGCAACCAGCGCTACGACCACACCGGCCCGCTGATACCAGGCACGTCGGTGTGTTGACACGTCCACCGCCTTCCGGGACTGACTTCCCTTGACCGGCGGGGCGCCGGGCCGGGGATCATCACGGTTCGAATACGCCGTCGGCAACTATGCCTTGTCCAACTGGATCGGCGCGACCCAGGGCCAGCGTCGCGTGATTTTCCTGCGGGTCGTATCGTCCCGTCGTGTCCTCTCCGTACAGTAAGTCCGCCGCCGTTGCGGCCGCGTTGTCGGCATTCGACGAGGGCCGTACGCCCGAACGGTTGGTGCTCCGGGAGGCGGTCCGGTCCTTGTTGGTCGTCCTCGCGGAGCGTGCCCCGGGCCGATCGGTGGAGGTGCGCGTCCCACCATACGGGGCGATCCAGTGCGTTCCTGGTCCTCGACACACCAGGGGAAACCCGCCGAACGTGGTCGAGATGGCTCCGGACACCTGGCTGGCGCTGGGTACCGGGCGAATCGGGTGGGCGGAAGCGGTTACCGACGGTCGCGTCCAGGTGAGCGGTGTTCGCGCGGACCTCTCCGCGTATCTGCCCCTCTAGCTGCCCGGATGTCCGGGTGATCGTCACGCTCGGCAGGGAAATCGTGACTTTCTGTATTGACGGCGATTCGCGTACACTGTCAGGCGACGACAGTGGTCCCGGCCGAGGAGTGTGGATCCGCCCCGTGATCCCCGCCAGGCCGGTCCAGACCAGCATGAGGGAGCGGTAGGTGCCCCGAGGCGACGGCCGGCTGAGCCACGACCTTGACCCCCAACGACCCGGTCCCCAGGATGCCTGTGGCGTCTTCGGCGTCTGGGCCCCCGGCGAAGAGGTCGCAAATCTGACCTATTTCGGCCTCTACGCCCTGCAGCACCGCGGCCAGGAGGCGGCGGGCATCGCGGTGAGCGATGGCTCTGGCGTGGTGGTCTACAAGGATCTCGGCCTGGTGGCCCAGGTCTTCGACGAGCCCACCCTGGCCAGCCTTAGGGGCCATCTGGCGATCGGGCACGCCCGCTACTCCACGACCGGCGCCTCGAACTGGGAGAACGCCCAGCCGACCATCCGGTCGACCAGCTCGGGCACGACCATCGCGTTGGCGCACAACGGCAACCTGGTCAACACCGCCGAGTTGGAGAAGGAGGTCGCCGAACGCGGCCTGGTCGCGGACGGCTCCACCAACGACACCTCCCTGGTGACCATGCTGCTGGCCAGCCGACCGGACCTGTCGGTCGAGGCCGCCGCACTGGAGGTGCTGCCGCAGCTGCGGGGCGCGTTCAGCTTCGTCTTCATGGACGAGTCGACCCTCTATGCGGCCCGCGACCCGCACGGCGTGCGCCCGCTGGTGCTCGGGCGGCTGGAGCGCGGTTGGGTCGTGGCCAGTGAGACCGCCGCCCTGGACATCGTCGGTGCCAGTGTGGTGCGCGAGGTCGAGCCGGGTGAGCTGATCGCGATCGACGAGGACGGGCTGCGCTCCACCCGGTTCGCCGCACCGGAGCCGAAGGGCTGCCTCTTCGAGTACGTCTACATCGCCCGACCGGACGCCACGATCGCCGGGCGCAACGTGCACTCGGCGCGGGTGCAGATCGGCCGGCAGTTGGCCAAGGAACACCCGGTCGAGGCCGACCTGGTGATTCCGGTGCCGGAGTCCGGGACCCCGGCCGCGATCGGCTACGCGGAGGCGTCCGGCATCACCTACGGCGCCGGCCTGATGAAGAACCCGTACGTGGGGCGCACCTTCATCCAACCGTCGCAGACCCTGCGCCAGCTCGGCATCCGGCTCAAGCTCAACCCACTGCGGGAGAACGTCCGGGGCAAGCGGCTGGTGGTCGTGGACGACTCGATCGTCCGCGGCAACACCCAGCGGGCCATCGTCCGGATGCTGCGTGAGGCGGGGGCGCTGGAGGTGCACGTCAGGATCTCCTCCCCGCCGGTCCGGTGGCCGTGCTTCTACGGCATCGACTTCGCCACCCGGGCGGAGCTGCTGGCCAACGGGTTGGACACCGACGGCATCCGGCGCTCCATCGGAGCCGACACGCTGGGTTACGTTTCGCTTCCCGGCCTGATCGCCGCGACCGAGCAGCCGAAGACCCGGCTGTGTCGGGCGTGTTTCGATGGGGAGTACCCGATCGAGCTGCCGGCCGGCAACCTGATCGGCAAGCACGTGCTCGAAGGGGTGGGCCGACGGGTCGCCAACTCGGCGCCGGAGGCCCCGCACACCAACGACACGCTCGTCACCACTCCTGGTGGCGTGACCGCAAACCGCCCGTAGCACCAACCGGCGCGGCCCGGCCATCGCCGGCGCGGCACCGAGAACCACAAAGGGGAGAACCGTGACGCACGTGTCCGAGCGCAGCGGCGCAGGAAGCAGCCCGACCGGCGCCGGCGGCGACCGCCAGCTCTGGACGGCCGGCGCCAGCCGTCAGGCGCGCAAACGCTCGGTCTCGTACGCCGATGCCGGGGTCTCCATCGACGCGGGCGACCGCGCGGTGGAGCTGCTCAAGTCGAAGGTGCGCCAGACCCGCCGCCCCGAGGTGCTGGGTGACCTCGGTGGCTTCGCCGGCCTGTTCCGACTGGACACGACGAAGTACAAGAGCCCGATCCTGGCGTCCTCCACCGACGGGGTGGGCACCAAGCTGGTGATCGCCCAGCAGATGGACATCCACGACACGGTCGGCATCGACCTGGTCGCGATGGTCGTCGACGATCTGGTGGCCTGTGGTGCCGAGCCGCTGTTCCTGCTCGACTACATCGCCACCGGCGAGGTCGTACCGGACAAGGTCGCCGAGATCGGCGCGGGCATCGCCGACGGCTGCCGCTACGCCGGCTGCGCGCTGCTGGGCGGGGAGACCGCTGAGCACCCCGGCGTGCTCCGCCCGGACGAGTACGACATCTCGGCGACCGGCGTCGGCGTGGTGGAGGAGGCCGACATCCTCAGCCCCGAGCGGGTCGAGGTGGGCGACGTGGTGATCGCCATGCGCTCGTCCGGTCTGCACTCCAACGGCTACTCGTTGGTTCGGCACGTGCTGCTCGGCGCTGCCCGGATGCGTTTGGACATCGTCATCGACGACTTCGGCCGGCAGCGGACCCTGGGTGAGGAACTCCTCACTCCCACCAAGATCTACGCCAAGGACTGCCTCAAGCTGATCGCCGAGGCCGAGGTGCGGGCGCTGTCCCACATCACCGGTGGCGGCATCCCCGGCAACCTGGTCCGGGTGCTGCCGGAGCACGTCGACGCGGTGGTCAACCGCTCCACGTGGAAGCCGCAGCCGATCTTCGACCTGATCCAGTCGAAGGGTCGGATCGACGACCAGGAGATGGAGTCGACCTTCAACATGGGCGTCGGCATGTTCGCCATCGTCTCGGCCGAGGACGCCGACCGGGCGCTGGCCACGTTGACCGGCCGTGGGGTCGAGGCGTGGCAGGCCGGCGAGATCATCGAGGGCACCGGCAACGTGCAGATGGTTGGCCAGCACACTCGCGGATGATCACGCTCTGGTGATCGTACGGGCACCTGATCAGGGCTTCACCCGAGTGGCCAATGCCGCCTAGCCTGAAGGGCACCCTTCAGGGACGGTCGGGAAGCAGCTTCGCGGCTTGTCGACCGCCTCTCAGGCCAGGCGGAGGAGGGCGATGGCTGCTCGGGGACAGTCGTTCAGCGGGATGCGCGGTCTTGCCGCTGTCCCGTCGTACGTCGTCATGCAGCCCACCACCCTGTGCAACCTCGACTGCGCGTACTGCTACCTGCCGTTCCGGGCCGCCGACCGGCGGATGCCGGTGTCGGTGGCCGAGGCGGTGGCGACGGCGGTCAACCCGTGGGCGGCGGCCGGTCGGTTCTCCGTGGTGTGGCACGGCGGTGAGCCGTTGGCGGCGGGCAGGGAGCATTTCGCCGACCTGATCGCGCCGTTCGGCCCCGAGGTCGAGCACCACGTGCAGACCAACGCCACGTTGATCGACGACGACTGGTGTGACTTCTTCGCCCGGCACGAGGTGCGGGTGAGCGTGAGCGTCGACGGTCCCCGGGAGCGCAACGGCGACCGGGTCAACCGGGGCGGCCAGCCAGCGTACGACCGGATTCTGCGCGGGGTCGCGGCGCTGCGCCGGCACGGGCTGCCCTTCTCGGCGCTCGCCGTGGTGTCCCGTCCGGAGGCGGGGCTCGCCGCCGAGTTGTACGACTACTTCCTCGGGCTGGGCTGCGACGTGTTGGGCATCAACATCGAGGAGACCGAGGGGGTCAACACCCGCGACAACCGGCACGAGGCGGCGGCGGTGACCACCTTCTGGGCCGAGCTGGTGGCGGCCTGGCGTCGGGAGCCCCGGATCCACCTTCGTGAGATCGAGTGGTCGCTGCGGTATGCGGCGGCGGTGCTCGACAACTCGGCGGACAGCGTGCTGCCCCGCCGACTGGACCCGATCCCGACGATCGGGCACGACGGCTCGGTGACCGTGCTCTCGCCCGAGCTGGCCGGTTTCACCGACCCCCACTACGGCGACTTCAGCAGCGGCAACGTGCTGACGACCCCGCTGGCCGAGATTCTCGCCGGTGCCGCGGAGACGCCGTGGGTGGGCGAGTTCCTGACCGGGGTGGAGGCATGCCGGGCGTCCTGCCCGTACTTCGGCTTCTGTGGCGGCGGCCACGCCGCCAACCGTTACTTCGAGCTGGGGCGTTTTGACGGTACGGAGACCGAGCACTGCCGCAACAGCAAGATCCGCCTATTGGAGGGAGTGTTGGAGCATGCCCGAGACCACGAGTCACCGGTTGCCTGAGCGCGGAGCGGATGACGCTCCTGGCGGAGTCACCGAGCGGGTTCGGGAGGTGGCCCCGGGGCTCCTCGCGCTCCTACAGGAGGCCGAGGACGCGCGGCGGCTGCGGGCAGAGGTGTCGGGCGGGGACGGCGCCAGCGCGGTCTGCGCCTGGAACCACTTCGAGAACATCCCGACCTTCTACAACTGGAACAACCGACCGCGCTGAGTGCGACCGCGGTCAGGGGCCTGTCGAACGGCTGGAGAGATCTCCCGCCGGGCCAGGCCCCCGATCGTCGGCACCGGTACCGCTCTCGACGGGCACATGCGTGAGCACGCGGGGGTCACCGCGTGCTCAGCTACGTCGAAAGGTCAGCGGGTCGGACGAACCCAGGGATCCGGGTCGTCGTCCGCATGATCCTCATCATCGTCGTCGACGAGCTCTTTAGAGTCGTCGTCGAAGTGGTGCTCAGACTTACCAGCACCCGCCAGTTCGCGCTGCAAGGCGGTGAGGTCGGTGTTCGGGGAGTGGTACTTCAACTCCCGGGCCACCTTTGTCTGCTTGGCCTTAGCACGGCCGCGCCCCATGGCTCGACCCCCTCGCACAGAATGCGGGGCAGCCCGAAGGCGGGCCCCGATGACGTCAGGCATCTCTCGTGGCTCTTACGGTACATGGGGATGCCATCGTTCGGCACCTCGGGTTACCGCCAGCCGGCTCTGCGCGTCGCGTCGATCCGGCCGTCACCCAGTGTACCCGGTAAGGAGCGAAACGAAGACCACCCATGACACCGGACAAAACGCACGAAACTGAAACTCGGTCTCAGCTTACCGAGCGGGGTGTGCGGCGTGTGGCCCGGAGGCGGATCCGGTCGATCCGCCCCCGGTGAGTGCTCAACGCAGGTGGATCGTTCGCAACCGGCCGACATCGGCCATCCGTCGCTCGGCCAGTCGGTCGGCGGCAACGGCCGGAGGAACACCCTCGGCATCCGCCAGGTGCAGGATCTCCCGCGTGGTGTCGAAGATCCGGGTGGCCCGCAGCTTCGCACGGTCGAAGTTGAAGCCCTCGATCTCGTCCGCCACCTGGATCACGCCGCCGGCGTTGACCACGTAGTCGGGGGTGTAGAGGATGCCCCGGTCGGCGAGCACCTTCTCGATGCCCGGGTGGGCGAGCTGGTTGTTGGCCGCCCCGGTCACCACCTTGGCCCGCAGCACCGGCACGGTGTCGTCGTTCAGCGCGCCGCCCAGCGCGCACGGGGCGTACACGTCGATGTCCGCGGCGACCAGCGCGGCGGCGTCGTCCACCAGGGCGACCTGCGGGTGGTTGGTGCGCACCCACTCCAGCGCCTTCGGGTTGACGTCGGTGGCCACCACCTCCGCGCCGTCCTCCAGGAGGTGTCCGGTCAGGTACTTGCCGACCTTGCCCAGGCCGGCCACGCCGACCCGGCGGCCGCGCAGGCTCGGCGTGCCCCAGACGTGCTCGGCGGCGGCCCGCATGCCCTGGAAGACGCCCCAGGCGGTCAGGATCGAGGAGTCGCCCGCGCCGCCGTGCTCCACGCTGCGGCCGGTCACGTAGCGGGTCTCCCGGGCGATGACGTCCATGTCGGCCACGTAGGTGCCGACGTCGCAGGCGGTGTAGTAACGCCCGGCCAACGACTCCACGAACCGGCCGTACGCGCGCAGCAGCGCCTCGCTCTTGACCTGCTCGGGGTCACCCCAGATGACCGCCTTGCCGCCGCCCAGGTCCAGCCCGGCGAGCGCGTTCTTGTAGGCCATTCCCCGCGACAGGTCGAGCACGTCGGCGAGCGCGTCGTCCTCGCTGGCGTACGGGTAGAAGCGGGTGCCGCCCAGCGCCGGCCCCAGCGCGGTGGAGTAGATCCCGATGATCGCCTTCAGGCCGCTCTGCTTGTCCTGGCAGAACACGACCTGTTCGTGACCGGTCGATACCGGGTCGTCGGTGCTCGCGAATACGCCCATGACTGGCTCCTGGAGTGGTGTGCGTCCTTGTGGGACGCGGACCTGGTGGACCCCGGCGGGGATGCTGCCGGTGCCGTCGAGCCTAGTATCGGCCTTGGTGAGGGCGTCCGACACGTCGCCGCCGTCCCACCGTGCGGCGCGCGTGGCGCGGCCGCTGGCGGTGCCCGGGTGCCGTTCGTGGGAGGATCGCGCCGTGCCGTCGCTCTTCGCTTCTTACCTGCGCGTGTACGAACCGCTGACCGCCTTCGATCGGGACCGCCAGAGCTACTGGCGGCGCTACGTGTCGGAGGGGCGGGCGGTCGCCCCGGTGGAGGGTCCCGGCCGGCAGCGGACGGCGGTGATCGAGGCGTTGGGCGCGGGCTGGACCCGGCTTCCCGACCTGCCGGAGGAGGCGTACGTCCTGGAGACGGACGACAACCTGCTGGTCTGCCCCTGGAACCTGCGGATCCGGGTCGCTGAGGCGGCGCTCAGCGCCCGGGACGGGGTGCCCTCGGTGCTCGCCGACGCCTTCGTGCCGCCGGTGCTCGCCGGGCAGGCCAGGGCCGTGGTGGACGACTGGCGCAGTGGCGCCCGGGTGCTGGAGCACGGGGTGCCCCGGGTGCACGAGCAGATCGCCACCTGGGGGGTGCCGCTGCGCTGGTTCGTGCTCTTCGACCCGTCCGAGCGTGACCTGGTCACCGAGCCGGGCCGGCGGGCGTTGCGCTACCGGACCGAGATCTCCAAGGCCCGCCGCCGCTCGTCGCGCGCGCTGTCGGTGCTGCGCAAGTCGGTGGGCGAGGCGCCGATCACCGAGGCCGTGGAGGAAGCGGCCCGCTGGCTGGAGGAGTTCCACCCGCGCTCGGTGGTGGAGTTGGACTACGGCGGCCTGGTCGACCTGCTTCCGGACGAGACGCTGACCGCGGACGACTCACCCGAGCTTGTCGCCAGTGGTCTCGCCGGACTGTCGCGCGGCGAGGCCGAGGAGGCGTCCGCCGCGTACGACAAACTGGTGGCCCGGTGGCGCGCCGTGCAGCTGCTCGAGCGGTGTAATTAGCGCAAACCGCCCAAGGAGCGCTCCCAAGGCGAGGCGTGCTCGTAATCGACGCATCACGAACCGTGATCATGAGTCCTATTAAGGTACTTTCTGCTGTGTAAAAGTCGTAAAAATCGGGCATGGTTCATCCGTCCGTCTAGGGACCTTCATCCGTTCGGCCCATGTCGGACATCGGGGACTAGCCGGACCATGGGAGACGCGTCGGCCGGCGGGACCCCGGCCGATGTCTATACATGTGGAGGAGTGACCGATGGCATCGCGAACGCACGAACCAGAGCCGCTACTCACGCCGGCCGAGGTGGCGTCGATGTTCCGTGTCGACCCGAAGACGGTGACCCGGTGGGCCAAGGCTGGCAAGCTCAGCGCCATCCGCACCCTGGGTGGCCACCGACGGTACCGCGAGTCGGAGGTCAGGGCGCTGTTGCAGGGCCAGATCCCGCAGCAGCGGCAGGGCGACTGAGCCGGCACCAGATTTTCCGGTCAGGGGCGGTGGATCTCGATCCGCCGCCCCTTTCCCTGTCCGACCCTCGTCGCCCGCGCCGGGCCGTCAGTCGCGACCGTCGGCCAGCGTCACCCGGATGCCCACCGTGCCGCCCTCGCCCCGGCGCAGCCGACTGCCGAGCAGGCTCAGCCGCCCGATCAGCCGGTACTTGTGTTTGAGCAGGTCGCGAACCCGGCCCGTGTCGCCGCCACCGTAGATCGTCGCGCGGGCGGGCACCTCCGCACCGTGCGGCCGGCCCCGCACGTCGCACGGCGCCACGGTCACGTCGCCGTTGCGGCGGATGCGTTTCACCTTGCCGGAGTCGGCCCGCGTCCAGACCGCCAACGCCTCACCGTCGCGTACCGCCCAGACCGGGGTCGGCACCGCCCGACCGTCCTTACGGAAGGTCGTGAGCAGGATGTATTTTTCGGCCGACAGCCGGTCCAGCGTGGTCACGCCGCCAGGATACGGCCGCTGCGGGCCGCTGAGTGCCCGGATAGCGTGAACGCCGTGACAGGGGAACCTCTAATTGGTGACGTGGTCGGCGAACTGCTCCGGGACACGCTCGCCGTGGCCACCGGCGTGGGGCCCCGACCGCTCGTCGGCGGGCGACTGCCCCGGCCGGTCATCGAGATCATCGAGCGGGACGACGGGTTGGTCAACGGTGCGCCGGCGGCCCACTACCTGGACCCGCCGGCCGACTGGCAGCCGTACGACCACCGGGCCGTGGACCGCGCCGAGGGCGAGACGCTGGACATCGGCACCGGTGCCGGCCGCATCGCACTGCTGCTCCAGGAACGCGGCGTACCGGTCACCGGGCTCGACACCTCGGCGGGCGCGCTGGCGGTGAGCCGGCACCGCGGGGTCCGGCGCCTGGTCCACGGCACCGTCGACACGCACGTCGCCGACGGCCAGCGGTACGACACGTTCCTGCTGCTCGGCAACAACCTGGGCCTGTTCGAGGGGCGGGAGCGGGCACCCGGTCTCCTGGCCGCGCTCGCCGCGCTGGCCCGGCCGGGGGCGCAGATCATCGCGCACGGGACCGACCCGTACGGCACCCGCGACCCGCTGCACACCGGTTACCACGAGCGCAACCGCCGCCGAGGCCGGCTGGGCGGCCAGCTGCGGCTCCGGCTGCGCTACCGCGAGCTGGGCACCGAGTGGTTCGACTACCTGGTCTGCTCGGCGGACGAGTTCGCGAGCCTGGTGCACGGCAGTGGCTGGAAACTGACCGATGTGGACGACCGGGACGCCCCGTACTATCTGGCCACGCTGCGCCTCGCGGCCTGAGCGCCCACCCTCATCGCGCGAGGAGACGGCCCCTGTCGCGCCTCGGGCGACAACAGGGGCCCATCCGCACGACTCAGACCTGGACGGTCGGGGGAAGCTGCTCGGGTGGAAGGCCGCCGTCGCCGTCGACCACCTCGTCCGGGGTGCCGTCCTCGTCGAGGTCGACCATGGTGATGTCCACCTTGCCGTCGCCGTCGGTGTCGAACTGGAACAGGTCGGCCTTGCCGTCGCCGTCGGTGTCCACCACCCACACGTCGGTCTTGCCGTCGTTGTTGGTGTCGGCGCGCAGCAGCTCGACCCGCTCGTCGCCCCGGGTCTCCACGATCTCCCCGTCGGTGACGCTTTCCGGTGCCTGGCTCATGTCGACTGGTTCCTTCCCTCGGTTGACGGGCCGTCAGTACCCGATCCCGCGCTCCCCCACGCATGGGAGACCTCGGCGTGCTGCATAGGGTCGCACCATGAGCGAGCGGAGCGGGCGGAACACCCGGGCCGGCGTGGCGGGGACCCCGCGCGCCGCCGGGCGGGACAGGGAGGCGTGATGAGCGATCGTTTCGTGGTCGTCGGTGCCGGCACGATGGGCGTCGGCATCGCGTACGTGGCGGCCGGGGCCGGGTACGACGTCGAGGTGGTCGAGGTGGATCCCGACCGGGGAGCGACCGCGCTGAATCGTCTCGCCGAGCTGTGGGAGCGGGCGGTGCAGCGCGGAAAGCTGAGCGCCGACGAGGCCGCCACGAACCGGCTGCGGGTGACCCTGCGCCCGACTCTCGCCGAGGTCGCCCCCGCGCCGACGGTGATCGTGGAGGCGGTGCCGGAACGGCTCGAGGAGAAACGGGCGGTGCTGCGCGCCGCCGCCGCGCTGCGCCCGGCACTGCTGGGCAGCAACACGTCCAGCATCGCCATCGGCGAACTGGCTGCCGATCTGGACCAGCCGGAGCGCTTCCTCGGCCTGCACTTCTTCAACCCGGTCTGGGCGATGACGCTGCTGGAGGTCGTGGTCGGCCCGGCCACCGCCGAGGAGACCACCGCAGCGGCCGTCGCGCTCGCCGGCCGGTTGGGCAAGGACCCCGTCGTGGTACGCGACCTGCCCGGCTTCGCCACCTCCCGGCTCGGGGTCACCCTCGGCCTGGAGGCGATCCGGATGGTCGCCGACGAGGTGGCCAGCCCGTCGGACATCGACAAGGCGATGGTGCTGGGCTACCGGCACCCGATCGGTCCGCTGGAGCTGACCGATCTCGTCGGCCTGGACGTGCGACTGGACATCGCCCGCACCCTTCAGGCCGCGTACGGGGACCGCTTCGCGCCGCCGCCGCTGCTCGAGGAGATGGTGGCCGCCGGGCGGCTGGGCAAGAAGTCCGGGCACGGCTTCTACCGGTGGGATGCCGGGGTCAAGCGGTGAGCGCGAGGAGTGAGCTCGCGAGCCCCGCAGTCGCGAACGGAGGGTTGGCGCAGTGAGTGGGCTACGGATCGAGGAGCGACCGGACCGGCTGGTGGTCACGCTGGACCGGCCGGAGAAGCGCAACGCCATCGACACCGACCTGGTCGCCGAGCTGCACCAGGTCTGCGCCGAGCTGGAGGCGCGCCCCCGACTGCTGCTGCTCACCGGTGGCGCGGAGGGCATCTTCGCCGGTGGCGCCGACATCGGTCAGCTCCGCGAGCGGGGCCGCACCGATGCCCTGGCCGCGATCAACTCGGCCGCCTTCGCCCGGATCCGGGCGCTGCCGATGCCGAGTGTGGCCGCCGTCGACGGCCCGGCGTTGGGCGGTGGCGCGGAGCTGGCGTACGCCTGCGATCTGCGGGTCTGCACGGCGCGGGCGGTGTTCGGTCAGCCGGAGGTGCGGTTGGGCATTCTGGCCGGCGCCGGCGCGACCCATCGGCTGCCCGCCCTGATCGGGGAGGCCCGGGCCAAGGAGCTGCTCTTCACCGCTCGGCGGGTGGACGCCGCGGAGGCGCTGCGGATCGGCCTGGTCAACCGGGTGGTGGACGAGCCCGCCGAGTTGCTGACGGTGGCGCACGGGTTGCTGGACGAGATGGCCGAGGCTTCTCCGCTGGCGCTGCGGCTGACCAAGCTGGCGGTCGACGCACCGGCCGCCGCGCACCCGCAGCTCGATCTGGTCGGTCAGGCGGTGCTCTTCGAGGACGACGAGAAGCGCCGCCGGATGACCGAGTTCCTGGACCGCCGACGGACCCGTTGACCCGGAACGGCGACGGCCGCACCGGCGGGACGCCGGTGCGGCCGTCAAGGCCCGCGGTCGGTGCTCAGTGTCGGATCTGGACTCCGCTGTCGGCCAGTGCCCGGATCACCTGCGCGGACTCACCGAACCCGATGATCAGCACGGCGTCCGCACCGAAGCTCTTGATCTCCTTGGCGCCGCCGCTGAAATCCACCGGCGGGGCCTTGGCGTCGGCCGGCGGCTCGTAGGTGAGCAACTTGAGCCGGTCGCCGGCGATGCCGGCCTTCTCCAGCTCGTCACGGACGGTGGCCTGGAGGCCCTCGCCGTAGGAGTCCTTGCGGGCCACGATGACGATCTTCTGCGACCCGTCGCGGAGGATGACGTCGGCCAGCGCCCGGCCCTGCAGGCTGTCCGGCGGGGCGGTGCGGAAGTAGAGACCCTTGTCCTCCACGTCGGTGAGGCCGCTGTCGGTGTTGGACGGCGAGAAGAGGATCCTTCCGGCCTTCACCACGTCCGGCAGGACCTCGCGGGAGATGCCCGATCCGCCAGCGCCGATGATCACGCTGACGCCGGCCGCCACATGCTTGGCCACGGTCGCCTTGGCCACCGCGGGGCTGGTGCCGTCGTCACCGTCCACCCAGGTGACAGGCTTGCCCAGCGCGCCGCCAGCGGCGTTGATCTCCCGAATCGCCAGGGTCGCGCCAGCGGCCATCGGCGGGTACGCGAGCGCCAGGTCACCGGTCTTCGGAAGCAGGCCGCCCACGATCAGCGGCTCCTGGTCGGGGTTGCCGCCCGCAGGCTGCTTCTTCGGCTTCGGCGGCGTCTTGGTGCTCGCCGCCGACTCGCTACCCGCCCCGACGAACTCGGTCTTGCCGTCGTCGATCTGCTGGCCGTCGAAGGTCAACGTGGCGTAGCTCGCCGTGGCCGGCTCACCCTTGTCGGTGAAGCCCGCCCGGGTCAGCGACACGCTGCGGTACTCGATGTCCTGGCCCGCGCGGGCCAGCGTCAGGCAGGTCGCCGGGTCCTCACAACGCTGACCGTTGTTGGTCACCCCGACGATCTGCTTGGCGATGGCCGCCGGGTCGGTGCTCCCGGCCAACTGGGCGGCGAGCACCGCGATCACCACGGAGTCGTACGTCTCGGCGGAGTAGAGGTAGTCCGTCAGCGCCGGGTCGACGGCCCGTAGCCGGCTCTTGAAGTCGTCCGGCAGCGGGGTGAGCGGGGTTGTCCCCTTCATCCCGTCGACGAGGTTCGCGCGTTCCTTCAACTCCGCAGGGTACGAGTTGAGCATGTTGCCGTCCGTGCCGTAGAGGCGCACCTGTTGAGCGCTGCCCTCCTCGGCTTTGTCAGTCCCGCAAGCGCTCGTGGCGAGCAGGATCGTCGCGCAGGCAGCCAGTGAGGCCACCCGCGAGCGGCGTGATACGAGCATGGTCGTCCTTCCTCCGGCGAAGGTCCGCTGCGCACATTAGCGTGCCGCGGCCGGTGGCGGGACCGTGGAGGTGGCCGAATGCGCAGGTCGCCCGTGCTGAACACGGAGAGTGACGGGTGGGGTCGGCCTTGACCGACCGTCCTACTGTGCGCTGGGTGACGGACCTACCACAGCAAACGTTCGACGACGCAGCCGCCGTGCTCCGCTCGGCGCTGGCCGGGGATGGGGACGCGGTGGTGGGGACATTCGACGCGGTCGTCGACCGAGCCGGCCTGAGCGGCGCGTACGGGGTCGCCTGGTGCCTGGCCGCGACGATGCTCGGTGACGCACCGTCGAGCAGTGGGTGTGCGCTGGACTTCCCGGGGATCGACCAGGCTGGCTACGACACCCGCTGGGTGGCGCGCTTCGTCAGCGCCTACGCCAACCGGGACGTACCGACCGGGGAGGCGCTCTTCGGTGCGGCGGCCGCCGACGGACTGCTCCCCGACTGCCTGCTCACCCTCGCCGGCTCCACGATCGCCACCCTGCGCAGCCGGTCCGGCTGAAGGACACCGCCCGGGCGCGGTGCACCGGAGCCGGCCCACCACGCCCGGTCGGGCACCTCAGAACGCGTGGTACGCGATCAGCGGCTCGTACTCGTAGCGCAGGTTGTCGAAGGCGACCCGGAAGTTGACACCGTCACGGACGTTGGTCGCCACCGTGATCCACCCCGAGTTGGCCGGCAGGTACGTCAGGTAGTTGCAGGCATCCGTCTTGTCGACGAAGATCACGCACGCTTCGGTGCCGTACGCGCTGGCGTTGCGGACGTTGATGTCGCGGCATCGGGGGCTGGCTCGGAAGGGGCCGGCCTGGCCGCCGTAGCCGCCGGTCTGGAAGAACGATCGGACGGCACCGCCGTAGCAGGTGGCCAGGGGGGCGAAGAGGTTCGTCCCGGGACCGGCCGGGGTGACCGGTGTGGTCTCCTCGGCCCGGGCGGGCGTGCCGGCGAAGAGCAGTGCGGTGGCCGTGGCGACGGCGAACAGTCGAGCGGTCGGGGATGACATGGGTGCCTCCTGAAGACAGGTGACTGACGGTCCGTATAGGACGGAGAAGCCGATCGTGACGATGATACTGATCGATCAACAGCAGTGTGGCCCCGTGTTTGTCCGGGGTGTGTGATAGCTGTGTAGACATGTCCGAGGCCATGCTCAGCAAGGTGCGCAAGCTGCTGGCCCAGGCCGAGGACCCGGCCTGCACACCCGCCGAGTCGGCCGCGTTCACCGCCAAGGCCACCGAGTTGATCGCCCGCTACGGCGTCGACCGGGCGCTGCTCGCCGCCAGAGACCCGGCCACCGACCCGGTCGGTGACCGGGTGGTCGACGTCGTCGCCCCGTACGCCCGCGACAAGGTCGGCCTGCTCGCCGCGGTCGCCGAACCGCTGCGCTGCCGCTGCGTACGCCGCCGGCAGGGTGCCGGGTTCGTGCTGCACCTGTTCGGCTTCGCCAGCGACCTGGAGCGGGTCGACCTGCTCTTCACCTCGCTGCTCGTGCAGGCGGCGCACGGCCTGGCCGGCACGGCGGTGCCGGCCGGTGAGCACCCGGCAGCCTTTCATCGGTCCTGGCTCGCCGGCTTCGCGGAGGTCATCGGGGGCCGGCTCTGGGCGGCCGAGACGGCGGCGGCCGACGAGTCGGGCAGACCGTCGGTGGCGCTGGTGCTGGCCGACCGCTCCGACCGGGTGCAGCGGCGGCTCGCCGAGCAGTACCCGCGGCTGCGCACCGCACCGCCGCGCCGACTGGCCGGCAGCGGCTTCGGCCCTGGGGCGGAGGCCGGCAGCCGCGCGGACCTGGGCGGCCGGGACGTCGCCGGCGGCCCGGCCACGGGCCGGTACCTCGGCCGCTGACTCGCCCGCGACGTCGGTCAGGCGGGCGCGGCGGGTTTTTGGCGCGACACGGTGGCGAGGTAGCGGGTGAGCAACTCGTGCCAGCCGGCGGTCAGCGCCTTGCGGTAGCCCTCGGCCGCCTCGCCGTGCCTGTCGAAGTGCCGGTGTTCCAACTCGACCCGCGTGCGCTCGGGACCGTCGGGGAGGAAGAGCACCTCGACCTCGCTGGCGCGGGCCGGGTCGGGCACCGGCACCCGGTCCGGGCCGAGCTGCCAGGCGAAGACCAGCCGGCGTGGCGGGTCCCAGGTGAGCACCCGGCCCCAGTCGGCCCGGAAGCCGTAGGGGCCGATCTCGTAGAGCATGCCGCCGGCTCGGGGTTCCATACCGAGCTCGGCGAGGGCCTCCGGCCCGGACCAGGTGTACTCGGTGACCCACCAGTCGGTCAGCTCGTCGGTGAAGACCGCGAACGCGTGCTCGGCTTTGCCCGGGACGAGGAGGCTGCACCGCAAGGAGAACCGTTCCAGGTCCTGCCGGATGTCGGCCGGATCAGTCATCCCCTGTCCCATAGGCCCGGACCATACCGGCTGATGCCCGGGTGTGCAGCTTCGCGAGGTGCCCGGTTCCGGACAGCGGGTCGCCGGGTGGTCACGGACCGATGTTCGGCACCGGGTCTGCCCAGCGGCGTGTCCTCGCCTCGGCGGTGATCATCGAGGTGCGCCTTGAGCGCAGCCTGGTACGCAGCCTGCCCTGCCTCGTCAGCCGGTCCGCCGGACCAGCGGTGTGACCAGTCGGAGTGGTGCAGACCCTCGTCCCCCTTGTGGATGCTGGCCATCGTCATCGTGTCCACGCCACGAACCGCTCGTACAACTCGGCCGGCGGGGTGGCGGGCAGTTCTGCGGTGGCCGCGAACAGCAGACCACCGACGTACATGGACAGACCGACTCTGTCCCGTCCGTACGCCTCGGCCAGACGTACACGCGCCGGATCGCACGGCCAGTCCCGCTCGCACGTCCGGCACTCCCAGCTCGGCCGTCGCGGCAGGTGGTCACCGTTCAGTCGCCGGTCAAGCGCGGCGACCGAGCGGTCGGCTTGGATGGCGCGGGCCGCCCGTACGGTGGTCGGCACGTCGGGCATCACCGAGTTGTCCTGCCGTCACGGTGCTCGCTGCCCAAAGCGCAACGAGGGGGCAGAGCGGTAGCCCGAACAGGCATCGTGGATTCCTTTCGCGAGGACCGATGCACCGGCCTCGACGGGTGCCAGCCCGTCGAGGCCTCTTTCTCACCAGATTGTCTTGGGACAATGGCGCGAGGATAGTGTGGGGACAATCTAACGGAGAGTCAAGGATTGTCCTGGGACAATCGCGAGAGGAGGCATTGACGTGCCGGTGCACTCGCGTTATCTGGACATCGCGTCCCTGATCCGAGAGCGGATCGAAGCCGGGGAGTGGAAGCCGGGAGCGCGGCTTCCGACCCTCAACGACCTCGCAGCCGAGTACGACGCCAACCGCGACACCGTCGGTCGGGCCATCGCCCTGCTGGAGACGGAGGGCTACCTGTGGGCCGTGCAGGGGCGGGGCATCGCCGTTCGGTACGGCACCATGCGCCCACGTCGACCCCGTGGTGACCTGGTCAAGCGCAACGAGCAAGCAACGGGCTACTCATTTCCCTCGGCCAGCAGCCAGGAGGTGTGGGTTCGCCACGGCGAGGCGGTCAACGCGTCAGCCCAACTGGACGATCCGCGCGTCGCGAAACTTCTCGGCGTAGCGCCCGGCACCGAGGTGCTGCGCCGGTTCCGGGTCACCGGGCCGGCGTCGGAAGCCCCATTCCAGATCAACATCTCGTGGATCCACCCGCGCGTCGCCAACGTCGTTGCGGACCTGGACGCGAACCCCGCAGCGGGCGAGTGGCTGTTCCACATCGAGAAGGCGGGCCACTGGCCCATCAGTTGGATGGAGATTCACCGAGCCCGGATGCCCAGCAGGGACGAAGCCGCGCTCCTGGAGATCCCCACCAACCTGCCCGTACTGGAGATCGTGCGGGTCGGAACCTCGGGGGCCGACAAGAAGCCGGTCGAGGTGACCCAGTACGTAGTGGCGAGTGACCGGGTCGAGACAGTTCACGTTCTGCACCGCGACAAGAACGCCCAGGAGCCGTGGCCCGACACCGGACCGCGAGGTGAGTCGTGACCCTCACCGTCGAAGCCGCCAGCCGGACACACCAGGGCCTCGTTCGCAAGCGGAACGAGGACTCCCACAGCCAAGGGCAGTGGCTCTACGTCGTCGCAGACGGTCTCGGCGGCCACATCGCCGGTGACGTCGCCAGCAGCACAGTGACAGGTGCCTTGAAGGCGTACGACCGTGCTGTGCCGGCGGAGGATCTTGCCGGCTTCCTGGGACGGGCGATCAACCAAGCGAGCGAGGCATTACGGCGGAAGACTCGCGACGAACCGGCGCTGGCAGGGATGGGAACAACATTGGTCGCCTTGCTGCGGTCCGGCAGCGATGCGGTCGTGGCAAACGTTGGGGACTCCCGCGCCTACCTCATCCGACGCCACGGCTCCGGGGACGGTGCCATGGTCCAGATCAGCGAGGATCACACCTACGGGCACCTCGTCGCCGACGCTGAGAAGGTGCCCAACCTCCACGAGAGGCTGGCTCGCTTCCTCGACGGACGGGAAGATGGCCGGTCGCCCGACCTGACGCCTCTCCAGCTTCTTTCCGGCGACCGAGTCCTGTTGTGCTCTGACGGCCTGAGTTCGTACGTGCCACACGAGCAGATACGAGCAGCGCTCGACTCCGACAGCACTCCGGGTGATGTGGCCGACCAACTCGTCGCCCTGGCGGTGGACCAGGGCGGGCACGACAACGTCACCGTGATCGTCATTGACGTGACCTAGCGCGCCGAGGTGGATCTTCTGGCTGGCGATGACGAGGGCGCCGCGGCTGCCGCCGCGCCGGCCAGCCGATGATCGTGGTGGCACGAACACAAAGCAAGATCCCCACCTGCGTTTCCGCTGGTGGGGATCTCTGTAGCCCGGCGAAAGGCTATGTGGCCAGGGGCGGGGTCGAACCGCCGACCTTCCGATTTTCAGTCGGACGCTCGTACCAACTGAGCTACCTGGCCATTCCGCTCGGCTCATGCTACCCGCCAACCGGACGAACCGTCGGCAGGGTCACACGCTCCGATACGCAGAACGCCGCGCAGGGCGCGGCGTCGGCGCTGCGGTCCTGACGGGACTTGAACCCGCGACCTCCGCCTTGACAGGGCGGCGAGCACTCCAACTGCTCCACAGGACCTAGCTTGTGTTGCTCCGGCTTGCGCCGGTCGTGCCCCCAACGGGATTCGAACCCGTGCTACCGCCTTGAAAGGGCGGCGTCCTGGGCCGCTAGACGATGAGGGCGGCCCCGCCATCATTGCATACTCGCAACTTCAAGCGGACTTGCTCCCATCCGGCCCCGCCGGAGGCTTGGAAAGCATACGTGATGCCTGGTCGGTCGACAAAACCGGTGTCGCTGGGGTCGAAGGGTGGCACACAACCGCAGGTCAGGGCCGTTCTAGCGGAGTCGCGTGATGCCGTAGCGGTGTTTCAGGTCGGCGATGACGCTCGGGCAGGCGGCGAGAGTCGCCGCCCGGTCGCCGCCGCCGTCGTGCAGCAGCACGATGGCACTTGGACGGGCGGCAGCATGGATCCGCTTGGCGATCGTGGCGGCGCTGGGCTTACTCCAGTCCTGGGGGTCGACGTTCCAGTGCAGTGGACGCATGCCGAGATCCTTGGCCACTGCGACCACCTCTGTCGTCCACCGGCCACCCGGTTGACGGTAGAAGCGCACCTGCGCGCCAGGGGCCGCCGCCTGGATGGCCCTGTTGGTCCGGGCCAGGTCGGCCCTGATCTCGGCGGTCGGCCGCCGGGCCAGGTCGAGGTCGTGCCGCCAACTGTGGTTGCAGAGCTGATGCCCCTCACGGACGATCCGCCGTACCAGCTCAGGGTGGCGCTGCACCTCGCGGCCGACCAGGCAGAAGGTGGCGGTCACGTGGGCCGCGCGCAGCTGGTCGAGCACCTTCGGCGTCCAGGCCGGGTTGGGCCCGTCGTCGAAGGTCAGTGCCACCTGGCCCACCCCGGTGCTGCGGCGCAGGCCGTCCGGGAGCTTGGCCGGCAGTGGCCGCAGCGGCGGTTTGGTAGGGGTGGGGCGCGGTGACGCGGTGGGTTTCGGGGTGGGTGGTGTGGTCGGTACCACAGGCTGCGGGGCGCCGACGGGTGCGATGGTCCTCTCCGGCTGCGCGCAACCGGACAGCACCAGCACCACGGCGAGGACGGACGCCAGGACGGTGCGGGCTTGCATCTGCTCGCTCCCGGGGGTCGGGGTAGGCGGATGCTCAGACGGTAGTGGACGCCGACGAGAGCCGACAGGCCGGTCAGTCCGCCCTTGACTGGTCGAGCGAGTCCCGGACCGCGGCGGCGAGCGAGACCGCCTCGGCCAGGTCGACCGGCCGCACCACCCCGGCGGGCAGCGTGTCCGCCCGCCAGCCGGGGCCCGCGGCGAGCACCAGCAGAGGTCGGCGGGGTGCGGCGAGCAGGGCGCTGAGCTGGGCTGGGTCGGCGGTGGCCCGGGTGTGCGACCAGAGCACCACGGCGGCCGGCCCGGTCCGGGCGACCGCCTCGACGAGGGCGGCCGCGGGCACCCGTGCGCCGAGCGTCCGGTAGCTGACCCCGGCCTCGGCGAGCGCGGCGGCCATCGCCTCCAGTGGCAGGCTGTGCTGTTCCTCGTCGGCGCAGGAGAGCAGGATGCGGGCCGGCCCGCTCGGCGGGGTGGCCCGGGCGGCCGTCGCGAGCGCCTCGGACACGCAGCGGCTGACCAGGTGTTCCACGTCGATCAGGGCCCCGGTGGTGGCGTGTCGTTCGCCGATGGCGGCGAGCACCGGGCGCAGCAGGTCATCCCAGGTGGCGACCACGCCGCTGGCCGCCAGGGTGTGCGCGATCGTCTCGCTGATCGCCGCCGCGTCCAGTCGCATGGCGGCCCGGGCCAGGCCGCGGGCCGCCGGGCCGGCGCGGCCCACCGGGATGGTTCCGCCACCGTCCCGGCCGGGCGTGCGGATCCGGCCACGGACGGCGGGGTCGGTGGGTAGTGGATCGGGCGCCTGGCGCGCCCAGCGGGCCGCCTCGGCGGGGCTCACCCCCTCGGCGGTGAGCCGCCGCATGATTTCGAGGCGCGCCAGGTCGGAGGGCGTGTACCGGCGGTGGTGACCCGGGATGTGCTCGCTGGGCCCGAGCCCGTAGCGCTGGTGCCAGGTGCGCAGCGTGGTGACCGCCACCCCCAGCCGGCGCGCGACGGCGCCCGCGCTCAGCGCCTCATCGGCCACCCGACCGCTCCGCCGCGTTGTCCGCCGAAGATCCGGAGGGGATCACAGCCGGACCGGACGTGCCGGACGTGGACCCAGAGGGGCGCAGGAGCCGGTTCACCACCCCGCCCAGCCAGGGCGCGTACGTCCGGGGGTCCCGGTCGAGGTCGACCTCTAGGGCGGTGGGATCGGCCCAGCGCAGCTCGGCCACCTCGTCCGGGTCGGGCAGCAGCGGGGCGCCGGGCAGGAATTCTCCCCTGAGTACGTGGTCGTACTCGAACTCGACCCGCCCGGTGGCCGGGTCCTCGGCGTAGTAGATGTAGACGCCGACCTCGGTCAGCTCGACCGGGCCGGTGCCCAACTCCTCACGTAGTCGCCGGTTGGCCGCCTCGGCGAGGGATTCACCGGGTCGGGGGTGGCCGCAGCAGGAGTTGGCCCAGCGCAGCGGGAACCGGGTCTTCACGGCGGCCCGCTGCTGCAGCAGCACCTGACCGTCCGGGTCGGTCAGCAGCACCGAGAAGGCCCGGTGCAACTGCCCTGGCGGCTGGTGGGCGGCCGCGACGGTGGCCTGGCCGCGGACGATGCCAGCGTCGTCGACGAGCTCGACGAGGTGGTCCTCGCGGCTGCTCACCGACCCTCCCCGGTGATCCGGTTGGCGGCCAGCTTGCCGGAGATCAGCACCATGGGTACGCCGACCCCGGGCTGGGTGCCGGAGCCGACGAAGACCACGTTCGACAGGCCGCGGTGCAGGTTCGACGGGCGGAACGGGCCGGTCTGGAAGAGGGTGTGCGCGGCGGCGAACGGAGTGCCGGCGGCCATTCCCTGCTCTGCCCACTCGGCGGGGGTGATGGCCTTCAGCACCTCCACACCGGCGCCGAAGCCGACGTAGCCGCGCTCCTCCAGGGTGCCGATCAGCTGGTCGCCGTAGCGACGGGTCAGGTCGCCGCGCCACTCGAACGGGGCCCGGTCGAGGTTGGGCACCGGCGCGAGCACGTAGTAGGTGTGCCGGTCCGGTGGGGCGACCGACGGGTCGGTCCGGCTCGGGTTGGTCACGAGCAGCGACGGGTCGGTCATCAGCTCACCGCGGCGGATGACCTGGTTGAACGTGCCCTCCCAGGCGCGTCCGAAGTGGATGTTGTGGTGGGCGATCTTGCTGTATCCCTGCCGGGAGCCGACGTGCAGGACGACGCAGGACGGCGAGTAGGTGAGTCGGCGCTGACGGGCCGTCGGCAGCAGGTCCCGGTAGGCGACCGGCAGGTCGGGGTTGAGCACCACGACGTCCGCCGGTACGAGCTCGCCGTCGGCGGTGAGCACGCCGGTGGCGCGGCCGTTCGCGGTCTCCACCCGGGTCACCGTGGTGTCGTAGCGGATCTGCACGCCGTGCTTCTCGGCGGCGCCGGCCATCGCCCGGGAGACCGCGTGGATGCCGCCGCGCGGGAAGTAGACCCCGGCGACCGAGTCGAGGTACGCGATGACCGTGTAGATGGCCAGCGCGTCGTGCGGGGCCAGCCCGGCGTACATCGCCTGGAAGGAGAAGATCCGCTGGGTACGCGGATCCCGGAAGAATTGGTTGATCTTCGTCTGGAGGCGGCGGAAGGCGCCGCTGGCGAGCAGCTTGAGCAGGTTTCCGGTGAGCAGGTCGGTGGGCGCGTCCAGGTTGCGCTCGATGAAGTCGGCGCGCTCCAGCCGCCACAGCTCCCGGGCGTAGTCGACGAAGCGCAGGTAGCCGTCGGCCTCGCGCGGCCCGCAGACCCGCGAGATCTCGGCCGCCATCCGGGTGGTGTCGGTCAGCACGTCCAGGGTCGAGCCGTCCGGGTAGTACGCCCGGTAGGCCGGATCGAGCGGGGTCAGGTCGAGCCAGTCGTCCAACTCCTCACCGACCGCTGCGAGTGCCTCGGCGATCAGGTCGGGCATGGTGAGCACGGTCGGGCCGGTGTCGAAGTCGTACCCGTCGGCGCTGAGCCGACCGGCCCGACCGCCCGGCACCGGCTCGCGTTCCAGCACGGTCACCTGCCGACCGCTGCCGGCCAGGTGCAGCGCGCAGGCGAGCCCTCCCAGCCCGGCACCCACGACCACCACCCGGTCGGTCCGTCCTGTCACCGTCCGCACGTCACCACCTCCTTGAGAAAGTTGCCCATCAGGCTCGCCGGTTGGTCGCGGCGACGGCCAGCCCGGTCAGCGCGGTACGGGCCGTCCGGTCCACGGGTGCGGCGTCGAGCGCGGCCAGCGCCTCACCCACCCGTTCGGCGATCATCCGCTCCACCCGGACCACCGCGCCGGTGTCGGCGACCACGTCGGCGAGCCGGTCGACCGGTCCCGCGCCCGCCCGATCCAATGCGTCGAGCTGGGCCGGTGTGGCCAGCTCCCGGGCCAGCATGAGCAGGGTGGTCGGCTTTCCGGTGCGCAGGTCGTCACCGGCCGGCTTGCCGGTGGCGGCCGGGTCGCCGTAGACGCCGAGCAGGTCGTCGCGGAGCTGGAAAGCCTCACCGACGGCCAGGCCGTAACGCGTGTACGCGGCGACCAGCGGGGCGTCGGCGGGCACCCCGGCCAGGCAGGTGCCGAAGAGCAGTGGCCGTTGGACGGTGTAGCTGGCCGTCTTGTAGCGGGCCACCCGCAGCGCCCGGTCGACCGACCAGTTGGCGGCGTCGTTCTCGCCGAGCACGTCGAGGTACTGCCCGGCGACCGTCTCCACCCGCATCTGGTCGTAGCAGCGGCGGACCTCGAACAGCCGGGCCGGCGGCACGGTGGTGTGTGCCAGCAGCCGGTCGGCCCAGACCAGGCAGAGGTCGCCGATGAGGATGGCGACAGCCTCACCGAACCGCTCCGGGTCACCGCGATGACCGGCGGCGATGTGCTGCGCGGCGAGCGCCACGTGTGCGGTGGGCCGGCCACGACGGGTGGCGGAGGCGTCCATCACGTCGTCGTGCACGAGAGCGAAGGTGTGCAGCAACTCCAGCGCGGCCAGCGCGGGCAGCACGGGTGGCAGCGGCTCGGCGCCGCCGACCGCGCCGCGCCAGCCCCAGTAGGCGAACGTCGGCCGGATCCGTTTGCCGCCGGCCAGAACGGCGTCCCGGGCGGCCGTCGCGAAGCCACCCATCGCGAGGTCGATCTCGCCGAGAGAGTCGACCTCCGCGGTGAGGAAGGAGGTCAGGGTGTCGTCCACCGCGGTGATCAGATCCTTGGTGTACGCGGCCAGCACGGCCCGGACCGGATCCTCCCCGTCCCCCGGCCGAGTCGTCGCCACGCGGGTCGCGTTACCCGCAACTGCGTCGTTGGCCATTGGCTGAGCGTACCCTAGGGTTACGAGTTGCGTCGATTGGTGCGTCGATACGTGAGGGAGGCCCCGGTGGAAACCGATCTCGCCGCTGCCTATGAGCGGTGCCGTGAGCTGCACAGACGTCATGGCCGCACCTACTATCTCGCCACCAGGCTGCTTCCCGCCTGGAAACGGCGGCATGTGCACGCTCTGTATGGATTTACGCGGTACGCCGACGAGATCGTGGACCGCACCGAGGACCTGCCACCGGCCGACCGGGCCGCCCGGCTCGACGACTGGGCCAGCCAGTTCGTGGCCGGTCTGCACGGCGCGCCGGTCGACGACCCGCTGCTGCCGGCCGTGCTGCACACGATCGCCGTCTTCGATCTCGAACGGGCCGACTTTGCGTCGTTTCTGAAGAGCATGGCGATGGATCTGACCGTCACCTCGTACCCGACCTACGACCACCTGCTCGACTACATGGAGGGCTCGGCGGCGGTCATCGGCACCATGATGCTGCCGATCCTGGGCAGCTCCGACCCGGTCGAGGCCCGGGAGCCCGCCCGGCAGCTCGGCTTCGCCTTCCAGCTCACCAACTTCATCCGGGACGTCGCCGAGGATCTCGACCGGGGCCGCACCTACCTGCCGGACGAGGACCTGGCCAAGTTCGGTGTCACCCGTGAGGAGTTGCTCGATGCCCGCGAGCGGGAGCGCGGCACACCCCGGATCCGCGAGTTGATCGAGTACGAGGTGACCCGCGCCCAGGCGCACTACGCCGCCGCCGCGCCCGGCATCACCATGCTCGCGCCTGCCTCGCAGGCCTGCATGCGCACCGCGTACGCGCTCTACGGCGGCATCCTCGACGAGGTCGCCGCCCAGGACTACGACGTCTTCGCCCGACGGGCACTCGTGCCGCAGCGCCGCCGGATGGTCGTGGCCGCCCGCGCCCTGCTCACCTCGACCGGTACCCCGGTCGCCATCCCCGGCCCGACGATCCAGCCGGTGGCCCGGTGACCGTGACCACCGCGGTCGTGCTCCTCACCCGCGACCTGCGGGTGCACGACAACCCGGCGCTGGCCACCAGTTGCGCGGCCTTCGACCGGGTGGTTCCGCTGTACGTGCTCGACCCGGCGCTGGCCGGCCTGTCGGCCAACCGCCTCCGGTTCCTGCACCAGGCCCTCGCCGAGCTGCGCACCGAGTTGCGTGACCGCGGCGGCGACCTGGTGGTGCGGCGCGGCGACCCGGTTGCCGAGACGATCCGGCTGGCCGGCCAGGTGGGTGCCACGGCCGTCGCGCTCGCCGCCGACGTCAGCCACCACGCCCGTCGCCGGGAGCGGCTGTTGCGCGCCGAGTGCGAGCGGCACCGACTGCACCTTCGTCTGTTCCCCGGGCTGACCGTCGTGGAGCCCGGCGCCTTGCGGCCCGGGGGCGGCGGCGACCACTACCGGGTGTTCAGCCCCTACCACCGCGCCTGGGCGGCGAACCGGTGGCGCGAGGAACTGGCCGCTCCGCGCCGGATCGCACTGCCGGACAAGGTGAGCGTGGGCCGGCTGCCGGCACCGCCGGCCGGGGAGTCACCGGACGCGGCGGTCGGCGGCGAGCGGGTGGCCCGGCAGCGGCTCACCGACTGGCTGCCCGACCTGGACCGGTACGGCGACCAGCACGACGACATGGCCGGCGACGACACCTCCCGGCTGAGCCCGTACCTGCGCTTCGGCTGCCTCTCCCCGCTGACGGTGGCCAACGCCGCCGGTGACCGCTCCGGGCCGTTCGTCCGGCAGATCTGCTGGCGGGACTTCTACTACCAGGTCACCGCCGCCTTTCCGGACATCTCCACCAGGGCGTACCGCAAGGGCGCCACGGAGAAGTGGCGCTACGACGACGACGCGGTGGCGGCCTGGACCGAGGGCCGGACCGGAGTGCCGATCGTGGACGCCGGAATGCGGCAGCTGCACGCGCAGGGGTGGATGCACAACCGGGCCCGACTGATCACCGGCGGCTTCCTCACCAAGCACCTCGAGCAGGACTGGCGAGCGGGAGTGCCGGTCTTCTTCCGTTGGCTGCTGGACGGGGACGTGGCCAACAACTCCGGCAACTGGCAGTGGGTCGCGGGCACCGGAAACGACACGAAGCCGTACCGGGGGTTCAACCCCGTCCGGCAGGCCGAGCGGTACGACCCGGACGGCGCCTACGTACGCCGCTGGGTGCCGGAGCTGGCGGGGGTGCAGGGCAAGGCCGCGCACCAGCCGTGGCGACTGCCCGATGAGATTCGGCGCACCCTGGACTACCCGCCCCCGATCTCCGTGCCCGGCACCGACCCGGTCTGGCTGCGCTGACCGACCGCTGCCTCAGAGCACCGCGTGCAACGCCTCGGCCAGCTCCTCCACCCGGTCGTGTTCCGCCAGGTGGGCGGTGGCGTACGCGAAGGTGTAGCCGCGCTCCGGGTCGGCCCACGCGCTGCTGCCGCCGAGGCCGCCCATGCCCCAGCTGCCGTCCGGCTCCCACTGCATGCCCAGGGTCCACCGTGCCTGGCGGTTCAACACCAGATCCGGCCCGTCGTACTGGACCCGGGTCGCCTCCGCCACCAACTCCTGGCTGAACAGCCGCACGCCGTCGAGGACACCACCGGCCAGCAGACCGCCGTAGAGCCGGGCCAGACCGGGCGCGGTGGCGTGCAGGTTGACGGCGGGCACCTCGGCGCCCCGCCAGAGCGGACTGTTCAACACGGCCAGGTCCCGACCGCCGGCCGGGTTGTCCATCGCCCGGGCCGCCAGTGACTCCGGGTCACCGAGCACCCGGGTCGGCCATCCGGGGTCCCCGTACCGCAGATCCGCGCAGCGCCGCTGGTCCGCCTCCGGCAGCCCGAAGCCGAGGTCGAGGCGCCACCGGTCGGCGATCTCCTCGGCCAGGAAACGGGCCACCGAACGGCCGTCCACCCGACGGACCAGCTCACCCACCAGGTGCCCGTACGTCCAGGCGTGCTCACCGGCCACCGAGCCCGGCGTCCACTCGGGGTCGGCGGCGGCCAGGTCGCCCGTGAGCAGCGCCCAGTCGGCGATCGCGCTGGCCGGCCGGGGCACCGGGAACGCGGGCAGCCCGGCGGTGTGCGACAGCACCTGACGTACGGTGGCCGGGGCGCGGAACTCCGCCCAGTACCTCTCGACCGGCGCGTCGAGGTCGACCCGTCCCCGGTCGACGAGCATCAGCAGGCAGAGCGCGGCCACCGGCTTGCCGACCGAGTAGACGTTGACCAGGGTGTCCGGTCGCCACGGGTCGCCGCCCGTCGAACCGGTCGGTGCGCCGCTCCCACCGCTGGTGCGGAAGCCGCCGATCAGGTCCAGCACCGGACGACCGTCGTACCAGACGGCGAGGCTGGCGCCGGACTCCCGACCGGTGGCGAGCAGATCGTGGAAGCATTCCCGGACCGGGGCGAAGCGTGCGTGCATGGCGACACCGTAGGCGGCCCGCAACGGTGAGCGCGCCGACTTTTCGGTGCACACCGGTGGCCGGAGTGCGACCGCCGGGGGATGCTGTCGGAGTGGCGGAGCCGGAAGTAGTGGATGTGGTCGTGATCGGGCTCGGCGTCGGCGGCGAGGAGGTTGCCGGGCGGCTCGCCGAGGCCGGCCTGAGCGTCGTCGGCATCGAGCGGAACCTGGTCGGCGGGGAGTGCCCCTACTGGGGCTGCATCCCGAGCAAGATGATGATCAGGGCGGCCAACGCGCTCGCCGAGGCGCGCCGGGTCGACGGGCTGGCGGGCTCGGCGCAGGTCCAACCGGACTGGGCGCCGGTGGCGAAGCGGATCCGCGAGGAGGCCACCGACACCTGGGACGACACCGTCGCGGCTGACCGGTTCACCGGCAAGGGCGGTCGGTTGGTCCGGGGCAGCGGCCGGCTCGACGGCCCGCGCCGGGTCCGCGTCGGCGACCAGGTGTTCCAGGCCCGGCACGGCATCGTGCTGAACACCGGCACCCGGCCCTCGGTGCCGCCGATCGACGGGCTGGCCGACACCCCGTACTGGACGAACCACCAGGCGATCGAGGTCGAGCAGTTGCCGGAGTCGCTGCTGGTGCTCGGCGGCGGCGCGATCGGGTTGGAGCTGGCCCAGGTCTTCGCCCGCTTCGGGGTACGGGTCACCGTGGTGGAGGCACTCGACCGGGTGCTGGCGATCGAGGAACCGGAGGCGTCCGAGGTGGCCGCCGCGGCGCTGCGCGCCGACGGCGTGGAGATCCACACCGGCGTACGCGCCGAGCGCGTCGAGCACGACGGGAGCCGGTTCACGCTGCACGGCAACGGTGGCGCGGCGTTCACCGCCGAGCGCCTGCTCGTGGTGACCGGGCGGCGGGCGCACCTGGAGGAGTTGGGGCTGGACACGGTCGGCGTGGACGCAGCGCAGCGCTACCTGACGGTGGACGACCGGTTGCGAGTCTCCGACGGCATCTGGGCGGTCGGGGACGTGACCGGCGAGGGCGCGTTCACCCACATCGCCATGTACCAGGCGGGCATCGTGATCGCCGACGTGCTCGCCCACGCCCGCGAGGCGGAGGCCGGGCCGGACGCCAGCGGGACCGCCAGCGTCGTCGGCGGCGCGATGGGCGCCGCCAGCTCGCTCGGTGCCAGCGGGTCGAGTGGCTCGGCCGGCAGTGTGCCGCGCGCCGACTACCGGGCGCTGCCCCGGGTGACCTTCACCGACCCCGAGGTCGGCGCGGTCGGGCTGACCGAGCGGCAGGCGCGTGAGCGCGGCATCAACGTGCAGGTCGGTTTCACCAAGCTCGGCAGCTCGACGCGGGGTTGGATCCACCGGGTCGGCGACGACGGGTTCATCAAGCTGATCGCGGACGCCGACCAGGGCGTGCTGATCGGCGCCACGTCTGTCGGCCCCGCCGGCGGTGAGGTGCTCTCCGCGCTGGTGGTGGCGGTGCACGCGGCGGTGCCGCTGAGCCAGCTCCGGCACATGATCTACGCCTATCCGACGTTCCACCGGGCCATCGAGGACGCGCTGCACGACCTGTCCTGACGATGACGGCCGGCTCCAGGCCCGCGCCCTGCGCTCCGCGCCCCGCGTTCTGCGCCCTGCGCCCCCGCGTTCTGCGCCCTGCGCCCCCGCGTTCTGCGCCCTGCGCCCCCGCGTTCTGCGCCCTGCGCCCCCGCGTTCTGCGCCCTGCGCCCCCGCGTTCTGCGCCCTGCGCCCCCGCGCTCTGCGCCCTGCGCCCCCGCGCTCTGCGCCCTGCGCCCCCGCGCTCTGCGCCCTGCGCCCCCGCGCTCTGCGCCCCCGCGCTCTGCGCCCCCGCGCTCTGCGCCCCCGCGCTCTGCGCTCTGCGCCCCCGCGCTCTGCGCCCCCGCGCTCTGCGCCCCCGCGCTCTGCGCTCTGCGCCCCCGCGCTCTGCGCCCCCGCGCCCTGCGCCCCCGCGCCCCGCGCCCCGCGCCCCGCGCCCCGCGCCCCGAAAAGCGTGATGCCTCTGAGGCATATTTATGCCTCAGAGGCATCACGCTCATAACAGTGACCGGCACCCCATGCCTTGATAAGCACGGCTTCGTCAGGCCGTGCAGGAAAGCCACCTCGTAGAGCCGCTGGCCTCGCGTCGACCTGGCGGAGCGAGGGCAGAATGCGGCAGAGAGCAAGCAAGTCGTCGGCAGTTTGCTGTTCATTTCTTTCATCGCGGTGACGTACGATTGCGGTCGTGACCAAGCGGTTGACAGAAGTTGCCAAGAAGGCGGGCGTCAGCGAGGCCACCGTCAGCCGGGTGCTCAACGGGCGGGACGGGGTCTCCGAGGCGACCCGGACGGCTGTGCTCACCGCGCTGGACGTGCTCGGCTACGAGCGGCCGACCAAGCTGCGCGGCGAGCGTGCCCGGCTGGTCGGTCTGGTGCTGCCCGAGTTGCAGAACCCGATCTTCCCGGCTCTCGCCGAGGTGGTCACCGGATCCCTCGCCCAACGCGGCTTCACGCCGGCGCTCTGTGCCCGCACCATCGGTGGCGTCTCCGAGATGGACTACGTGGAGATGCTCCTCGACCACCAGGTCTCCGGGGTGATCTTCGCCGGCGGCTCGTATGCGCTCGCCGACGCGAAGCATGACCACTACCGCCGGCTGACCGATCGTGGCCTTCCGGTCGTGCTGGTCAACGCGGGCGTGGACGAGCTTGGCTTTCCCCGGGTCTCCACGGACGACGCGGTGGCGGTGGAGCAGGCGTACGGGCACCTGCGCTCGCTCGGCCACGAACGGATCGGGTTGGTGCTCGGCCCGGAGGGGCACGTGCCGTCGCGGCGCAAGTTGGACGCGATGATCCAGGTGACGGGCTGGTCCGAGGACTCCGACTGCGTGGAGCGTTCCAGCTTCTCGATGGAGGGGGCGCGGGTCGCGGCCACCAAATTGGTGGAGCGGGGCGTGACCGGCATCATCTGCGCCAGCGACGTGCTGGCGCTGGGCACCATCCGGGCCGCCCGGCGGTTGGGCCGTGCGGTGCCGACCGACGTGTCGGTGGTGGGGTTCGACGATTCCGCGTTCATGACCTGCACCGACCCGCCGTTGACCACGGTGCGGCAACCCATCGAGACGATGGGGCAGGCCGCCGTCGACCTGCTGGTCACCCAGATCGAGGGGGTCGGCGTGCTGCACGACGAGCTGCTCTTCGAGCCCGAGCTCGTGGTGCGCGGGTCCACCGCGCCGGCCCCGGGCCGCTGACACCGGCTCCCCGGCATTGACTGACCCGTCCCGGCCCGCCTGAACCGTCCCCGGCCCGCCTGAACCGTCCCCGGCCCGCCTGAACCGTCCCCCGACTGAACCGTCCCTGGCCTGTCTCTCGGCCACTGATCCGACGCCTCGGCCGTCGACCGCCTCTCGCGGTCGACGGCCGATTTTGTTGTTGCCGGATTCGAGCAGGACCCACCAGATCCATCGATGGGTCATATAAGAAGAAATCCCCACATCTCAGGCCTGCTTCAAGATCTTGTCAAAATCTGCCGTTAGAAAGTCGTGTCCTTTCACAACAGGATCGATACCTTGCCGAAACGAGTCGGCCTCGTTACAGTGACTCCACTCACATTTGGCTCCGACGCAGCTACTGGGCGTCAGGTCGCATCACCGCAGATCACGAACGTCATGGAGACACCCGTTCCCGAAGGGATGGACAGATGTCCGTACCGCAATACCGAAGGGCTGCGGCGTTAGCGCTCGTGGCCGGCCTGGGGTTCAGCCTCACGGCGTGCTCCACGAAGGGCGACGACGACAAGGACTCGAACGCTGGCGGCAAGGTCACCATCACGGTCGACTGCCAGCCGGTCGGCGCTCAGAAAGAGCTGCTGAAGAACTGGAACGACGACGTCGCCGAGTTCCAGCGGCAGAACCCGGACATCGTCATCAAGAGCGTGAGCGTCGGCGAGCAGTGCAACAACCCGCCGGACTTCACCGCCCGCCTCGCCGGCGGCACCGTGACCGACGTGTTCTACGGGTACATGACCGATCTCCAGCAGGTGCTCGACTCCGGTCAGGCGTTGGACATCACCAAAATCGTCAGCAAGGACACGATCCCCACCTGGGACAGCGTCGACCCGGCGCTCAAGGAGGTCTTCACCGACGGCGGCAAGCTCTACGCCGTTCCGGTGAAGAACTACTCGATGGGCCTGGTCTACAACAAGGTCCTGTTCCAGCAGGCGGGGCTCGACGTCAACAACCCGCCCAAGACCTGGGCCGAGGTGCGGACCGCCGCCAAGAAGATCTCCGCGCTCGGCAACGGGATCTCCGGCTACTCGGAGTACAGCGCCGGCAACACCGGCGGCTGGCACTTCACCTCCCTGCTCTACTCGCAGGGCGGCCAGGTGCTGAGCGCCGACGGCAAGAAGGCCGACTTCAACAACGCACAGGGCAAGCAGGTCCTGCAGAACATCAAGGACATGCGGTACGGCGACAACAGCATGGGCTCCCGCCAGCTGCTGCAGTGGGCTGACCTGCTGACCAACGCGGGTGCGGGCAAGGTCGGCATGTTCATCGGCGCGCCGGACGCCACCCAGGCGATCGTCAGCCAGTTCCAGGGCAAGTTCCAGGACTGGGCGATGGCTCCACTGCCCGGCCAGGACGGCCCGGCGAAGGGAACGCTCGGTGGTGGCGAGGGCTACTTCTTCAAGAAGGACCTCACTCCCGAGCAGGTGAAGGCCGGTCTCAAGTGGATCGCGTACCAGAAGCTGACGCCGGGCAAGGGTCAGTTCGACTACGTCCGGGCCAAGCCGCAGAACTACCCGGTGGGTCTGCCCCAGCCGCTGCTCTTCGCCAACGGCAGTGCGGCGCAGAAGCAGGAGCTCGAGCTCCGCAAGGCCAACGCGAACGTCGACACCGCGAACTTCGCGTTGTTCGAGGCGACCCCGGTCCCGATCAAGGGTGAGCCGCGCAACGCTCAGGCGGTCTACGCGGTGCTCGATGCCGCGATGTCCGGAGTGCTGACGAACCCGAACGCGAACACCGACGCACTGCTCAAGACGGCCGAAGAGAAGGTCAACCAACTCCTGACCGCCGGGAGCTGATCCGGTCGGATGGGGGCCGGCCGATACGCCGAGCGCCGGCCCCCATCCCACAGGTCGCCGCACCGTCCGGTCACCGAAAATCACGCAGGAGTTGCCTTGGCGATCACCACCGTCCCGGCTACCACCAGGAAACCGGGTCGTCCCACGCCGCAGTACGCAGGGCCACACCGTACGAGCCTCGGCCGCAAGGTCCGGGACAACCTCACCGGTCACACGTTCCTGATCGGCGCGGTGCTCTGCTTCGTCGTCTTCTCGTGGTACCCGATGATCCGCGGCATCGTCATGAGCTTCCAGCGCACCCGGCGCGGTGAGACCACCTGGGTGGGTTGGGACAACTACGCCCGCATCATCGCCGACCCGAGCTTCTGGACGGCCTGGCAGAACACGTTCTACTTCACGGTGCTCGCGCTCGTGCTCGGGTACGCGGTGCCGTTCTTCGTGGCGATCCTGCTCAACGAGTTCCGCCACGCCAAGGGGTACCTGCGGATCCTGGTCTACCTGCCGGTGATGCTGCCGCCAGCCTCCGCGCTCTACCTCTTCAAGTTCTACGCGTACGACCCCAGCGAGTCGGGGCTCTTCAACGCGATCCTCAAGGCACTGCACCTGCCCACCTCGCAGTGGATGCAGTCTCCCGAGATGACGATGCCGGCGATGGTGATCGCGTCGACCTGGATGAACATGGGTGGCGCCGTGCTCATCTACCTGGCGGCGCTGCAGAGCATCCCCGGGGAGCTCTACGAGGCGGCCGAGCTCGACGGCGCCGGGATCTGGAAGCGGATTCGCCACGTGACGATCCCGCAGACCCGGCTGATCCTCGCGCTCCTGGCGATGATCCAGATCGTCGCCACGATGCAGCTCTTCATCGAGCCCCTGATCCTCGCCAACGGTGCGGGCGCGGAGGACTCCGCGACCACGGTGGCGTACCTCATCTATCAGCACGGGTTCTTCCAGAACGACCTCAACGGTGCCGCCGCACTGGGCGTGATCATGCTCGTGGTGCTGGCCGGCTTCTCCGCCGCCTACCTGCGGCTGAGCGCGAAACAGGACTAGGACGGCGAGGAATGGCACAGGACTCCAGCACCCGGACCCTCATCTCCCATGCCCAGCTCAGTCGGGGGCGCGGCAGGATCATCTACTGGACGCTGCTGGTCGTCGTCGTGGCGGGGTTCACGCTCGTCTTCCTCGGGCCGCTCTACTGGATGGTGACCGGCGCGCTCAAGTCCGGTCAGGAGATCGCACAGACCCCACCGACGCTGTTTCCGAAGGATCCCCAACCGCAGAACTACATCGACGCCTGGAACAACCTGGAGCTCGCCAAGCTGCTGTTCAACACGTTCTACTACGCGATCGGCGCGGTGCTGTTCCAACTCGTCTTCGACGCGGCTGCCGCGTACTCGCTGTCCAAGCTCCGGCCGATCTTCGGCAACGTGATCCTCGCCCTGATGCTGGGAACGCTGATGATCCCGGCGATGGTGCTCATCGTCCCGCAGTACGTGACCGTGATCGACCTGCCGATCGTGCACATCAACCTGCTCGACTCGCCGTTCGCGATCTGGCTGCCCCTGGTGGCGAACGCATTCAACATCTTCCTGCTGAAGCGGTTCTTCGACTCGATTCCCGAGGACCTGATGGCGGCCGCCCTGGTGGACGGGGCGACGTCGCTGCGTACGCTCTGGTCGATCATCCTGCCGATGTCACGCCCGATCCTCGGCGTCGTCGCGATTCTGGCCATGACGGCGGTCTGGAAGGACTTCCTCTGGCCGAAGCTGGTCATGCCGTCGCCCGAGACCAGGACGGTCAGCGTCGGCATCTACACCTTCGCGGGCGGTACGCCGATGAACGTGGTGATCGCCGCGTCGGTCATCGCCGCGATCCCGACCGTCATCATCTTCCTGATCTTCCAACGCAACATCATGTCCGGCCTGACGACCGGCAGCCTCAAGGGATAGCCCAGAAAGCAGGTGCTCGTGTCCAGAGCAGACAGCAGTTCGTGGTGGCGTGGAGCGGTGATCTACCAGGTGTACCCCCGTAGCTTCGCCGACGGCGACGGCGACGGCGTCGGCGACATCGCCGGCATCCGGTCCCGGCTGAGCCACCTGTCCGCGCTCGGCGTCGACGCGATCTGGTTCAGCCCCTGGTACCCGTCGCCGATGGCCGACGCCGGCTACGACGTGTCCGACTACCGCAACATCGATCCGGTCTTCGGCACGCTCGGTGAGGCGGAGGCGCTGATCGCGGAGGCACACGCGCTCGGCATCAAGACCATCGTCGACGTGGTGCCGAACCACTGCTCCGACGCGCACCCCTGGTTCCAGGCGGCGCTCGCCGGCGGGCCCGACGCGCCCGAGCGGGACCTGTTCTGGTTCCGCCCCGGTCGGGGCCCGAACGGCGACCAGCGGCCCACCGACTGGGTCGGCGAGTTCGGCGGCCCGACCTGGACCCGGACCACCAACCCGGACGGCACCCCGGGTGACTGGTACCTGCACCTGTTCGCCCCCGAACAGCCGGACTTCAACTGGGAACACCCCAGGGTGCGGGCGGAATTCGAGGACATCCTGCGGTTCTGGTTCGACCGGGGGGTGGACGGGATCCGGATCGACTCGGCCGGGTTGCTGGTCAAGGACGGGGACCTGCCCGAGACCGTGCCGGACCGGCCCCACCCGTTCCGGGACCTCGACGGGGTGCACGACGTCTACCGCGCGTGGCGGAGGGTCGCCGACGAGTATCCCGACCGCGCCCTGATCGGTGAGGTGTGGATGCCGGACCGGCAGCGGTTCACCAACTACCTGCGCCCGGACGAGCTGCACGCGGCGTTCAATTTCGACTTCCTCGGCTGCGCCTGGGACGCCTCGGCGTTGCGCGGCAGCATCGACGGGACGCTGAGCGCTCACGCGCCGGTCGGCGCGCCGGCCACCTGGGTGCTCTCCAACCACGACGTCACCCGGCACGTCACCCGGTACGGCCGGGCGGACACCACGTTCAGCTTCGCGGCCAAGCGCGAGGGGACCCCCACCAACCTGGAACTGGGGACCCGCCGGGCCCGGGCCGCGGCGTTGCTCTCGCTGTCCCTGCCCGGCGCCGCCTACGTCTACCAGGGCGAGGAGCTGGGCCTCTACGAGGTCGAGGACATTCCGTTCGCGCTGCGCCAGGACCCGATGTGGGAACGTTCCGGCCGGATCGACCCCGGTCGGGACGGCTGCCGGGTGCCGCTGCCCTGGGCTGGTGACGAGCCGCCCTTCGAGTTCAGCCCCGAGGGCGCCGCAGCACCCTGGTTGCCTCAGCCGGCCGACTGGAAGGACCGGACCGCGGGGGCGCAGACCGGCGACGCGGCCTCGATGCTGGAGCTGTACCGGGCGGCGATCCGGATCCGCCGCGCCGATCCGGTGCTCGGCGACGGTGAGTTGACCTGGCTGCCCGCCCCGGACGGAGTGCTCGCCTTCAGTCGCGGCGGTGGTTTCCGCTGCCTGGTCAACATCGCCGACTCGTCGGTCCCGCTGCCTGCCGAGGGGGAGTTGTTGCTGGCCAGCGGGCCACTCGACGACGGTCTGCTGCCACCCGACACCGCCGTCTGGCTGCGTACCGCGCAGTCGGCGGACGGAGCTCGAGTGGCGGACGGACCGGCCTGACCTGATCGCCGTGGTGTCGGCGGTCCGTCCCGGCCGCCGACACCACGCCACCCACCCGGCCCGCGGGCCGCCGGGAGGAAGGAGGAACGAAGGGGACACGCGCCACGCCGCACGGACACGGGGGGATCTGGCCTGCCTGACGAAAGGGAGAGCGCAGCTCATGGCCAACCACACCACCGGCACGCCGCACCACCTCCGACACCCGACCCGGGCAGGGTTGGCCGCCATCGCCGCCACCCTGCTCGTCGCGACCACGGTGACCGCCCTCACGGTCACCGGCACCGCAACCCCGGCCTCGGCAGCCGGGCTGTCCCCCTTCGACATTCCCGGCCGGGGCGCCACCGTCCCGTTTCTCGAGCAGGAGGCGGAGAAGGCCGCCCACAACGGCACGAAGATCGGCCCGGACCGCCGCTACGGCACGCTGCCGTCCGAGGCCTCCGGCCGGGAGGCGGTCACCCTCGACGCCGTGGGTGAGTACGTCGAGTTCACCCTCACCGCTCCCGCGAACGCGGTCACCTTCCGGCTCAGCCTGCCGGACAGCCCGGCCGGCACCGGCCGCGACGCCGCCATCGACCTGCGGGCCAACGGAGCGCTGCTGAAGTCGGTCCCGGTGACCTCACGGTACGGCTGGTACTACGGCGGCTACCCGTTCAACAACAACCCGGGCGACACCAACCCGCACCACTTCTACGACGAGACGCGGGCGCTGTTCGGCAGCACCTACCCGGCCGGTACGAAGATCCGGTTGCAGGTCTCCTCGACCGCCCAGTCGCCCACCTTCACCATCGACCTGGCCGACTTCGAGCTGGTCGGCGCACCGATCGCCAAGCCCGCCGGCGTCCTGGACGTGGTGACCGACTTCGGCGCCGACCCGTCCGGCGGCACCGACTCCACTGCCAAGTTCCAGGCCGCGGTGGACGCCGGAAAGACCCAGGGCAAGGCCGTCTGGATCCCGTCCGGCACCTTCACGCTCTGGGACCACGTGGTGGTCGACGGGGTGACGCTGCGCGGTGCGGGGCCGTGGTATTCGGTGCTCGGCGGCCGGCACCCCACCGACCGTAAGCGGGCCGCCGGCATCTACGGCAAGTACGTCCCCGGCGGCGGCTACACCGGCGAGATCCGGCCGTACGAGGCCGGCGGGCCCAGCCGCAACGTCACGCTGCGGGACTTCGCCATCATCGGTGACATCCGGGAGCGGATGGACGACGACCAGGTCAACGCTCTGGGCGGGGCGATGACCAACTCGGTGGTGGACAACCTCTGGCTGGAGAACACCAAGGTCGGGGCGTGGATGGACGGCCCGATGGACAACTTCACCATCCGCAACAGCCGGATCCTGGACCAGACCGCGGACGGGGTGAACTTCCACACCGGCGTGACCAACTCGACGGTGACCAACACGTTCCTGCGCAACACCGGCGACGACGCGTTGGCGATGTGGGCGCAGAGCGTGCCGAACGTCAACAACTCCTTCACGCACAACACCATCGGCGTCACCCTGCTGGCCAACCACCTGGTCAGCTACGGCGGTCGGGATATCACGATCACCGACAACGTGACGGCCGACTCGGTCAGCAACGGCGGCGGCATCCACGTCGCGAACCGCTACCCCGGGGTGCAGGGCAACACCGCGGTCCGGGGCACCTGGACGATCGCCCGCAACACGTTGATCCGCAACGGCAACTCGGACTTCAACTGGAACTTCGGCGTCGGGGCGATCTGGTTCTCCGCGCTCAACGAGGCCTTCCAGCAGGCCACCATCAACATCACCGACACCGACATCCTGGACAGCTCGTACGCGGCGCTGCACTGGATCGAGGGCCAGACCAGCGGCATCAACCTGAACAACGTGCGGATCGACGGCGCCGGCACGTACGCGCTCCAGGTGCAGGCACCCAGCCAGGTGTCGTTCACCAACGTACGGGCCACCAACATCGCGCAGAGCAACCCGATCCACAACTGCGTCGGCGGCGGCTTCCAGATCACCCAGGGCGCCGGCAACTCCGGCTGGTACACCCCGACGCCGTACTGCGGCCCGTGGCCGGACCCGCAGTGGGGCGGCGGACCCACCACCCCGCCGCCGACGACTCCGCCACCCACCACTCCGCCGCCGACCACCCCACCCCCGACCACCCCACCCCCGACCAGCGGGAACCTGGCACTGAACCGTCCGGCGACCGCGACCAGCGCCAACCAGACGTACGCGGCGGGCAACGCGGTGGACGGCAACGCGGCCAGCTACTGGGAGAGCGCCAACAACGCCTTCCCGCAATCGCTCACCATCGACCTGGGCGCGGCCCGGTCGGTCGACCGGGTGGTGCTCAAGCTGCCCGCCGGCTGGGAACGCCGTACCCAGACGTTGTCGGTGCTCGGCTCCACCGACGGCTCGTCGTACGCCACACTGGCGGCGTCCGCCGGTCGGGTCTTGGACCCCGGCACGGGCAACGCCGTGTCGATCGGGCTGCCCGTCGGTGACCGCCGCTTCGTCCGGGTCACCGTCACCGGCAACACCGGCTGGCCGGCGGCCCAGCTCTCCGAGGTCGAGGTGTACGGCGGCACGCCCAGCACCCCGCCGCCGACGACGCCACCACCGACCACCCCACCACCGACCACCCCACCCCCGACCACGCCGCCGCCCAGCGGCAACCTGGCGGCCGGTCGGCCGGTCACCGAGACCAGCCACTCCGACGTGTACGCCGCGCCGAACCTGGTCGACGGCAACGCGGCCACCTACTGGGAGAGCGCCAACAACGCCTTCCCGCAGTCGGTGACCGTGGACCTGGGCGCCGCACGGTCGGTGTCCCGGGTCGTACTGAAGCTGCCCCCGTCGTCGGCCTGGCAGACGCGTACCCAGACGCTCGCCGTGCTCGGCTCCACCGACGGCAACTCCTGGACCACGGTGAAGCCGTCCGGCGGCTACACCTTCAACCCGGCCAGCGGCAACACGGTCACCGTGAGCTTCACGGCGACCAGCCAGCGCTTCCTGCGGCTGACCATCACCGGCAACAGCGGCTGGCCCGCCGGGCAGCTCAGCGAGTTCGAGGTCTACACCAGCTAGGCCATTGGCCCCCGTCCGTCCCTGCGCCCACCCCCGAAAGAGGTGTAGCTACCCCATGTCCAGATTCGGCACCACCCGAGGTACCCCACCAACCGGCTCGCCCGGTTCCGCCTCCCGAGCCGGCCGACCCCCGGCCCGTCGACGGCTGCTCGCCGGCGTACTCGCCGGGCTGCTCGTCACCGCCGTTCCGGCCGTCACCCCCGCGGTTGCCGCACCGGTGGCCAACCCGGCTCCGGCGCCGGCCGGTTCGGCTCGCGCGGCCCTGCTCGCCGGGCTCTCCGCCACCATGACCGCCAGCAGCTACGTGCAGAACTACGTGGCGGGCAACGCCAACGACGGCAACGCGGACACCTACTGGGAGAGCGCCAACAACGCGTTCCCGCAGTGGATCCAGGCCGACCTGGGCGCCACGGTCAGCGTCGACCGGGTGGTGCTCAAGCTGCCGCCCGCGTCGGCCTGGCAGACCCGTACCCAGACGTTGTCGGTGCTCGGCTCCACCAACGGCTCGTCGTTCAGCACCCTGAAGGCGTCCGCCGGCTACACCTTCAACCCGGGCACCGGCAACACCGTGACCGTCAGCTTCACGGCCACCAGCACCCGCTACCTGCGGGTGGAGGTCACCGGCAACACCGGCTGGCCGGCCGCCCAGCTCTCCGAGGTCGAGGTGTACGGCGCCGCCGGCAACCCCGACACCCAGGCCCCCAGCGTCCCCGGCAACCTCGCGTACACCCAACCCGCCAGCGGGCAGATCCGGCTCACCTGGTCGGCGTCGACCGACAACGTCGGAGTGACCGGGTACGACGTCTACGCGGGCGGCGGACTGCGCGCCAGCGTCAACGGCTCGACCCTGACGTACACCGACAACCAGCCGGACAGCGCCACCGTCTCGTACTACGTGCGGGCCAGGGACGCGGCCGGCAACCAGTCGGCGAACAGCAACACCGTCACCCGGACCGGCACCGGCAACCCGCCGGCCGGCACCAACCTGGCGGTCGGCAAGCCGATCACCGCCTCCGGGTACACGCAGACGTTCGTGCCCGCCAACGCCAACGACAACAACGTGGCCACCTACTGGGAGGGCAACGGCAACCCGAGCACGCTGACCGTGCAACTCGGCGCCAACGCCAGCCTCAGCCAGGTCGTGGTGAAGCTGAACCCGGACGGTGCCTGGGGGCCGCGTACCCAGAACATCACAGTGCTCGGCCGGGACCAGGGCTCCTCGACCTTCACCACCCTGGTCGGTGCGGCGAACTACAGCTTCAGCCCGGCCAGCGGCAACACCGTGACCATCCCGGTCTCCGGTGCGGCGGCCGACGTGCGGCTCTCGATCGCGTCGAACACCGGTGCCCCGGCCGGCCAGGTGGCCGAGTTCCAGATCATCGGTGTTCCGGCGCCGAACCCGGACCTGACTGTGACCGGGCTGTCCTTCAGCCCGTCCGCGCCGGTCGAGACGAGCACCATCACGCTCTCGGCAACCGTGCGTAACGCGGGTTCGGCGGCCTCCGGCGCAACGAACGTCAACTTCTACCTGGGCGCCACCCGGGTCGGCACCGCGGCGGTCGGCGGCCTCGCGGCGGGCGCCTCGACCACCGTCACCGCCAACATCGGCACCCGGGACGCCGGCAGCTACCCGCTGAGCGCGAAGGTCGACGAGTCGAACACCGTCGTCGAGTCCGACGACACCAACAACAGCTACACCAACCCCAGCCCGCTGGTGGTCAGCGCTGTCGCCAGCTCGGACCTGGTCGCCTCCGCGGTCGACTGGTCACCGGGCAACCCGCCGCCCGGCAGCACGGTGACCTTCTCGGTGTCGATCCGCAACGCCGGCAACCAGGCGTCCACGTCCGGCTCGCACGGCATCACCCTGACCGTGCTCAACGAGGCGGGCACCGTGGTCCGTACGCTCACCGGCTCGTACTCCGGCGTGATCAACGCCGGTGCGACGGTCGGCCCGATCAGCCTGGGCACCTGGACCGCCGCGAACGGCAAGTACACCGTCCGGGTGGTGCTCGCGGCCGACGGCAACGAGCTGCCGGTCAAGCAGACGAACAACACCAGCGACCGCCCGCTCTTCGTGGGGCGCGGCGCCAACCTCGGCTACGACATGTATGAGGCCGAGGACGGCACGACCGGCGGCGGCGCCGGGCAGGTCGGGCCGAACCGGGACATCGGCAACCTCGGCGGCGAGGCGTCCGGACGCCGGGCGGTAACCCTGAACAGCACCGGCGCGTACGTCGAGTGGACCACCCGGGCGGCAACCAACACCCTGGTCACGCGCTTCTCCATTCCGGATTCGGCCGGCGGTGGGGGCATCGACTCGACGCTGAACATCTACGTCAACGGCACCCTGCACAAGCCGATCAACCTGACCTCCAAGCACATCTGGCTCTACGGCGCGGAGGCCAGCCCGAGTGACTCGCCGAGCGCCGGCCCGCCTCGGCACCTGTACGACGAGGCCAACGTGCTGTTGAACTCGACCATCCCGGCCGGCAGCACGATCCGTCTGCAGAAGGATCCGGCCAACACCACCACGTACGCGATCGACTTCATCAACCTGGAGCTGGTCGCTCCGCGTGCCAACCCGGATCCGGCGCGCTACCGGGTGCCGACCGGCTTCACCCACCAGGACGTGCAGAACGCGCTGGACGCGGTCCGGATGGACACCACCGGCAACCTGATCGGCGTGTACCTGCCGGCCGGCACGTACGAGACCGCGCAGAAGTTCCAGATCTACGGCAAGGCGGTCTCGGTGGTCGGTGCGGGAATCTGGTATACCCGCTTCCAGACGCCGACCGGTCAGCAGAACACCGACGCCGGCTTCGGGGTGCAGTCCTCGGCCAGCGGGTCGACCTTCTCGCACCTGGCGTTCTTCGGAAACTACACCAACCGCATCGACGGGCCGGGCAAGGTCTGGGGTGAGCTGAAGGACGTCGACAACATGACCCTGGACGACGTCTGGGTCGAGCACACCGTCTGCGCGTACTGGGGGGTGAGCGTCAGCGGGCTGACCATCCGCAACAGCCGCATCCGCAACACCTTCGCCGACGGTGTGAACCTGACCAACGGCAGCACCAACAACCTGGTCACCAACACCGAGGGGCGGTCCAACGGCGACGACGCGTTCGCCCTCTTCTCGGCGACCGACGCGGGCGCGTCGACCTCCAACAACGGCAACGTGTTCGAGAACCTCTCGGCCACGCTGACCTGGCGGGCGGCCGGGCTGGCGGTTTACGGCGGGTACAACAACATCTTCCGCAACCTGTACATCGCGGACATGTTGACGTACGCGGGGATCACCATCAGCTCGCTGGACTTCGGCTACCCGTTCATCGGGTTCGGAGCCAGCCCGCCGACCCAGTTCCAGAACATCTCGCTGATCCGAGCCGGCGGGCACTTCTGGGGATCGCAGACATTCCCCGCGATCTGGGTCTTCTCCGCATCCAAGGAGTTCCGCGGCATCCGGGTGTCCGACGTGGACATCGTCGATCCGACGTACTCCGGGATCATGTTCCAGACCAAGTACACCGGGTCGCAGCCGGAGAACCCGATCACCGACACCGTCTTCACCAACATCTCCATCAGCGGCGCCCGCAAGAGCGGTGACGCCTTCGACGCGAAGTCGGGCTTCGCGGTCTGGGCGAACGAGCAGCCGGAACCCGGTCAGGGCCCAGCGGTCGGCTCGGTCACCTTCAACAACCTGCGGCTGACCAACAACGCGGTGGACATCCGCAACACCACGTCGACATTCACCATCAACCGCAACTGATTCCACCGCTGGTCGATGCCGTCGGGGGGCTCACCCTCCCGGCGGCATCGCCCCGTGCCGGCCCTCGCCGCCGACGAAACGGGCCGCACCGGCCGCCGCGTCGACGGCCAGGGAGTCCATCCCGTACGCCAGCTCGGTCGCCAGAGCCTCCGGCTCCGGGCGACCCCCGCCGGCCAGGAGCGCCGCCCGGTCGTTGCGCAGGCAGGTCTGCGGATGCCGGGCGATCTCCGCCGCCAGTTCCTCGGCCGCGGCCCGCGCCCGGCCGGGCGGCACCAGCCGGTTGACCAACCCCATCGCGTACGCCTCATCCGCCGGCACCGCCCGGCCGGTGAGGATCAGGTCCATGGCCCGGCTCTCGCCGATCAACCGGGGCAGCCGGACCGTGCCACCGTCGATCAGCGGCACTCCCCATCGGCGGCAGAACACCCCGAGAGTCGCGTCGGAATCGGCGACCCGCAGGTCGCACCAGAGCGCCAACTCCAGCCCGCCGGCCACCGCGTAGCCGGAGATCGCAGCGATCACCGGCTTGCGCAACGTCATCCGGGTCGGACCCATCGGGCCGTCCCCCTCCGGCTCGACACGGTTGCCGCTCGGCGTGCCGATCGCCTTCAGGTCGGCGCCGGCGCAGAACGTGCCTCCGGCACCCCAGAGCACCGCCACCGCCGCCTCCGGGTCGGCGTCGAAGGCCCGGAAGGCGTCGGCCAGTGCTCGCGCGGTCGGCCCGTCGACCGCGTTCCGGGCCGCCGGCCGATCCAGCACCACCGTCGTCACCGGCCCGGCACGCTCCACCCGCACACCCATCGGCCCAGCATGCCCCCCGCGCTCCGCCGGGACAATCCTCGTCGATCTTGCACTCTTTGCTCCGGAAATGTCACCGCCGACCGGTTTGCGACCGGCTTCGCCGGGAAGTCGGCACGGGTGCGAGCACTGTTGACGAAAGTTGAGCAGGCATCCCGGCTGGACCCGGCAGGTGACCGCCTGCAGCGGGTCGTCCTCGGCACGCTGCGTCCGCGGCGGCTGCGGGACCTGCTGCACGGGGTGACGCTGGGGCATCCGCTGCATCCGGCGATGGTGCAGGTGCCGGTGGGCGCCTGGATGAGCGCCGCGGTGCTGGACCTGATGCCCGGGCAGCGCCGGCCCGCCACCGTGCTCGTCGGCCTGGGCACCGTCAGCGCGCTGCCGGCGGCGGTCGCCGGGCTGAACGACTGGGCGGCGCTCTCCCGGGACCAGCGCCGGGTCGGCCTCGTGCACGCCGCGGCGAACACCGTCGGCGTGGCGCTCTACGCCGGCTCGCTGGCCGCGCGGCTCTCCGGCCGGCACGGTGTCGGCCGTGCCCTTGGCTATCTCGGGCTCTCCGCCGTGAGCCTGGGCGCGTACATCGGTGGTCACCTCGCCTACAAGCAGGGAGCGCAGGTCAACCAGAGCATCTCCGAGCTGCACCTGATCAGCGAAGGCTGGCATTCGCTGACCGAGATGGCCGCGCTGCCACAACGCACGCTGGTCACCCGCGAGGTGGACGACGTATCGGTGATCCTCTACCGGCACGGTGACGAGGTCACCGTGATGCTGGAGCGCTGCCCGCACCAGAGCGGGCCGCTCGGCGAGGGCGAGGTGCAGGATATCGACGGTCACGCCTGCGTGGTCTGCCCGTGGCACGGCAGCGCGTTCCGGCTCAACGGCGGCGAGGTCGTGCAGGGGCCGTCCGGCAACGACCAGCAGATCCTGCCCACCCGGATCCAGAACGGCGTGCTGCAGACCCGCCTACCCTGACAGCGGCGCCGCGATCGACGCGACTGTGGCCTCCGCGTCGCACCGCGCCCCCGGTGTCGGTTCGCCGGGGGTGGTGATGTTCGGCGGTGCCGGGGGTGGTGATGGTTGGCGGTGCCGGGGGCGGTGATGCTTCTGACGATGATGCCTCAGAGGCATATTTATGCCCCTGAGGCATCATGCTCTCTCGACACATAGCCGCCGAATGCCCGCACAGCTCGATCACCGGCGTCGGTGGCGGCCTACCGGCGGTCCGTCCGGCACGGAATCCAGACCCCAACCCGTTGTGTCAGCGGGTTCGGGGCCGCCGCCGGTGGGTGCGGCGGCGCTGCCAGCGGGTGCGGGGCCGCTGCCGGTAGGCGGCATCCCGCCGTCACGAGGTGCCGTGCCGCCCTTCGGCGTCGTTGCCGTGCCGCCCTTCGGCGTCGCTGGAGCTTCGATGGCCGCGGTCGCCCGGCTGGCAGCCCATGCGGCACCCCTGCTCCGGGCCGGGCCGCCTCGCGGCGTGCGGGAGGACGCGGCGAACCGGGAAACCATCCCGGCGGCGGCCGGGCGGCGGCGTAGACCCAGTACCGCGCCGATCTGGGCGCCGACGATGCTCGCCACGGCCAGGACGGCGGAGACCGCCAACGGTCGGTTGACCCGGTCGGTGGTGCCGGCGCGTGCTGCGCCGACGGTCATCGCGGGTGGTTGGCCTACTGACTGCGTACCGCCGGGTGGTGCCGGGTCCACCCGCTCCGGTGCGGTCCGCTCAGGCGCGGGCCGCGGTGCCGGCGGCTTCGGCCTCGCGGGCCGGTCGACCAGCCGGCCGGTGGCATGCTGCCGGGCGCCCTGGTCGGCGGCTTTCGTGGGCAGTCGGAGTAGTTGGCCGGGGCGGATCCGGTCCGGGTCGTCGAGCCGGTTCAGTTCGGCGAGCTGACGGTAGTCGCCGAACTCGTCCAGGTAACGCTCGGCCACCTCGCCGAGGTAGTCGCCCCGCGCCACCCGGTACACCGGGGCGGCCTCGTCGTTGGACGCCGATCCGCCAGGTGCGGCGGGCCCCGTCCCGGCCAACCCGAGTGGCCCGCTGCGGGCCAGTGGAGCCGCCGCGTCGGGTGTCGCGCCCGCGCGGGGCGGCGCGGCCATGGTGATGGCAGTCGGTGCGCCCGGGCTCGCGTACACCGGAGCGGTGTAGACCGCGGCGGCGCTGGCGGCCGCCGGGCTGGCGGCGAGGATGAGAGCGACCGAGCCGACCAGCGCGGCGGCGGCCTTCTGCTGGCGGCTCATCCCGGGCAGCTTCGGCGACGGCCGGCGCAGACTCTGCGCACCCAGCTCGACCAGGACGGAGAAGGCGAACGTGGCCCACCCGAACCAGCCCGCCAGCGCCAGTGCCCGCAGAAAGAGTTGGCCGTCGTCCCGGCTGGTCAACGCGGTGCCCACCTCGGCGATGGTGGGCAGATGGTCAGGCAGGGGATTGCCAGCGAAGGCCAGTAGCGCGACCGGCGCGCCAACCAGCAGCGCGCAGAGCACGACCAGCGCACCGACACCGGTGAAGATGCGTCCGGTGCGCCGTACGAGGGACCGACCCGATGCGGGCATGGCTGCCTTCCTTCCTACGGTCCTGCGGTGATGGCTCGCGCGGTTGCCTCACCGGTGACGGTGACCCGTTCGGTGAAGCCGAACAGCCCGAGCATCGAGCGGTGGTAGGTGATCGTGACGCGTACCTGGATCAGCGTTTGCCCGGCGACCTCGGGGAAGCTCACGTCGTGCCCCGCCGTGCCGGCGGAGGCCAGGTAGTTGGCGACCGCGACGCGGGCCTGCGGTTGGTCGATCCGCTTGGGTCCGCCCTCGATCGCGGTGGCCCGGTCGATTGCCTGACCGCCGGCACGGGCCGCCTCGGCCGCCAGGTTCTCGGCGCGTTGCAGTGTGCGCAACTGCCCGGCGCCGTCGAAGGTGAGGCCCACGATGGCCAGTACGCCGATCATCGCCACCGCCAGGAAGATGCTGACCCGGCCGTCCTCCCCGGTGCCGGTCGCCCGCTCCGGCGCGGTGGCGGTCACCGCCGGCTCCGGTAGCGGTCCAGCGGGGAGGTGAAGACCGCACTGATCTCGTTCCCGGTCGGCATCCCGGGCACCACGTCGAGCGAGAGGTCCCGGAAGGACACCACACAGGTGATCCTCACGCTGACGGTGGCGTCCTGACCGACGGGGCTACGGAAGGCCGCGTCGAAGGAGCTGGGCTTGCCGGCAACCGAGCCGGAGAACGCCGGCTCCAGGGCATTGGCGCAGGCGAGGCCGCGCCAGTTCAGCTGCTGCACCGCGGCCTCCCGTGCTGCGATCCGGGCGGTCTTCGAGTCTCGGGAGATCGAGGCGGCGCGGGCCGCGTCGTGCGCGGCGGCTTCGAGGGCCTCCGCCGCCACCGCGCTGCGCCCGGCGACGCCGGCCAGCACCATGAGCGCTATGAAGGCGGGCGCGAGCACCGCCACCTCGATGGAGACCGAGCCCCGCTCGGCGCCGCCGCTCACGGTGCGGTCAGCCGTTCCACCGTCCCGTGGGCGGTCTGCCGCACCGGGAAGTCCACGCCGGGCACCACCGACAGGGACCGGCCCTGCACCGTGCACGTCACCTCGGTGTCTGCGGTGGTCACACAGCGCGGGCCGGTCTTGTCCCAGCCCACCAGCCAGCCGCCGGCGGCGTTCAGGAAGCGGGTGGCGCTGGCCGACCCGGCGCCGTCCCTGGCGTCGTACAACCGCTCGGCGTTGACCCCGCTCTGGGCGGCGTTCAACGCTGTGGAGCGAGCCAGGAAGACGGCCGCGACCTGGAGCGAGGCGAAGAGCAGCACCAGGATCAGCGGCATCACCACGGCAAGCTCCACCGGGTTGGCGCCCCGCTCCCGGTCGCCGGCCGCGAGGTGGCACCGGGCAGCGTCGGCCGCCCGGCACCACCTCGGGAACGCGGCTCGGCACACGCCCACTAACCCTTCGGGTTGGTGTGGTCCGGGATCGCCTTCATCCAGTTGTTGGCCTTGGCGAGGGCCAGGCCGGTGACGATCGTGGCGATGAAGACCAGACCGAAGATGATCACTGCGGTGGGCACCGGGCTGTCACCACGCTCGCCGTCGCGGCGTAGCTCGGCCAGGCGCGTCGTCATCACGACGTGCAGGTAGCTGAGGATGGACATGGCGTACTCCTTCTCGGGGTCGGATCAGACGCGGGATATGAACGGATAGACGACGAAGCCGAGCAGCACGAAGACGAGCAGTGCGCCCGGAATGTCGAGTCGGCTTGTCACGCCCTCGGCGCGGGCGAGGTTGTCGGTGCGGATCTGGTCGCGCAGTGAGTCGGCCCGGCTGCGCAGGGTCTCGTGGACCTGCGCTCCCTCACTGCCGGAGGAGCGCATGATCGCGCCGACGTCGCCCAGCTCCGGGATGCCGATCTTGTCGGCGAGGTCGCGCAGCTCGTCCCAGGGCGCGTGCATCTGCATCTGGGCGATCCGCAGCGACTCCTGGATCCGGTCGAACACCCAGCCGTCGCAGACCGCCGCGGCCCGCTCCAACGACTGGACCGGCCCGTGCGCGGCGGAGAGTTGCAACGCCACCAGGTCCAGGTAGGTGCAGACGGCCTGACGGAACTCGTCGCGGGCGGCGTCGGCCTTGGTCAGCACCGACCGGTGCGCCAGCAACCCGCCCATCAACGCGAGGCCGAGGCTGCCGAGCACCGGCACAGCCAGCGGGAACGAGATGCCGAGCACGAGCAGGGCCACGCCGAGCAGGGTCGGCGTGGCCAGCCCGATCAGCGCGGAGAGCAGCACCGACAGCGCGTACTGCTCGGGGGTCTGGCCGATCAGCGCGAGCTGCCGGTGCGGTGGCCGCAGCCAGCGGGACAACCCGGTCAGCCAGTCCAGCCGCCGGGAGGTGGGATCGGCGATCCGGCCGGTGCCCACCGGCTGGTGCAGCCGGCGCAGCGCCGGCCCGAGCGCCGGAGCCGCCGGTACCAGCTCGCGGACCACGAGAAACAGGCCCAGCCCGACCGCGGCGCCACCGCACACCGCGATGGCCAGGTGCAGGTTCAGGATCACGCGATCACCTCCTGCGGATCCGGTGCCGGCAGGAACCGGGCGGGTCGCTGCGGTTGGCTCATCGACCGCACCCAGGCCAGCAGGCCGACGAAGGCGGCACCCAGGGCGGCCATCACCAGCTGACCCGCCGCTGTGCCGTACGGCTTGATGTACTCGGTGTTGACCAGCCCGTACGCCAGGGTCGCCAGCGTCATTCCGGTCAGGAACCGGACCGCGAACCGGGGCTGCGTGCGCTTCGCCTCGATCTCCCGTCGGGTGGCCACCTCGGCGGCCGCCGCGCCGGCGATCGAGCCGAGCACGTCACCCAGCCGCTCGCCACGGTCGCTGAGGTGCAGGATCAGCGCCGCCACCACCTGGTCGCAGACCGGGTCGCCGATCTCGTCGGCGAACGCCAACAGAGCCGAACGGGCCAGCCAGCCGGCCTGCAGTCGGGCGGCGAGCAACCGAACCTCGTCCTCGATGCCGGGCGGCACGCTGCCGAGCGTTCCGATGATCGACTGTTGGAGGCCCTGCCCTGTTCCGGAGACATCCTTGAGTCGGCGGGTCCACTCGCCGACCGCCTCCACCCGGGCGATCGCCCGCTGCTCCGCCTTGCCCACACCGAACAACCACGGGGTGCCGGGCACCGCCACGGCCACCAGCAGACCCACCACGGGCAGCCCGGTCAACAGGAAGGCCAACGCGCCAGCGACCAGCGCGGCGATCAGCAGCGCCTGGTGGGCCCGCTGCTCCCCGGGGGTGGCGCCGGAGCCGCGCCACAGCCGGCTCAGCCCCGAGCCGGTGCCCGGGCCCGACACCGTCGGGGGACGGCGGGTGCCGACCAGCGCGACCACGGCCAGCAGCAGCCCGGCGACACAGGCCGCCCCGGAAACCACCGCGATCACCTCGAGGCTGCTCATCATCGGGTCACCGCCGGGCCAGTCGGGTCTGCCGAGGCCGGCGCCAGGCGCCGGTGCCGGCCTCGATCCACCTGGTCAACAGCCGGGCGTCGTAACCCACCCGCAGCAGCTGGTCGCGGACCCGTTCCGGTAGGTGCCGGGGGACCGCGCGCCCGTCCGGGCCGGGGCCGAAGACGGTGGTGGTGGTGATCCGGCCGGCCTCACCTGCGCCGATCACCTCCTCCACGTGCGAGACGAACCGGTGCTTGCGTCCGCCGATCGCGGTCTCGTCCTCGACGGTGACGTAGACGATGAGGTCGAGAGCGTTGCCGGCCATCCGGCGGGCCTGGTCGACGGTCATCTCGCGACCGTGCGCCAACGCCAACTCGACGATCCGTTCACCGACGCCTGCCGACGTACGGGCGTGGATGGTGCACATCGAACCCCGGCTGGTGGTCATCGCCTGCAACATCGGCACGATCTCCCGGGACCGCACCTCACCGACGATGATCCGCAGCACACCCATCCGCAGCGAGAGCGGGATCAGGTCGGCGATGGTCACCTCACCGGCCGGTCGGCCGTCGAAGCCGCGCTCACCGTGCCCCTCGCGGGCCTCGAAGCTCATCACCGCCCGGTGTCGCTCCCGACGGCGGGCCGGCAGCAGCTCCCGGCTCTCCTCCAGCAGCACGTACGGCTCGTCGGCCGGGATCTCGTTCATCAAGGCCCGGATGATCGTGGTCTTTCCGGCGCCCGCCAGCCCGGCGACCATGATGTTGAGCCCGGCGCGCATCGCGGCACGGAGGAAGTCGCGCAGCAGCGGATCGATCATCTCGTCCAGGTCGCCCCGGGCGCCGGCCACGTCGTCCAGGCTGACGTCCAGGGTGTTGTGCTTGCGGATCACCGCGTACGGGCGGTGGCTGACCAGGAACACCGCGGCCAGCCGGCTGCCGTCGGGCAGTTGCAGGTCGAGGGTGGGCTTCACGGTCGATAGCGACCGCTCGGTCGCGCCGGCCCGGCGGGCCGCCGCCTGGAGGATCTCCACCAGCTCGCTGTCGCTGTCGGCGATCGGCTCGGCCCAGTCCACCCCGCCGCCATGTCGGGTGATGCGCACCTGGTCGCAGCCGAGGATGTGCACCTCCTCGATGGTGTTGTCGACCAGCAGGGTCTGCAGCCGGCCGAGCCCGACCAGCTCGGCGGTCACCTGGTCGAGCAGCAGGCGTTCCTCGCCGGAGGCCATGGGCGTGCCGGCCCGGCGGACCGAGTCCGCGTACTCGGAGACCACCGCGACGGCCAACCGGGCCCGTTCGGTGTCCTCCTCGTCGACGGTGAACTCCCGGCCGCGCTGCCACTGGGTGAGCCGTTCGGTCAGCTCCCGGCGCAGCTCCCGGACCACCTGGAAGTCCATTCGGGGGCGGGGCGTCGGCTCCGGGGGCGCGCCGGCGGCGGGCGTCGGCGTCGGTGACGGCACCGCCACCGACTGGTGCCGACCGTTCGGCGTGGGCAGCGGTGGCGCGGTGGAGGTGGCGCCCGGCGGTTGCTGGCGCGGGTCGGCGGAGACCGGCTCAAACCGCATCCGGCACTCCCTGCCGCGCCGGCCACGCCAGCCGGGCCCGCCGTCGTTCCAGCAGCGCGCCGACCGGCACCTCCAGGGCGGCCGCCGCGCGCACCAGCGGCCGTCCGGCCCGCACCGTCCCGCCCAGGCCGAGCACCCCGGCGGTACGCGGATCGTGCGGCAGCCGCGCGATCACCGGCAGCTTCAGCGCGCGGCTGATCTCGGCCCTTCCGTGCCCTCCGCCGACCAGCAGCAGCCGCAGGGTGCCCGGGGGGACCCGGTGTTCGGCGAAGTCCCGCTCGATCGCGCTGACCACCGCCCGGGTGCCGGAGAGGTCCGGCAGGTGGGCCCGGGTCACCAGCAGCACCACCGAGGCGGCCCGCAGGAGAGGCCACGGGGGACCGCCGACGTGCAGCCGCCCGCAGTCGACCAGCACGTCGTAGCCGGGTGTGCCGCGGTCCAGGGCGTTGAAGTAGTCGGCGAAGCGTTGCCACAGCGGAGTGACGCTGCCGGCCTGGGTCGGGTCGACCAGCCCGGGCAGCAGCAGCCGTTCCCGGCGGGGCGCGTCCAGGTCGACCAGTTGGGACCAGAACGCGGTCTCCAGGTTGCCGTCGCGGAGCTCTCCCACCGCCAGCTCGCCGATGCCGCGCGGCCCGTCCAGTTGACCACCCAGGTAACCGGCAAGGATCGACCCGCCCGCCGGGTCGCACTCGGCGAGCACCAGCCGGCGGTGCCAGGCAAGTGCGCAGGCCAACGCCGAGGTGGTGACGCCAGGCGAGCCCTTCGCCGACACCAGCGCGATGATCGCCATGTTCAGGACGCCTCGGTCAGCACGACGGCGATCCGCTCCTGGGCGGCCAGTGCCACCACCGCAGGGACGTCCCGGACGGCGAGCGCCAGGTACAGCACCCTGTCGTCGTTCGCCGGGCTGTCCATGTCGATCACCGTGGCCGTGAACCGGGTGCCGGCGGTGGCGGCCCCTTCGGTGGCGTTGTCGTCCGGTGTGCTGACCAGGAGGACCTTGTCCCCGGGGTGCAACTCGCGCGCCGGCACCTGCGCGGTCTTCAGCCCGAGCGCGATCTGCTGCTGGCCAGGGCCGAGCAACGGGTCGTCGGTGACCTGCCCCAGGGTGAGCAGGGTGCCCGGGACGAGCGCCACCGCGGCTCGCTTGCCGATCACCTCGTCCAACCGTCCGGCGGGCACCGGGCGCAACCCCTGGCCGCCGGCGACCTGCACGGTGACCAGGTCGGCCTGGCTGATCTCTCCGCCCACCTGCACCGGCCGGGCCACCGCGAGGTAGCTGCCGGTGGCCCGGACCGAGGTGACCGCGAAGGCCGCGCCCAGCCCGCCCAGGGCGATCAGGAGTACGGCCAGACCGAGCAGCCCCGGGCGGACCCGCCGCTGACGGACCACCTTGGGTGGGCTGACCGGCGCGTCCACCGGAGTGGTCCCGTTGCGCGTCGCGATACTCACCGGGCCACCGCCCGGAGCAGCTCGTTCCTCGCGTTCATCGCGTCACCACCTGGAGTTCGTTGATCTGGATCGGCACGGTGCCGCTGGTCCGGGTCTGCAGGATCGGTTCGCCCTCGACGCCACCGTCGGTCCACCAGCGCACCTTCCAGTGCGTGGTGGCGCCAACCTGGTAGGTGCCGGCCTTCGGGTAGCCGCTGTCGTAGCCGCAGTCCGGGGAGGACTGACCGGCGCGACTGCCCTTCGGGTCGTACGGGGTGCCGGGACCGTCGCAGGGCACCTCCACGTCGTTGCCCATGTCCCAGACGATCTGGTCGACCTTCGCCTCGATGGAGACGGTCAGGCCACGGTCGGTCGCGGAGGCGCGCAGCGGGCCGAAGTAGTTGGCGCTCGGCGTCGCCCACATCCAGACCGGCAGACCGACCAGGCCGGGGCCGACGCTCTTGCGGGGCGCCACCCTGAGCCGCGCCGGAAGCAGCTTGATCGAGGCCAGGGCGCGACGCGCCAACTCCTGCGGGTCCGGCGGCGCGCCGTAGCCGGGTGGCGGCCCGTTCCGCAGCACCACGTCCTGCGCACCCAGGTCGCCGCCGTTGCAGGTCTGCAGATACCACTGCTGATCCTCGGGCGGCGCGACCGGCCCGTTTGTCACCTTGTAGTAGCAGCCGTCGCCGTTGTTGAACCAGCCCAACAAACTGTCGTAGCAGGGGATGGTCCGGCCGCCCCACTGGCAGACGCCGCCTCCACCGCCGCCGCCGGAGTTCCCGCCGCCGTTGTCCCCACCACCGCCGGGACCGCCCGGCGTGCCGGGCTCGTCGTCCCAGACGCTGCAGTCCGGCTGGTCGACGGGGCACTCCCCGCCGGGGTCGGCGCGCTTGGCGGCGAATGCCGGCAGCGTTCCGCCGACCATCAGCAGCAGCACGAGACCGATCCCGGTGAGTGCTCGGCGGGGCGTCCCGACCCGGGCGGTGCGGGCCGGGCCACCCCTTCCTCCCCAGGTCAGCACGGCTGGTCCTGGTGCCCCGCGCTGGACTTGATCAGCCACCGGCCGTCGGGATAGCGCGCGGCGGTGGCGGTGGCGAGGTGCCGGCCGCCGCCACTGCCCGGGACCACCCGTTGGTCCTTGGCGTAGACCAGCCGGTAGCCGGTCGCGTCCAGGCAGTCCTGGATGTCCACGGTGGCCGGGTTCGAGTCCAGGCTGACCGCTGTCACGGCCGGGTCGGACTTCAACGTCCCGGTACGCAACGCGCCGTGCTCCTTGGCCTCGCGAATGGACACCCGGACCCGAGTGAGCAGCGGATCGGCGAGGAACCGGGACAGTTCCGGCGCGTATGGATCACTGCGTCGGCTCGCCGTGCGCGAGGCCGTGAGATAACCGGAGTACGCGTCGAGCGCCGCTTTCTCGGCGGCCCGCCTTTCGACCTCCGGAGCCACGGCCTGCGCGTCGCCCCGGGTCGCGACCGGCCGTTCGGCGGCCTCCCGTCCGCTGCCGCAGCCGGTGCATGACACCGCCGCCACGACCGTCAGCAGGCAGATTGCCGCTCGTCTGAGCTGCCGTCCGCGCACCGTCGAGCCTCCTCGTGGTCGCACCGGCGCGGTGAGGTGCTCACCGCCGCCGGGCATGCGGAAGCGCGCCCGGATCAGCACATCCGGAGCTGTTCTTTGCGCTTCTGCATTCACCGATACGGATCTTTTACAAATGCCGGGTCCTGTGTCTTCCGGTTGTTGAGGTGAGGCTTGCGTCACACCCAAGGGGCGAGCATAGGCTGACGCTCGCCGATGCAACAGAGGCAATTCAACTGAACACTCTCCGTGATGACAGGTGGTGGTGGTGGGTGTCCGGCCTACGCTCCGAGCGATTGCCGACCGAGAGGTCGCCCAGGGGTGGGCGGCGCACGCCGTGGCGGTCAGGCCCTGGCCCCTCCGCGGGTCCCGGGAGTGGGACATCGCGGCGTCATCCCGGCATCCGGCCGGGGCCAGCGCCCGACCGGCGCGTCCTGTCGAACGGCGCACCGGCCCGGTCGGCTCCCGCCGAGGACGCCGTCCGGCGGCCGGTCACGCCTGTCGCTTTCCGCGCCATCCGTCACACCCAAGCGATCGTCCGGTCACGATGCGTGTTCGCCCGCCCGGGCCACGCCCCGCGCCCAGTGGCGTCGACATGGCGCTGACCGGGCCCTCGGCCGCCGCCTCGGGTCAGGAGAACCCGCCCGATCGGGGAGCCGCACCCCCACCGTCCGGCGGTACGACGACACCCGGTGAGCCGGCGCCGAACGTCCGCGCACCGGCTGTCGAAGCCGCACGCTCCCCGCTCTCGGCCGTGCCGGCGATCCTGGCGGTCAGTCCGCTGCTGCGGTTGGCCGCCCTGCGCCACGCCGTACCCCCGGGGACCGCCAGCCGGACCGGCTGCGACGCCTGCGGTACGACGGTCGTCCTGACCCGGCCCTGGCCGGCGCTCGGCCCGGCCGGCCGGTGCGGGGGCTGCCGGGCCCGGGTGGGCCCCCCGCCGGGCACGGTCGAGCTGGCCGTACTCGCCGCCGTGGTCCTGCTGGCGCTGGTCGACGCGCCGGTCGGTGCGCTGGCGGCGCTGGCCTGGTGGCTCGGCTGGACGATCCCGGCGGTCTTCGTCGACGTGGCCGTGCACCGGCTGCCGGACCGGCTCACCCTGCCGGCGGCGGCCGGGACCTGGCTGCTGCTCGGCGTCGCGACCCTCGGCGACGCTCAGACCGGGCCGTGGCTGCGTGCCGTCACCGCCGGTGCGGGCCTGGCCCTGCTCTTCGCGGCCAGCACGCTGCTGCTCGGCCGCCGTGGCTTCGGCCTCGGCGACGCCAAGTTGACGCTCGGCGTGGGCGCGCTGCTCGCCTGGTACGGATGGCCGGTCCTGATGTTCGGGATGCTGCTCTCGTTCGGGCTGTCCGCCATGGTCAGCCTGGGCCTCCTGGCCACCCGTCGAGCCGGCTGGGCAACCCATCTGCCCTTCGGCCCGTTCCTGCTGCTGGGCACCGTGGGCGCCCTCCTGGCAGCCACCTGACCCCCGCGCTGCCCGCGATCCTGTCAGGGGCGGGGTCGACCGGCCAGGTCGGGGACCGGGTGGCGGGCGCGGTTGGGCCGGCGGCGGAGCGCCCCGGTTGCCACGCGGGCCAGCAGCGGGGTGACCAGCGCGGCGACCAGGGCGCCGAACAGCACGCCCGCGGCCACGTCGTGCGGGTAGTGCACGCCCACGAAGACCCGGGAGAAGGCGGCCAGGGCGGCCAGCGGCAGCGCGACAAGTCCGAGTCGGCGGGACAGCAGCAGCGTCGTGACGGCCAGCGCACCCGCCAGGGTGGCGTGGTTGCTGGGGAACGACCAGTCTCCCGGGGGCGGGCAGGTACCCGCGATGATCGCCGAACCCATCGTCCGGCACGGGCGTTCCTCGTCCACCACCGTCTTGAGCCACTCGCTGCCCGCGTACGCCAGGAGGGTCGGCACCGGCGCGACCAGGGCGAGTGCCCGGTCGTGCGGGCCGCCGGCCCGGCGGCTCAGCGCGGCCAGCAGCAGCAGCGCGCCGAGCAGCAGGATGATCGCCTCGGTGGCGTGCCCGACGAACCACTGCACGGGCTGCGGGCTGCCGGCGGCGACGCCGACCACGTCGCGGTACCACTCGGCGCTGATCTCCGGAACGTCCATGCTGCCGGTGTCGGCCATGACATCACCTCACCAGATGTTCATACCCCGTTCATCTGGGAGACAGGGTGGGAACTGGCCAGGGGGCAGAGGAGGAGGTGTTCTTCGTTCAGCGATCACACAGTCGACTCTGCTTCTCTGGACAGGGACGTCGGCACCCACAGGAGGCTCTGTGCACACCAGTTCGACCACCGGCCCACCGCCGTCCGCTGACGGGTCGGTGGACGGGGAGACCTGGCGGATCCGGCGTACGGCGGCAGACCTCGATCGACTCGGCGAGACCGAGTCGATCTTCGCCTTGAGCAACGGGTGGATCGGCTGGCGCGGCGTCCTCGACGAGGGCGCGCCGTGCGGGATGCCGGGCAGCTACGTCAACGGGCTCCACGAGCGGCGTGAGTTGGGCTACCCCGAGGAGGGGTACGCCTTTCCGCAGGCCAGTGACACCGTCATCAGCGCCCCGAACGCCGCGCTGATCCGGCTCTGGGTCGACGACGAGCCGCTGGACATCCGGACCGGGACGCTGCGCAGCCACGAGCGACTACTCGATCTGCGCGCCGGTGTGCTGCGCCGGGAGACCGAGTGGACGTCGCCCGCGGGGCGGAGGGTTCGCATCCGCAGCACCCGGCTGGTGTCCCTGCCGCGCCGTCCGGTCGCCGCCGTCCGATACGAGGTCGAGCCGCTGGACGCCCCCGTCGAGCTGCGGGTCTGCTCGGACCTGCTGGCCAACGAGCCGGTGCCGGAGCGCTCGGACGACCCCCGGGCAGCGACGGTGCTTCCCCACCCCCTGACCGCCGAGGCGAACCGCGCGGCCGACCTCGACGGGGTGCTGGTGCACCGCACCGAGCGCAGCGGCCAACGCGTCGCCGTGGCGGTCAGCCATGTGGTGGACGCGCCGGCCACGGTGACCACCACCGGGGACTGCACCCCGGACCGCGTCCGGTTGACCATCACCGGTCGGCTGCATCCGGGCGAGCGGCTGCGGCTGACCAAGTTCGCCGCGTACGAGTGCGCGTCGGTCGACGGGACGCCCCCCGGCGAGTTGGCCGACCTGGTGGCCGCCGAGGCGGACGCGGCCCGCGCGGACGGCTTCGACGCGCTGCTCGCCGACCAGCGGGCCACCCTCGACGCGGCCTGGCAGGTTGCCGACGTCCTGCTCGACGGCGACCCCGAGCTCCAGCAGGCGGTCCGGTTCGCGATGTTCCACCTGATCCAGGCCGGCCGTCCGGATTCCGACCGGACCATTCCGGCCAAGGGGTTGACCGGCAACGGCTACGACGGGCACGTCCTCTGGGACACCGAGAGTTACGTGTTGCCGGTGCTCACCTACCTGGCCCCGGCAGTGGCCCGCTCGGCGCTGCGCTGGCGGCACGCCCACCTGCCGGAGGCCCGGGAGCGGGCCGCCGAGCTGCGGCTGACCGGCGTCACCTTCCCGTGGCGAACCATCGGCGGCCGGGAGTGCTCCGGCTACTGGCCGGCCGGCACCGCCGCGCTGCACGTCAACGCCGACATCGCCGACGCGGTGCTGCGCTACGTGGCGGCCACCGACGACAGGCGTTTCCTCGCCGAGCAGGGGCTGGAGCTGTTGGTGGAGACCGCCCGACTGTGGCACGGCTTCGGCCACTGGTCGGACGACGGCGCGTTCCACCTGCACGGGGTGACCGGCCCGGACGAGTACGCCGCGCTGGTCAACGACAACGTCTTCACGAATCTGATGGCCAGGCGCAATCTGCGGGGCGCGGCGGACACCGCCGAGCGTCATCCCGACCTGGCCGGCCGGCTCGGCGTGGACCCGGCCGAGGTGTCGGCCTGGCGCGCCGCAGCCGACGCGGTCTTTGTTCCGTACGACCGGGAGCGTGCGGTGCACCAGCAGGCCGCCGGGTTCACCCAGCAGCCGGAGTGGGACTTCGCGAACACCGACGAGGACCACTATCCGCTGCTGCTGCACTACCCCTACCTGGAGCTGTACCGCAAACAGGTGGTCAAGCAGGCCGACCTGGTGCTCGCCATGCTGCTCTGCCCCGGTGAGTTCACCGCCGACGAGAAGGCCCGCAACCTGGCCTACTACGAGGCCCGCACGGTCCGCGACTCGTCGCTGTCGGCCGCACCGCAGGCCGTGCTGGCCGCCGAGGTCGGGCACCTGGACCTGGCGTACGACCTGTTCGCCGAGTCGGTTCTGCAGGACCTGGCGGACCTGGGCGACAAATCCGCCGACGGGCTGCACCTGGCCTCGCTGGCCGGGGCATGGCTCGCGCTGGTGCAGGGCTTCGGTGGGCTGCGCGACGACCGGGGAGGGCTCTCCTTCGACCCCCGGCTGCCCCGGCGGATCGACCGGTTGGCGTTCAGCCTGCGCTGGCGTGACCATCGGCTGCGGGTCACGCTGACTCCCGCCGAGGCTCGCTACGAGCTGCCCGACGCCGCGCCCGAGGCCGTGGTCGAGCTGTGGCACCACGGCGAGCAGGTGCGGGTCACCGGTGCCGCGCCGGTCGTCCGGCCGATGCCGCCGCTGCCCGACCCCGGCCCGGAGCCGCACTCACCGCCCGGTCGCCGCCCGTCCCGCCGCTCGGCGGGCTGACCCGTCACCGGGCCGGCCGCCACGGTGCCGGGCCGGTCGGCGGCGGGGATGGTCAGGTCGGCCCGGGCCCGCCGGCCATCCGCTCGCGGACGGCCTCCAGCGCTTCGAAGGCGTACGCCCAGTTGTGGCACTTGAAGCTGCGTAGGCCGTCGATCGCGGTGTGGCAGTCGGCGCAGCGGACGCCGGGGATGGCGTCGGGCACCTCGGTGTTGACGTATCTGTGCTCGCCGAGGATGACGGTGGCGATCATGGTCTTGTCGTGCAGGCCGGAGAGCGCCGACGAGACGATGTCGTACCAGGTGACCCGCCGGCCGCACTTCGGGCAGTCCGGATCGTCGCCGCTGACCCAGAGCGGGGCGCCGATGCTGCGCGCCGGCATCCCGAGCAGCTTCTCCAGCCGCCGGACGTCCGACTCCGGCGTGGTCCACCGGTGCCGGCCGGGCAGCGACGCGGGTGAGTCGTACACGGCACGGAACAGATCGTGGTCGACCCGCACGGTCTCCCGCTGACTGGTCATCGGCATGGCTCCTCGATGAGTCGGTGCCCCCACCGTCGTCGGCGGTGACCAGGGGCGCAGCCGGATCAACGACAGGAGGGGCCAGCGGGTCGTCGCCCCGGGTGCTAGACATCGAGATCCGACCTCACCGTCGAAGGGACCCCCTCGTGACCGACCTGCCGGCACCCGACACGACCGACGTCACCGCCCGACCCAACGTCGCCCGGATGTACGACTACTTCCTGGGTGGGAGTCACAACTTCGCCGCCGACCGGGCCGCCGCCGAACGGGTGCTGGAGATCTTCCCGGAGACCGGGGTCGCCGCCCAGACCAACCGGCACTTCCTGCGCCGGGCCGTCCGGTACGCCGCCGAGCAGGGCGTCCGCCAGTTCCTCGACATCGGTGCCGGGCTGCCCACCCAGGGCACCGTGCACGAGGTGGTGCAGGCGGTGGCCCCCGACGCGCGGGTCGTCTACGTCGACTACGACGAGGTGGCCGTCGCGTACGCCCGGCAGTTGCTGGCCGGCGCGCCCGGGACCGCGGTCATTCAGGGCGACCTGCGCCGGCCGGACGAGCTGCTGGCCCACCCGGACGTGCGGGGCATGCTCGACCTGGACCGCCCGGTGGCGGTGCTGCTCCTCGCGGTGTTGCACTTCGTGTCGGACGAGGCCGACCCGTGGGCGGCGATCGCCCGGCTGCGTGACGCCTCCGCGCCCGGTAGTCACCTGGTGCTGTCCCACCTGACGCTGGACGGCATCGCGCCGGAGCTGGCCGAGCGGGGGCAGGCCGTCTACCGCGCCAGCAGCGCCCCGCTCGTGCCCCGCACGCACGCCGAGACGCTGCGCTTCTTCGACGGGTACGACCTGGTGGAGCCCGGCCTGGTGGCGACCACCCGGTGGCGGCCGGACGGCGACCCGGAGGCCGTGGAGTCGCACGGGTACGCGGGGGTCGGCGTCCGCCCCTGATCCCTTTCCCCTCCGGTCGCCGGCTGTCCAGCGTGGCGTGACGTGCCTCACAAGTCGGTACGGCGAACAGACTCCGGTCCGGGGGCATCGAACCCTACGACAACAAGACCGCGTCATCAGCCAGGAGTCAACGATGCGTGTAATGCCTGTGGTCGGAACCCTCACCTGCCTCCTGCTCGTAGGGGCGTGCACCTCACCCGCGCTTCAGAGTGGCGACGCTGCGCCGGCCGGGTCGCCGGGGCAGACGACCAGCGCGCCCACCACGGACACGTCGGCATCACCCGTGCCACCCACGCCGTCCGCGTCGTCCACACCGTCTGTCCGGCCATCGAGCAGCGCCACCACCACGCTCGTCCTCGGCCCGGCTGGCATCGGCTCGCTGAAGCTCGGCATGACCCGCCAGCAGGCCACCGCGACGGGGCTGCTGGGCGACTTCGGCCCGACCGCGTTCTGCACGAGGGGACACCTTCGCGCCGCCCCGAACGAAAAGGGTGTCGTCCTCCTCTCCAAGACTCTGGGCATCGCCACCATCGACGCGTACGGCAGTGTCACGACGCCCGAGGGAGCGCACATCGGCATGGCAACCGCCGAGATACGTCGGCTCTACCCCGCGTGGAAGCCGGTCGACGGGGACTCGGGCGCGACCGACGGTCGCGGCAACGTGAAGGTGCCCGGCAACAGCAAGGCCTCCTACCGCATCGTGACGAGAAAGGGCGTCGTCACCGAGCTGACCCTGCAGTTCACCAACCAGAACTGCTACGAGTAGACGGACCCGACCGGGCGGCCTGCGGTGCCAGCGAGCTGGACAACCGCAGGCCGGCCAGGATCTCGTCGGTCAGGTCGGCGTCGCCGACCTGCTTGATCTGCAGGTAGACGCCGAAGCCGCGCCGCGGTACGGCGAGCACCACCTCGCTGAACGAGACCGAGGCACCACATGTTGTCCACCGCCGCACCCGCGCCGCGCTACCGCCCACGTCCACGGTGCGGTCCGGTTGTCGGACGCAGGACGTGTGGCTGGGGAACGCGGGCTCCGGGCCGCCGGCAAGCAGGGCTCTGCTCGCACCGACGAACACACCGGGGATTCCACTCGCCGGATCCGGCCAGACCGCAAGGTCCGGGGCAACCACGAGACCCGGCGCGTCACCAGCGGGAAGTCGCAGCGCCGACGGGTCCCAGCCGGCGTCCTTCAACTGACCGGCCCAGCTCGGCGGCACCGCTACCGAAAGAGCACCAGACACATCGTGTACGCGTACCCAGCCCGACCGAGCCGGCAGCGCGGCGCTGGAACCCGTCGTCGCCAGAACCGCGGCCAGAGCAGTCCCGACGCCGACGACCCGCCCCAGCCCTCGCACGACCCGGCCACGGTTCGTTCCCCGTTCCATCGAGGCGATGACCCGGTGCAGCGCCTCGATCATGGCCTCGGCAGATGCCCAGCGTTGCCGCGGGTCCTGGTGCAGCGCGCGTCGCACCACATCGTCGACCATGGAGGGAACGCCGGGCCGTACCTGGGACGGCCGGGGCAACGACCGGCCACCCCTGCCCGCGCGGCTGGCCTGCTCCGGCGGCTGGCCGGTCAGCATGTGGTACATGGTCGCGCCGATCGCGTAGATGTCGGCGCGGATGTCCAGGCCGCCACCGGGTGTCGCCTGCTCGGGTGGCATGTAACCGGGTGTACCGGCGGCGATGGTGAAGCCGGACGCGTTCGCGAGGGCCTTGGCCAGGCCGAGGTCGGCGACGAGCACCCGATCCCGGTCCGCGGCCGGCTGAAACAGCACATTGGACGGCTTGAGGTCACGGTGCAGCACACCGGCCTCGTGCAGCACGGCGACGGCACCGGCGATGTCGACCGCGACGAGCAGTGCCTCACGTACCGGCATCGGCCCCGAGTCGAGCCGATCCGCGAGGGTGCCACCGGTCGCGTACGGCATCACCAGATACGGCCGCCCGTCCGGAAGCTCACCGACGTCGAGCACACGCACGAGCAGGCTGGAATCGGTGCGCCGCATGATCCGCGCCTCCTGCGCGAAGCGCTCCCGCAGGTCGGCGTGGTACGACCAGTTGTCTGCCAGCACCTTGATCGCGACGGACGCGTCCAGAGCATCGTCGGCACCGAGCCACACGGTGGCGAACGCTCCGGAACCGATACGACGCACAATGCGATATCGGCCGATCCTGTCGGGTACTGACACGCCCGTATTATGGCCGACACAACGCTGAGGAACGGGGCCTGAGCATGTTGAACGATCTTGAAATCGAGGAGATCGCCAGTCGCGCCGCCACGGGCGACGCCGCCGCTCTCGACGGACTGCTGATCAGGATCAGCCCGCAGGTCATGCGGCAGTGCCTGCGCTTCCTCCCGTGTCGGCAGGACGCCGAGGAGGCCTGCCAGGATGCCCTCCTGCAGGTCGCCCGCAACATCGGCGGCTTCGCAGGACGCTCGAAGTTCTCCACCTGGTTGTACGTCGTAACGGCCAACTGCGCCCGGCAGACGTACCGGAGCCTCAAGCGCCGGGCCGTCGAGCAGCCCACGCCGCTCCTCCCGCTCGATGCCGCAGACCCACGGAGTACGAGTGTGATCGCGGGTTCCCGGCTCGACCTGATGGACGCGCTGGAACGACTGGAGGCCCACCGGCCCGAGCTGGTCGCCCCGTTGGTGCTGCGCGACCTGTGCCAGTTGACCTATGACGAGATCGCCGACCACCTCGCCATTCCGCTCGGCACCCTGAAGTCACGCATCCACGAGGCGCGACGGCACGTACGCGCCTCGCTGCAGGCCGCCTGACGCCACCAACCGCCACCGTCAGGTCCCATCCATCCCGACACTGATCACATCCGTTCGGGAGTCCGGATGTCGAGCAGGTGAAGCCCCTGCCGGAGCACCCGCGCGGTCAGGTCGCAGAGCATCGGATGTAGCGCGATCGGGGGTGTCGGCAACGGCCGGCCCCCCTGGCGTCCTGAACACTGACGCCGGAGGGGCCGGCCGTTGCGCAGCGCGGTCGTCGTCAGGCGCCGTTGGCCACGTAGATGCCGTACCGGGTGGCATCGGTGTCGGTGCCGTCCGCCTTGTGGCCGATCACCGACAAGGTGTGCGTCTCGTAGCTCTGTGCCGGCGTGTAGGTGATCGATGCCTTCCCGTTGCTGTCGGCCGGCACGTCCGTCGACGGGCCGCCGTCGATCTGCCAGGAGAAGGACACGATTCCCGCGGTGCCGCCGCTGAACTCGAAGGTGCCGGGAACACCGCCACCGCCCGACCAGGTGCCGTCCGGATACTGGGCGCTCGCGACGTAGGGCGCGTTGCCGACCGTGAAGTCGTAGTCCGTCACGGGTGAGAGTTCGCCGCCCGCCGTCAGGCTCTGTACGTGCAGCGTGTTCGTGCCATTGCGTTCGAACGGCACCGCGACCTGCGTCGACGTGCCGTCGGTGCTGGCCGGAAGGACCTGCTCCGGACCGTCGTTGACGCGGTAGTGGTACTCGGTCACCTCGCCGAACAACTGGGTGCTGAAGTAGAAGTATCCGGTCCAGCCGATCCCCTTGCGCGACCAGTCGTAGATGCTGTAGACGTCGACCTTGTTGTCGCGGACATCGAAGGGCTCAACCCGCAGGTCCGATTCGGTGCCGTCCGCACCAACGCTCGTGACCCGCACATCGTTGTAGCCCCACGAGCCCGGCGTGTACGTGACCGTCGCGGTGCCGTCGGGACCGGCCGCGATCGTCTCCTCGTCGGCGCCGTTCAACGAGTAGCGGTAGGAGGCGACATCCGGCAGCCCCGGGTGGAAGGTGAACGTCGCCGGCCGGCCGACGGTGCCACTGCCCTCGGGCGTGTGCGTGACCACGGGACCGGACCAGATGCCGAACGTGTAGGTGGTGGCGGGCGATCGCGTACCGTCCGACAACAGCGCCTGGAGGACCACGGCATTGTCGCCGGCGTGCTTCGGCGTGACCGAGATGTAAGCGTACGGATTGCCCTCGTTGGACACGGTCTGCTCGGCGCCGCCGTCGAATCGGTAGACGAATCCCGTCAGGTTCGGCAGCTGACTGTTCAACTCGATGCTCAGCGGCACGCCGACCCCGTCCCGGCGCGGCCAGCTGTTCAGGTCGTTGGCGTAGGCGGTCGGACGCGTGTCGATGACGTTGAACTGGTAGTCCGCGTCCATCGACGTCGATCCATCTGAGCGCACCGACCGTACGGTCATCGAATGCCAGCCCGGCGTCGCCGTCCACGGCAGTACGGCAGTGTCGTCGTCCGCCGCCGGAATGGTCTTCCACTCGTCGTCGAGGTTGTACTGGTAGGCGACGACATCGTTGCTGTGCGGGGTGAACCGGAACGAGCCGGATGTGCCCGCGACCTGATCGGTGTCCAGGTTGAACTCCGCCGACTCCACGCCGGGGGCGTCGGTGACCCAGACCTGCACGGTTTCCTGCCCGATCAGCTTGTTCTTGGCGTAGCTCCGGACGGCCACCTCGACCTGGCCGGTGGCGGCGAACGTGATGGGACCGGTCGCCCGGCCGTCGACCGCTGGGAGGCGGACCTCCGGGCCGTCCTTGAGCTGGTATCCGAAGGCGGTGGTCTCGGGCTTCGACGCGACAAAGGTGATCGTGCTCGGCAGGCCGACGCCCTTCACCGTGACATCGGCGTGCGGTGCCGTCTCGGCGACCCGGAACCGGTAGTCCTTCTCGGGCCCGCGGTTGCCCGCCGCGTCGACGGACGCGACATAGAGGTCAGTCTCGAACCGCAGCTTCGGGGTGTACTTCAGGATCGCCTTGCCGCCCGGGCGCTTGGCCGGAATCTGCCCGTAATATCCCATCGAGTCACGCCAGACGAACGCGACGACGTCACGGTCGCCGGCACCGTCGAAGCGGAACGTCCCCTCGATGCCGGTGCCACCGCCCGGGGTGTCGCCCTCGGGATAGGTTCGCGACGAGACCTTCGGCGGATTCGCCGGGGCGGTCCGGTCCATGACGAGGTAGCAGTTCGCGCTCCACGGACCCTGGTCGTAGTAGTCGCTGGCCTGTGCCTGCCAGGCGAGGAGCGTGCCGTCGGCGTACTGGCTCAGGTCGGTGCCGTTGTAGTCATTGAACTCCCGACGCTGATCGGGATGGTCCACCGGCCAGATCGCGTACAGCACCCTCGGGTGGTCGCCCTCGTCGGCATCAGTGGCGGTAGCTGCGAACACCGTGTTCCGCGCCGCCGGCGACGGCTTGACCAGCGTGCCGCACGGTCGGTCCGGGTACGCCAGATGGAGGCGCGTGACCGTGGGCGGATGGTTCACGGTCGCACTGAGCACCGGCTTGTCGAAGGTACGACCGGTCCGCGCGTCGGCTTCCTGATCGGCGGTGACCCGGAACTCCAGGGTGATGCTCTTCTCGTGCCGGCCCAGCGCCGCGTTGACCGTGGCCACCATGTCGAAGCCCAGGTAGCTCGGGCAGTAGTAGGCACCGGCGCCCCGCTTGGCGCTCAGGAGCTTCTCAAGCTCGGCCGGCGGGCGCAGCCAGGTCGTGTTGCCCTTGACCGGGCGGGTCCGCCACACCTCGATGGTCGCCGGGGCGGAGCAGTCGGCGACCGTATTCTCGTTCGTCCACAGGTACGAGTTGTGGACGACCGTACCCTTCAACCTGGTCAGGTCGTACGTGAAGTAGGAGCGATAGGTGTGCGTCCGGCCGGCGTCGTCGCGGGACGTGCCGACCGGCGGTGCCACCGCCGCATCGACGACCTTCGCGTGTGGATTCTGCGAGTCGAGATAGGCCCAGCTCGTCAGAGGCGTATTAAACGAGTCGGCGGCCGAGGCCGGAGCGACGGTGGTCAGCACAGCGGCCGTGACGGCGAGGACCGTCATCGGGATAGCAGCTCTGAGGCGTTTCATGTGGACGTCTACCTCCCCGTGGCGGCACCCCGATCGACGCCGACGGGCGTCATCGTAGCGAGGAGGCGCCATCCCTAGGGGGCGGCTTTCGACGCCGCCGGCACCCGCGGTTGGGTACCGCAGTTGCCGTAGAACGGCGAGGCCCGGGGCAGTTGTTAGGTCGCGGTAGTCGTGCTCGATGCCCCAGAGGCTCTCGGCCCGCCCCGAACGGTCGAGGTGGACCGGCTCAGACGCGCGGTTCGATCGACGGGCCTGGCACGTACTCGAGCATGACCGCCCTCAGGTGGCGCGGGTTGGTGGGAAGATCGGCCGCGCCCACCGCGAACATCAGCGTGCTGCCCGGTGTCCCGGCGATCCCGTGCAGGCTCATGCCCACCGCGTCCTGCGGCTGCGGCGCGGGCATACCGACCCACGCGCCCGTGCTGTACGCGGCGAGCGCCGCGCTCGGCGCCGGAGAATTCTCGATCAACCACGGCACTCCGGCTGGGTCCGTCGCCACGTCGGGCAGCGCGCCACCCGGCGCGTCCGGGAGCACCTCGAACGATCCGCCGCGGCCGCGCACGGCCAACCCATTGTCGCCGACCGCCCACAGCTCACCGGACGAGCGACCTCCGAGCGCTTTGAACGAGGACTCCTGGTCGTTGATGCCCACCCGGACCGTACGCCAGCCTGAGCCACTCCAATGGAAGAGCAGCGGACCCTTGAACCCCTTCCACGCGCCGTTTCCGGCGGCCCAGACGTCATCCGGGCCGAAGGCCCTGATCGCGGTGAAGGTGCAGAAGTTCGGCATGCCACCGAGGGACGTGCCGCCGGTGCGGCACTCGGCGGGCGACTGGTGCGACCGCCAGGACCGGCCGTCCCACTGCTCGATGATCACATCGCTCTGGTGATTGCCCACGACCCAGGTCTGTCCACCCACGACGGTCAGCCCCGTGATCAGCGCATAGCTCTTGCTCATGCTCTGCGGGAACGGCACCTCGCGCCAGGCTGTCCCGTCGTAGTGCAGGACGTGCGATACCTGGTCCTCAGGGTTGGCGGCGGCGGTGCTGCCGACCGCCCAGACGTTCGAGGGCGAGTCGGCCGCGACAAGGTCGATCCGACCGTGCCACGCGATCGCCGGCAGCGCCGCGCGTGCCCAGCGCGTCCCGTCCCACTGCAGGATCAACGGGCTTCCGGTGTCGTCCGGCCGATCCGGTGAGTAGCCCTCGCTGCCGACGGCCCACGCGTGCGTGGCGTCCACCGACACGACGTCCCACAGCACACTGGTCGGCCCGGCCAGCTCCGGCAGCGTTGCCAGGCGCCAGGCTGGCGGCGGCGCGTTGGTGATGACGGCTTCGGGCGACCCGGTGGCGGCGGTCGCGGAGGGCTGCGAGGTGCTCGTTCCGGCGCGCTCGCCGGTGCACCCCGACGCCAGCAGGACAAAGGCCAACGCCACGGCAATCTTGCGCATGGCGCCGATGATCGCAGGTCGCCGCCACCTCGGGATCCGGTTGATCAACCCGCTCCGCGGACGTTGACCATGGCGAAGGCGTTAGGCAGGTTCACGGCGATCACTCGGCGGCGGACCTGAGTCATATGATTCGGCTGACGCGGTCGCTGTACTTCGCTGCTGTAGTTCTGGCCTCAGACGAGGCGCTGGATGCGGACCTTCGGGCGCTCGTTCCTCAGGTGGCCGTGCTTGTGTTGGCGGACCTGCTCGTCCCAGACCTCCTGGTCGTAGTCGGGGTCCGGCGGGATCCATTTGTGGGAGCCATCGCTGTAGTGGAACTTGTCGTCCCCGGGTCGCAGGATGCTCATCGGGTCCAGCCGAGGAACCGTTGGTGCAGGTGACCGGCGGGAACGTGAGCGAGGTCGGGGGCGGCGTCGACGAGTTGGGCGGCCAGGTAGAGGGCGAGTGAAACCGGGGCGTGGTCGTACTCCGCTCGCAGCTCTCGACGACGGGTGTGGCAGGGCCAGTCGGAACCGCAGCCGCCGCAGGTCCAGGCCGGCGTGATCGGGAGGTGGGTCGTCATTGCGGGCCGTCCTGACTTGGCCAGTGACCGCGGTTGATCGGGATGCGGTGGCGGCTCCGGCATGGCAGGTCGGCTCCGCAGCGGCAGACGCGTCGCCAGTGCCGCCAGGACCAGATCGACTGGTGGCGTCGGGTCAGGGTGAGTGCCACTGCGATGACGTACTCGTCGTAGGACACGCGTCGCCGGTTGCTCTCCGACCTTCGCTGCCAATCGCCGGAATTGCCAGTCGCATAGCCGGAACCTGCGGTCGAAGCAGTTGCATCGTTCGGTCTGGTCACGACGCCTCCCGTCGACGCATGGGGTCCCGTGGGCACCCGGTCAGCCGTGCCCGGAGACAGGGCACCCACGGCAGGACGACCCGACCGCCAAGCTGGGTAGCCCCACAAGCAACATAGGACGCAATGTGCGCAGGGTCAACAGCTGCGACACATAGCGTTGTAAGTCGAGCCGAGGGTGTGGTCTGCTTGCACCAGCCGCCAAGCTGGGAGCACCACCTATGTCTGAAGCTGCATACCTACAGGTCGCCAGAGATATCCGAGAGCAGATCAGCTCCGGCCAGTTGAAGCCGGGCGACAAGTTGCCGTCCTTCGCTGCCCTGTGCGAACACTACGACGTCAGTAATACGGTGATCCGCGCCTCGATGCTTGTTCTCAAAGCCGAGGGCTTGATCGACGGCCGGCAAGGCAAAGGCGTCTACGTCGCCAACCCGCTTCCCCGATAGGGCTCGGGGCACTCGCCGAGCCAGGGACGCCTCGCCTACAAGCTCTGTTCGTCTCGTCCGGCGGTGTCCGTCCGCGTCTGTGACCTCGGGCGGCTGCCCGCGCCCGGTCGCTGCCGGCCGTACTTGTCCTGGCCAATTGCTGTCGCCGTTGCTGTCGAGCGGCAGTGGGAAGCGGCCGGGCTGTCCCTACTGCCTGAGGTTCCAGTAGTGTCGCTGAACACCGAACTCCGCCGTGGCCTGTTCCATGGCATCGGCAACGGAGTCATGCACGGTGTCGGTCATCTCCTCGCCGCTGTCGTCGCAGTAGAACAGGTAGGCCTGCGGCTCATCACCGTCGTACTGCACGATGCGCAAAACCACTGGGGGCGGCACCTCGACGTGACCTCGGCCAGAACCCTGGGCTCTACTACGTCGACCATATGAGGGCCTTCTGCCAGTGGGACCTTTGCCCAGGAGGGTTCACTCTCAGCTTTGGAATCGAGTTGAGTCAAGGTCGCCAGGCGTGTTAAGGGCTGGTCGTGGGCGCACGGGCGACCCGGCCAAGCTCTACGACTGGCCTCTACTGGCCGACCTTCACCGGGTCCACCAGTCAAGGATCGGGCACGGACTCGGGTGGGCCTGAGGCTTGAAACCTGAATTCCTCTCATGCCGGATGGATCGTGGCGAACCGGGCGGATCGCCGCGTTGAACTGGGCGAAGTCTTCTGTTGTCTGACAGCCGTTTACAGCCCTTCTCGGTGTCAGTTGTGCCCGTCTTACGCCCGAGGATCTAACCGAGGTGACTGGGACTGAGGCCAACCGACTACCGTCGACCCGTGTTCGATCCCGCAACTGTCTTCGACGGAACTGGCCCGCTGGGGGACCCGCTCACCGACGAGGTTCTGCGGGCGGTGGAGGCGCAGCTTGGACACCAGCTGCCCGCCGCGTACGTCGACTTGGCCCGTCGACACAACGGCGGCTCCCTCGCCCGTGACGCCCACCCTGCACCGAGCCGAACCTCCTGGGCTGAGGACCACGTTGGCGTGTACAGACTCGCGGCGATCGGCCGAAATGCTCGTTTCAGCCTCTGCGGTGAGGTCGGCAGCGCATTTTGGGTAGCGGAATGGGGCTACCCCGCCATCGGCATCTACTTCGCCGACTGCCAGTCGGCGGGTCATGACATGGTCGCCCTCGACTACCGCTCGCCCGGTGAGCCGGCCGTTGTGCACGTCGACCAGGAGTGGAACTACCAGATCACGGTCCTCGCCCCCGACTTTGAGACCTTCATGACAGGCCTCGTCGACGAATCCACGTACAACGTGGACGACTGACTCACGCATCACGAGTCGGTCGGGGTCTGCTGGTCGGCGTCGGCCACGCCGGTCGAACCCTCGCCATCGAAGACGCGAACACCACCTTCCGCATCCACGACGGCGACCAACTCCTCACCGAAGTCCCCCGCACTACGACCAAGCAGATCGCTAGATTCAAGGCCCGCAAACCCGAACCTCCACGCCAGCGCGCAACGCCGACCGACACCTAGATCACGAAAAGCCCGATGAGAGTTCCCACCTCGTTGGCCGGCTGCCGTGTCGACCGGACAGCCTTCGACTACCAAGTTCGCCTCAGCCTCTCCGCGCTCGCCCCCGCCGGCCACCGCGTTGACGCCGAACTGGTCATCGAAACGTCGTTTCTGCTCCTCGACCCGAGCGGGCAACGGCACGAACTTGAGCCCGACACCGGTGCCAGCCTGGCACCCGTGCTGGAATTGTTCAGCCAGACCATCAGCAGCGTTGAGATCCGTGGCAAGGGCGCCCTCCACCTGACCTTCGACAGCGGCATCGAGCTACACGTCGGTCCCGATCACATCTACGAGTCCTGGCACCTCACTGGCATCGGGGTCGACCCCGTCACCGTCGGCCCAGGCGGAGAGACCGACTGGCAGCTTCCTCCCCAGCCCGAACCGCGTCACGCCCGGTAACATCCACAATCCTGATCGTCTAGCCGGACGTGTCACGGATCAAGTGACAACGATCCGTAACGCATCAACTGGAGCCGACATCGCCGGCTGCCGACGCTTCGTACGTGCGTTCGATTTGCGCTGGCCGTGGACGTGCGGGGCCGCTGGTGGAACGGCGTGTGAGGCCGGATGGGACGGCGCGAACTTCGGTGTTGTCGGAGGGGATCGCTGGATCGTGCGGGGCCGCCTCGGAGACGATGAGGGCCACTGGTTGCCGAAATAGGATTGCCCGCGCGGCCTGACAGGCGACCTCCTGCGGAAGGCAGACGGCAAGCGGCGGGAACCCTCCACCGGCCAAGATCGTAGCTAGGTTGTGCCCAATAATCTTCGACTAGCGTCTTCTCAGCTCAGAAGTGGTTTGTGGTGGGCCGCCAGGGACTCGAACCCTGAACCTATGGATTAAAAGTCCACAGCTCTGCCATTGAGCTAGCGGCCCGCGCGCTCAGGTTACCCGACACCACCGGCCGGCGACTCTTGGCTTCCGGCCGGTGGTCGATGCCCGCGGTACGCGAAGGTCATCTGACAATCAACGCGATGCCCGGCTGTCGGGGTGGGCGTGGTTGACCGGCCGCTGGGCGGGTACGGGGTCGGACATGCGGATCGTGGTGGTGGGGGCGAGCGGCAACGTCGGTACGGCGGTGCTGCGGCGGCTGCGCCGGGAACGGGGCGTGGAGCTGGTCGGCGTGGTCCGACGGTTGCCCGGGCCGGACGCCGGTGAGCCGTACGACCGGGTGGAGTGGCACTCCTGCGACATCGGCGCGCCGGGGGCGGCGGCACAGCTCGCCGAGGTGTTCGACGGCGCGGACGCGGTGGTGCACCTGGCCTGGCAGATCCAGCCCAGCCACGACCAGCGGGCGCTGCGTCGGACGAACGTCGACGGCAGCCGGGCGGTGTTCGATGCCGTGGTCCGGGCGAGCGTGCCGGCGCTGGTCTTCGCCTCTTCGGTCGGCGCCTACGCGCCCGGCCCGAAGGACCACCCGGTCAGCGAACGCTGGCCGGTCACCGGGGTCTCCGGCTCGTCGTACAGCGAGCACAAGGCCGAGGTGGAGGCGCTGCTGGACGGGATCGAGCGGGAGCACCCGGCGCTGCGGGTGGTCCGGCTGCGACCGGGGCTGATCTTCCAGCGCCACGCCGGCGTGGAGATCACCCGCTACTTCCTCGGCCCGTTCGCGCCGGTGCGGCTGCTGCGCTTCGGGCGGATTCCGCTGGTTCCCAGCAACCCCCGGCTGCGGATGCAGGCGGTGCACGCCGACGACGTGGCCGACGCGTACGCCCGGGCGGTTCTGGGGGATGCGCGCGGTGCCTTCAACCTCGCCGCGGACCCGGTGCTGACCCCGGAGCTGGTGGCCCGGCACTTCCACGGCTGGACGGTGCCGGTCGCCGCCCCCGTGCTGCGGGCGGCGGCGGCGCTGACCTGGCGGGCCCGTCTGCAGCCGGTCGACGCCGGCTGGGTGCAGCTGGGCCTGAACGCGCCGCTGATGTCCAGTGAGCGCGCGGAGGCCGAGCTCGACTGGCAACCCAAGATCAGTGCGCTCACCGCGCTCAAGGAACTCCTGGCCGGGATGGCCGACGGCGACCACACCGGCAGCCCGCCGATGGCCGGGACGCCGGATCTGCCGGGCCGCCCGGCGGGCCTGCTCCGCGCCCGCGCGGCCGGCCAGGGCAACCCCTACTGAGGTACGCCTGCGTCAGCTCAGCTTCGAGCCGGTGACCGTGGGGTTGCGGGCGCCGAGGAAGAAGATGCCGGGAAAGCCCTGGGTCTCGAACTTGCCGCTCGGGTTGCGGCGCAGGGTGGACTTCTCGATCGTCATGGTGCCGGTGCGGTTGTTGCTGACGAAGAAGATCGCGCCGCCACCCTCGTTGGCCTTGTTGTTCTCGATGACGGTGCCGGCGACCCGCACGGTGAACTCGTTGCCGTCGCAGTAGATCGCGCCGCCGCTGCCGCCACCGGGCGAGCCGGACTTGGCCGGGTTGGCGCCACTGCCGATCGCCTCGTTGTGGCTGAGCACGCTGTTCAGCACCACCCAGGAGACACCGATGCTGCTCAGAGCGCCCCCGTTGGAGCAGGACCCGCCCTGGCCGGCGCTGCCGCCGAAGGTGCTGCCGACCACGTACACGGGCCTGTTCTCGTACTGGCTGAGCACCCGGATGGCCGCGCCGCCCAGGTCCGGGCCGCTGCGGTCGCAGCGGTTGCGGACGAAGCGGGAGTTGACCACCTTGAACTGCCCGCCGCGTACGAAGATCGCCCCACCGCCGCCACCCTCGGCCAGGTTCCCGGTGGAGTTGCCGTCGGCAAAGGTCAGGTTCTGCACGGTGAGCTGCGGGTGATCCTGGTTCTGGCAGTGCGAGGTGGTCCAGCCCTGAGCCTCGTCGCAGGTGTTCATGTAGAGGATGCGGCGCTGCCCCTGACCGCTGAGCGTGACCCTGCCGCCGCCGTCCAGCACCACCTTCGGCCCGTTGGCGTTGCGGACCTTCGCGGTGGCGGTCATCTTGATCGTCACCGGGGCCGGCCCACAGTTGAAGGTGATGACGCCGCCGGCCGCGACGGCCTTCACGACCGCCGCGGAGGTGCAGCTCGCCGGGGTGCCGGTGCCGATGGTCCGGGTCGGCTTCGAGGTGTCCACCGCCCGCGCCGCGGCCGGCACGGTGGCGTTGCCGTTCGGGTTGCCGGCGGCGAGCACCTTGCCGGCCGGCGGGGCCGGCTTCGGGCTCGCGCTGGCCACCGGGCTCCCCGAGGCCCCCGGCGTCGCGGGCGCGACGCCCGCCGCACTGGCCGACGGCGCCACCGTCGGCGCGGACCAGCCGGCCTGCGAGGCGGGGGTCGGGTCGCCGGACGCGCAGGCGGGAAGGGTCGCGGTGGCGACACCGAGGACGAGTAGAGCGGCAAGCGACGTCATGCGCACCCCGTGATGCTAGGAGCCGGACGGCGTCGCGGCGAATCCGCCGTGCCGTCTTAATGCCTGGCTAAGGCTGGACGGCGATCAGGCGTGGGAAATGGCGAAGGCGGTCAGGAAGCCGGCGACCGTGATCAGACCGACCAGCAGGTGTGCGTCCTCGAACGCCTCCGGCACCATCGTGTCGGTGATCATCGCGAGGATCGCCCCGGCGGCCAGTGCGGTGATCCCGGCCAGCACCTCCGGCGGTGCGCCACCCAGCAGGGTGTTGCCGAGCAGTGCGGCCAACCCGCTGACCAGTGCGATCGCGGTCCAGAGCAGGAAGACGTACCGTCGGGACCGGCCGGCCTGGCGCATGCCGGCCGCGCTCGACAGCCCCTCCGGCACGTTGCTGAGGAACACCGCCGCCACCGTGACCGTGCTGACCGCGCCGCCTGCGAGCAGGCTGGCGCCGATCACCACCGACTCCGGGATTCCGTCCAGCAGCGCCCCCACCGCGAGCGCCGAGCCGGAACCGGGTTGCTGGCCCTCGGTGGGCTGTGCGCCCGAACGCTTCCGGTTGCGCGCGCCGTGCCGGGCCAGGGCCACGTTGGCCACTGTGTAGAGCACCGCACCGCCGGCCGCGCCGATCGCGGTGGGCAGCAGCCCGCCCTGGTCGTGCGCCTCCGCGATCAACTCGAACGACACGGCGGAGAGCAGCACACCCGCCCCGAACGCCATGATCGACGCGATGACGCGCTGCGGCACCCGCGCGAACCAACCGGCCGCCGCCCCGACCAGCAGGGCCGACCCGGCCAGCAGTCCCCATCCACCCGCCTGCAACCACTCCGGCATTCGGAAGGCCTACCCGGTGGGCCGGGTGCGGCAAACCGCGCTCAGAAGTCGGCAAAGAGGTACGGCACCCGGCGGGGGAAGATGGCGCGCAGCTCCGCGGCGGCGTCCGCTGGCACCTCACCCAGCTCCCGCAACGGCAGTTCGGCGGGATCCAGCACCCCGTACGCCAGGGCGGAAAGGCCGGCGGCGGTCAGCGTGGCCGTCGGCACCCGGACCCCGGCGCCGGGCCCGAGTTCCAGCGAACCGGTTGTGCCGTCCAGCAGGTGGCTGCCGGCCAGCCACCGGTCACCGGTCAGCTCGACCCGGACTCGACCCGGGCCGGCGGGCAGCCCGGTCAGCGCGTCCAGCGACAGCAGCCGGGCCATCGGCGCCGACGAGCCCGGCCGGGCCGCCCGTGCCTCGACGTGCACGGCCAGGTCGGTCAGCCACAGCTCGGGCAGCTCGTCCGCCGGGACCTGGACGGTGATCCGCTCGACCTGGTCCACGTGCCGGGCGAAGAACTGCAGCAGCAGCGCCCGGGCCAGCGGGTCGGCGTACAGCAGCTCGTTGCCGATCAGCGTGCCGCCGTGGTCGTCGATCTGGTACGTGATCGCGCCGGTGACCGCGCCCTCCACACGGGCGGTGAGCAGCCAGTGCTCGTCCCGGTCGCGCAGCCCGACCGCCCGGTGGTCCGGGAAGACCGAAAAACCGTGCCGCTGTTGCAGGCAGCGCTCGGTGAAGGCCCGCCACACGGAATAGGCGGCGCCGATCCGCTCCCAGCCCACCTCGCCGGGCAGTTCGGCACGGAGCAGTGAGCCCAGGTCACCGGGGGCGAAGGTGACCGTGCGCGGTTTGGGCAGCCCGACATACCCGAACCGGGCATAGAAGCTGGGCCGGAACGGGTAGAGCGCACTGAGTGGGTGCCCCTCGTCGCGCATCTCGTCCAGCAGTTGGTGCAGCAGCGTCCGGACGTGCCCCTGCCGGCGGGCCAGCGGATGGGTGGCGACCCCGGCGACGCCGGCCATCGGCAGCACCACCCCACGGAGGTTCTGCCGCATCGGGATGGCCGAGACGGCGGCCAGCGTGCTGCCGTCCTCCTCGACGACGAGCGTCCGGTTGCCCGACTGGTAGGGCAGGTAGTCGCGAAAGGACTCGATCCGGGCGGCACCGAGCGGTGATGACTCGAAGGCGTACGCGGCCAGCGGGAAGCTGGTGGTGAGCCGTTCGTCGGCGTTCACCCGGCGGATGGTCATCGACCCATCTCAACCGGCGACGTGGCGGGCCGCAACCGGATTCGGCAATCCGGTCACCGGGCCAGAACGTCGGAGACGACGACGGTGACGTTGTCCGGTGCGCCGGCGTGGTGGGCGAGCTTCACCAGCTGTTCGCCGCACTGCTGGCGGTCGGCGTACATGCTCAACGCCGCCGCGATGGCCTCGTCCTCGACGTAGTCGGAGAGGCCGTCGCTGCACAGCAGCAGCCGGTCACCGGACACGACGGTGAGCACGCCGATCGCCGGCGGGGTGTCGGCGCCCTGCACCGCCCGGGTCACCAGGGACCGCTGCGGGTGGTGTCGGGCCTGCTCGGGGGAGAGCGTGCCCTGGTCGACAAGCGCCTGGACGAACGTGTCGTCCCTGGTGAGCTGGGTCAGCTCCCCGTCGCGCAGCAGGTAACAGCGGGAGTCGCCGACCTGGGCCAGCACCAGCGTCTCCCCGGCCAGCAGCGCCGCGGTCAGCGTGGTGCCCATTCCCTCGCGGGTCGGGTCGACGGTGATGGCTGCGTGGATGCGCTGGTTGGCGGTGCTGACCATGGCGCGTAGGGCGTCGGCGGCGCCGTCGGGGTCGGTCGGCGGGGCCAGCTCGTCCAGGATCCGGATCACGATCTCGCTCGCCACCTCGCCCGCGGGGAGCCCACCCATGCCGTCGGCGACGGCGATCAGGCGGTCACCGGCGAGGGCGGAGTCCTCGTTGTTGGTCCGGATCAATCCGATGTCGTTGAGGATGGCCGAGCGGAGGATCAGCGTCATGGGGTCAAGCTTGCCAAGAACACCCCACCGCCGTCTCTACGCCCACCGCCTGTGTCGGGAAAACAGTGCTGCGGCCCTCGGTTATCGTGCTAGACGCTGTCGTTCCGTGGACGGAACTGTCGGGGGGATCAGATGGCCGGACGCGCGCAACCGGTGCTGGCCGGCGCGGTGACCGCGCTGGTCGGCTTCGCCAGCTCGTTCACCGTCGTGCTGGCCGGGCTACGGGCCGTCGGTGCGTCCGACGCGCAGGCAGCCTCCGGCCTGCTCGCGCTCTGCGTGGCGTGCGGGCTCGCCGCCGCGTGGCTGGGCTGGCGGCACCGGCTGCCGATGAGCGTCGCCTGGTCCACACCGGGTGCGGCGCTGCTGGTGGCGACCGGGCCGCCGCCGGGCGGTTGGCCGGTCGCCGTGGGCGCGTTCCTCGTCTCCGGTCTGCTGATCGTGGCGGCCGGGTTGTTCCCGCCGCTCGGCCGGGCGGTGGCCGCCATCCCGAAACCTGTGGCCGGCGCGATGCTCGCCGGGGTGCTGCTGCCGCTGTGCACAGCGCCGGTCCGTGCGCTGGTCGAGCTGCCCACCGTGGCCGGCCCGGTGGTGGTCGGCTGGCTGCTGCTGCACCGGTTCGCCCGCCGCTGGGCGGTGCCCGGCGCGCTGCTGGTGGCGGTGGCGGCGATCGCGTTGACCGCACCGCCGGCCGGCCTCACCAGTGCCGCGTTGATCCCGTCGGTCACCCTGACCGCGCCGGCCTGGAACGCGTCCGCGCTGGTCGGGCTCGCCCTTCCGCTGTTCCTGGTCACCATGGCCGCGCAGAACGTACCGGGCATGGCGGTCCTGGTCGGGTACGGCTACCGTCCGCCCTTCGGCGCCGCGCTGCGGGCCACCGGTCTGGCCAGCCTGCTGGCCGCCCCGGCCGGCGGGCACGCGGTGAACCTCGCGGCGATCACCGCCGCGCTGGCCGCCGGCCCCGACGCGCACCCGGACCCGGAGCGTCGGTGGGTCGCCTCGGTCACCGCCGGCATCGGTCTGGCGCTGCTCGGGCTGGGCGCCGGCGTGGCCACCGCGCTGGTCACGATCGCACCGCCGATCCTCATCGAGGCGGTCGCCGGGCTGGCCCTGCTGGGTGCCCTGGCCACCGCGCTCGCGGCGGCGGTGACCGAACCGGCGACCCGGGAGGCCGCCGTGGTCACCTTCGTGGTGACCGCCTCCGGGGTCACGCTGGTCGGTGTGGGCGGCGCGTTCTGGGGGTTGGTCGCGGGCTGCCTGATGCTGCTGCTCTTCCAGCGCCGTTCACCCGCCGCCCCGAGCCCGCCACCGGCCGACGGGCCACCGGCCGACGGGCTACCGGCCGACGGGCCGGAAAGGTCAACACCGGATCACGGAGATCGGGGCATCCCCGCCGACCGGACACCCCAGCATCATTGATCTCGTGGGGATCTTCGTGCTGGGGTCACTCCTCGGGCGGCAGATCGGCCACGCCCACGGCGAGAAGAACGCGGCCGTCGGCCACCGACCCGATCCGGTCGGCCGGCACGTAGACCGCGCCGGTGCGGGTCAACCCGGTGGAGACCTTCAGGTAGCCGCTGTGCAGCAGCCGCGCGGCCAGATCGGCCGGAACATCCGGCTCCTCGACCGCGGTCGCCTCGATCAGCTCGTCCAGGCTGCTGCCCGGGTCGGCGGTCGGCGCCTGGACGGTCACCGCGTTCGGGTCGCCCCGCTGGACGAGGTCGACGGTCCCGACCTCGGTGCCGGCGGAGTCGATCACCGGCATGCCGGTGGTGATCCGCGAGATGGTCGCCTGCTGCTCGTCCTGCTGGTCCATCCCACCGCGGTTCCCGGGGTGGTGCGCCGCTAAACGCCGTCGCCGACCGGCCCGACGCTCAACCAGCCCGGCAGCGGCAGCGGAAAGCGCCAGCGCTAGCGGAAAGCGGCAGTGCCAGCGCCAGCGCCAGCGCCAGTGGAAAGCGGCAGCGCTAGCGCCAGGGGAAAGCGCCAGCGCCAGAGGAAAGCGTCAGCGCCAGGCGCCAGCGGCAGTAGCTCGGGGGATGAGCGGCACCGCACGAGGGCGAGCGGTCTGAAGAGCATGATGACTGGGTGGCATAAATATGCCTCAGGGGCATCACCGTCGAGAGCAACACCGCCGCCCGGCTGGAGCAGCGGCGGCGGCGGCGACGGACTCAGCCGCCCGGACCGCGCTCAGCCGGTCAGCCGCCCGGACCGCGCTCAGCCGGTCAGCCGCCCGGACCGCGCTCGGCCGGTCAGCCGCCCGGACCGCGCTCGGCCGGTCAGTCGCCCGGACCGCGCTCGGCCGGTCAGTCGCCCGGACCGCGCTCGGCCGGTCAGTCGCCCGGACCGCGCTCGGCCGCCCAGACCGCGCTCAGCCGGTCAGCTGTTCGGCGGGGTCCAGCCGCCCGGCGGTCTTGGCGACAGCTCCCGCCAGGTGTCCGAGCCGTCGAGCAGCGCCCGCACCGTCTCCTCGGCCTCGTCCGCACTGCCGTACTCGTAGAACCGGGAGATGCCCTCGGCGCCGCCAGCCCGCTGCTCGACGTGCCACTGGTCGGCGTCCACCCGCAGGAAGACGTCCCGCCGGGCCAGCCGCCCCCACTTCCCGTTCCACCAGTGCTTTCGCTGCTCCATGGGCGGACTCTATCGAACACACGTACGAGAAGGTGCGGCCCCTGCGGGAATCCCACAGGGGCCGATGTGCATCCGTCGGTCAGCGCGGCGCCGGCGGCTCGGTGCGGCGGCCCAGCACGTCGTCCAGAGCTCCACGCTGCTGGCCCGGGGTGGTGTGGCCGGCGGAGACCAGCGCGTCCCGGATCTCGGTGAGCAGCTTGACCTCCTCGCTGGGCGCGGCCGGCGGCGGCTCCTCGCCGCGCCGACGCCGCTCAGCCAGCCGGTTCATCGGGTAGACGACGAAGAAGTAGAGCACCGCCGCGGTGAGCAGGAACGTGATCAGTGCGTTGAGGAACTGCCCCCACTCGATGTAGTTGTTGGTGCCCAGTTTCACGCGAGCGCCGGGACCCGCGGACGTTGCGCCCACCATCTTGATCAGCGGCTGCAGGAACGAGTTGGTGAAGGCGGTGACGACTGCCGTGAACGCGGCACCGATGACGATGCCGACCGCCAGGTCGACGACGTTGCCGCGCATGATGAAGTCTTTGAAGCCCTTGAGCATCCGTACTCCCGAGGTGTCCGATTCTTTGTCCGGCACAACCTATGCCCCGGGAGGGTGCTCCAGAAAAGCGCCGGCTTCGATCGCCGCCAGGGCCTGGTCGCCCGCCCGGATCGCCTCGACCAGTCGCGCATGGTCGACGTAGCGCTCGGGTGTGAGCGCGTCCCCCATCGCCTGGGCGACGGTGCTGCGTAGGGCGGCGCCGAACGAGGCGTACAGCTCGGCGAGCATGGCGTTGTGCGCGGCGGCGACGACTGCGGTGTGCAGTGCCGCGTCGGCGTCGACGAACTCGTCCAACCGGCCGCCGCGCCAGGCCGCTTCGCGCTCGGCGAGCGCGCCGTCGAGCGCCGCCAGGTCGGCCGGTGTACGCCGCAGCGCGGCAAGTCGGGCGGCCTCCACCTCGAAGGCGCGCCGCACCTCGATGACCTCGGCCATCCGGTCGTCGCCCATCTGGCGGGCCACGACCGGTGCCAGCTCGTCGGTCGACACCACGTACGTGCCGGAGCCCTGACGGCACTCCAACACCCCGGCGTGCACCAGGGCACGAACCGCCTCGCGGACGGTGTTGCGCCCGACGCCCAGCGCGGCGACCAGCTGTGGCTCGGTGGGGATGCGCCCGCCGACCGGCCACTCGCCGCCCAGGATGCGGGCGCGGAGCTGCTCGGTGGTCTGCCGGACGCGGTGGCCGCGCGGCGGCACCGGTGGCGCGGTGGCGGAATCGAACGACGGTGGCACTGGTTACATCACCGGTCCCAAATTCATCCCATGATTGTAGGCTAGAGGTCATGACCCCGCCACCGACCGCCGCCGCGGCGCTCGCCGCCCCCGTCGCCGTTCCGCCCGGCTCGGAGCGCGACCCCGGCTCGGAGCGCGACCCCGGTGCGGGTCGTCGGACCCGGCCGGCGACCGGCGGCGCCCTCGTGCTGGTCGGGATGCTGCTGATCGCGCTCAACCTGCGCGCTGCGGTCACCAGCCTCGGTGCCCTGCTCGACGAGATCCGCGACGGGCTGGGGCTCTCCGGGGTCACCGCCGGCCTGGTCACCACCCTGCCGACCATCGCGTTCGCCGGCCTCGGCGCGCTCACCCCGTGGCTGGTCCGCCGGGTGGCGCCGGCCCGGGTGCTGGTGATCGCCATGCTCGCGCTGGCCACCGGCCAGGTGCTCCGGGTCACCACCGACTCGACCTGGATCTTCGTGCTCACCAGCGCGCTGGCGCTGTCCGGCATCGCGGTCGCGAACATCCTCCTGCCGATGCTGGTCAAGCTGCACTTCCCGCACCGCACCGGCCTGGTCACCGGGGCGTACACGATGGCGCTGACGGTGGGCACGACGGTGGCCGCGGCCACCGCGGTGCCGATCGCGCACGCCTTCGGGTCCTGGCGTGCCGGGCTCGGCATCTGGGCCGGGATGGCCGCGGTGGCCGTACTCCCGTGGGTGCCGTTGGCGTTGCGGGCCCGGACGGCCGCGCGCCGGACGACCCCGACGGCGGCCGTTCCCGTGGCGACGCGGGTCCGGCCGGCGCGGACCCGGCTGGGTTGGGCGATGGCCGTCTATTTCGGTGCCCAGTCGCTCAGCGGTTACGCGATCATGGGCTGGCTGGCCCAACTGTTCCGCGACGCCGGCTACCAGCCCGAGTCGGCCGGGCTGCTGCTCGCCGGGGTGACCGCGCTCGGTGTGCCGATCGCCCTGCTGATGCCCACCCTGGCCGGCCGGCTGGCGACCCTGCGCCCGCTGGTGCTCGGGCTGAGCGCCGCGTCGACGCTGGCCTACCTGGGGTTGGCGCTCGCTCCGCACGACGGTGCGCTGCTCTGGGTGGCCCTGCTGGCGATCGGCCAGGGCGCGTTTCCGATGATCCTGACCACCATCGGTCTGCGCGCCCGCACCGCCGAGGGGACCGTCGCGCTCTCCGCGTTCGCCCAGAGCACCGGGTACGTGATCGCCGCCCTCGGCCCGCTGATGGTCGGCATCCTCTACGAGGTCACCGGCGGCTGGACCGCCCCGGTCGGGTTCCTGCTGGCCGCGATGGCCGTGCAGACGGCGGCGGGCATGGCGATCGCCCGCCCCCGCTACGTCGAGGACGAGTGACGAGCGGTAGCGATCAGGAGGAGGCCGGCGTCGGCTCGCCGGTGACGGCCTGATCCACCGTCGGGTAGGTGTGCAGCACCTCGACCAGGCCACTCACCTCGAGGATGCGCAGCACCCCCCGCTGCGGCGCGGCCAGCCGCACCACGCCGCCGGTCTCGTCGCAGCTGTTCTTGGCGCGGACGAAGACCGACAGCCCCGTCGAGTCGCAGAACGAGACGTCCGCCAGGTCGAACACCAGCCGGTTGCGACCCTTGTCGAGCAGGTCGGTGATCTGGTCCTGCAACTGCGGTGCGGTCGCCATGTCCAGCTCGCCCGCGACCGACACGACGACCACGTCGCCGCGCTGTTCCGTGTGCACCGTCAAGGACATTCGCCAGACCTCCTGTTATCGACAGGAACGGTATCCCACGAACAGGGTCGGACGCAGAACGGGAGCCAGGATCCGGCGGCCATCATCATTTCCGTTGCTACGGAGCAAGTAGTTGATCAGTTGCCGGTGATAGAGTCCGGCCCGTTCCAGGTCGAGGGGGGTTTCGCAATGGCGTTGAGCGCCGAGGAAAGTGGTCGACTCGCCGCGTTGCTGAGCGGGCACGCCGAACGGGTCACGTCTCGGTGGACGGAGATCGTCACCAGTTCGTTGCGCGGCCGACTGAGCCAGGCGGAGCTGCGCCGACAGGTCCAGGACCTGCACCACGCCATCGTGACGACCGGCGAGCAGGGCAGCATCGACCTGACCGCCGAGACCGCCGCCGAACTGCGCGCCGCGCTCTCCGAGCTGTCCCGTGGCAGGGCACGGCAGGGCTTCTCCGCCACCGAGACCGCGATCAGCGTCTTTGCGCTCAAGGACGTACTGGCCGGGCTGGTGCAGGAGGCCGGTGGCGACAACGCTCTGCGCGACTACGTCGCCTTCTCCGGGCTGGTCGACGAGCTGGGCCTGTTCACCTTCGAGAGCTTCGTCCGCACCCGGGAGAGCCTGATCGCCGACCAGGCCGAGCAGCTGCTCGAGCTCTCCACCCCGGTGGTCAAGCTCTGGGAGGGCGTCGTCGCCGTTCCGCTGGTCGGCACCCTGGACTCGGCCCGGGCCCAGGTGGTGATGGAGCGGCTGCTGCAGACCCTGGTCGACACCGGCTCCCCGTACGCGATCATCGACATCACCGGTGTGCCGGCGGTGGACACCCAGGTCGCCCAGCACATCCTGAAGACCGTGGTGGCCGCCCGGCTGATGGGCGCCGACTGCATCATCTCCGGCATCCGCCCGCAGATCGCGCAGACCATCGTCGCGCTCGGCATCGAGTTCGGTGACATCGCCACCAAGGCGAGCCTCGCCGACGCGCTGCGCCACGTGCTGCGGCTGACCGGCGTGGACAACGCGCGCCGGCAGTCACGCCGGGACGTCTGATGGAACGGGTGCCGATCCTCAAGATCGGTGACATCCTGCTCGTCTCGATCCAGGTCGACATGTCCGACCAGATCGCCGTCCAGCTCCAGGAGGACCTGGCCGAGCGGATCGTCGCCACCGGCTGCCACGGCGTCATCATCGACATCACGGCGCTGGACATCGTCGACTCCTTCGTCGGGCGGATGCTCTCCACCATCGCGTCGATCTCGAAGGTCCTCGACGCGGAGACGGTGGTGGTCGGTATGCGCCCCGCCGTCGCCATCACCCTGGTCGAACTGGGGCTGTCGCTGAACGGCATCCGTACCGCCCTGAATGTCGAGCGCGGCATGGAGCTGATCGCGGCGGCCCGCGCCGACGAGCACGAGTACCAGCTCGACGACGATCCGGACGCCGAGGCGGCCACGCCGTGACCACGGGCGTCGACCTGGGCCCGCAGGCGCAGGCGATCGGGAGTGACGAGGACGTGGTGCGCGTCCGGCAGATGGTCCGTGCCGTGGCGGTGGCCGTCAAGCTCTCCCTGGTCGACCAGACCAAGGTGGTCACCGCTGCGAGCGAGTTGGCCCGCAACACCCTGGTGTACGGCGGCGGGGGCTCGGCCGAGGTGACGACCGTGGACAACGGACGCCGAAAAGGTGTCCGGATTGTCTTCGCCGACTCCGGGCCCGGCATCGCCGACCTCGATCTGGCCCTGACCGACGGCTACACCACAGGCGGTGGGCTCGGGCTCGGGCTCAGCGGGTCCCGTCGACTGGTCGACGAGTTCGAGATCGAGACGTCCGCGGAGACCGGCACCCGCATCACGGTCACCAAGTGGTCCAGGTGAGCGGAGACGCCGTCACGGACAGCGGCATCTGGTTCCAGGTGGAGTCCGGCGGCGCGGCCAGCGCCGTCCGGCGTGCAGCCGAGCGACTCGGCGCGCAGGTGGAGATGGGCCAGTCGCGCATCGCCGACCTGGCGATCGTCGCCGCCGAGCTGACCAGCAACCTCGTCAAGCACGCCGACGAGGGCTTCCTGCTGCTCCGGCCGGTCCGCCGGGCCGGGGAGGCCGGTGTGGAGCTGGTGGCGATCGACTCCGGCCCCGGCATGGCCGATCTGACCGTCTCGTCCCGGGACGGGCACTCCACCACCGGCACGCTCGGCATCGGCCTGGGCGCCATCTTCCGGCAGGCCAGCTGGTTCGACGCGTACTCCCTGCCCGGCCGGGGAACCGTCCTCGCCGTGCAGGTCTGGCCGGCCGAGCCGGCGCGGCCGTCGTGGGCCGGCGCCCTCGCCCGGCCGCTGCCCGGCGAGACGGTCAGCGGCGACGGGTACGCCGTGCGGGTCGCCGACGGGCGGCACCAGGTGCTGGTCAGCGACGGCCTGGGGCACGGCCCGCTGGCCGCCGCCGCGACCGAGGCGGCGCTGGCCGCGTTCCGCGACGCCCCGGCCGCACCGCCGGCCGTGGTGGTCAGCCACCTGCACCGGGCCATGTCGCACACCCGTGGCGCGGCCCTGGCGGTCGCCGAGCTGGCACCGGCGGACGGCATACTGCGCTACGCCGGCCTGGGCAACATCTCCGGCGTGGTCGTCGAGGGCGACGGCAAACGCCGAGGGCTGGTGTCGCTGCCCGGCATCGCCGGGCACCAGCGGCCGACGGTCCGGGAGTACGACTATCCGTTCGGGCCGGCTGCCCGGCTCGTCATGCACAGCGACGGTGTGGTCGACCGCTGGCGGTTGACCGACTATCCGGGCCTGGCGGAGCGGTCCCCGCTGGTGATGGCGGCGACCCTCCTGCGGGACGCCGGAGTGCGGCGCGACGACGCCTGCGTGTTGGTCGCGAGGTCCTGGGAATGACCGAGCCGCGTGTGCCGCCGCTGCTGCAGATGGCGCTGCGGGTCGAGCACGACATCTTCGTGATCCGCCAGCGGGGCCGTGAGGTGGCCGCGGTGGTCGGTCTGGAGCACCAGGACCAGATCCGGATCGCCACGGCCCTCAGCGAGGTGGCCCGGGACCTGCTGCGGATGAGCGGAGGCGCGGACGTCTCCTTCCGCGTCGAGGCCGGCGTCGACGGTCGGTTCCACCTCCGCGCCGAGCTGGCCCCGGTGACCCCGCTGCCCGATGGGTACGAGCCACAGTCCGGCGCCGTGTCCCGACTGGTCGACACCCTGCGCGTGTCGCGCGTCGAGGGGGCTACGGTCGTGGGGATGTCCCGACGAGTCCCGGCCAACGCGCCGACGCCGACCCCGGAGCGGCTCGCCGAGTTCCGCGCCGAACTCGGCCGTACCGCGCCGGCCAGCGCGCTCGACGAGTTGACCGCGCAGAACGGACAGCTCATCGCGGCGCTCGACGAGGTGCGCAGCCAACGCGACGATCTGGCCGTGCTGAACGAGGAGCTGGCCGAGACCAACCGCGGGGTGCTGGCGCTCTACAACCAGCTCACCGAGGAGCTGGAGGAGACCAACCGGGGCGTGGTCGCGCTCTACGCCGAGTTGGACGAGAAGTCGGCCCAGCTGCGCGCGGCGAGCGAGTCCAAGAGCCGGTTCCTGGCCAACGTGAGCCACGAGCTGCGCGCCCCGGTCACCGCGATCATCGGGTTGGGGCGGTTGCTCACCGACACTGCCTCCGAGCCGCTCACCGGGGAGCAGGGCCGCCAGGTCGAGCTGATCCGCTCGTCGGCGGCGGACCTGCTCGGGCTGGTCAACGAGCTGTTGGACCTCGCCAAGGCGGAGTCCGGCCGGATCGAGCCGGACTGGGCTGAGGTCGACCTGCGTCAGCTCTTCGGCCAACTGCGCGGGACCCTGCGCGCGCTGGCCACCCGACCGGAGGTGGAGCTGGTGGTCGAGGAGCTGCTGTCACCGGCCGTCCTGCGCAGCGACGAGGTGCTGCTCGGCCAGGTGCTGCGCAACCTGCTGCACAACGGGTTGAAGTTCACCGAGCGCGGCGAGGTGCGGCTGCGGGCCCGGCAGAGCGACGACCGGTGGAGCTTCACGGTCAGCGACACCGGCCCCGGCATCGCGCCGGAGCTGCACGAACGGATCTTCGAGGAGTTCTACCAGGTGCCGGGCGCCACCCGGGTCGGCGGCACCGGCCTCGGCCTGCCGTACGCCCGGCGCCTCGTGACGCTGCTCGGCGGGACGCTGGAGTTGACCAGCGAACCTGGCCGGGGCAGCACGTTCACGATTTCCCTGCCCGTGGACGGAGCGTGACGTGGACGGCGGGCCGGCGACCGTCCTGGTGGTCGATGACAGTCATACGAAGCGCTATCTGCTGGTCAGCTGGCTGACCCGGGCCGGGTTCACCGTGATCGAGGCGGAGAACGGCGCCGAGGCCCTGGCCCGGGTCGAGGTGGAGCGGGTCGACCTGGTGGTGCTCGACGTCCGGCTGCCCGACCTGAGCGGCTACGAGGTCTGCGAACGGATCAAGGCGGCGCACCCGGCGATGCCGGTGATCCACGCGTCGGCGCACGCCGTGGACGTGGCCGACCGCGCCCAGGGGCTGACCCGGGGCGCCGACGCCTACCTGACCGAGCCGATCGAGCCGGAAGAGCTGATCGCCACCACCCGGGCGGTGCTGCGCTACTACCAGGCCCGGCAGCGCGCCGAGCTGCTCGCCGAGCGACTGCTCGTGCTGGCCGACACGACGTTGGCGGTGCACGCCGCGTCGACCTTCGCCGGGCTGCTCGAGGCCGCCGCCGAGGGTGCCGCGCAGATCTTCAAGAGCCCGGTGGCGGTGGTCGCCGAGACGTTCGACGGCGACTGTCTGGCCGCGATCGCCCCGGGCCCCGGCGCCCGGGCCACGCTGGTGCCGTGGGTCGTCGACGACACCGGGGTGCCGACCGGCGCGACGGTGCGGGTGCAGGACCCGGCGGCCTGGGGGCTGGTCGAATGGCCGGCGGGCGACTCGGTGACGGTTGCCGCTGCCCGGCTCCGGGAGGATCGGGCACCGCTGTACGTGGTGGTCCCCACCGGCACCCAGACCGCCCGGACCCCGGTGCTGGTGCAGCTCGCCCAGGCGGTGGCGGCGGCGGTGGAGGCGCAACGCTCGTTCGACGAGGAGCACCGGATCGCGGTCACCCTCCAGCGCAGCCTGCTGCCGCGTCGACTGCCCGAGGTGGTCGGCCTGGACCTGGCGGTGCGCTACGAGCCGGCCAGCGCACAGACCGAGGTGGGGGGCGACTTCTACGAGTTGGTCATGCTCGACGGGCACCTGCTGCTGGCGATCGGCGACGTGGCGGGCCACTCGTTGCACGCGGCGACCGTGATGGCCGAACTGCGGCACGCCGTGCGGGCGTACGCCGTGGAGGGCCACCAGCCCGGCGAGATCCTGCACCGGGTCAACGAGCTGATGCGGACCCTGCTGCCGACCGAGATCGCCACGCTCTGCGTGCTGCTGCTGCACCCGCCGACCGGGCGGATCCGGCTGGCCAGCGCCGGTCACCTGCCGCCCGTGCTCAGCCTGGACGGCAAGGTGGAGTTCGTGCAGCACACCGCACCGCTGCTCGGCGTCCGCGCTCCCCGCCCGGCCGACCTGGAGTTCGTGCTACCGGCCGGGGCCACGCTGGTGTTCTACACCGACGGGCTGATCGAGCGTCGGGACGCCACCATCGACGAGGGGCTGGCCGCGTTGGCCGCGCTGTGCGGCACGGTGGACGAGGATCTGGACGCGTTCTGCGCCCGGCTGCTGGTGGAGCTGGCCCCACCGGAGATCCACGACGACGTCGCCGTGGTCGTGCTGCGCCGCCGCTGAGGTTGCCCAGGGCGGTGCGCGGTCCGTCGACCCGGGCCCTACAGGACCGATCGGGCGTACGCGGCGGGCGACACGCCGGCCACGGCGGTGAAGTCGCGGACCAGGTGGGCCTGGTCGCTGTAACCGAGGTCGGCGGCGAGGCCCGCCCAGTTCGGTGGCCCACCGGCGGCCTGCTCGACGGCCTCCTGGAGCCGGTAGCGGCGGATCACCCATTTCGGGCCGACCCCCACGTACTCGAGGAGGCGCCGTTGCAACCGGCGGACCGGGACGTCGTGCCGCGCGGCGAACTCGTCGACCTGGACCACCTCCTCGGCCAGACCGGCCGCACACCCACCTGGCCGCCCACCTCCTGACGGTGGTTGACAGGTGTATTCGCTGAGTGAATAGTGACAGGCGTGTCGACGCCGCACCTTCTACTCGGGCTGCTGGCCGGCGGCAGTCGGCACGGCTATGAGCTCAAGCGAGCACATGACGAACGGCTGCCCCAGGCCCGGCCGCTGGCATTCGGGCAGGTCTACGCCACCCTCGGCCGACTGCAGCGCGACGGCCTGGTGGCCGCCGCCGGGCAGGGTCGGTCGGCGGGTCCGGACCGCACGGCGTTCGCGCTGACCGGCGAGGGCCGGGCAGCACTGGACCAGTGGCTGTCAACCGTGGAGCCACCCATGCCGTACGTGGCCAGCACGCTCTTCACCAAGGTCGTGGTGGCCCTGCTGGTCGCCGACGTCGACCGGGCCCGGTCCTACCTGATCGCCCAGCGGGCCGCGCACACCACGCGGCTGCGCGAGTTGACCACGGTCAAGGCCGATCCGGTCGCCACCCTCAGCGATGTGGTCGCGGCGGACTTCGCGATCGTCCACCTCGACGCGGACCTGCGCTGGCTGCACGCCACCCTGGACCGGGTCGCCGACTGGCACCGGGAGGTGCATCCGTGACGCAACTCCAGGCTCGCGGGCTGGTTCGGGCGTACGGCCCGACGCCCGCCCTGCGCGGCGTGACGCTCGACGTGGCCGCGGGCGAGATCGTGGCCGTCACCGGCCCGAGTGGCTGCGGCAAGTCGACCCTGCTGCACTGTCTGGCCGGGATCCTCCGCCCGGACGCCGGCGAGGTCACCTGGCGGGGTCATCGCATCGACTCCCTGTCGGAGGCGGCCCGGTCCCGGCTGCGGCGCACCGAGTTCGGGGTGCTGTTCCAGTTCGGCCAGTTGGTCGCCGAGCTGACCGCGGCGGAGAACGTCGCCCTGCCGCTGCTCCTCGCCGGCACGGGGCGGCGAGAGGCGCGGACGGCGGCGCTCACCTGGCTGGAGCGGTTCGGGGTGGCCGAGCTGGCCGACCTGCGGCCCGGTGAGATGTCCGGCGGTCAGCAGCAGCGCTGTGCCACCGCTCGGGCGCTGGTCACCGAGCCGCGGGTGCTCTTCGCCGACGAGCCGACCGGCGCCCTGGACACGCTCACCGGTGAGCAGGTGCTCACGCAGTTGGTCCGGCTGGCCCGCGAGCAGCAGACCGCCGTCGTGCTGGTCACCCACGAGCCGCGGATCGCGGCGTACGCCGACCGCGAGGTCATGCTGCGCGACGGCATGGTCGACCACACCGGCCTGGGGCTGGACGTTCCGCTGGCCGGCGGCATCCGGTGAGGCCGGGCACCCTGGTGCGGCTGGCGCTGGCCGGCACCCGCACCGACACCGCCCGGGTGCTGCTCACCGCGCTCAGCGCCCTGCTGGCGACCCTGGCCGGGTTGGCCGCGCTCACCGTGCTGGCCATCCCCACGCCCGCGGCGACGGACGACAACCCCAACAGATACTCGGAGCAGTACCTCGACGCCCTGCTCGTGGAGCCCGGGTTGCGCGGCGGGGTAGCGCTCGCGCTGCTGCTGCTCATGATCCCGGTGCTGGCACTGGCCGGGCAGTGCGCCCGGCTCGGTGCGCCAGCGCGGGACCGCCGGCTGGCCGCGCTCCGGCTCGCCGGCGCCACCCCCGGCCAGGTCACCAGGCTGGCGGTGCTCGAGACGGGTGTTGCCGCGCTGCTCGGCACGCTCGTCGGGCTGGGCACCTACCTGGTCGCGCGGGACCTGCTGCACCGTCCCGACCAGCGAGGCCATCTGGCCCTGCCCACCGACGTGCTGCCGGCGCCCGGTGCGATGGCTGCCGTGGTGCTGGGCCTGCCGGTGCTCGCGGCGCTGACCACCACGCTGATGCTGCGTACCGTCACCACCACGCCGCTCGGAGTCACCCGCAGGGCCCGCCGGACACGCGGCCCCAGGCCCTGGGCGGGGCTGATGATCGGGCTGGGTCTGCTCTCCTTCGCCTCGATCCGTTCGGTGTTCACCCGCTGGGAGGGCGACGAGGGGCTGCTGATCTGGCTGGTGCCGCTTCTGTACCTGGCAGGCGGCCTTGCGGCAATGATCGGAGTGGTGGTCGGCACCGGGTGGATCTCGTACAACTCTGGCCGACTGCTGCGCCGACACGCCCGCCGCCCGGCGGCGCTGCTCGCGGCGGGCCGGCTGATGGCCGATCCGTGGGCCGGCAGCCGGACATTCGCCGCGCTGCTCGCCGCGTTGATCTTCGGAGCGGGCGCGGCCGCCATGCGAGCCAGCTTCACGCTCCAGGGTCAGATAGAGCGCGAGCAGAACCGGCTGGCCGGGTTCGACGGTGGCAACGACCCGTTCTACCTGTCCACGATGGACCTCGTCGACACCGCGGTGGCGGTGGCCGTGCTGATCGCCACGGGCGGCTTGATCGTGGCGCTCGTCGAAGGGATAGTCGCGCGCCGCCGCGCCTACGCGGCCCTGGTCGCCACCGGGGTGCCGCGCGGCACGTTGAGCCGGTCGGTGGCCTGGCAGGCACTCGCCCCCGCCGTGCCGGCGATCCTGCTCGCCCTCAGCGTGGGCATCCTGCTCGGCCGAGGGCTGGCCGGGCCGGTGTCGTCGAGCGGGTCGTCACAGGAGATCTGCGAGGCGGCGGCCGAGGTGTGCGCCGACCCCGCCACACGCGAGCCCTACGTACGGGTCGTGGAGCTCCCCACGGTCGACCGGATGCCCGACGTACCGCTGGAGCAGCTGGCCTGGCTCGGGGCCGGCGCGCTGGCCGCGGTGCTGGTGACGGTCGGCGTCGGCCTGCTCTTCCTGCGGCTCAGCACCGCGGTGGAGGAACTACGCACCACCTAGGCCGGTGCTGCCCCGAGCGTCTCTCGGGCGAGGGCCGCGGTCAGGCGCTGAGCAGGCCGGTGGTGAGTGCGACGAGCGTGCCCGCGACCGTTGAGCAGCAGCACACCAGCAGGCCGGCGACCACGGCGAGGATCAACCAGACCCGGCGGTCCCGGGCCAGCGCCGCCACGCTCGGCCGCCGAACGGCCTCGACCGGCTCGCTGTCACCCTCCGCGGCACCGGTCACACGGGCAAGTCTAGGCCCGGGCATCGGCGGACGTCCGGGCGTCCACGCTGCCCGGACTCCGCGGTTGTCGGCCGACCCGTCAGGCGCGGCCGATGCGGTCCAGGATCCAGGCGTTGATGAACGCCTCCTCGCGCCAGGAGTCGTAGCGGCCGCTCGGACCACCGTGCCCGGCACCCATCTCGGTCTTGAGCAGGTAGTCGCCGCCCGGGGCGACCGCCCGCAGTCGGGCGATCCACTTCGCCGGCTCGGAGTAGAGCACACGGGTGTCGTTGAGGCTCGTCACGGCGAGGATGGCGGGATAGTCCACGGCCGCCACGTTCTCGTACGGCGTGTAGGACTTCATGTACGCGTACACCTCGGGGTCGTCGAGGGGGTTGCCCCACTCCTCCCACTCGGTGACGGTCAGCGGCAGCGACGGGTCGAGGATCGAGGTGAGCGCGTCCACGAACGGCACCTGCGCGACGATGCCGGTGAACGCGTCGGGGGCCAGGTTGGCCACCGCGCCCATCAGCAGGCCGCCGGCCGAGGCACCCCGGGCGACCAGCCGGTCGTTGGCCGTCCAACCGGCCTTGACGAGGTGTCGGGCGCAGGCGACGAAGTCGGTGAAGGTGTTCTTCTTGGCGAGCATCTTGCCCTGGTCGTACCAGCGCCGGCCCAGCTCACCGCCGCCCCGGATGTGCGCCACCGCGAAGACCACACCACGGTCCAGAAGGGACAGTCGGGCCACGGAGAACCACGGGTCCATGCTGGCCTCGTACGAGCCGTACCCGTACAGCTCGCAGGGGGCCGAGCCGTCGCGGGGCGTGCCGACATGGCACACCAGCGAGATCGGCACCCGCGTGCCGTCGTCGGCGAGTGCCCAGTCGCGGTGCTGCTCGTACTCGGCCGGGTCGTACGGCCGTCCGTCCGGGCCGGGCAGCACGGGCTTCTGCCTGCGCAGCACCATCTGACGGGTGACCAGGTCGAAGTCGTAGATCGAGTCGGGGGTGACCAGCGAGGAGTAGCGCAGCCGAACCTGCCCGGCGCGGTATTCCGGGTTGGCGTCCAGGCCGACGCTGTACAGCGGCTCGGGAAAGTCGATGTCGTACTCGCCGCCGCCGCCGACCGGCAGCACCCGCAGCCCGGTGAGCCCGTCGGTGCGCAGCGACACCACGAGGTGGTTGGCGAAGGCGTCCACCGCCTCCAGCCGGGTGCCGGGACTGTGCTCGATCAGCGGCACCCAGTCGCCCGGTGTGTCCGCCGAGGTGAACGCGAGCGCGAAGTCCTCGGCGCCGTCGTTGTGCAGGATCAGGAAGCGGTGGCCGTGGTGCTCCACCGCGTACTCGATGCCCTGCCGGCGGGCCGCGATAACAGCCGGCGCGCCGGTCGGGTTGCCGGCCGGGATCACCCACACCTCGCTGGTGACCTTGCTGTGGATGTCGATCAGGATGAAGTTCTCCGACCGGGTCAGCTCCACACCCACCCAGAACCGCTCGTCGTCCTCCTGGTGGACGACCACGTCGTCGGTGGCGGCCGAGCCGACGGTGTGCCGCCAGACCCGGTTCGGCCGCCAGGCGTCGTCGACCGTCACGTAGAACAGCACCGAGGCGTCGGCCGACCAGGCGGTGCCGTAGAACGTGTCCGGAACCTCGTCCGGCAGCAGCTCACCGGTGTTCAGGTCCTTGATCCGCAGGGTGAACCGCTCGTCGCCGGAGAAGTCGGTGGAGTATGCCAGCCAGCGCCCGTCCGGGCTGACGTCGAAGGCGCCCAGCGAGAAGAAGTCGTGCCCCTCGGCCAGCAGGTTGCCGTCGAGCAGCACCTCCTCGCCGTCCAGCGGGGCGCCGTCCGCGCTGACCGGCGGGTTGGTCTCGCCGTCCCGGACCACACGGCGGCAGTGCACCCCGTACTGCTGCCCCTCGATCGTCCGGGTGTAGTACCAGTGCCCATCCTTGCGGGTCGGCACGGACAGGTCGGTCTCCCTGGTGCGCCGGCGGGTCTCCTCGAACAGCGTCGTACGCAGCTCGGCCAGGTGCGCCGTGCGCTCGTCGGTGTACGCGTTCTCGGCGGTCAGGTAGGCGATCGTCTCCGGGTCGTCCTTGGCCGCCAGCCAGGCGTACTCGTCGGTGACGGTGTCGCCGTGGTGGGTGCGCTCGGCGGGCACCCGCTTCGCCGCGGGCGGGGCAGTCTCGGTGGTCACGGCGCCACGTTACCGGCCGGCCCGCCCGGTGTGCCGGACCAGCGGCATCCCGATAGTCGCCACCACCGCATTCGAACACATGTACGATGGCCGACATGGCGGCAGCAGCGCACTCCCTCGGTCGGTCCGCGGCTCTCGAGATCACCCGGCGGTTGACGGCGATCTGTGGTCCCCCGTTCGCTCGACAGGGTGGGCCGGCCGACGAGGTGGCCGGGCGACCGGCCCGCTGGGTGGCGGTGCCGGGTGGTCCGCACGCCGCGGCCGAGGTCCTGCGGCTCGCCGCCACACACGACCTGTCAGTGGTGCCCCGGGGCGCCGGCACCAAGATCGACTGGGGTGCCACGCCCGTGCAGGTCGACATCATGCTCGACACCGGCCGGCTGGCCGGCATCGGTCACGAGCCGGTCGGCGCGCCGGTGGTCGAGGTGGGTGCCGGCACCCCGCTGCGGGCGGTGCAGGCCACGCTGGAGCGCACCGGGCAGCGGCTGGCCGTGGACGCCCCGTCGCCCGGTGCCACCCTGGGCGGGGTGCTCGCCGCCGGTGAGGCGGGCCCGCTGCGACACCGCCACGGCAGCCCCTGCGACCAGCTCCTCGGCGTCCGCTATCTGGGCGCCGACGGTGAGCTGGTCAGCGCCGGCGGCGGCGCGCCCGGCCTCGACCTGGCCCGGCTGCTCTGCGGCTCGCAGGGCGCGCTCGGCGTGTTGGTCTCGGCGAGCCTGCGGGTGCAGCCGGTCCCGGCCAGCCGGCTCTGGGTGTCCCGGCCGGTGTGGACGCCGCTGGAGGTGCACGACCTGGTCCGGATGATCCTCGCCGCACGACTGGAGCCGGCGGCCATCGAGCTCGACCTGCCGGGTGGGGCACCGAGGCCCCGGTCGCCCTACCCGCCCGGCCACCCGGGGGCCACCGCCCGGGAGCGCCACCCCTCGATGTCCGGGCGGGCCGGCGCCCCGTCCCGGGCGGGCAGCCTGGTGGTGCTGCTCGAGGGCGGGCCGGCCGACGTCACGGAGCGCGCCGAGCGACTGGTCGGCCTGCTACACGGCGAAGCCACCGTCACGCACTCCCCACCGCCGTGGTGGCGCCGCTACCCGTTCGCACCCGGCGACACGGCGCTGCGACTGGAGGTGCCGATCAGCGACCTGCACGCCGCTGTCTACGCGTTGCGCGACGCGGCCGGTGCCCCGGTGCCGGTGCGGGGTTCCGCCGGGCTGGGCGTGGTCCACGCGGCGCTGCCCGGCGCGATGCCCGCCGACCGGGTGGCGTCCATTCTGGCCGCCGTCCGTGGGGTCCTGCTGGCCCGACAGGGCCGCTGCGTGGTGGTGTCCGCGCCGGCCCCGGTGCGGCAGGCCGTCGACCTGTGGGGTGAGCTGGCCGGCCTGACCCGGCTGCGAGCAGCCAAGGAGCACCTCGACCCGGAGCATCGGCTCGCCCCCGGCCGCCTACCCGGAGGGCTGTGAGTCGGGCGTGCCGTGACGGGCGGGGCCGTGATCACGCAGGCGCGCCGCTATAGCCGAGCGGTCAGTCCAACCACCACTGGCGCATGTCCGCCAGCAGTGGCGTGAACCGGACCACCAGCACCAGCAGCAGGCCCACCGCGCCAGCCAGCAGGAGCACCCGGCTCGTCCTGGGCAGGACAGCGCGTTTGCGGGCGACCAGCACCACCGCGACAAGCGCCAGCGGCGGCCCGAGCGTCTCTCCCGCCAGATAGAGCACCGCCACCACACCGTAGAGCCAGAAAAACGGGTTGAGCGCGTGGTCGCCGAACGGGATGACGTCCTTGGGGTCGTAGGCGCCCGTCAGCATCTCGGCCGAGCCGACCCCGGCAACCGCCATCCGGCTCAGGTAGAGCAGGAGCACGACGAGGAACGCCCCGAGAAACGCCAACTGCCCAACGATCAACGCTCGGATCGCCGGCCGGGAGGACGACGCTGCCTGCACAACACTCGGCATGGCCGTCAATCTAGTCGGCCCGCCGGTACGGCGAGGGCCCGTGCGGTCAGGTCGCGTCGTTGCGGACGACGAGGATGGCGATGTCGTCCCGGGGCCGCTCGACCGAAAAGTTGATCGCGGCGGCACGCAGACGGGCGGCCACCACGTCGGCCGAGTAGCCGGCCAGAGGCGCGGCCGCGTCCCGCAGCCGGTCGGTGCCGAACAGCTCCCGGCCGCGCCGCCGCTCGGTGACCCCGTCGGTGTAGAAGATCAGAGAGTCACCCGGGGCGAGGGTGATCGCCGCCGTCGGCGAGGTGATCGTGTCGAGCAGGCCCAGCGCGGTGCCCCCGATGCCGACGAAACCGGCGCCGCCCGCCCCGGCCAGCAGCACCGGCCGGTCATGCCCGGCCAGGTGCAGCGAGACGTCCAGGCGGTCGCCGTCGCCCGGCCCGACCGCCGCCAGGGCCAGCGTGCAGTATCGGCCGCCGCCCCGCTCGACCAGTGTCTCGTTGAGCCGGGCCAGCGCCTCCGGCAGCGGCTTGCCGTCGCCGACCAGCACCCGGATGACGTCGCGAACCAGCCCGGTGACCGCAGCCGCCTGGACGCCCTTGCCCGAGACGTCCCCGATCACCACCAGCCAGCGCCCGTCGGGCAGTGGCACCACGTCGTAGAAGTCGCCGCCCACCTCCGCGTCGTCGCCGGTCGGGACGTACTCGGCGGCGAAACCGATCCCGTCGACCAGCGGTAGCACGGGTGGCAGCAGGGACTGCTGGAGCGTCTGCGCCACCCGGCGGCGCTCGGCGTGGATCCGGGCGTTCTCGATGGCCAGCGCGGCCCGCCGGGCCACGTCCTCCAGCACCGCCACCTCGTCCGGGTCGTGCCGGTGGCGCTGGTGCCGCCCCACCGCCAGGGTGCCGAGCCGCTGCCCGCGCGCGATCAACGGGACCGCGAAACCCTCCATCGGTCCACCGAGCGGTATCTGCGCCGCACTGCGGGACGCCTCACGCAGCCGGGCCTGGATCGAGTCCGGATCGGTCTCCGCCAGCACCTTGTGCAGCTGCGGAAGCACCGACTCGTCGGCGTGGGTGGCCGCCGCCAACCGGAGCCGGCCCCACTCGTCGGTGGTGTGCACCGCGCACCACTGGCCGAGCCGGGGCACGACCAGCTGCGGGATCAGAGCCATGGTCAGCTCGACGTCCAGCGACTGGGCCAGCAGTTCACTCGCCTCGGCCAGGAAGGTCAACCACGCCTGCCGGCGTACGTCGGCCCGCCGCAGCCGGTCGTTCTCCAGGTGCAGCGAGAGCCGCTCGGCGGTGAGCACCGCCAGCGGCCGGGCGTACGCCGACGGCGCCGCGTCCAGCTCCAGCTCTCCGGCGTACGGGCGGTTCACCGTCAGCGGCACCCTGAGCAGCTCACCGTCGGCGCGGGGTTGCCGGCCGAAGCGGGCCAGCACCTGGGGACCCTGCCCGTCGCCCCGGTCCAGGCGGATCGTGCCACCGGCCGCGCCCACCATCTCGCCGACCCGGCTGAGCAGGCTGGTGGCGAAGTCGGGCAGCGGGTCGTCCGCGTACACGTCGGGTGCGGTCTGCATGAGTTCGCTCATCGCGCCGGCGCTCGGCGCGGAGCTGTCGACGGCGGCACCGGGGCCGGCCGACGTCGACGTGCCGCCGGCGCTGGCCCCCTCCGGCGGGTCTCCGCCGGGGCGGTCGATCCGGAACCAGACACCCTTGCCGGTGGGCAGGTACGTGGTGCCCCAACGGCTGGCGAAGTGGTCGACCAGCAGCAGCCCCCGCCCCCGCTCCGAGACCTCGTCGATCTCGGTGGTGTCGTTGCGGGTGCCGACGGTCAGCTCGTCGCCCGTTCCGGGCGCGAAGTCGGAGACGGTCACGGACAGCCCGACCTCGTCCGCGACGACCTCGATGTCCAGTTCGGTGCGGGCATGTTCGACGGCGTTGGTGGTGAGCTCGGTGGTGAGCAGCAGGGCCTCGTTGGCCAGTTCGTCGAGGGCCGCCTCGGTCAGCACCGAGCGGACGACGGCACGGGCGGCGGCGGGCGTACGGCGGTCTGCGGGCAGGCGGACACGCCGGACCGCCCCGTTGCGGGCCCCGGCCGTCGCGGGCCCCGCCCCGGCTGACACCCTCGTATCCTCCACCGTCGCCGGGCCGGGTGCCAACCCGATCGGGCATCGCGCGGCCCGCGCGACGGAAGGGCACCTCAGCTGAACCAGCGCCGGAGTGGGGGATCCCTCTCGGCATGTGCCGGATCGGGCCGTCGACAGCTGGTGTGGCACCCGGGCGAGGTGTGCGACGCGGCGTACCGGATCGGTCTTCATCGCGCGGATCTGCGTGTGTGCTGGGCCAACCGGCGGGTCGCGCACCCTGGCACTGCGGCTCGCGCGGGCACAATATGGGGAGCCGGCGTGTCCGAACGGGCCGGCGGCCCCCCGAGTTGAGCGAGGAATCATGACCACGGCGAAGCAGTCGGTGGCGGATCCGTCCGCGCCCGACCACGAGGCGCTCCTCGACGAGTTGACCGAGGCGCTGCGACGGGTCCGTCACGGCGATCTGAAGGTTCGCCTGCCCCGCCGCGCCGGCACGGCCGGTGAGGTGGCGGACGCCTTCAACGAGGTGGTCTCGCTCCAGGAGCGGCAGTATCTCGACCTGCGGCGGATCAGCCGGATCGTCGGTCGGGACGGCCGGCTCACCGAGCGGCTGGACGACGAGGGGCTGGACGGCTCCTGGGCGGAGGGGCAGCGGGCGATCAACTCGTTGATCGACGACCTGGGCCGGCCGACCACCGAGATCGCCCGGGTCATCGTCGCGGTCGCGGACGGCGACCTGTCGCAGCACATGGCCCTGGAGATCGACGGGCGGCCGCTGCGCGGTGAGTACCTGCGCATCGGCCGCACCGTGAACACGATGGTCGACCAGCTGTCCTCGTTCTCGAACGAGGTGACCCGGGTGGCCCGTGAGGTGGGCACCGAGGGCAAGCTGGGCGGCCAGGCCGACGTCCGGGGCGTCGCCGGCACCTGGAAGGACCTCACCGACTCGGTGAACACGATGGCGTCGAACCTCACCTACCAGGTGCGGTCGATCTCACAGGTGTCCACGGCCGTGGCCAAGGGGGACCTGTCCCAGAAGATCACCGTGTCGGCCAAGGGTGAGGTCGCCGAGCTGGCGCACACCATCAACTACCTCACCGACACGCTGCGGCTGTTCGCCGAGCAGGTGACCAGGGTGGCCCGCGAGGTGGGCACCGAGGGCAAGCTGGGTGGCCAGGCCGAGGTGCCGAACGTGGCCGGCACCTGGAAGGACCTGACCGACAGCGTCAACTCGATGGCGTCGAACCTGACCGCCCAGGTGCGGAACATCGCCCAGGTCTCCACGGCGGTGGCGCGGGGTGACCTGTCGCAGAAGATCACGGTGGCGGCGCAGGGCGAGATCCTGGAGCTGAAGGACACCGTCAACACGATGGTCGACCAGTTGTCGTCGTTCGCCGACGAGGTGACCCGGGTGGCCCGTGAGGTGGGCATCGAGGGCAAGCTCGGCGGCCAGGCCCAGGTGCGGGGGGTCTCCGGCACCTGGCGCGACCTCACCGAGAACGTCAACCAGCTCGCCGGCAACCTGACCAGCCAGGTCCGCAACATCTCCCAGGTCTCCACGGCCGTCGCGCGCGGCGACCTCTCGCAGAAGATCACGGTGGATGCCCAGGGCGAGATCCTGGAGTTGAAGAGCATCGTCAACACGATGGTCGACCAGTTGTCGTCGTTCGCCGACGAGGTGACCCGGGTGGCCCGTGAGGTGGGCACCGAGGGCAACCTGGGTGGTCAGGCGCAGGTCAAGGGCGTCAGCGGTACGTGGCGTGACCTGACCGACAACGTGAACTCGATGGCGTCGAACCTGACCAGCCAGGTCCGCAACATCGCGTCGGTGACGACGGCGGTGGCCAAGGGTGACCTGTCGCAGAAGATCACGGTGGATGCCCGGGGTGAGATCCTGGAGTTGAAGTCGACGGTGAACACGATGGTGGACCAGTTGTCGTCGTTCGCCGACGAGGTGACCCGGGTGGCCCGTGAGGTGGGCACCGAGGGCAAGCTCGGTGGTCAGGCCCAGGTGCGCGGCGTCGCCGGTACCTGGCGCGACCTGACCGACAACGTCAACTCGATGGCGTCGAACCTGACCGCCCAGGTGCGGAACATCGCCCAGGTCTCCACGGCGGTGGCGAAGGGTGACCTGTCGCAGAAGATCACGGTGGATGCCCGGGGTGAGATCCTGGAGTTGAAGTCGACGGTGAACACGATGGTGGACCAGCTGTCGTCGTTCGCCGACGAGGTGACCCGGGTGGCCCGTGAGGTGGGCACCGAGGGCAAGCTCGGTGGTCAGGCGCAGGTGAAGGGTGTCTCCGGCACCTGGCGTGACCTGACCGACAACGTCAACTCGATGGCGTCGAACCTGACCGGCCAGGTCCGCAACATCGCCTCGGTGACCACCGCCGTGGCCAAGGGCGACCTGAGCCAGAAGATCACGGTGGACGCGCAGGGCGAGATCCTGGAGCTGAAGTCGACGGTGAACACGATGGTGGACCAGCTGTCGTCGTTCGCCGACGAGGTGACCCGGGTCGCCCGTGAGGTCGGCATCGAGGGCAAGCTCGGTGGTCAGGCGCAGGTGAAGGGCGTGTCCGGCACCTGGCGTGACCTGACCGAGAACGTCAACCAGCTCGCCTCGACCCTGACCACCCAGCTGCGGGCCATCGCGCAGGTGTCCACCTCGGTGACCCGGGGTGACCTGACCCAACGAATCGCGGTCAAGGCGCAGGGCGAGGTCGCCGAGCTGAAGGACAACATCAACCAGATGATCGTCACCCTCCGGGAGACGACCAAGAAGAACGCCGAGCAGGGCTGGCTGGATTCGAACCTGGCCCGGATCGGCGGCCTGTTGCAGGGCCAGCGCGACCTCGGCGAGGTCTGCCGCATGATCATGACCGAGGTGACCCCGCTGGTCGACGCCCAGCTCGGCGCCTTCTTCCTGGCCGACGACTTCGACGGCAGCATGCGGCTGCGGCTGACCTCCTCCTACGGATACGTCGCTCGGGGCCACGACGTCACCTTCGGCCCGGGTGAGGGCCTGGTCGGGCAGACGGCGCTCTCCCGCCGGACGATCCGGGTCAGCGCCTCACCGAACAGTCGGCTCACCCTGCGCTCCGGCCTGGCCGAGACGCCTCCGTCCGACCTCGTGGTGCTCCCGGTGCTGTTCGAGGGGGAGTTGCTCGGGGTGATCGAGTTCGCCAGTGTGGCGGCCTTCTCCGAACTGCACCTGTCGTTCCTGGAGCGGCTGGTGCTCACGATCGGCATCGCGGTCAACACCATTCAGGCCAACCGGCGTACGGAGGAACTGCTGGCCCAGTCGCAGCGGCTCGCGCACGAGATGCAGGAGCAGTCGGCGGAGTTGCAGCGCACCAACGCCGAGTTGGAGGAGAAGGCGACCCTGCTCTCCGAGCAGAAGGGCAACATCGAGACGAAGAACCGGGAGATCGAGTTGGCCCGGCTCGGCCTGGAGGAGAAGGCGCAGCAGCTCACCCGGGCCTCGGCGTACAAGTCGGAGTTCCTGGCCAACATGAGCCACGAGCTGCGGACGCCGCTGAACTCGTTGCTGCTGCTGGCCCGGTTGCTGGCCGAGAACTCGGAGCAGAACCTCAGCCCGAAGCAGATCGAGTTCGCACGGACGATCCACGGCTCCGGTTCCGATCTGCTCCGGTTGATCGACGACATCCTGGACCTGTCCAAGATCGAGGCGGGCCGGATGGACGTCGAGCCGACCGAACTCCGGTTCGCCGAACTTCGTGGCTACGTCGAGCAGGCCTTCGCCCCGCAGGCGGAGGAGAAGAACCTGGACTTCCAGGTACGGGTGAGCAGGGATCTGCCGCCGGCGCTGGTCACCGACGCGCAGAGGTTGCAGCAGATCCTTCGCAACCTGCTCTCCAACGCGGTGAAGTTCACCGACAACGGCGCGGTGACACTGCGGATCGCCCCGGCGGCGGAGAACGCGATCTTCGACGTGCCGGCGCTGACCAACGCCCAGCAGGTGATCGCCTTCACCGTGATCGACACCGGGATCGGCATCTCCGACGACAAGCTGTCGATCATCTTCGAGGCGTTCCAGCAGGCGGACGGGACGACCAGCCGCCGCTACGGCGGCACCGGCCTGGGCCTGTCGATCAGCCGTGACCTGGCTCGGTTGATCGGGGGCACCATCACCGTGTCGTCGGCGCCCGGGCAGGGGTCGACCTTCACCCTGTTCGTACCGCAGGTCTTGGCCCCGGACGCGGTGGTCGCGCCCCAGCTGCCGTCCGCGCAGCGCGCCGGGCTGCCGTCGTCGCTGCTGATGCCGCCGATCGAGCTGCTGCCGGCGCGACCGGAGGCGCCGGCCACCCGCCAGCTGGACGGGTCGACCGTGCTGATCGTGGACGACGACGTGCGCAACGTCTTCGCCCTGACCAGCGCATTGGAGCTGCACGGGATGACCGTGCTGTACTCGGACAACGGAGCGGACGGTGTCCGCCTGCTGGCCGAGCACCCGGAGGTGAACATCGTGCTGATGGACGCCATGATGCCGGACCAGGACGGGTACGAGACCACGCGCCAGATCCGCCGCAACCACCGGTTCGCCGACCTGCCGGTCGTCTTCCTGACCGCGAAGGCGATGCCGGGGGACCGCGAGTCGGCACTTGCGGCCGGCGGCAGCGACTACATCACCAAGCCGGTCGACCTGGACGATCTGATCGAGCTGATGTCGTCCTGGATCAGCGGCAGCCGGACCAAGGAGACCTCGTGACCCAGTTGGCCAAGGCGCTGCTCGTGGACGACCGGCGGGAGAACCTGATGGCCCTGGAGGCCATCCTCCAGGGCCTGCCCGTCCAGTCGGTGGCGGTGGAGAGTGGCGAGGCGGCGCTCAAGCAGTTGCTGGTGGACGACTTCGCGGTGATCCTGCTGGACGCGCAGATGCCGGACATGGACGGTTTCGAGACTGCCGGCCACATCAAGCGCCGGGAGCGGACCCGACACGTGCCGATCATCTTCCTCACGGCCGCGGACCGGGACGCCCAGCTGGCTCTTCGCGGTTACCAGGTGGGCGCGGTCGACTACCTCACCAAGCCGTTCGACCCGTGGGTGCTGCGGGCCAAGGTGTCGGTCTTCGTCGAGCTGTGGGTGAAGACACGGCAGCTGGCAGCCCAGTCGGACCTGGTACGGGAGCGCGACACGCAGTGGCGACGGCTCACCGATGCGGTGGACGAGGCCACGACCCTGCTCCGGTCCGACGAGCCGGAGGCCCGGGACCGGGCGGTGCGACTGCTCGAACACGCCCGCTGGGGCAACACCGCCTGACGGGGGTGCTCAGTCCTCGCCGGGCCGGACATGGCCGGTGGCGGCTCGACGCGCCCGCCACCGCTCGCCCAACGAGTCGATCTCTTCCTGCACGAAGAGGAAGAAGTCCCGCATCTCGGCCACCCGTTCGCCGGCGGTCGTATCGGGGCCGTTGAGGGCGGCCACTCCGCCCTCGGCCGCGTCGATGAACGTCTTGTAGAGCCCGGTCTTGGTGATCGTCGCCTCGTACCAGGGGTTGTCCGGCATGCGGTAGCGGTCCCGGCGGGAGCGGGGGACCGGCTCACGGATCAGCATGCGGAACTGGGTGAGGTAGCGGACTGCGCCGCTGACCGCCGCCGCGCTCACCCCGAGCCGCTCGCCGATCTCGGCGGCGGTGAGCGGGTCGTCGGCGCTCATGACGGTGAACAGAACCCGTGCTGCCATTCGTGGAAAACCGACCTCGGCGAAGGTCAGGGCCATCCGCTCGACGAAGAGATGCACCGGATCGTGGCCGTCGACGGCTGCCATGGCGGTGTCTCCTGCCTCTCGCGTGGGACCCGATGGTGCCCTGACTTCCACTGTCTTCACAACTTTGTGAAACGAGTGTAGCTTCCGATACATGGATAGTCCCATTGAGGTGTCCGGCCTGGTCAAGACCTTCGGTCGGACCCGGGCGCTCGACGGCCTGGACCTGACCGTCCACGCCGGCGAGGTGCACGGCTTCCTCGGCCCGAACGGCGCCGGCAAGTCGACCACCATCCGAGCGCTGCTCGGCCTGCTGCGGACGGACGCGGGGGCCGTCCGCCTGCTCGGTGGCGACCCGTGGCGCGACGCGGTGGCCCTGCACCGCAGGCTCGCGTACGTGCCGGGTGACGTGACGCTCTGGCCCAACCTCTCCGGCGGCGAGGTCATCGACCTGCTCGGGCGGATGCGCGGCGGCCTCGACCCGGCCCGGCGGGCCGAGCTGCTGCAGTCGTTCGAGCTGGACCCGCGCAAGAAGGGGCGCGCGTACTCCAAGGGCAACCGGCAGAAGGTCGGCCTGGTGGCCGCTCTCGCCTCGGACGTCGAACTGCTCATCCTGGACGAGCCCACCTCCGGCCTGGACCCGCTCATGGAGGAGGTCTTCCAGCACTGGGTCCGCCGGGCGAAGGCCGACGGTCGGACCGTGCTGCTGTCCAGCCACATCCTGGCCGAGGTCGAGGCGCTCTGCGACCGAGTGACGATCATCCGCGGCGGTCGGGACGTGGAGACCGGCACCCTGAGCGAGCTGCGCCACCTGCGACGCACCTCGATCGAGGCCGACCTGACCGGCCCGGCGGACGGGCTCGGCCAGCTGGCCGGCGTGCACGACCTGCGGGTGGACGGGACCCGGGTGCGCTTCGACGTGGAGAACGCGGCGCTCGACAGCGCGTTGCGCCGGCTCACCGACATCGGTGTACGCAGCCTGGTCAGCCAACCGCCCACACTGGAGCAGCTGTTCCTGCGGCACTACCAGGCCGAGGTGCCCGCATGACCGCGTTCACCGGCACCCGGCACCTGGTGCGGCTGATCCTGCGCCGGGACCGGGTCGTGCTGCCGATCTGGATCCTGCTGCTGGCCGCGCTGCCGGCCAGCTACGCCGCCACCTACGCCGAGCTGTACCCGACCGCCGCCGAGCGGGCCAGCTATCTGGCCGGTACGGCGAGCAATCCGTCGATCGTGGCCCTGCTCGGCCCGGTGTACGGCGACAGTGTCGGCGCGCTCACCGTGCAGCGGGCCGGTCTCCTGGCGTTGATCGTCGCGCTGATCAGCGTGCTCACCGTGGTACGGCACACCCGGACGGAGGAGGAGGCGGGCCGGCGGGAGCTGCTCGGCGCGACCGTGCTCGGCCGGTACGCCGGGCTGACCGCCGCGCTGCTGGTGACGTACGCCGCGGATGTGCTGCTCGGGCTGCTCACCGCCGCCGGCCTGGTCGCCGCCGGCCTGCCCGGCGTGGGTGCGGCGCTCTTCGGTGCCGGGGTGACGCTCACCGGCGTCGGCTTCGCCACGGTCGGTGGGCTGGCCGCGCAGCTCACCGAGAGCGCGGGCGGCGCTCGGGGGATCGGTCTGGGTGTGCTCGGGCTGGCCTTCGTGCTGCGGCTGGCCGGTGACGCCGGGGGGTCCGGCGGGGCCGGCGGACGCGCGGAGTGGCTGAGCTGGCTGTCCCCGCTGGGTTGGGCGGCCCGGGGGCGGGCCTTCGCTGGCGAGCGTTGGTGGGTGCTGCTGCTGCCGGTGCTGTTCAGCGCGGTGATCGCGCTGGTGGCGTACCCCGTCTCGGTTCGTCGGGATGTCGGCGCCGGGGTGTTTCCGCCGCGGCTGGGCCCGGCCGGCGCCGGCGCGGGGCTGGCCGGCCCGTTCGGGCTGGCCTGGCGGCTGCATCGCGGTCAGTTGCTCGGCTGGACCGTCGGCTTCGGGCTGCTCGGCCTGGTGCTCGGCGGGGCGGCGGACGCGGCGGGCGACGCCGTGCAGGGCAACCGGCAGATCGCCGAGATCCTGGCTCGGCTCGGCGGCAGCTCCGCGCTGGCCGAGGCGTACCTCGGTGGGACGCTGAGCCTGACCGCGTTGGCGGCTGCCGGGTACGGCATCCAGGCCGCGCTGCGGGCGCGGACGGAGGAGAAGGCCGGGCGGGCCGAGCCAATCCTGGCCACGGCCGTGAGCCGGTCGCGGTGGCTGGCGGCACACCTGGCCTTCGCGCTGCTCGGCCCGGCGGTGGTGCTGGCGGTGACTGGTCTCGCCGCCGGGCTGGCGTACGGCCTGAGCGTCGGTGACGTCGGTGGCGAGCTGCCCCGGCTGTTCGGCGCAGCCCTGGCCCAGGTGCCGGCGACCTGGGTGCTGGCCGCGCTGGCGGCGCTACTGGTCGGCTGGCTGCCCCGGTTCTCGGCCGGCGCGTGGGTGGTGCTCGCCGGGTGCCTGCTGCTCGGTCAGTTAGGCGCGGTGCTGAAGCTGAACCATTGGGCGCTGGACCTCTCCCCGTTCACCCACACACCTGAGGTCCTGGCCCGAACCTGGACCCCAACCCCCCTGGTCGCCCTCACAACCCTGGCCGCCGCCCAACTAACCCTGGCCCTCAAGACCCTCCAAGCCCGCAACCTCCCCACCGCCTGACCCCCCGCCGGAGGGGGGTCAGCCGGTGGGTTGGTCGTTGCGGATCATCAGGGCGCTGCGGAGGCCGGTGATGTCCAGGACGCGGATGAGGAAGTCGCCCACGTGGGTGAGCATCAGCAGGCTCTGCGCGTGGCTGGCTTTGCGGCTGAGCACGACCAGGGTGCCCAGGCCCTGCGAGTCGCAGAAGGTGACACCGCCCAGGTCGAGCACGATCTTCGGGGGCGGGTCGGCCAGCACCTCGTTGACGACCGTGGAGAGCTGGGCGGCCGTGAGCATGTCGATCTCACCGGCCAGGCGCAGCACTGCTTCGTCGCCCGTTCGGTGTAGCGTGATGGACAGTTCGGCACGATCCACCCGGTCAGCCTATCGCGATCCGGGCGGCCCGGCCTGTCGAGGTCGCGAGCCGCCTGCCGGTGCCGCTGCCGGGCACCCGAGGCGCGTGAGCCGGGTAACCCCGGCCCGGGGTGGCTGCGGCCTGACCGGCCGGCGCTGACACAATGGTGGCATCGTGACCGACACCTTTCCCGCCGGATCTGGCCGTTACCCGGCCGACGCGCCGGCCTCCGAGGCCCTGTTCGACCGCGCCCGCGCTCTCGTGCCGGGCGGGGTGAACTCCCCCGTGCGCGCCTTCCAGGCGGTTGGTGGCACCCCGCGTTTCATGGTCCGGGGCGAGGGCCCGTGGCTGTACGACGCCGACGGTCGCCGCTACGTCGACCTGGTCTGCTCCTGGGGTCCCCTGATCCTCGGGCACGCCCACCCGGAGGTGGTGGACGCCGTGCAGGCCGCCGCCGCCCGGGGCACCAGCTTCGGCACCCCCACCCCCGCCGAGGTGGAGCTGGCCGCCGAGATCGTCGACCGGACGCCGGTGGAGCAGGTCCGCCTGGTCAACTCGGGCACCGAGGCGACCATGTCGGCGATCCGGTTGGCCCGTGGCTTCACCGGCCGCTCCAAGATCGTCAAGTTCGCCGGCTGCTACCACGGGCACGTCGACGCGCTGCTCGCCTCCGCCGGCTCCGGCGTGGCCACCCTGGGCCTGCCCGACTCGCCCGGCGTCACCGGCGCGGCTGCCAGCGAGACGATCGTGCTGCCCTACAACGACATCACGGCGGTCGAGGAGGCCTTCGCCGCCGAGGGTCCGCACATCGCCGCGGTGATCACCGAGGCCGCCGCCGGAAACATGGGCGTGGTCGCCCCGCGGAACGACTTCAACTCCCAGCTCGCCCGGATCGCGCACGCGCACGGCGCGCTGCTCGTCGTGGACGAGGTGATGACCGGGTTCCGGGTCTCCCGCGCCGGCTGGCACGGCCTCGACGCGTCCGATGCCGACCTGTGGACGTACGGCAAGGTCATGGGTGGTGGCCTGCCCGCCGCGGCCTTCGGCGGGCGTGCCGAGATCATGGCGCGGCTGGCCCCGGCCGGCCCGGTCTACCAGGCCGGCACGCTCTCCGGTAACCCGCTCGCCTGCGCCGCCGGCCTGGCCACCCTGCGGCTGGCCGACGACGCGCTGTACCGCCGGCTCGACGAGACGGCCGCCGTGGTGGGCAAGCTCGCCGCCGACGCGCTGGCCGCCGCCGGCGTCCCGCACCGGCTGTCGTACGCGGGAAACATGTTCTCGATCTTCTTCACCGACGCCGACGTGGTCGACTACGACAGCGCCCGCACCCAGCAGGTGCCGGCGTTCAAGGCGTTCTTCCACGCGATGCTCGCCGCCGGCGTGTACCTGCCGCCGAGCGCGTTCGAGTCGTGGTTCGTGTCGGCGGCGATCGACGACGCCGCTCTGGAGCACATCGCCGCCGCGCTGCCGACGGCGGCGAACGCGGCGGCGGCGGCTGGTCACGGGGGGTAGTGGTGAGCGCGAGGAGTGAGCCGGTTCTGCGAGCCCCGCAGTCGCGAACGAAGGGGGTGCGGCGGTGAGCAAGACGGTGGTCCACGTGCTGCGGCACGGCGAGGTGCACAACCCCGACCGGATCCTCTACGGTCGGCTGCCCGGTTTCCGCCTGTCCGAGCTTGGCGTGCAGATGGCCAAGGCCGCCGCTCAGGGGCTGGCCGAGCGGGAGGTCGTGCACGTGGTGGCCAGCCCGCTGGAGCGCGCCCAGCAGACCGCGGAGCCGATCGCCGCCCAGTTCGGGCTGCCGGTCGGGGTGGACGAGCGGCTGATCGAGAGCGCCAACTGGTTCGAGGGCAAGAAGGTGTCCCCGGGTGACGGGTCGTTCCGCGACCCGCGCAACTGGTGGGTGCTGCGCGACCCGGTGACCCCGTCGTGGGGTGAGGCCTACCAGGCCATCGCCGAGCGGATGTTCGCCGCCGTGCACGCCGCCCGGGTCGCCGCCGAGGGGCGTGAGGCGGTGCTGGTCTCGCACCAGTTGCCGATCTGGACGCTGCGCCGCTACGTCGAACGCAAGCGTCTCTGGCACGACCCGCGCAAGCGGCAGTGCGGGTTGGCCAGCCTCACCTCGCTGCACTTCGACGGCGCCAAGGTGGTCGGCATCGGTTACAGCGAACCGGCCGCGCACCTGATCGCCCTCTCCGCGACCGCCCGGACGGCCAAGGGGGCCTGACATGAACTCCCGGAGGTGGACCGCGGGTCTGCTCGCCACCGTCGCCGCGGTGGCGCTGGTCGGCTGCACGTCGCAGGGCCGGGAGAAGACCTGCACGACCACCTCCGACGGGGTCATCGAATGCGCACCGGATGAGCGCTCGGCACCCCCGAAGCTCGCCGGGGAGCTGCTCGCCGGCGGCAGCTACGACGTCAGCCAGGCGCGCGGTCAGGTGGTGGTGCTCAACTTCTGGGCCTCCTGGTGCGCGCCGTGCCGCGCCGAGGCGGACGACCTGGAGGCCGTCTACCAGGCCACCAAGGGCTCCGGGGTGACCTTCCTCGGTGCCAACATCCAGGATCAGCGGGACAAGGCCGAGGCGTTCGAGGAGGGCCGGGTCACCTATCCGAGCCTCTTCGACCCGCCGAGCAAGCTGGCGCTGGCCCTGGACATCCCACCGAACAGCATCCCGGCGACGGTGGTGCTCGACCGGGAGGGCCGGATCGCCGCGGTGATCCGGGCCGCGGTCAAGCAGGAGGGTCTGCAACCGATCGTCGAGCGGATCGCCGCCGAGCAACCGGCGTCCCGCTGATGGGCGAGACCTTCCGGGAGCTGGCCCTGAGCGGGCCGCTGCTGCTCGCCATCGGCGCGGCGGCGCTCGCCGGCCTGGTGAGCTTCCTGTCCCCGTGCGTGCTCCCGCTGGTGCCCGGCTACCTCTCGTACGTGACCGGCCTCGCCGGCGCCGACCTGGACGGCAGGCGGCCGGTGGACGATCCCGCGCCGGGCGGCGCCACCGGCGGTGTCGCGGTTCGGAATCGGGTCGCGCGGGTCGGCGCGGTCAAGGGACGGGTGCTCGCCGGGACGCTGCTCTTCATCGCCGGCTTCACCGTCGTCTTCGTGGCCACCGCGATCCTGTTCGCCAGCGTCGGCCGGGTCTTCTTCGACTACGAGCGGCAGCTGGAAATCGTGATCGGCGTGTTGATCATCGTGCTCGGTCTGGGCTATCTCGGGATGATCCCCGCCCTGCAACGGGAGTTCCGGATCTCCCGGCTGCCGTCGGCCGGTCTGCTCGGCGCACCGGTCGTCGGCGCGGTCTTCGCGCTCAGTTGGGTGCCCTGCACCGGTCCCACCCTCGGCGCGGTGATGGGCATGGCCACCGCGTCCGGTCAGAGCGACCGCGCCGTGGTGCTCGCCGTGGCGTACTGCCTCGGGTTGGGGATACCGTTCGTCGTCTTCGGGCTGGGCTTCCAGCGCCTGCTCGGGGTCTTCCGCGCCGTTCGGCGTAACAGCCGCTGGGTCACCCGGGTCGGCGGCGCCCTGCTTCTCCTGATCGGCCTCGCGCTGGTCACCGGCGGGTGGCAGAGCTTCGTGATCTGGTTGCAGACCACCGTCGGAGTGGGCGAGGTGAGCATCTGATGACGGTCCTGGACGACCGACCGGAGACCACGGCACCCGCGCCCCGGCGCCGGCCCAACCGGCTGCTGGCCCTGTTGCGCAACTCGTGGCGGCAGCTCACCAGCATGCGTACGGCGCTGATCCTGCTCTTCCTGCTGGCGGTCGCCGCGATCCCCGGCTCGGTGCTGCCGCAGCGTGGGATCAGCCCGGAGAGGGTCAACGAGTACTTCGTCAACCACCCGGACCTGGCCCCTCGGCTGGACTCGATCGGGGCGTTCGAGGTCTTCGGCTCGGTCTGGTTCTCCGCGATCTACCTGCTGCTGTTCAGCTCCCTGATCGGCTGCATCACGCCCCGGCTGCGCGACCACTTCCGGGCACTGCGGTCCCGGCCGCCGGCCGCGCCGAAGCGGCTGGAGCGGCTGCCACAGCACGCCGTGCTGCCCGCGCCGGTCGGTGGCGCGTCGGCGATCGCCGAGGTGCTGCGCAAGCGGCGCTGGCGGGTGGAGGTCCGCGGCGACGAGGTCTCCGCCGAGAAGGGGTACCTCAAGGAGACCGGCAACCTGCTGTTCCACCTCTCGCTGATCGCCGTGCTGATCGGCGTCGCGCTCGGCTCCTGGTACGGCTGGAGCGGCAACCGCCTGCTGGTGGCTGGCGCTGACAACACCTTCTGCAACACCCGTCAGCAGTTCGCCGAGGCGAAGCTCGGCCCGCGGGTGGACAGCGCGGACCTGCCCCGCTTCTGCCTGCGGCTGGACGATTTCCAGGCCCGGTTCCTGCCGTCGGGCCAACCGGAGTTCTTCAAGGCCACGGTGACCGTCGACGGCCCCGACGAGCCGACCCGCAGCGCCGACTTCTCGGTCAACTCGCCGCTGCGGCTGAACGGGGCGAGCGTCTACCTGCTCGGCCACGGGTACGCGCCGGTGATCCGTTACACCGACCGCTTCGGCAACAGTCAGGTCAGCGACGAGCCGTTCCTCACCACCGGCGACATGGGCCTGACCAGCGAGGGTCTGGCCGCCTTCCCGGACGCGAACATGGACCCGGCCACCGGCCAGCGCGCACCGAACGAGCAGATGGCGTTCACCGGCATCTACCTGCCCACCGCGCCGCAACAGGGGCCGTTCGCCCGCTCCGAGTACCCGACCGAGCGGAACCCGGCGCTGAACCTGGTCGCCTACCGGGGCAACCTCGGCCTGGACGCCGGCATCCCCGGCTCGATCTACCAGCTCGACCAGCGGCAGGTGCGGACCGGCAAGGTCAAGGATGTCGGCACCAAGCTGCTCCGTAAGGGCGAGACCTGGACGTTGGACGACGGCAGCAAGGTCGAGTTCCTCGGCACCGAGCGGTACGTCACCCTCTCCGTCCGACACGATCCCGGCTCGACGATCCTGCTGATCAGCTGCGGGTTCCTGCTGGTCGGGCTGATGGGCTCGCTGTTCGGGCGGCGCCGACGGATCTTCTTCCGGGTGCTGCCGACCGACCCCGCGGAAGGATCTCCGACGGGCGGTAGTAGCTTGGTGGAGGTTGGTGGCCTGCCGCGTACCGACTATCCAGGGTTCGCCGACGAGTTCGCCCAGCTCGTAGCCGCCGTTCGTGGCGAGGAACGGGCGGTCAGTGACCGGGGCGGCGCGCGAGAAGGGACCGAGTGATGTCCGCACTCTCCGACAATCTGGTGCTCTTCGCGACCCTGGTGTACCTGGTCGCGATGATCAGCCACGCCGTGGAGTACGCGCTCGGCAACGCCCGTACCCGGGTTGCCGCGCCTCCCGTCCGTGAGCTGGTGGGCGCCGGTGGCGGCGCCATTCCGGCACCGCCCGCGCCGGTCGTGTCGACGGTCGAGGCTGAGCGCCCCGCGCACCGGGCCCGGCTCGCCGGCCTGATCGCGGTGGGCGCCACCGCGCTCGCCGCCGGGCTGCACCTCGCGGCGCTGGTCACCCGCGGTCTCGCCGCCGACCGGATGCCCTGGGGCAACATGTACGAGTTCGTGCTCACGGTGACGTTCATCGGGGTCGCGGCCTGGCTCGTGGTGCTCTGGAAGCGGCCCTCGCTGCGCAAGCTCGGGCTGTTCCTCACCCTGGTGATGGTGCTGCTGGTCGCCACCGCCGAGCTGGTGCTCTACGTGCCGATCGTTCCGCTGGTGCCGGCCCTGAACTCGTACTGGTTCGTCATCCACGTCTCGACCATCGTGTTCGCGTCCGGCATCTTCCTGCTCGGTGCGGTGCCGGCGGTCGGCTACCTGATGCGCGCCGGGTACGAGCGAGGCAAGCGGAGCTTCCCGTACACCCTGGCCAAGCGGCTGCCGGCGGCGGTCAGCCTGGAGCGGCTGACCTTCGCGCTGCACGCCTTCGCCTTCCCGATCTTCACCTTCGCGGTGATCGCCGGGGCGATCTGGGCCGAGGCGGCCTGGGGGCGGCCGTGGGGCTGGGACCCGAAGGAGACCTGGGCGTTCATCTCCTGGGTGGTGTACGCGGGCTACCTGCACGCCCGCGCCACTCCCACCGTGAAGCGCAACGTGGCCACCTGGCTCGCCGTGCTCGGCTTCCTGACCATGCTGATGAACCTGTTCGGCGTGAACATCTTCTTCACCGGCCTGCACTCGTACGGCGGCCTCGACTGACCCTCGCCTGGCGGAATGCTCAGGCCGCCCCGAGGAAGTCGCGCAGCAGGGCGAGCATCTCGTCCGGGCGCTCCTCGTACAGCCAGTGCCCGCAGTCCTCGACCACCTCGCCGCGGACCGAGTCGGCGTACCGGCGAACCTGTTCGGCGACCTGCCCACCGAGGCTGGCCGCCGCACCGACGGCCAGCACCGGCATCGTCAGCTTCGTGGCCCGGTACGTCGCGTTGTCGGCGAGGTCCCGATCGAACGCGCGAAAGTAGGCGAAGCTGGCCCGCAGATGCGCCGGGTCGCGCAGGTGGCTGGCGAACTCCTCGATGTCGGGCGCGGCGATGCTGCCCTTGCGCACCATCAGGGCGTCGGTGAACCGGTCGACCCAGAGCGACTCCCGCCCACTGACCAACTCCTCCGGAAGCCCGTTGCCGATGGAGAAGAAGCCGAAGTTCCACACCCCCGGCCCGGCCGAGGTGAGCGCGGGAAACGTGTAGACGCTCTCGTCGGGGATCGGGGCCTCGCTGAGCACCAACCGGCTCACCCGCTGCGGATGGGCGGCGGCGTACGCGTACGCCACCATGGTCCCCAGGTCGTGCCCGACGATCCGGAGGTCACTGGCCAGGCCGAGCTGGTCGAGCAGCCCGTGCAGATCGGCGGCGACCGTCTTCTTGTCGTACCCGCCGGCCGGAGCGTCGCTGTCCCCGAAGCCCCGCAGGTCGGGCGCGACCACGTCGAAGGAGCGGCCCAACTCCGGCAGCAGGTGCCGCCACATGTGCCAGCACTGCGGATACCCGTGCAGCAGTACCAGTGGCGGACCGCTGCCGCCACGGACGTAGTTCATCGCGATCTGGCCGACCCGCGCTCGTTGCTCGGTGAAACCCGCCGGAACCCGCTGCCCGCCCATCGGCGCCTCCGTCCGCAGGCTGCCCGGGTACCCACTCAACCGTTCGCCACGCCCGCCGGATGGAGGGCACTGCCTCCCACGCCGGCCCCGGCCATCGCGGGCGTCACACCACCCGGCCTGGGTCACCCGGGACCCGGTGCGGGAGACTGGGCGACATGGCGGCTCGTGGCTTCCCGTACACCGATCTCAAGGACTTCCTCGCGGCGCTGGAGCGCGCGGGGGAGCTGCGCCGCGTCGACGTGCCGGTCGACCCCACCCTGGAGATCAGCGAGGTGGTCACCCGCACGGTCCGCGCCGACGGGCCGGCGCTGCTCTTCGAGCGTCCGACCCGGGGCGAGATGCCGATCGCGATCAACCTGTTCGGCACCGAGAAGCGGATGGCGATGGCCCTCGGCGTCGACTCGCTCGACGAGATCGGTGCCCGGATCGGCGCGCTGATCAAGCCGGAGCTGCCGGTCGGCTGGTCCGGCATCCGCGAGGGCCTGGGCAAGGTCATGCAGCTCAGGTCGGTGCCGCCGCGCAAGGTGAAGACCGCGCCCTGCCAGGAAGTGGTCTACCGGGGCGAGGACGTCGACCTGAATCGGCTGCCCGGCCTGCAGGTCTGGCCCGGCGACGGCGGGATCTTCCACAATTACGGGCTGACCCACACCAAGCACCCGGAGACCGGCAAGCGCAACCTCGGCCTGTACCGGCTCCAGCAGCACGGCCGCAACACCCTGGGCATGCACTGGCAGATCCACAAGGACTCGACGGCCCACCACGCGGTCGCCGAGCGGCTCGGGCAGCGCCTGCCGGTCGCGGTCGCGATCGGCTGCGACCCGGTCGTCTCGTACGCGGCCAGCGCTCCCCTGCCCAGTGACATCGACGAGTACCTGTTCGCCGGATTCCTGCGTGGTGAGCGGGTCGAGATGGTCGACTGCCTGACCGTGCCGTTGCAGGTGCCGGCGCACGCGCAGATCGTGCTGGAGGGCTATCTGGAGCCCGGCGAGCGGCTGCCCGAGGGGCCGTTCGGAGACCACACCGGTTTCTACACGCCGGTCGAGCCGTTCCCGGTGCTGCACATCGAGGCGATGACCATGCAGCGCAAGCCGGTGTACCACTCGATCATCACCTCCAAGCCGCCGCAGGAGGACCACGGCCTCGGCAAGGCCACCGAGCGGATCTTCCAGCCGCTGCTCAAGCTGCTGATCCCGGACATCGTCGACTACGACCTGCCGGCCGCAGGCGTCTTCCACAACTGCGCGATCGTGTCGATCCGCAAGCGCTACCCCAAGCACGCGCAGAAGGTGATGAACGCGATCTGGGGCGCGCACCTCATGTCGCTGACCAAGCTGATCGTGATCGTCGATGAGGACTGCGATGTGCACGACTACAACGAGGTCGCGTTCCGCGCCTTCGGCAACGTCGACTACGCGCGCGACCTGCTGCTCACCGAGGGTCCGGTGGACCACCTCGACCACTCGTCCTACCAGCAGTTCTGGGGCGGCAAGGTGGGCGTCGACGCGACCCGCAAGCTGGTGGGCGAGGGCTACACCCGCGGTTGGCCGGAGGAGATGACCATGGCGCCCGAGGTGGTTTCGCTGGTCGACAAGCGTTGGAAGGAGTACGGCATCTGATGGCGGTCATCGACGCGCCGGCCGAGAATCCGGGCCGGGTGAAGTCCTTCCTCAAGCTGGTGGCGATCGAGCACTCGGTGTTCGCGCTGCCCTTCGCGTACCTGTCGGCGCTGACCGCGATGCAGGTCAACGGCGGGCGGGTGCGCTGGCTCGACCTGCTGCTGATCACCGTCGCGATGGTCGGTGCGCGGACGTTCGCGATGGCCGCCAACCGGATCCTCGACCGGCGCATCGACGCGCGGAATCCGCGTACCGCGGGCCGGGAACTGGTCACCGGGGCGGTGAGCGTGCGGACGGCCTGGACCGGCGCGGCCGTCGCGCTGGTGGTCTTCCTGGCCGCCGCCGCCCTGCTCAACCCGCTCTGCCTGGTGCTGGCGCCGCTGGCCGTGGTGCCGTTGGTGGTCTACCCGTACGCCAAGAGGTTCACCAACTGGCCGCACGCCATCCTCGGGGTGGCCCAGGCGGTCGGGCCGGTCGGCGCCTGGCTCGCCGTCACCGGCACCCTGCACGGCTCCTGGCCGGCCTGGCTGCTGGGCGCGGCCGTCGGGCTGTGGATCGGCGGCTTCGACCTGATCTACGCCTGTCAGGACTCGGAGATCGACCAGGAGATCGGCGTGCACAGCGTGCCGGCCCGGTACGGTCGACGCTTCGCGTTGCACGCCTCCACCGTGGCGCACGTGGTGACCTTCGGGCTCTTCGTCTGGTTCGGGGCGCTGGTCGGGTTCGGCTGGCTCTGGTGGGTGGGCCTGGCGCTGACCGCCGTCGCGTTCGGCTACCAGCACCTGGTGGTCACCCCGACCGACCTGAGCAAGGTCAACCGGGCCTTCTTCACCGCCAACGGCTTCGTCGGCATCGCGTTGTTCGTCTTCGCCCTGCTCGACCTGGTGATCCGCCTCGACCTGCGACCCTGACCGGTCCGCTTCGCGCCGATCTCCGCTCCGACCCGTCTGCGTAGCCCGACCCGCGTCCTGACCCGCCCGTTGCGGCGCGGTCAGGGCCGGGACGTGCCGGCGGGCTCGGGACGCCCGGTGGGGTAGCGGCCACTCTCCAACGTCCACTCGATGGTGCCGCGTACCGCGTTGGCCACCCCGTCGAGATGCTCGGTGACCGCCGCGTCCAACGTCGGGCCGAACGACGGCACCGCGGCCCGCGCTTCGACGAAGTGGCCCATCGACTCCCGCCAGCGCTCCGCCACCCGGTCGACCGCCGTCGCGGGCGACAGGCCCCACTCGTCCTGCACGGCCAGCACCACGTTGTGCCCGCCCGCGGTGGCCCGGTCCCGATCCAGCGAGGCCAGGTCGTTGTACCAGGAGAGCAGGTCGTTGCCGGTGCTGGCCACCTCGCGCAGCAGCGGATGGTGGTAGACCGGATCGGGCAACGGCCGGCCGCTGACGAACTCGACGAGCGGATAGGACACGTCGGCCGCTGACGTGGCGCGACGCAGCTCGATGTACTCCGTGACGCCGGGTCGGTGGCCGGCCTCCTTGTTGACCGCCTCACGCCAGGTGCCGTCGAGATGCCGGGCCACCGCCTCGGCGAAGCGCATCCGCCACCGGACCGGCATGCGGCGGCGCGGTTCCCGCCAGGCCAGCACCAGCAACCGTCGCAGCGGACCGGTCAGCCCGGTGTGCCGTGCCCGGGGGCCGTCGTGCAGCAGGGCCAGCGTGCCGTTGCGCAGCGCCCGGATCTGGTCCGGGGCGAGCCGGTCCGGCCCGTCGCAGGCGTCGTCGACCAGGAAGAACCAGGTGAACAGGGCGGTCAGCACCCGCAGGTCGGCCTCGTCCGCGCCCGGGTAGAGGCGGCCCGCGTACCGCGCGAAGCCCGCCCTGGCCAGCCGCTGCAGGGCGGCGTCGTCCAGTGGCAGGCCCAGCTCGGGCAGCAGGCCGAGCAACCACGCCTGCACCCGATCGGCGTACGGCGACAGCCGGGCCGGAATCGGACACTCGGCGCGGAGCGTCCAGAGGACCTCGCCGGTCGTCACCGATGCCTCCTGTGCGATCTGCTCCCGGTGCCAATCGCCATCGGAAGCATTTCAGGTCGACGGGAGAAGCAAATGCCCGGCGGACAACTCGGGCGGCCGGCCCGGCGGCTGATGCCGGGGGTGCCCGCCGGCGCGCGCGCCTGACCAGGCAGGCTGGACGGCATGCGGGAACCATGGGTGGTCGGAGTGTCCGGGGCCTCCGGAACGCCGTACGCGGCGGCCGTGCTCGGCGGGCTGCTCGACGCCGGCGAGGCGGTGGACCTGATCGTGTCCCGCGCGGCGCGGCTCACCGTGCTCGACGAGACCGGCCGGCCGTTCCGCGACGCGCACTGGGCTGAGGACCTCGCCGCCTGGCTCGGCCGTGACCTGACCGGCGCGGACGTGCGGCACTGGCCGGCCGGCGACCTGGCAGCCGGGCCGAGCAGCGGTTCCTACCGGGTACGCGGGATGGCCGTCGTGCCCGCCAGCACGGCGGCCTGCGCCGGCATCGCCATCGGCCTGTCCAAGGATCTGCTGCAGCGGGCCGCCGAGGTCAACCTCAAGGAGCGCCGGCCCGTGGTGGTGACCCCCCGGGAGACGCCGGTGACCCGTAGCCACCTGGAACATCTGATCGCGCTGCACGATGCCGGGGCGGTGGTGCTGCCAGCCAGCCCCGGCTTCTACGGCGCGGGCGCGTCGGCCAGCGCCCAGCAGTTGGTCGACTTCGTGGCCGGCAAGGTGTTGGACGCGCTCGGCGTCCCGCACACCCTGTTCCGACGGTGGTCCGGCCAGCTCGGCGCGGCCCGCGGCTGAGCGGTTCGCTCAGCCCGCCAGGTCATGCCGCCGGGCGGCCGTCTCGTAGTGGGACGCGGACCGGACTGATGCCCGGTCCGCGTGGCGTTGTCCGCACCAGTTCAATACATGCCGGCATTGGCCGGACCCGGCCCGGTGGAGGCGGCAGGACCCACATTGCGTGGCTTCCCGACCTCGTCCACCTCGTCCAGCATGCCCTCCCCCTCAAGCAGGGCTCGCACCTCGGATTCCCGAAACCGGCGATGCCCGCCTGGAGTCCGGATGCTTCCTATCCGGCCGGCCGCCGCCCATCTCGTCACAGTCTTCGGGTCCACCCGAAACAGCGCGGCGACCTCACCCGGTGTCAGCAGGCGATCTCCAGTGTCCACAGCCCCCTCCTCGCGTCGACGAAGCCCCTGGCTGAACACACTGCCCCCGGCTGGTGCGAGCCCAGAGCCGTCATGAGGGACGTATGGCAATTACAGCACCAGGGACCTGGCCTGTCCGCCAAACGCGAAAAAAGCACTGACTGGGAAGTTAGTAAATGGTACTGGTGCAACACCTACCTTGACCGTCGGTTTGTGAACAGTTACTCACTGCCAGGTCCAACGGATGCCGGAGGCATCGCGTAACGCCCAACCGGTTAAGGTCACTCTCCGTGGACGCCATCGACCTGAGCCTCGTCGACCTGCTGCGCGGTAACGCCCGCCTCTCGTACGCCGAGTTGGCCCGGCAGGTGGGCCTCTCCGCCCCGGCCGTGCACGAGCGGGTCGGCAAGCTCGAAACGAGCGGCGTGATCCGTGGCTACCGCGCGGACGTGGCGCCGGAGGCGATCGGGCTGGGCGTCACGGCGCTGATCGGCATCGTCGAGGATTCGGGCGCGGACAGCGACGACATGCTCGAGTCGCTCCGGGTGCTGCCCGAGATCGAATCGTGCTACTTCATGGCCGGAGTGGAGTCGTTCCTGCTCAAGGCGCGGGTCGGCACGATCGCCGAGCTGGAGCAGTTGATCGTGCGGCTGAACCGGACACCCGGCGTCGCCTCCACCCGCACCGCCATCGCGCTCTCCACGAAGTGGGAGAACCGCCCCCAGCCGGTCGGCTCGCCGCCGGCCTGACCCCGCGTGGCGCCCGCGTACCCCCAGGCTCGTGCGCGCTGGTCCGGCCGGTCGGCCCTGGTGCGCCCAACCCGACCGGCGGTAGCGTGCGCCATGACCTCGCCCGGACGTGGAACGGCCGTGGTGACCGGGGCCGCCGGCGGCCTGGGCCGCGCGGTCGCCGCTGCACTGCACGCCGATGGTTGGTCGGTGCTGCTCACCGACCTCGACCCGGACGCGGTGGCCGCCGCCGCCGCGCCGCTCGGCGGTTGGTCCGCCGCGCTGGACGTCCGGGACGAGGACGCCTGCGCCGAGATCGCCGCGACCGCCGCGAGCCCGGGCGGCCTCGGCCTCTGGGTCAACAACGCCGGCATCCTGGTCACCGGTCCCGCCTGGGAGCACGACGGCCCGACCCGCCGCCGGGTGCTCGACGTCAACGCGCTCGGCGCGATGAACGGCACCCTCGCCGCGCTCGCGGTGATGCGCGAGCAGGAGCACGGCCACGTGCTGAACATCGTCTCGCTGGCCGGGCTGGTCGCCGCGCCCGGCGAGACGGTGTACGCAGCCAGCAAGCACGCGCTGCTGGCGTTCAGCCTCGGCACGCTGTCCGACCTGCGGATGGCCGGCCACCGGCGGGTGCACGTCTCCTGCCTCTGCCCCGACGGGATCTGGACCCCGATGCTGCACCACCGGCTGGACGATCCGGGGGCGCTGGCCTCGTTCACCGGCTCGATGCTGACTCCGCAGCGGGTGGCCGCCCGGGCGGTCCGGCTGGCCCGCCGACCACGCCCGGTGGTCAGCATGCCGCGCTGGCGGGGAGCGCAGGTCCGACTCCTGGACACCCTGCCTCGGCTGGCCGTCAGGCTGACCCCGCTCGTCCAGGCCGTCGGCCGGGCCGGTCAGCGCCGGCAACTGCGCCGGGCCACGCCCCCGGACCGGGGCTGACCAGCCGAGGGCTGCTTGCTAGGTTTCCCGGCGTGACTCATCTCGACCGGTGCGACGAGGCCAGCCGGACCTGGGTGACCGAGGCGATCGCCACCGTCGAGGCGGACGCGAACCGCTCGGCCGACACCCACCTGCTGCCCTTCCCGCTGCCCCGGGCCTGGGGGATCGACCTCTACCTCAAGGACGAGTCGTCACACCCGACCGGCTCGCTGAAGCACCGGCTGGCCCGCTCGCTGTTCCTCTACGGCCTCTGCAACGGCTGGATCGGGCCGCGCACCACCATCGTCGAGGCGTCATCCGGCTCGACTGCGGTGTCCGAGGCGTACTTCGCCCGGATGCTGGGGCTGCCCTTCATCGCGGTGATGCCCGCCTCAACCTCGCCGGAGAAGATCGCGCAGATCGAGTTCCAGGGCGGCCGGTGCCACCTGGTGAACGACCCCGCAACCGTGGTGATCGAGGCCCGTTGGCTGGCCGAGGACACCGGCGGCCACTTCATGGACCAGTTCACCTATGCCGAACGGGCCACCGACTGGCGGGGCAACAACAACATCGCCGAGTCGATCTACGCGCAGCTGAGGCTGGAGCGGCATCCGATCCCCACCTGGGTCGTGGTGGGCGCCGGCACCGGCGGCACCAGCGCCACCATCGGCCGGTACGCCAGGTATCGCCGTCTCGTCACGAAGCTCTGCGTGGTGGACCCGGAGAACTCCGCGTTCTACCCGGCCTGGCTGGCCGCCGACTGGTCGGTACGTACCGGAAAGGGATCCCGGATCGAGGGGATCGGCCGTCCGGGCGTCGAGGCGTCCTTCCTGCCGTCGGTGGTGGACCGGATGGTCCAGGTGCCGGACGCCGCGTCGCTGGCCGCGATGCGGGCCGGCTCGGCCGTGCTCGGCCGCCGGGTTGGCGGCTCCACCGGCACCAACTTGTGGGGTGCGTTCGGTCTGATCGCCGGGATGCTCGCCGAGGGCCGGGCCGGCTCGGTGGTCACCCTGATCTGCGACGCGGGTGACCGGTACGCCGACACGTACTACGACGACGGCTGGGTGAGCGCCCAGGGCCTCGACCTCGCGCCGCACCTGGCCACCGTCGAGGCGTTCCTGAGCAACGGCGTGTGGCCAGCCTGACCTCGACGGGCCGCCTCCGACGGCCCGGCCCTCGCCTGGGCCACGCTCAGCGCGGGTCGATCCGTTCGGCCAGGCCGGGATAACGCACCACGTAGCCGTCGGCGTCGAGGTCGATGTCGGCGGTGAAGGTGTCGCTGGCGTACCGCACCCTGCCCGGCCCGAGCCCGCTGTAGACCTGCTCGGCCGGCACCACCTCGAGGCTGGGAAGCAGCACCCACGCGACGGTGATCCGGTGCGGCAGGTCGGCCGGCTTGGCGGCGAGCCCGAGCCGGTGGACCGGGAGAGAGTTGAACAGCGGCGACCCGCCCAGGTCCACGTCGAGCGCGTCGGCCAACCGGTCCGGGTCGTCGGTGCCGGGCAGACCCGCCCGGGGGTGCCCGGCCGCGATCAGCGCCGCGTCCAGGTCGCCCTGCTCCGCGGTCGTCACCCGCCACCGGGCCGCGGCCCGCTCGAGCGTCACCCGACGCAGCCAGCCCGACCCCTCGACCTCGACCTCCACCCGACCGGTGGTCCAGTCCGGAGCTGTCGTCAGCTGGTAACGGGCGGTCCAGGGAATCGGGTCCACGGCGAGCATGGTGCCTCGGGCGGTCAACCCGTGACCGTCCTCGAGCAGGGCGTGCTCGCTGCCGGCGGTGTCCGTTCGGGACCAGAAGATCGACTTCGGCATGGTCGCCATGGGCCGCACGTTACGCGACCGGGCCGACATCGGGGCGGTCATGCGCGAACGCCGCCGCGAAGCCTGGGCTCCGCGACGGCGTTCGATGGGTCAGTGGGTCAGTGGGTCAGTGGGTCCGGGCCGGCGGCCGCCCGCCGAAGCCACGCCGGTCGTCACTCGGCCGGTCGTCCCGACCACGGCTGTCGGAGCGGAAGCCACCGCGTGAGTCCCGGTCCGCGAAACGCCGCTCACTGGTCGGCCGGTCGCCGAATCGGCGCTCGTCGGCGGGCCGGTCACCCTGCGGCCGGTCGCCGAAGCGCCGCTCGCCCTGCGGTCGGTCGCCGTACTGCCGCTCGCCCTGCGGTCGGTCGCCGTACTGCCGGTCGCCCTGCGGTCGGTCGCCGTAGCGCCGCTCGCCCTGCGGTCGGTCGCCGTAGCGGCGCTCGCCGGTCGGCCGGTCACTCCGGCTGTCCCGCTCGCCGAACTGCGGCCGGTCGGAGAACCTGCGCTCGCCCTGCGGGCGGTCGCCGTGACCGCGAGTGTCGCGATCGGGGTAGCGGCGCTCGCCGGTCGGACGGTCCCCGTAGCCCCGGTCGCCGGCCGGACGGTCGCCGTACTGCCGGTCGCCCGTCGGGCGATCGCCGTAACGCCGCTCACCGGTCGGGCGGTCGCCGTACTGCCGGTCGCCGGTCGGGCGGTCGCCGTAACGCCGCTCACCGGTCGGGCGGTCGCCGAAGCGGCGGTCGCCACTCGGGCGGTCACCGAAGCGGCGCGGGCCTCCGGACCGGTCGTCGTAGCGGCGCGAGCCGCCGGACCGGTCGCCGAAGCCGCGAGGCTCGGCCTCCACGCGAACCGGGACGCCGCTCGGCTCGCGGGCACCGATCAGCTCGGCCAACACCGGGTCGCCGGCCTTGACCCGGGTCTCGGCCGGCGCGACGCCGGCCTTCTCCAGCATGGCCAGGGTGGTGCGGCGCTGCTTGGGCAGCACCAGTGTGGCGACCGCACCAGACTCGCCGGCCCGGGCGGTACGCCCTGCGCGGTGCAGGTAGTCCTTGGGGTCCTTCGGCGGGTCCACGTGCAGCACCAGCGTGACACCGTCGACGTGGATGCCGCGAGCCGCCACGTCGGTGGCGACCAGGACGTTCATCCGGCCCTCACGGAACTCGGCCAGGGTCTTGGTGCGCATCCGCTGGGTCTTGCCACCGTGCAGACCACCGGCGCGTACGCCGACCGCTGCGAGCTGCTCGACCAGGCGGTCCACGCCCAACTGGGTGCGGGCGAAGACCATGGTCCGGCCGTCCCGGGCGGCGATCGAGGCGGCCACCGGGAACTTGTCGTGCGGCGGGATCAACAGCATGTGGTGATCCATGGTGGACACCGAGGCGGTGGACGGCGCCGTGGAGTGGGTCACCGGGTCGGTCATGAACCGCCTGACCAACGCGTCGACGTCCCCGTCCAGGGTGGCCGAGAAGAGCAGCCGCTGACCGTTCGCCGGCGTCTTGGCCAGCAGGTCGGTCACCTCGGGCAGGAAGCCCATGTCGGCCATCTGGTCGGCCTCGTCGAGCACCGTCACCTCGATGTCGTCGAGCTGGCAGATGCCCCGCTCGATCAGGTCGCCGAGCCGGCCCGGTGTCGCCACGATGATCTCCACGCCGCGTCGCAGCGCGTCGATCTGGCGGTCGTACGGGACACCGCCGACGGCGGTCTTCAGGAAGACGTTGAGCGCCTTGCCCAGCGGCAGCAGGGCGTCGTTGACCTGCATGGCCAACTCCCGGGTCGGCACCAGGATGAGGGCGCGCGGACGCATCGGCCGGGCCGGCTTGGCGGCGGCGACCCGGGCCAGCAGCGGCAGGCCGAACGCGAGCGTCTTGCCCGACCCGGTCTGCCCGCGGCCGAGCACGTCCCGACCGGCGAGCGCGTCCGGAACGGTGGCCCGCTGGATCTCGAACGGGGTGGTGATGCCCTGCCGTGCCAGTGCACGGACCAGGGGCTCGGGCAGGCCGAGCGCGGCGAAGTCGATCGCCTCGGCGGTCTCCGCCGGAGCGGCCGCCGGCTCGATCTGCTCGGCGTCGAGGGTCTCCGGGGCGATGTCGGCCGCCACCGGGACGGGGTTGGAAACGGACGGAACGATGCTGGGGTCAGCAGAGGTGGTCAACAAATGCCTCTCGAGCGGGGCGCATCTTCGCGATGGCCCGCCGCGGCTGTACCGCCGGATCGCCCGCAAGATCGCCCGTGGGCGCGCACCACGCGCGCCGGGTCAGTGATCTCGACCAGTGTACGGCGGTCTGCCAGAGTCGCCAGCCGGTTGCGCGGCGGTAGTGGGCCGACTCACCGTCGGCTCAGCCGCTGAGCACGCTGCCCACGAGACCGTCCAGTGCGTCGTTGGCGAGCAGGACGACCAGCACGCTGATCGCCACCAGCAGCCCCAGTGCGGCGGCGAGGACGATCACCACGCGAGCGGTCCTGGAACGCTCAACCGGTGCGTCCGACCAGCCCTGGGCCAGGATGTGTCCGGTCAGCGACCCGGAGTTCTCCACCGCGCTGGCCGGTAGCGCGATGGTGGAGAAGCCCGGCCCGTCCCCGCCTGCGTAGACGGTGCCGGCCAGGTCACTGCCGCCGTCGTACCGCCCGCTGCCGGTGCCGGCCGCGACCCGGCCGCCCGCCGGAGTGGCCAGCGGAAAGGTCTGCCCCGTCGGCGTGGCCGACGGCAGAGTCGGCCCTGCCAGCGTTGCCGACGGGAAGGTCGGCCGGGACCCGCCGGCGCCGCCTGCGGCCGGAGGGGCAGCGCCGCTGGTGGAGGGCGGCCAGACCGGCAGCGCGGGCGCCGGCACCACCGGCGGGGCGGAAATGGGCGCCTCGGCCCGTCCGCCGTCGGGGGACGGCTGGGCCGCGACGGCCGGGGACAGCCAACCGGCCGGCGGCGCGGAGACCGACGCGGTGGCCCGCACGCCGTGCGCAGCGCTGGGCATCGCCGGTGGCGGCGGAAACGGTGGTGCCGGCATCGGGCCGGGCAGCGGTGGCGGCGCGGGCACCGGGGGACCGGGCGGCGGCACCGGTGGGCCGGGCACCGGCGGCGTCGGTGGCCCCGGGATGGGTGGCACCGGCGAGGGCGGCGGGATGGGGGGCCCCGGGACGGGCGGGACCGGGCCGGGTGGCGGCGTCGGGCGGGGTCCCGGCGTCGGCACCGGGCCGGGCGGCGACGGCTCCGGGCTGGGCGCCGGCATCGGCTCGGGTCGCGGAGTCGGTGCGGGCTCCGGCTCGGGTCGGGACGGTGGAGTCGGCCCCGGCCCGGGTGGCGCGGGGGCCGGCTCAGGCTCCGGGGTCGGCGGCGCGGGCGGCTGGGCGGGCTCCGGAGGCCGCACCGGCTCGGGCGGCTCGGGGCTCACCGGACCGGACCGGTAGACGACGGGCGCGCTCGCCCGGGAATCCGGGGTGCCCGCCGCGCCGGCCGTGACCCGGCTGCTGGCAGGCACCGTGGCGCTGGCCCTGGCCGGAACGGTCGAGCCGTCCCGCTGCCCGGGCGGCGGAGTGCCGAACGGACCGGCGGAACCGGTGCCCCGGTAGGTGGTCGTGGTGGCCGGAGCACGTGTCGGGCGGTCACCGGGCTGAGCTGCGGCGGTCGGGACACTGGCCCGGGCACGCACCGGGGCGGCGGCCGCCTCATGGTGGGCGCCGCCGGACGCCGGCTGCCCGCCGTCGGCCTCCGGGGTCTCGGTGGCGACGCTGGTGGAGGTGGCGCGCAGGTCGTCGGCGGACGGATCGGCGTCGCTGGCGAGCGCCGGGTCTGCGGGCTCCGGTGGGTCGACCCGGTCGACGGAGACCGGGTCGCCAGTCTCCGCCGGATCACTCTGCTCGGCCATCTCCGCCCTCCGTGCCACGCTCGCACCCGGAGCCGCGACGTCGGGCCGGGTGTGCCTGGATGTCACGGTGCCACAGATCGCCCCGAGCTGACAGCCGGAGCCGGTCGTGGCGGCTCAGCGGCCGGTGCTCGGGCTGCCCGTCGTGCTCGCGGCCGGGCTGTGACTGGCCACTCCGCTCCGGCTGGCCGACGGCAGGTTGGCCGGGGACGAGGTGGCCGGGGACGAGGTGGCCGGCGCACTGGTCGGCGGCGTGCTGGTCGGCGGCGGCGGGGGGGTCGTGGGCGTCTGCGTCGGGCGCGGCGAGGCGCTGCCGGTCGGCGTCGGCGTCGTGCTGCCGGTCGGGGTCGGGGTCGGGGTGGCCGAACCGGTCGGCTTCGGCGTCGGCGTGGTGGTCGGCTTCGGGGTGGGCGGCGCGCTGGGCGTCGGGACTGGCACGACCGGGGCCGGCACGACCGGGGCCGGCACCGCGCCGATCACCCGGGTGGCGGCGTAGAGCCGGGACCAGGGAACGACCGAGATCTTGACGACGTCGCCGGTGGTGGGCGCCTGCACCATCTTGCCGCTGCCGATGTACATGCCGACGTGGTGGATCGTGGTGTAGCTGCTGCCGGAGGCGAAGAAGAGCAGGTCGCCGGGGAGCAGCGCGGTCTGCGGCACGGTGCGCGTCCGGGTGGCGGCGTACTGGTCGCGGGAGACCCGGGGCAGGTCGAAGTAGTCGGCGCCCGGGGACCGGTACGCCGCCCACATCAAGCCGGAGCAGTCGAACCGGTCCGGCCCCTCCTCCGACCACTTGTACGGGTCGCCGAGCTGGGCGAGGGCGTACGCGACCGCGGCCAGCGCCCGCGGGTGCGCGGCCATTCCGCTGATGCTCTGGCCGGTGACGTAGCCGGCGCCGAGCTGCTGCTCGACGGCCTCCTGCTGCCGCTCGATCACGATCAGCTGCGCGGCGTTGTCCCGGCGCAGCTTGAGCAGGTTGGCCTCGGCGGTGCGGAGCGCCGTCTCGCCCGCGGTGAACTCCGCCCCGGCGGCGGCGAGCAGATCCTTGGCCTGGGTGTGCTTCTGGTAGGCGTCCTGCTCCTCGGCACGGGCACGGGACAGCTCACCGGCCACCCCGGTGGTGCCGCCGTCGACCTTCTCGCCCCTGGTGATCTGCTGGAGGCGGCTGAGCCCACGGATGTCCCGGGCAAGGTCGCCGGGCGGCAGGGCGGCGGCTGCCTTGACGGCGTCCGCGGCGGCGACGTCGGCCGCCTGCTGGGCGCGGAGCAGGGCGTCCTGCGTGGTCGCGAGCACCTTGCCGGCCGCCTCGAGCTGCGCCTGTGCGTCGGTGCGTTTCTGCCGGCTCACCAGCAACGCGTCGCCGAGCGCACCGACCTGGATCTCGCCAGCGGCGATGGCGGCGGCCAGCGGGCCCGTGCCGACGTTGACGACCGGCGGGACGGGCACGCCGGCGGTGGGAGCGCCGCCGGGTAGTTGGATTGTGCTGATGGCCGGCGGTCGCGAGCCGGTGTCCGGCACGGTGGTCGGCAGTCCTGGCTCGGCGTACGCGGGGGTGGCCAGCACGGCGGCGGCGATCGCGCCGAGCAGGGCGGCCCAGAGCTTCGGCCGTAGCACCGGCGAGATCACCGGGCTCCGTCGTCGCTGCCGTCGCCCGCGCCCGCTGTCGACCATTCCGCTCCCCGTCCCGCAGCCCGTTCGCCGCGCTCGGTGGGCGCGGCGGTCGGGACGGTACCAGTGTGTGTTCCGCCCCGTTCTGTCTTACCTCACCCCGGCAGTGATGTCGATGCGTGGCCGGGTTACGGGAGGCTGAGAGTTCGGTGAAGTGGGTCGCTGCCGGCGACCGTGCCGCCGTGGCTGTCGGCGTCCCGACGTACGCTCCAGGAGGACCGCAGGTGGAAGGGACGTGCCATGGACGCCGGACTCAAGCGTGAGCTCGAAGCGAAGGTGTACGCCGGTGAGCGGCTGACCCGGGAGGACGGGGTCGCCCTCTACGACAGCGACGACCTCACCTGGCTGGGGCGGCTGGCTCACCACCGGCGCACCGAACTCAACGGCGACCGGGTGATGTTCAACGTCAATCGGCACCTCAACCTGACCAACGTCTGCTCGGCGTCGTGTGCGTACTGCTCGTTCCAGCGCAAGCCGGGCGAGAAGGACGCGTACACGATGCGCATCGACGAGGCGGTCCGCAAGGCCAAGGAGATGGAGGACGAGCAGCTCACCGAGCTGCACATCGTCAACGGCCTGCACCCGACGCTGCCCTGGCGCTACTACCCCAAGGTGCTGCGCGAGCTGAAGGCGGCGCTGCCGAACGTCAAGCTCAAGTGCTTCACGGCGACCGAGGTGCAGTGGTTCGAGAAGATCAGCGGGCTGACCGCCGACGAGATCCTCGACGAGTTGATGGACGCCGGCCTGGAGTCGCTGACCGGCGGCGGCGCGGAGATCTTCGACTGGGAGGTCCGCCAGCACATCGTGGACCACGCCTGCCACTGGGAGGACTGGTCGCGCATCCACGCCCTGGCGCACCGCAAGGGCATGAAGACCCCGGCAACCATGCTGTACGGCCACATCGAGGAGCCCCGGCACCGGGTCGACCACGTTCTGCGGCTGCGCGAGCTGCAGGACGAGACCAACGGCTTCGCGGTCTTCATCCCGCTGCGGTACCAGCACGACTTCGTGGACTCAGCGGACGGCAAGATCCGTAACCGGATCCAGGCGCGTACGACGATGGCCTCGCCGGCCGAGTCGCTGAAGACGTTCGCGGTCTCCCGGCTGCTCTTCGACAACGTCCCGCACGTGAAGAACTTCTGGGTGATGCACGGGCTCTCGGTGGCTCAGCTCTCGCTGAACTTCGGCGTGGACGACCTGGACGGCTCGGTGGTCGAATACAAGATCACCCATGACGCCGACTCGTACGGCACCCCGAACACCATGCACCGGGACGACCTGCTGCACCTGATCTGGGACGCCGGTTTCCAGCCGGTCGAGCGGGACACCCGTTACAACGTGGTCCGGGAGTACGACAAGGCCCCGTCGCTGGCCGAGCGCCGCGCCGAGCCGCAGCAGGTGTGGGCCTGAGCGGCCGCGTACCCTCGCAGTCGATGACCGAGCAGCACGGATCCGAGCAGCAGGGCGGCTTTCCCCGGCGGGACGCCGAGGGGCGTGTCGCCAGCCTGGGCGACCTGCTCGGGGTGTGTCTGGCGGGTCTGGTCATCGGCGCGTTGGCGCTCGTGCTGTTCGAGTGGGCGTTCGCCTCGATCGGCGACGGTGACTTCGGGCAGACCAACGGCTGGTTGGCGGTGATCCTGCCGGCCTGGCTGTTCTGGGACGACTTCCGAGCCTGGGACTTCGGCGCCGCCCGGGTGGTGGCGGCACTGGTCGCCACCGCCGTGGGAGTGTCTGCCGGTCTGCTGATCGCCGGTCTGGGCGCCGGGTTGCCACCGCTGCTCTCCGGAGCGCTGGGGGCGGCGGCGTTCACCGTGGTGTACGCGGCGGTCTGGTTTCCGGGCGTCCGCTGGCTGGCCCGCCGGACCGGCTGACCCCGACCGCCCGCCGGGCGGGTCGATCCTTCCGCCGGCACCGGCGGGCGACGGAGTGAACGGAGTGGTGCAGGTGAGCGCGGCGGTCAAGTACACGCTGGGCCGGATCGGGCTGTTCGTCGCCGTGTTGGCGGGCCTGTGGCTGATCGACATGAACGTGTTCCTGAAGCTGATGCTGGCGCTGGTCTTCTCCGCCGCGCTCTCCTTCTTCCTGCTGCGCGGCTGGCGGGACGAGATGGCCGAGGAGATGGCCGGTGCGGCAGAGCGTCGCCGCACCGAGAAGGAGCGCCTCCGCTCTGCCCTGGCCGGCGACGAGAACCAACCCCCCACCCCCGACCCACCGCGTTGATCATGAAGTTATTGCGGCGACACGCCGCGGCGAGTGGCAATAACTTCATGATCAACCGCGAGCACCCCCGGGGTTACCAGTTGGTGGAGCCTGCGATTCGGGGCCAGGGCTTCCACAGCGGCTTGATCAGGTAGGCGACGCCGCCCGAGCCGCCGGAGACACCACCGGTCGCGTTGGTGCGCTTGGTCCGCAGCCAGATCTGCTCGAACTGCTCCCGTGGATAGACGTTGCGCACCACGTCGTTGCTGGACGAGGCGGGGTCGTTGACGATCACGTCGCCGTCGGCGGTGAAGCCGACCACCACGAACAGGTGCCCCGAGGTGCCGTAGCCCGCCCCTTCCAGCTCGCTGGCGAGGAAGGACTGGCTGGTCACCACCGGGATACCGGCGGCGATGAAGCGCTCCACCTCGTCCAGTGAGTGCAGGCGGGTCACCCGGCCCTCCAGCCCGGGGAAGCTGGCCGCGTACGCGGTGTTGAAGGGCCAGTTGCCGGCGCCGTCGTACGTGTAGTCGTAGGTCATCCGCGCGGCGTGGTTGACCGTCGGGTCGGGGTAGGTCGGGTCCACCCAGGAGGTGTCGGCCTTCGACGGCTGACGGCCCCAGTACTCGACCACCATCTCGGTGGAGGTGGGGGAGCACCACGCCTCGCCGCCGCCGTCGTACTCGGGGTAGTGCCCGGCGTGCACGTTCTGCGAGTAGCGCGGCACCGGCAGCTCGCGGCCCCAGGCGATGTGCCCGGCGCTCGGCGCGACGGTGAACCGGTCCGGTACGGCGGAACTCATGGCACCGAGCATCCGGACCACGGGCGCGGCGGTCTGCCCGGGCGCCCGGTAGAGGGTCAGCCGCAGCTGGTAGGAGCGCAGCAGCACCCCTGCGGCGGCGTCGTCGATGCTGAAGGTGTCGGTCCAGATCGTCGACCAGGGGTCGCCCTGCCGGTTGACGCTGGTCCGCTTGATGTCGCTGTCACCGGACGCCCAGCGGCCCATGACGTACCAGGGTGTCTGGTCGCCACTGGTGTAGCTGCCCTGCATCTCGACCTGGATCCAGGTGCCGGCGGGGGTCTCCGCGTTCCAGGAGGCGATCAGCTCGGTGGCGTCGAATCCGATCCGGGTCACCGGTGAGGTCCAGGTGCCGTACTCCCAGCTGCGGGTGGTGCCGGTGTGCGGGTCGGCGTACTCGACGGTGCCGGCCGGGCGGGCCAGGGTGACGCCGGCGCGCAGGCCGGGCACCACGCGGGTGCCGGCCCGGCTGCCCCGGTGCCAGTCGACGGGCCCGGACCAGTCCTGGAAGGTGATCTGTTCGTCGTGGGCTGTGGTGGGCGGTCGGCCGCCGGCGGACGGCCGGGCGGCTGCCGCGGGCGCGGCGGTGGCGAGCAGGGTGAGCGCGGTGACGCCGGCGAGGGCGGCCGCGTGCAGGCGATATCTGGCCATGGGTGCTCCGCGGTGTCGAGGGGGCATCGTCGCCGGTCAGTGTCGCGCGTGGAAGGAAGTTTCGCCAGATGTCGACGGATGGAAAAGCATTGCCGCCGCGATGGTCAACATGGGATGAACAAGCTAATGACAAATATTGATATGACCATGTGACTGATGGTGAAGTGTCCTCCACCGAGCGGGATCTCCCGCCTCTCGAGGAGGTAGTCCATGGCCCTCCGCACGCCCATCCCTCTCCGCCGCGTCCTGGTGCTCGCCGTCGTCACCGGGCTGGGACTCGTCACCGTCGCCGCCAGTCCGGTCGCCGCCCGGCCGGCACCGGACCGGACCGCCGAGCAGGCCGCCTCCGGCTACCGGGTGCTCGGCCCCCGGACGTCCGCCGACCGTACGGCGGTGGCCCGCACCGGGGCCGCCATCGACTACTCCGAACACGGCGTGCTGCACATCTCGGCCACCACCACCGAGGCCGCGGCGATCAGCCGGCTCGGCTTCCGGCTGGAACCGCTCGCCCCGCCGCCGAGCGCCGAGCGCGGCGCCAGCGACGTGGGCGCGTTGGCCTTCCCGCCCGCCGACTCCAACTACCACGACTATGCCGAGCTGACGGCCGTGGTGAACCAGGCCGTCGCCGACCATCCGGCCATCGCCCGCAAGATCAGCATCGGTACGTCGTACGAGGGCCGCGACCTGGTGGCGGTGAAGATCTCCGACAACGTGGGCACCGACGAGGGCGAGCCGGAGATCCTGTTCAACGCCCAGCAGCACGCCCGCGAGCACCTGACCGTCGAGATGGCGATCTACCTGCTCAACCTGTTCACCGACAACTACGGCAGCGACTCCCGGATCACCAACATCGTCAACAGCCGGGAGATCTGGATCGTGCCGACGGTCAACCCCGACGGCAGCGAGTACGACATCGCCACCGGGTCGTACCGGTCCTGGCGCAAGAACCGGCAACCCAACAGCGGCTCGTCCAACGTGGGCACCGACCTCAACCGCAACTGGTCCTACCAGTGGGGCTGCTGTGGTGGGTCGTCCGGAACCACCTCGTCGGACACCTACCGCGGCCCGTCGGCGTTCTCCGCTCCCGAGACGTCCGCGCTGCGCAACTTCGTCAACAGCCGGGTGGTCGGCGGCGTCCAGCAGATCAAGGCGAACATCGACTTCCACACGTACTCGGAGCTGGTGCTCTGGCCGTTCGGCTACACCACCGCGAACAACCCCGCCGGGATGAGCGCGGACCAGTACAACACCTTCTCCACCATCGGCCAGCAGTTGGCGGCCACCAACAACTACACCCCGGAGCAGTCCAGCGACCTCTACATCGCCGACGGCACCAGCATCGACTGGATGTGGGCCACCCACAACATCTGGGCGTACACCTTCGAGATGTACCCGGGCTCGTCAGGCGGCGGCGGTTTCTACCCGCCCGACGAGGTGATCCCCGCGCAGACCAGCCGCAACCGCGAGGCCGTGCTGCTGCTCAGCGAGTACGCCGACTGCCCGTACCGGGCCATCGGCAAGCAGGCGCAGTACTGCGGCGGCGGCGGTGGCACCACGGTCTTCTCGGACACCTTCGAGACCGCGACCGGGTGGACCACCAACCCGGCCGGCACCGACACGGCCACCCTCGGGGCGTGGGAACGGGGTGCCGCCCAGGCGACCACCTCCTCCGGCGCCAAGCAGCTCACCCCGTACGCCGGCGCCAACGACCTGGTGACCGGACGGCTCGCGGGATCGGCGGCCGGTGACTACGACGTCGACGGTGGCGTGACCAGCGCGCGGTCCCCGGCGGTGACGCTGCCGTCGGCCGGCACGCTGACCCTCTCGCTGGCCTGGTACCTGGCACACGGCTCGAACGCCTCCTCGGCCGACTACTTCCGGGTGAGCGTGGTGCACAACGGAGGCACCACGGCGCTGCTCACCCAGGCCGGTGCGGCGGCCAACCGCAACGGGAGCTGGGCGGTGGCCAACCTCAACCTCACCCCGTACGCCGGTCAGTCGGTCCGCATCCTCGTCGAGGCGGCCGACGCCTCCGGCGCCAGCCTGCTGGAGGCGGCTGTGGACAACGTCACCATCACGTCCTCCTAACCCCGTGGGGCCCCGTCCGCCCCCACGGGGCCCCACCCCCACCCCCCACCCCGCGCTGATCTAGGGCATATCGTCGTTGCGAGAGATCTACTCATGGCGATATGCCCTAGATCAACGAGGGTTGTCTTGGCGGTGCGCTACCGTTTCAGCGACCACTCCGCAGCGAAGCCGGTGCGAAACCCGGCGCTGTCCCGCAACTGTGATGCCCCGTCCCGGTGACGGGGATGAGCCAGGTCGCCTGCGGATGGGTCGCGACACGCGCTCTCGAGGAAGGGCGCCTCGTGGGCGGGCGTACGAAAGTCCCTGTCGGCGAAGCACCACATTCCTCGACCGACAGGAGGACCCATGTCCGCACGTACCCCCCGGCTCTTCGCCGCGACTCTCGCGGTCGCCGCGCTCGCCCTCGGCGCGTGCGCCGAGAAGACCGACGACCAGCCGGCGGCCGGCGGCAGCTCCGCGACCGTCGCCTACCCCGTCACGGTCGGCCCGCTCACCCTCGACAAGCGCCCCGAGAAGATCGTCTCGCTCTCGCCCACGGCCACCGAGATGCTCTTCGCGATCGGTGCCGGCCCGCAGGTGACGGCGGCGGACGACAACTCCAACTACCCGGCCGAGGCGCCCAAGACCAACCTGTCCGGCTTCCAGCCCAACGCCGAGGCGATCGCCGCCAAGAGCCCCGACCTGGTGGTGCTCTCCAACGACACCAACAAGATCGTCGATCAGCTCGACAAGCTCAAGATCCCGGTCTACCTGACCCCGGCGGCCACCACGCTGGACGACTCGTACCGGCAGATCACCGAACTGGGCGCACTGACCGGCCACGCCGACCAGTCGACCGACGTCACGAGCCGGATGAAGGACGACATCGCCAAGCTGGTCAAGGACCTGCCGCAGCGCGCCGAGAAGCTCACCTACTACCACGAGCTGGGCCCCGAGCTGTACAGCGCGACCAGCAAGACCTTCATCGGCTCGCTCTACAGCCAGGTCGGCCTGACCAACATCGCCGACCCGGCCGACGCGGACGGCAAGAACGGCGGCTACCCGCAGCTGTCCCAGGAGTTCATCGTCAAGGCCAACCCGGACTTCGTCTTCCTGTCCGACACCAAGTGCTGCCAGCAGAACGCCGACTCGATCAAGGCTCGCAGCGGCTGGGCTGGGCTGACCGCGGTGAAGAACAGTCAGATCGTCGCGTTGGACGACGACGTCGCCTCCCGCTGGGGCCCGCGCGTCGTGGACCTGCTTCGGGTGATCATCGACGCGGTCGCCAAGGTGCCCGCGTGACCGTCATCCCTCGGTGAGCGAAGCACCACCGGTGGACGCCACGACACCGCCACCCCGGCCCGCCGGGGCGACGCCACCAACCGCCGGGGCGACGCCGTCAACCCGGCCCGCCGAGGCGACGCCACCAACCCGGCCCGCCGGGGCGGCGCCGCCGTCCCGGCCGGCCGGGCTGCCGTCCGCGGCCCGACCCGCCGGCCTGCGCAAGCGCTGGGTGGTCGCCGGCGTGTTCGCGGTGCTCGTCGCGTTGGTCGCCGGGGTCTCGTTCGGCCCGGTCAGCCTGCCACCCGGCAGCGTCGCCGCCGAGCTGCTCAACCTGATCCCCGGAGTGCACCTGGACAGCGGGCTCACCGAGCGGGAGATCGCCATCGTCACCGAGCTGAGGCTGCCCCGGGTGGTGCTGGGCCTGCTCGTCGGCGGCCTCCTCGCCCTGGCCGGCGGCTGCTACCAGGGCGTGTTCCGCAACCCGCTGGCCGACCCGTACCTGCTCGGGGTCGCCGCCGGCGCCGGGCTCGCGGTCACCGCGGTGATCGCTCTCGGCGGTGTCGGCCGGGAGGGCTCGATCACCGGGCTGCCGGTGACGATCCCGCTGGCCGCGTTCGCCGGCTCGCTGCTCGCCGTGACGATGACCTACCTGCTCGGTGCCGCCGGCGGCCGGAGTCGTTCCCCGGCGATGCTGATCCTGGCCGGGGTGGCGGTCTCCGCGTTCCTCTCCGCCGGTCAGACGTACCTGCTGCAACGGCACTCCGACAGCATCCAGCCGGTCTACTCGTGGCTGCTCGGTCGGCTGGCCACCGCCGGTTGGCACGACGTGCTGCTGGTGCTGCCGTACGCCGTGCTGACCACCGTGGTGGTGCTGCTGCACCGCCGCGAACTGGACGTCCTCGCGGTCGGTGACGACGAGGCGACGAGCCTGGGGCTGCATCCGCAGCGCACCCGCTACCTGCTGATCGCCGCCGCCTCGCTGGGCACCGCCGCGGCGGTCTCCGCGACCGGCCTGATCGGCTTCGTCGGCATCATCGTGCCGCACACCGTGCGGCTGCTCGCCGGGTCGAGCTACCGGGTGATCCTGCCGCTGTCGCTGCTGTTCGGCGGCGCGTTCCTGGCGCTGACCGACGTGGTGGCCCGCACCGCCGCCGCACCGGCCGAGATCCCGATCGGGGTGGTCACCGCCCTGCTCGGCGGCCCGTTCTTCGTGCTCGTGCTGCGGACCGCCCGACGGGTGCTCACGTGAGCACCGAGCCCGCGGTAGCGGCCGTCGAGGTCCGAGGGCTGCACGTCAGCCTGGACCGCACGCCCATCCTCACCGGCGTCGACCTCACGGTCGCCGTCGGGGAGTGGGTCACCGTGATCGGCCCGAACGGCGCCGGCAAATCGACCCTGCTGCGCGCCGTCGGCGGGCTGCTGCCCGCGCCGGGAGCGATCACCCTGTTCGGTACGCCGAGCGGCGCGCTGCGCCGACGCGACCGCGCCCGGGTCGTGGCCACGGTGGCGCAGTCCCCGGTCGTCCCGCCCGGCATGTCGGTGCTGGACTACGTGCTGCTCGGCCGCACCCCGTACATTGCGCCGCTGGGTAGAGAGTCGGCCGCCGACGTCGACGCCGTGCACGAGGTGCTGGACCGGTTGGACCTGACCGGCTTCCACCGCCGCGAGCTGGCCACCCTCTCCGGCGGCGAACGGCAGCGGGTCTTCCTCGCCCGGGCGTTGGCCCAGGGTGCCACGCTGCTGCTGCTGGACGAGCCGACCAGCGCCCTGGACATCGGTCACCAGCAGGACGTGCTGGAGCTGGTCGACCAGTTGCGCCGCGAGCACGGCTTCACCGTGCTCGCCACCATGCACGACCTCTCCCTGGCCGGCGAGTACGCGGACCGGATGGTGCTGCTCGCCGACGGCCGGGTGGCGGCCGTCGGGACCCCCCACGAGGTGTTGACCGAACACCTGCTCGCCACCCACTACCGGGCCAGCGTCCGGGTCGTCCCCGGCACCCACGGCCCCCTGGTGGTCCCCGTCCGCCCCCGGCTGAGCCCGGTCAGTCGCCGTCCGGCCCCAGGTCGATGACGGAGAAGAGAGCGCCCTGGGGGTCGCGTAGGGCGGCGAACCGCCCGGCCGGGTTGTCGCGGGGCGGCACCAGGATCGTTCCGCCCAGCTCGGCGGCCCGCGCCGCGGCGGCGTCCGCGTCGGCGACGGCGAAGTACACCGTCCAGTACGCCGGCAGGTCGGCCGGAAAGTCGTCGGCGAACGGTGGCATCATCCCGGCGACGATCCGCGCCCCGAGCCGCCACCCGGTGTAGGTCATCCCGCCGACCGGCTGGTCGTCCGGCTGCCAACCGAACACCAGCTCGTAGAAGACCTTCGCGCCCTCCGGGTCCGGGGTGACCAGCTCGTTCCAGCTCATCGCGCCCGGCACGTTGAACACCCCGGCACCCGGCATCGCCTGCGGCTGCCAGACGCTGAAGGTGGCGCCCGCCGGGTCGGCGAAGACCGCCATCCGGCCCCGGTCGAAGACCTCGAACGGCGGAACGACGACCTGCCCGCCGGCCCGTTCGACCCGCCCGGCGACCAGTTCGGCGTCGTCGGTGGCGAGGTACGTCGACCAGATCGGCACCTGGTCCGGAATGGCCGGCGGCCCGGCGCCGGCGACCGGCTGTCCGTCGAGCAGGAAGACGGTGTAACCGCCGGCCTCGGGCTCCGGATTCACCCGGCCGGTCCAGCCGAACAACTCCGGGTAGAAGCGCCGGGCGTCGGTCAGATCCGGGGTGGCCAGGTCGGCCCAGCAGGGCGTACCCGGCGGGACGGTGCTCACGGTCAAGACCCCTCTCGCCCCCGGCGGCCACCACGGCCCCCTGCCGGAATCCTGGCACCGTCCCGCTGCGGCCCGGGGCGGAAACGGACGAATCGTCAGCTGAACCGGCGACCCTCGTCCCGCCGGTAGGCCCAGCCGGCGACGAGGGCCAGCAGCACCACCCAGACCCCGAGCATGATCAGTGCCAGCGGCTCGACCCGGTAGTCTCCGACGGCCGCCCACATCAGCTCGGCGGCACCCCGGGTGGGCAGGAACGGCGCGATCGTCTCGATGAACCCGGGCGCCTCGCCGGGTGCGGAGAGCAGGCCGCCGCCGAACGCGAGCGGCAGGAAGACCACCTGCGCGACGACGATCGCCGCCTTGCTCGGCCACGAGTAGCCGATGGCGAGCCCCATCAGCGTGAACGGCACCGAGATGACGGCCACTGTGACGGTGGTCAGCAGGAACGCCGCCAGGCTGACGCGGGCCGGGGTCAGCGTCGCGCCGATCACCACGACCGGGATCAGCGAGAGGTACGTTAGTGCCAGGCCGGCCAGCACCCGGCCGGCGAACCGGGGCACCGACCCGGCCGGCAGGGTCCGGGTGTACGGATTCCAGGGCTGGGCGCGGTCCTCGGCGACGCCGACTCCGTACTGGAAGATGTTGGCGCTCATGACCGAGAAGGTGACCATCGACGCGGTGGCGAAGGTGGCACCGGCCGGGTCGTCGCCGGCGAACGGCACCACGAAGAAGATCATGGCGGCGGCCGGGAAGAAGGCGCTGCCGAAGACCGCCACCGGAATCCGGATGGTCTCCAGGAGCTGGTAGCGGGCGTGGACCAGGGCGAGTTGCACGGGTCGCTCCTCAGACGGTGGTGGGTCGGCCGCCGGCAGTGGCGGTGGTGGGCTGGTCTCCGGCGCTGGGCTGCTCCCCGACCGGGGACAGGTTTGTGGGGATGGGCTCTCCGGAGGTGATGGCGAGGAACGCCTCCTCCAGCGAGGTCGGCCGTACCTCCAGGTCGGTGAAGGGGGTCCGGGCCGTGACCAGCGCCCGGACCAGCTCGTCGGCGTCGGTGGTGAGCAGGTGCAACCGGCCGTCGATCCGTTCGGTGCGGACCACCCCGGGCAGCTCGGGCACCTCGTCCGCGACGAGGCTGACCCGTCGTACGCCGGCGATGCCGCGCACCGCCTGCACCGTGTCGTCGGCGAGCACCCGGCCCTGCCCGATCACCACCACCCGGCGGGCCAGGGCCTCCACCTCCTCCAGGTAGTGGCTGCTCAACAGGACCGTCCCGCCGTCGTCGTGGAACGCCCGGATCGCGTCCCACAACGTCCGCCGGGCGGCCACGTCCAGGCCGGTGGTCGGCTCGTCGAGCAGCACCAGCCGGGGTCGGCCCACGAATGCCAGCGCCACCGCCAGCCGACGGCGCTGCCCGCCGGAGAGGCCACCGGTCTGTCGCCGGGGCAGATCGCCCAGACCGAAGCGGTCGAGCAGCTCGCCGCGGGGCACCGGGTCCGGGTAGTGCGCGGAGACGTAGTCGACGACCTCGCCGACGCGCAGCGTGCCGGGCAGGCCGGTCTCCTGGGGGGTCACCCCGATCTGTCGCCGCGACGCCGGGTCGCGCGGGTCGCCCCCGAACAGTTCCACCCGTCCCGAGCTGGGTCGACGGAGACCAACCAGCAGGTTCAGAAGGGTGCTCTTACCGGCGCCGTTGGGGCCGAGCAGGCCCACCAGCTCACCCGCCCGGACTTCGAGGTCGACGCGGTCGAGGGCCAGGACGTCGCCGTACCGGCGGCTGACCTGGTCGGCGCGGGCGAGGATCATGACTGCTCCTTCGGCGAGGTGGGGTCGAGCAGGCTGCGGATGGCCTCTGTGTACTCCTCGAACGCCAACCGGCCCCGCCGGCTGAGCCGGATCAGGGTGGCCGGGGTGCGTCCGCGGTGGGTCTTGCTGACGTCGACGTAGCCGGCATCCTCGAGTTTGCGCAGGTGCACGGAGAGGTTGCCGGCGGTCATCGCGAGCAGCTCCTGGAGCCGGGGGAAGGTGATCCGGTCGCCGTCGCCGAGTGTGGACAGGGTGGCGACCACCCGCAGCCGCGCCTGCGCGTGGATGACCGGGTCGAGGTCGGTCACGGCCGGTGCCGCTGTCGGAGTCGGGCCATCGCGCCGGCGACCAGGATCCCGCCGCCGCCGGCCACGGCGACGACCAGCGCGTGCCAGCCCGGCCCGGCGAACGTACCGGCCAGGTTGATGACGCTGATCCAGACGCCCAGTCTGAACAGGTCCCGGTCGAGCCAGATGGCGCCGCCGGCCATGTGCAGCGCGGCGGTCAGCCCGACGGCGGTCGCCGACCAGAGCAGCGCCGCCTGGTCGTGCGGCAGGTGGTCGGAGACCCGGGCGAGCCCCGCGTAGACGCTCACCGGACCCAGGGCCCAGGCACAGCCGTACCAGCGTCCGCGCCGGGCCGAGTCCCCGGTCACCTGGCCGTACGCCCGCGCGCCGGCCACGGCCTGGATCACCGCCGCGACCCCGAGCAGGACGAAGAGAACGGTCAGCGGCAGCCAGTCCGGCAGCCGGAGCAGGACCCGACCGTCGGGGGAGAAGCGCAGGAAGAACAGCCCGAAACCGACCAGCCAGGCGACACCCCACGGCCAGTAGAGCAGCCGGGCGTCCGGCTGGAGCCGACGGGCCGTCGCGACCTGCTGCTCGCGGATCAGGTCGAGCGCCGCCGCGGCGTCGGGGGGAGGCAGATCGTCGTCGGGGTTCACGCAAACAACTTTAAAACACAAAGTCAATATTCACTGTCCCCTGGTGACGTCGCCCGGGATACCGGCGGCATCGCGGAGTGCCTATGGTGGGAAGTCGCGGCGGCTGACCCGCTGCACAGGCCACAGGGGAGGCTCCGTGTCAGGCCCGAGCAACGAGCTGGAGGTCCAGCCAGAGGCTCTGAAGGCATTCGCTGCGGCGTCGAACGATCGGGCGGCCCGCTTTCGCGAGCTGCACCGCTCGTTCGGTGACGGGCACGTGCCACGGCACGCCTTCGGGGTGATGCCAGCGTCCTTCAGTCTCGCGGCGACGTACGCCGAGCAGTTCGAGGCGTGCCTGCAGGGGCTCGCCGACGGAGCCGAGGTGATGGCGGACATCGCGGAGGGGCTCAGCGACACCGCCGACGCCTACACCGGCACCGACGTGGCCAGCACCGACCTGTTCGTGCCGGGCCGCCCGCCAGCTCCCGACGTCCTCGCGCCCGGCCCGTGGTCGGGCGGCACCGCTGGCACGAACGGGCAGGCGCAGCTGTGAGCACGGAGGCGTTGCAGCGCAACAAGACCTACTTCGAGCAGATCGTCTCGGGCACGCCCGACCCGTTCAAGCCACTGTCCAACGCGGTGCTCTGGCCCTTCGAGCAGCTGCTCGAGCTGGTAGCCGGCGAGCCGGACGAGCTGATGAACGCCGCCCAGCTCTGCCTGAGCACCGGTGAGGCGGTCCGCGCCATCGCCGGCGAGCAGATCCAGGATCGGGCCCGTCTGCGGGGCGCCTGGACGGGCGATGCCGCCGAGAGCTTCCACGCCTCGATGGATTCGGTGGAGGAGGCAATCGAGGAGCTTGCCCGCGGGTTGGACGGCACCAAGGAGGTGCTGGTCGACGCGGCCAATGCCGCGGTCGACGCGTTCAACCTGCTGGTCGAGCTGATCCTCGAGTTCCTGCTCTGGTTCCTCACCGAGGTGATCATCGCGGCGGTGGCGGCGGCTCTCAGCGCCGGCATCTCGCTCGCGGCGACGGTCGTCCGGGTCCTGGCCAAGCTCGCCACCACCGTCGGTCGGATGGTCAAGATCGTCGCGCGGTTCGCCGAGATCCTGACGAAGCTGGCCGCCAAGATGCAGAAGGTCGCCGAGTTGCTGATGCGCTACCGCCGCGCGGTGCTGGAGATCCGCAAGGCGAAGAAGGCGTACCGGATGTGGAACAAGTCCGGGTGGTCGGCCGAGGCCAGGGCGTTCCAGATCGAGAAGTTCAAGACGCTCTTCCCGGGCAAGTTCCTGATCAACCACACGTCCCCGGTCAACATCCCCGGCGTCGGCGGCGCCCTCCTGGACACCGGCGTCGGGCTGCACGACATCTCCGACGGCACCAAGGACCGCAACTACCTGGTGGACGGCACGTACCGCGAGGATCTGGGCCCGTACACCAGGGGCGTGCAGAATATCTTCGACTCCATCCTGACCTGAGAGGGACCACCATGACCTTTCCCGGTCTGGACCGCATCGAGGCGCTCGCCCGCAATCTGGACGGCTGGCAGCGCGAGCTGGCCAGCAAGATGACCGAGCTCGAGCAGAGCAGCGCCGAGGGCGTGAGCGACTCCGGCCTGGTCCGCGTCACCGCCGCGGCGGACGGCACGATCGTCTCGTCCGAGATCAACGCCAGGGCGATGCGCCTCGACTCGTTCACCCTGGCCGAGGAGTTCACCGCCGCTGCCCGCCGCGCGCAGGAGGCGGCCGCCGCCCGCGTACGCGAACTGGTGGGCGAGGTGATCGGTGACGCTCCCGGCGCCGGCCGGTCGGCCGACGACCACTCGGACCGGTACTGAGCCGATGGCCGACATCAGCTACCGGGAACGGCTCGCGCAGCTCGTCGAGCCGGGTGAACAGGTGCTCGCCGTCGCGAAGACGGAGATCGCCCAGGGGGTCCTGCCCTCCGACCCACCGCAGCAGGAGCAGGCCGTCGCGACCGGCACCGGCGGGGTCTCCGGCGTACTGCTCAACCTGCTCTCACCGCTGGTCTCCTTTCCGGCGGGGGATCGGATCGTCGACCGCCTCACCCACGGGGTGGCCGGCCGCGGAGCCCCCGGCTCGGCCGCCTCCACCCTGCAACACGCCCGACGGCCGGTGCCTCCGGCGACCACGCTCACCGACACCATCCTCGCCGTCACCGACCAACGGTTGCTGGTCTGCGCGTCCGGGCCGGTGAAGCTCTGGTCGAGCCAGGCCGACGACGCGCGGGCGCTTGCCGACACGCGGGTCGTCTGGTCGACGCCCCGGGCGACGGTGGCCGACGCGCGGGTCGGCTGGCACCGGCTCAATCCGAAGCGCCTCCGGATCGAGTTCGTCGACGGCTCCTGGTTGGCCTTCACGGTGCCGATCGCCGAGCCCGGCACACCGCTGCGCGAGATCGCCTCAGCTCTCTCCGGCCGCTGACGGCGTCAGGAGCGGCGCGGGCAGGGGCTCGCGGTGCAGCACCGCGAGCCGGGACACCGCCCGGGTGAGCACCACGTACAACCGGTGCAGGCCGCGCGGCTCGGCCGCGACGATCGCGGCCGGCTCGACCACCACCACGTGGTCGTACTCCAGGCCCTTGACCAGCGTCGCGGGCACCGCGGTGACCCGCGCCAGAGTGGCCACGTCGTCGGCGGTCGCGGTCGCGACGCCGACATCGGCCAGCGCCGCTCGCAGCCCGTCGACCGCGTCGTCGGCGGCGATCACGCCGACCGAGCCGTCGTGCGCGAGCGCCGCCCGCACCTCGGCCACCGTCGCCGCGGTCAGGTCGGTCACCGTACGGACGTCCAGGTCGCCGTCGCGGCGCAGGGACTCGGCCGGCGGTACGTTCACCGCGAGCGCGGGCAACAGTTGGTTGGCGAACGCGACCACCGCGGCGGGCACCCGGAAACCGACCGTCAGCGGGACCACCACGGCATCCGGCTTGCCCAGGTGGGCCAGCGACTCCCGCCAGTCGGTGGCCGCCCACGGCGCGGTGCCCTGTGCCAGGTCACCGAGGAGGGTGACCGAGCCGTGCTCGCTGCGCCGGGCGATGGCCCGGCACTGCATCGGAGAGAGGTCCTGCGCCTCGTCCACCACGACGTGCCCGAACCCGGAGGGCCGTTCCAACAGCCCGGTCGCCTCGTCGACCAGCACCGCGTCGGCGGCGGTCCAGCGGGTCGCCCTCGCCGTACGGGCCGGCTTGGCCCAGGTCAGCAGTGCCTGCTCGGCGTCGCTGAACAGCCCGTCGGCCGCGGCGGCGAGCCGGGCCGGGTCGGACAGCAGGCCGTACACCACCCCCTCGGGGGTGAGCGCCGGCCAGACCGCGTCCAGGAGGTCCGTGACGGGTCGGCACCGGCCCATCCGGCGCAGCCACGCGTCGCTGGGCGACTCTGCCCGGCGCGCCTCGGCCTGCCGTTGCAGGAGGCTCAGCACCCGCGCTCGGACCCGCTCCCGGCCGGTCCCGTACGGCAGCTTCTCCTGGCGGGTCTCCTCGACGATCCGGTGCAGCGGGTCCACCCCGATCCGCCACCGGAACGAACCGTCCGACACGGTGATCGGGTCGCTCGGCGTGCCGATCTGCGCCCGTACCGCGCGCTGCAGCACGGCGGCCATCCGTACGTCGTGCTTGAGCGCGGCGACCGCCGACGGCTCGACCGCCCGGACCGGCACCCGGGAGATCAGCTCCTCCACCGTGGCCTGCTCGACCTCGACCTCGCCGAGCGCCGGCAGCACTGCCGCGATGTACGACAGGAACGCCCGGTTCGGCCCGACGATCAGCACACCCGCCCGCCGCAACCGCTCCCGGTGCAGGTAGAGCAGGTACGCGGCCCGGTGCAGACCGACCGCGGTCTTTCCGGTGCCCGGTGCCCCCTGCACGCAGATCGAGTCGGCCAGGTCCGCCCGGACCAGCTCGTCCTGCTCGGGTTGGATCGTGGCGACGATGTCCCGCATCGGCCCCACGCGCGGCCGCTCGATCTCCGAGGTGAGGATCCGGCTCGTCGTGCCCAGCTCCTCGCCCCGGTCCAGCCGCTCATCCTCGAAGCTGGTCAGCAACCCGTTGCTGAATCCGAACCGTCGCCGGATCGCCACCCCCTGCGGATCCCGCGCACTGGCTCGGTAGAACGACCGGGAGACCGGCGCCCGCCAATCCAGCACCAACGGCTCACCACGCTCATCGGTGACGTGCCGCCGGCCCACGTGGTAGCGCCGCCCGGCATGATCGCTGCTGCCGTCCTCGCCGTCGCCGTCGCCGCCCGTGGCCGTGCCGCCGCCCGTGGCCGTGCCGCCGGTCGTGTTGCCTGTGCTGTCTGCGGCTCCGAAGTCGAGGCGGCCGAAGAAGAGCGGTGTGGTCGGGTCGTCGGCCAGTTCGGCCACCCGACGGGCCAGCGTGCGGCCGAGCGTCTCTGCGGCGTACGCGTCGCCGGCCACCTGATCGCCGGTCGAGAAGAGGGCTTCGGCCCGCTCCCGCATCCGCCGCAGCGCCTCCCGCGATCTGGCCAGGTGTGCGCGCTCGGCGATCAGATCAGAGTCGAGGTGGGTGTCGAGGTCGAGTGCGGGCATGCTGACGTCCCATCGGTCACATCTGCTGCGCGCTCGCGTGTCCGGGGGCGGATGGCCGGCCACCCGGCGCGGGGACGTCCGTTCCGGTGCAGCTCACCTCGGCCGTCGAGCGGCCTGCAACTTTACGCTCCCACGCCCGATCCTTCCAGCGAATTACCCACGCGACCACCCGTTGGAGACGGCGTGGCGCCGGATGGCGTCGCCAGTCGCCGATCAACTCCGGGCCGCGTTTCCGCCGCGAGCTGGGAATACCGGCGTCCGAGGCGGTGCCACACCGTGCCGGCGCCACCGCCGAGCTGCTTGTCAGTGGTCACTGGCCGAGTGGGGGTGATGGCGGCTCGCGCGGCTGGCCGGGATCATGGGGTCATGACCGAGGCCCGTCCCGACTCGCGTCGGATGACCATCAGCGACCCGCAGGTGATGCGGGCACTGGCCCATCCGGCCCGGATCGCGATCATGGAATACCTGAGTTCGCGGGAGGGCGGCGCGACCGCCACCGACTGCGCGGAGATCGTTCAGCTGTCGCCGAGCGCGACCAGCTACCACCTGCGAGCGCTGGCGAAGTTCGGCCTGGTGCAACACGCGCCGAGTAGAGGCGACGCGCGAGAACGGCTGTGGCAGACGGTCAGCCCGAGCTACACCGTGGATTCTGGCCCGTCAGCCAGTTCCGAGACGCGGGCGGCCGAGCTGGCGTTGATCGAGGCGCACACCGTCCGGGACGCGCAGCGCACCAGGGAGTGGATCCGGCGGGCACACGACGAGCCGGCCGAGTGGTACGAGGCCGCCTGGTTGAGTGACACCCTGCTCTTGATAACCGCCGAGGAGTTGGCGGAGCTGAACGTCGCCTTCCAGGACCTGCTGGCCCCGTACCGCAAGCGGGGGCGAGCCGATCCGCCGCCCGGTGCCCGTTCCGTCGCGGTGCAGTATCGGTCACTTCCCGTCGACTGACGCGCGAGGGTTGCCTCACCAAGTGTGAAGCATTATCTTCGAAGTATGTCCTTCACATCTGCCCCGTCGCGCTGGTCGGACGTCTGGCTCGTCACCGTCTCCCGCGGCATCTCCAGTTGCGGAGACTTCCTTGCCGCGAGCGCACTGACGCTGGCGCTCCAGTCGGCCGGTGCAGGTGGGATGGCCGTCTCCGGGCTGCTCCTCGCAGCGAGCCTGCCGCTGGTCGTCCTCGCCCCGCTGACCGGGCGGCTCGCCGACCGGATCGACAGCCGGACCTTGCTGGTGGCCGCCGGGCTGGCCCAGGCCGCGATCTGTGTCGGACTGGCGTACGCGGGTCACCCTGCCCTGGTGATCGGCTTGGTGGCGCTGCTCGCCAGCGGCTTGGCCGTCACCCAACCCGTGCTGGCGGCCCTGGTGCCGGCCATGGTCCGGGCCGACGATCTGCCCCGGGCCAGCGCGCTGCACCAGACCGCCGGCACGCTGGGCGCGCTCGCCGGCCCGGCGCTCGCCGGGCTGCTGGTGGGTGGATTCGGCGTTCGGGTGCCGCTCCTGGTCGACGCCGTCAGCTACCTCGCGCTGGTCGCGGCCGGGCTGTTGATCCGTACCCGACGAGGGGGTGCCCGGCGCGCGGACCCGGCGGTAGCCCACAGCCCGTCCGCCCCCCGGGACGCAGGCGCGCCGACCTGGCGCCTGCGCCGGGACCCGCTGCTCGTCGCGATGGTGGCCACGGTCGGCGGGGTGATCGCCGCGGTCGGGGCCATCAACGTGGTCGAGGTCTTCTTCATCCGTGAGACGTTGAACAGCTCCGCCACCGTGTACGGATTGGTCACCGGCTCCTGGACGCTGGGCATCCTGGTGGGCGCGTGGGCGTTCGCCCGGCTGGCCCGCAGGCTCAGTGACGACGGCGCACTGCTCGGGACCGGCCTCGCCCTGCTCGGCGGCTGCTGTCTGATGGTCCTGGCCTCAGCGGCGGTGCCGTCCGCGATGCTGCTGGTGCCCATCTGGCTCGTCGGTGGGGTGGGAAACGGAGGCAGCAACATCTTCAACACCATGCTCCTGGCCCGGCGGGTGCCGGCAGTTGCGCGAGGTCGGGCGTTCGCGGTCTTCGGCGCGGCGACCCAGGGGGCCTCGATGGTGGGCTTCCTGGTCGGTGGACTGCTGTTGGAGGTGGCCGACCCCCGGCCGCTGGTTGCTGCCTGTGGGTTGGCCGGGCTGTTGGTCGTCGCCGCCGTCGCCGCGCTGGTCCGCCGGGTGGCCCGCGCCGAACGGCCGGCCGCCGCGATGACGACCACCAGCGGTACGACGACACCTGCCGTCGCCGACGCGAATGCGGGCTTGGACACTCCGGGCCGACCCGCCGAGCCGAAGCCGGCGGCCGGGGATACGGTCGGGTCATGGCAGAGCGCATCGCACGTCCCCGGGTCGGGCACATCCAGTTCCTGAACTGCCTGCCGATCTACTGGGGTCTGATGCGCTCCGGTGCCCTGCTCGACGTCGACCTGCACAAGGATTCACCGGACCGGTTGAGCGCCGCGCTGATCGCCGGTGACCTGGACATCGGCCCGATCACCGTCGTCGAGTACCTGAAGCACGCCGACGAGCTGCTACTCCTGCCGGACCTGGCGGTGGGCAGCGACGGACCGGTGCTGTCGGTCAACATCGTCTCCACGAAGCCCCTCGCCGAGCTGGACGGCGCGCGGGTGGCGCTCGGCTCGACCTCACGGACCGGTGTGATGCTGGCCCAGCTGCTGCTCGCCGAGCAGTACGACGTTCGTCCCGACTACTTCCGCTGCCCGCCGGACCTGACCCAGATGCTGCTGGAGGCCGACGCCGGGGTGCTGATCGGGGACGTGGCGCTGCGGGCGCTGTACGAGGCACCGCAGAGAGGTCTCACGGTCACCGACCTCGGGCAGGCGTGGCGGGAGTGGACCGGCCTGCCGATGGTCTTCGCGGTGTGGGCGGTCCGTCGCGACTTCGCCGTCGCGCACCCGGGTCTGGTCAAGGAGGTGCACGAGGCGTTCCTGCGCTCGCGTGACCTCTGCCTGGCCGAGCTGGACCAGGTGGCCGAGGCGGCGGCCCGCTGGGAGACCTTCGACGCCGCGACGCTGGCCACGTACTTCCGGACGCTCGACTTCTCGCTCGGCGACCGGCAGGTCGCCGGCCTGCGGGAGTTCGCCCGACGGGCCGCCGCGCTCGGTGAGGTCCCGGACCTGCCCGACGGTGGCCCGGAGTTCTTCGCCGGCTGAGCCGGCCGCTGGGCGGAGGGTCAGACGCCGGGACGCAGCAGCGCTTCGGTGATCTTCTGGCAGTTCTCCATGCCGTAGTCGTAGCCCATGCCGATCGGGTACTTCACCATCACGCCCATCGTCCAGGTGTCGCCGATGGCCAGGCAGTTGACGTGCATCTCCTGCTCCTTGGTCCGGTCGATCCACCCGTTCTTGATGGCGATCTGCTTCTGCTCGGCGGGCGGGAACGCCTTACGGATGCCGAAGTCACCGGCGCCACGGACCAGCTTCATCTCGTTGAGCAGCCAGCCGGTCCACTTCGGGCCGGCGGCGGTGCCGGTGGCGATGCAGTTGCCGAGGCGTGCGGTGTCGCGCGGGGAGAGAGCCGTCCGGCTCCAGCCGCCGTCGGGGGCGACGCTGCTGTCAGTCAGCTTGCACATCGAGATCAGCCGTTTGATCGAGGCGGACCGACCGACCGAGTCGTAGAACTGCTCGGCCAGCGTGTTGTCGCTGTCCCGGATGATCTTCGTGGCCTCACCGAGCTTCGCGTCGCTCGGCGTCTGCCCGGCGTCGGCCGCGCGGCGCAGGTAGTCGGCGACGACCCAGGACTTGATCATCGAGGCGGTGGTGCTGGTCTCGTTCATGTTCTTCGAACCGATGATCTTCCCGGTCCGGCGGTCCAGCACGCTCCAGGAGTACCAGCCCTGGATGTCCAGGTTGAGGTCCTTGGCCTGGAACGGCAGCGGCTCCAGCGAGGGAGTGGGACTGGGGTTCGTCGGCGGGGCCGGCTGGCGGGCGCTGCGGTCGGTGGCCGAACCGGTCGACCGGTCGCCGACCGTGCCGGAGTCGCCCCATGTGGCGGCGGCGGACGACTCGAACGGCGACCCGGGCAGCAGCCGCAGCGACACCAGCACCAGCCCGATGAGGATGACCGCTACGGCGATCAGCCGCAGCGGGGACGCCTCGGCACCACCACTGCGACCCGCCCGACGGTTGGCGGCCATCAGAGCTTCCCAACCGGCTGCTGCGGCACCTTCAGCGCGGCGCCCGGCTGCGGGGTGACCAACTGGGTGGCCACGCTGGCGCAGGTCTGCGCGCCGTAGCTCAACGGCATGCTGGCCGGGTACCGCATCATCACCGCGAGGCTCCACTTGTCGGTGACGGCGAGGCAGTTGACGTGCCAGTTGTTGTCGTAGACCAGTCTGGTCCAACCGTTCTTCATGCTGACCGGACCCTGGGCGAGGATCGACTTCGGCAGGCCGTCGATGATTCCCCAGCGACCGCCACCGGACTTGAGCTGCTGGTCCTTGTCCGCGGTGCTGCCCTGGACCTTGCTCATCTCGTCCAGCAGATAGGCGGTGTACGTCTGGCCGGCCGCCTTGCCGTCGCCGATGCAGTCACCGAGCCGGACCGCGTCCCGGGGGGACATCCGGGTGAAACTCCACCAGCCGACGTACTTGGCGGGAACGTTGCCGCGCGAGGCGTTGGTCAGCGCAGCGGTGTCGGTCAGCCCGCAGGTGCTGACCAGTCGCTTGATCGTGGCGGACTTGCCGTCCGCCGCGTAGAGGGCGTTCGCCGCGTCGTCGTTGCTGTTCCGGATGGCCGCCGCGATGTTCTTCTTCATCGCCGCCGGGATCGGCTTGCCGCCGAGCTGGCGCAGGTAGTCGGCGGCGAACCACGACTTGATCATCGACTCGGTGGAGTTGGTCGAGGTCATGTTCGGCGAGCCGGAGACCTTGCCGGTCTGCCGGTCCATCAGCGCCCACGAGAAGAACTGGCCCTTGAAGGCCACCGACACCGGGCCGGCGGCCAGTGTGGGCGGCGGCGGTGGGGTGGGCTTGGGTGCGGCGACACTCTCGGCGCCGCCACCGCCGCCTCCGCTGCTGTCGTCGCCGGCGAGCCGGGCGTACGCGGCGGGGACCAGAAGGACGCCGCCGAGCAGCACCGCCACGACGGCGAACACCATGATCACGCGAGATCGCATGAGTTGGGTGAGCTCCAGATGTCAGGGCCGGGGGGACCGGCTTGTTGTCCGGGGCGACCGGTGCGATCGCCGAGGCCGGGGGAGATGGCCTCTGTGGAGACGGCGGGCTGGCAGCCGGTCGGGTGACCGGCAGAAGTCTACGTCCGGTCCGGCCGACCAGCAGAGCCCGACACCTGTGGAGGTGTAATAAAGGCGGGATATCGGGACGGTATGCGGCTTCTAAGGGGATTCATCTTCGGGCAGTGAGCCACGTCATAGTCAACCTGGTTGCAATGGGTGACGAACAACCGCCCATCCGTGACGGAAGGTGACGCGGGTTTCCTGTTACACCCCCTAGTGCTTCGAGGCGCAAGCTGTAACACTTGTCCTCATGTATGGCAACGACTTCTCGCCACCGGACGACGCAACCGGCAGTGGACTCCTCGGCGAGGTCGAGGCGGCCGAGGCAGAGCTTCGCGCCGCCGCCGCCCGTTCGCGGCGCGGTGGCCCCGCGCCCGACGAGGACCTGGCGACGTACTTCACCGAGGTGGTCGGCGCGGAGCAGAAGATCGAGCCACGTGACTGGATGCCGGAGGCGTACCGCAAGACGCTGATCCGGCAGATCGCCCAGCACGCCCACTCCGAGATCATCGGCATGCAGCCGGAGGGGAACTGGATCAGCCGGGCGCCGTCGCTCAAGCGCAAGGCGATCCTGCTGGCCAAGGTGCAGGACGAGGCGGGTCACGGCCTCTACCTCTACGCCGCGGCCGAGACCCTCGGCATCAGCCGTGACGAGCTGGTCCGGTTGCTGCTCGACGGACGGCAGAAATACAGCTCGATCTTCAACTACCCCACGCTAACCTGGGCCGACATGGGCGCGATCGGCTGGCTGGTGGACGGCGCGGCGATCGTCAACCAGGTGCCTCTGTGCCGCTGCTCCTACGGCCCGTACGCCCGGGCGATGATCCGGGTCTGCAAGGAGGAGTCGTTCCACCAGCGCCAGGGCTTCGAGATCCTGCACACCCTGGCGCACGGCACCCCCGCCCAGCAGGCGATGGCCCAGGACGCGCTGGACCGCTGGTGGTACCCGTCGCTGGCCATGTTCGGCCCGCCGGACGGCGACTCCACGCACTCCGCCCAGTCGATGGCCTGGAAGATCAAGCGCTTCTCGAACGACGACCTGCGCCAGCGCTTCGTGGACATGTGCGTCCAACAGGCGGAGATCCTCGGACTGCGCATTCCCGACGACGACCTGCGCTGGAACGAGGAGCGGCAGGCGTACGACTACACCCAGCCGGACTACGACGAACTGATGCGGGTGATCAAGGGCGACGGGCCGTGCAACCGGGAGCGGATGGCGCACCGGCGGGCCGCCCACACCGACGGCGCATGGGTACGCGAGGCCGCCGCGGCGTACGCCGCCAAGCGCGTCGAGAAGGAGAAGGTCAGCGCATGAGCCAGGAACAAACCCCGCTGTGGGAGGTCTTCGTGCGGGCCCGGCGCGGGCTGTCGCACACCCACGTCGGGAGCCTGCACGCCCCCGACGCCGAGCTGGCCCTGCGTAACGCCCGGGACCTCTACACCCGACGGCAGGAGGGCGTCTCGATCTGGGTGGTCCCGGCCGGTGCGATCACCGCGTCCAGCCCGGACGAGAAGGACTCCTTCTTCGACCCGGCCGCCGACAAGGTCTACCGCCACCCCACCTTCTACGAGGTGCCGGACGGGGTGGCCCACCTGTGAACGGCCCCTTCGACTTCGCCCTCGGCCTCGGCGACGACGCGTTGATCGCCGCGCAGCGGCTGGCCGAGTGGACCACCCGCGCACCGGAGATGGAAGAGGACATCGCGCTAATCAACATCGCCCTCGACCAGCTCGGCGCGGCCCGCCTGCTGCTGTCGTACGCGGGCGAGCTGGAGGGCGCCGGCCGGGACGAGGACGCACTGGCCTACCTGCGCGACGACCGCGAGTTCCGCAACGTCCTGCTGGTCGAGCAGCCCAACGACGACTTCGCGGTGACCGTGGCGAAGCTGTTCTTCCTGGCGGCGTACCAGCTGCCGCTGTACACCGCGCTGGCCGGGTGCCCCGACGAGCGGTTGGCCGCGATCGGCGCCAAGGCGCGCAAGGAGTCGGCGTACCACCTGGACCACGGCGCACTGTGGGTGAAGCGGCTCGGCGACGGCACCGAGGAGTCGCACCGCCGGATGCAGGCGGCCGTCGACCAGGTCTGGCCGTACACGCATGAGCTGTTCGCCGCCGATCCTTCGGCGCCGGTCGACCCGTCCACCCTGCGATCCGCCTTCGACGACACCGTCGGCCCGGTGCTGGCCGAGGCGACGCTCACCCGGCCGGACAGCGCGTGGGCGCCGGCTGGCGGGCGAACAGGCGTCCACACCGAGCACCTGTCCTACCTGCTGGCCGAGATGCAGGTGCTGCACCGCGCCCACCCCGGAGCGCAATGGTGAGCGCGAGAGACGCCGTCGCCGCCGTGGTGGACCCGGAGATCCGGGTGATCACCATCGACGAGCTGGGCATTCTGCGCGCGGTCGAGGAGGATCCGGGCAGCGGCCGGGTCACCGTCACCATCACCCCGACCTACACCGGCTGCCCGGCGATGGACGTGATCCGGACCGACATCCGCCGCGCGCTGGCGGTCGCCGGCCACCCGGACGCCGAGGTCCGGACGGTCTACAGCCCGCCGTGGAGCACCGACTGGATCACCGACGCCGGGCGGGCCAAGCTCGCCGCCGCCGGGATCGCCCCGCCGGCCCCGGTGCGCGCCGCTGGGGTGGTGACGCTGACCCTCGCGGTCCGCTGCCCGCACTGCGGCTCACCGGAGACCGAGCAGATCAGCCGGTTCGGCTCCACGGCGTGCAAGGCCCTGTGGCGCTGCCGTTCCTGCGCCGAACCCTTCGACAACCTGAAGGCGCTGTGACAGTCACCATCACCCGTCCGGTCCGCCGCCGGCCGGCCTTCCACAAACTGCCGGTCACCGTGGTCGACCGGCTCACCGACGACGCCGTGGCGGTCACCTTCGCCGTACCCGAGGAACTGCGGGAAACCTTCGCGTTCCGCGCGGGCCAGCACCTCACCGTGCGTCGGGTGGCCGAGGACGGCGACGACGTGCGCCGGTCGTACTCGATCTGCTCCACTCCCGACGACCTGGCCCGGCACGGCCGGTTGCGGATCGGCGTGCGGGAGATCCCGGGCGGCGCGTTCTCGGCGTTCGCGTGCGGCGCGCTGCGCGGCGGCGACACGGTCGAGGTCCTGCCGCCACTGGGGACCTTCAGCACGGCCTTCGCGCCGGACCGGGCGCGGCACTACGGCGCGGTCGTCGCCGGCTCCGGCATCACCCCGGTGCTCGCGCTGGTCGCGACGGCCCTGGCCGTCGAGCCGGCCAGCACCTTCACCCTGGTGTACGGCAACCGCACGGCGAACACGGTCATGTTCGGCGAGGAGTTGGCCGACCTGAAGGACCGGTATCCCACCCGGCTGCAGCTGGTGCACGTGCTCTCCCGGGAGCAGGGTGAGTCTCCGCTGCTCTCCGGTCGCATCGACACCGAGCGGCTGAGCCGCCTACTGGGCACCATCGTGCCGGTCGACGTCATCGAAGAGTGGTTCCTCTGCGGCCCGTACGCCATGGTGCTGGACGTCCGGGCCGTGCTGACCGCGCGTGGGTTGCCCGAGTCGGCGGTGCACACCGAGCTGTTCCACGTCGACGCGCCGCCGGAACCGGTGCGTCGTCCCGCCGACCAGCCGGGCGCGGGAGCCGAGGTCACCATCGTGCTGGACGGCAGGTCGTCGAACTTCACGATGGGCCGCGAGGAGCGGGTGCTGGACGCCGCGCTGAAGGTGCGCGGCGAACTGCCGTACGCCTGCAAGGGGGGTGTCTGCTCGACCTGCAAGGCGAAGGTCGTCGACGGCGCGGTCTCGATGGCCCGCAACTATGCCCTGGAGCCCGACGAGCTGGCCGCCGGCTACGTCCTGACCTGTCAGTCCAGCCCGACCACCGACAGGCTCACGGTCGACTACGACGCGTGAACACACCTCGTGCAGATCTTGGACACTTCCCGTCCTGACGTGACGGTAAGTGTCCAAGATCTGGCTGCTGGACGGGGAGCAGTCCCGGACGGCGGGTAGGCAGAATGCGGGTGCCGCGGTGGGGTGCGCGTCACGGGCGATGGAGGGGCGTGCCTGCCGTCGGGCAGGCGACGTAGGCTCGGAGTGTGACGGTGAGCCGGGAGATCGACGACATCCTGCAGCGCGGCGCGGACGGCGGGCGGATCACGCCCGAGGAGGCCCTGCTGCTCTACACCGAGGCGCCGTTCCACGCCCTCGGCGAGGCGGCGGACGCGGTCCGCCGGCGGCGCTACCCGGACAACATCGTCACGTACCTGATCGATCGCAACATCAACTACACGAACGTCTGTGTGACGGCGTGCAAGTTCTGCGCCTTCTACCGCGCGCCCAAGCACACGGAAGGGTGGACCCACCCGACCGAGGAGATCCTGCGCCGCTGCGGCGAGGCGGTCGAGCTGGGCGCGACCCAGGTGATGCTCCAGGGCGGGCACCACCCGGACTACGGCGTCGAGTACTACGAGGAGCTGTTCTCCTCGGTGAAGCAGGCGTACCCGCAGCTGGTGATCCACTCGATCGGGCCGAGCGAGATCCTGCACATGGCCAAGGTCTCCGGCGTGAGCCTCGACGAGGCCATCGCCCGGATCAAGGCTGCCGGTCTGGACTCGATCGCCGGCGCCGGGGCCGAGATGCTGCCCGAGCGGCCCCGTAAGGCCATCGCCCCGCTCAAGGAGTCGGGTGAGCGCTGGCTGGAGGTCATGGAGTTGGCCCACCGGCAGGGCATCGAGTCGACCGCCACCATGATGATGGGCACCGGCGAGACGCACGCCGAGCGGATCGAGCACCTGCGCATGATCCGCGACGTGCAGGACCGCACAGGTGGGTTCCGGTCCTTCATCCCGTGGACGTACCAGCCGGAGAACAACCACCTCAAGGGCCGCACCCAGGCGACGACGCTGGAATACCTGCGGCTGGTCGCGGTGGCCCGGCTCTTCTTCGAGACCGTGCCGCACCTGCAGGCGTCCTGGCTGACCACCGGCAAGGACGTCGGGCAGCTCGCGCTGCACATGGGCGTGGACGACCTCGGCTCGATCATGCTGGAGGAGAACGTGATCTCCTCGGCGGGCGCCCGGCACCGCTCCAACCTGCACGAGTTGATCGGGATGATCCGCTCCGCGGACCGGATCCCGGCGCAGCGGGACACCCTCTACCACCGGCTTGCCGTGCACCACACGCCGGCCGACGACCCGACCGACGAGCGGGTGGTCTCGCACTTCTCCTCGATCGCGCTGCCCGGCGGCGGCGCCGGCCGGTCCCTGCCGCTGGTCGAGGTCAACTGAGGCTCGTCGCACCCCGGCCGTTCGGCTGAACGGGGCTCGTGCTCCCGCCGGCACGCCCTCGGCGGTACGGGTGGTCCCGTCCGCTGTGACGTCCAAGCTGCCCGCTCGGGGGTGGTGCAGAAGATCGCCGGCCGCTAGCGTCCCGCCTCGTATCCGTCGCCACCACGCGTCGACCCGCCGGTTCGGATCGGTGGAATCGGCGCGGCAGTGCTGGTGGCGGGTGTCTGATGGTCCTGGTCACGCGGCATGACGGCGTCCTCCATCGGCCCGTGAGGGTCGTTCATATAACGCACGGCGGTACGGGCGGGATGGGTGACCATCCCGCCCGTACCGTCTGCGCACTTCGAGCCGGACGGATGAAAGCGACCCCGCGCGCTGGCGCGGGAGATCGACGTCCGATAACGTCCGCTCGTTCCCGCAACCACTCTTTCTTCCCTACCCCCGGGGGACCGATGACACCGCTCCACCGTTCGGCCCTGGCCCGTGTGGGCACCGTGGCCCTGCTCGCGGCCGGTGGCCTGGCCACCGTGGCCGCTCCGGCGCTGGCCGTCGACACCGCCGAGATCAGCCTGATCCCGATCAGTACGACGCTCGCCAGTGGCGTGGAAGCGGCGCAGGCGAAGCCGTTCAAGTTCACCGTGACCAACTCGGGCACGGCAGATGCCAGGAACGTCGCCGTCGGGGTGGACGCCCGCGAGCTGGACCACAAGCGCGTCGGTTTCGTCATCCCGGTCGGCTGCGTGCAGAACACCCCGGGGATCTACAGCTGCCTCCTCGGTGACCTGCGGGCCGGCACCAGCGAAGATTTCGGCATTCCGCTCTTCGGCGCGGGCAACGCGGGGGACGGCGGCGTGCTGGTCGTCGGCGTCACCACCGAAACCCCGCAGGGTGACCCCGAGGTCGACTCCGTTGAGGTGCCGATCACGGTGTCCCGGCCCGGTTACGACCTGACCGCCTGGGTGCAGGACGTTCAGGCCAACGTCGTCGTCAACGGCGCGGCCAGCGACGAGCCGGACCTGAAGCCGGTCCGCCGCGGGGAGACGGTGCCGCTCGACTGGGCCGTCTACAACGACGGCAGCCGCGAGGCGACGGGCGTCTTCTACGGTCTGACCGTGCCGGCCGGCGTCACCTTCGTGCAGAAGCCGCAGGGCTGCGTCGAGCAGGAGTTCCTGGGCAAGCCGCAACTGTTCTGCGAAGACTCCGGTGCGGTCGTCAAGCCCGGGCAGTACTACACCGCCGACGTCACGGTCAGGATCGGCAACGACGTGACCACGCCGGTGCTGAGGGAGGGCGACCTCTTCGCGTACGGACTGGACGGCGCCGAGGGTCGGCCGGAGGAGCAGCCGGAGGTGGCCACCTCGAAGCAGCGCAAGGCGTTCACCGAGGTCGACGAGCCGGACAACCACACCACCTTCGAGGCCTTCGTCGACCTGACCGTGCAGCCCACGCCCACACCCACTCCGACGGCCACGCCCACGCCGACCGCGACGCCCACGCCGACCCCGACCGGATCGGGGACGACCCCGACGCCGACCACCGGTGGTGGCGGCGCAGGGGGCGGCGGGCTGCCGGTGACCGGTGTGCAGGTCGGCCTGATCGGCGGCATCGGAGCCATCGTCCTGCTCGTGGGCGGGGCGCTGCTGGTGCTCTCCCGCCGGCGCAAGGTCGTCCTGGTCACCCCGGGCGACGAGAAGTCGACCGACTGACCGGGCGCGACGTGAGGGCGGGGTGGGCGACCATCCCGCCCTTTCGCGTTCGTGGGTGTGCCCGCGACACCCAGCGCTCGTCGGTCCGACGGCGGCTGGCAGAGTGGAGGGGTGAGCCGTACCCCGCAGGGCCAGCGCGCCAGCCTGGACAAGCAGCCGCACGAGGTCGCCGCGATGTTCGACGGCGTGGCGGAGCGCTACGACCTGACCAACACGGTGCTCTCCTTCGGCCAGGACCGTTCCTGGCGTCGGTCCACCCGGGCGGCGCTCGGCCTGCGGCCGGGCGAGCGTGTGCTGGACGTCGGTGCGGGCACCGGTGTCTCGACGCGGGAGCTGGCCCAGTCCGGGGCGTACGCGGTGGGCGCCGACCTGTCGCTGGGCATGCTGTACGCCGGCAAGCGGGCCCGGCCCGAGGTGCCACTGCTGGCGGGAGACGCTCTGCGGCTGCCGTTCGCCGACGCCAGCTTCGACGCGGTGACCATCTCGTTCGCGCTGCGCAACGTCAACGACACCGACGCGGCCCTGCGCGAGCTGGCCCGGGTGACCCGGCCCGGTGGCCGGCTGGTGGTCTGCGAGTTCAGCACCCCGGTCAACCCGGCCTTCCGCACGGTCTACCTGTCGTACCTGATGCGGTCGCTGCCGGCGGTGGCCCGCACGGTGTCCAGCAACCCCGAGGCGTACGTCTATCTGGCCGAGTCGATCCGTGCCTGGCCGGACCAGGCCGCGCTGGCCGGGCGTGTCGCCGCGGCCGGCTGGGGGCGGGTGGCCTGGCGCAACCTGACCGGTGGCGTGGTGGCCCTGCACCGGGGGATCCGCGAGTAACGGCGTCCAGCCGGTGCACATGGACAAAGCTCAGGTTTCGTGAATATCAGGCTTTAGTCCACTTTGCCCGGTAGTCTCGTCCGCATGACCGGAGCAGACCCGGCGGACCCGGTGGCCGCCACCGACGACGACGCGGCCGAACTCATCGCGGAGTTGCGCGCGTTGGCCGGCGCCGACCCGGCCGAGGTCCGGCAGGTCGTCGCCGAGGTGTTGGCGGCACTGGATCGGGCCGCCGGAGGCGCGCTGCGCGAGCACCTGCCGGAGACCATCCGCATCGACGCCGGCCTGGACGCACCCAGCCCGGCCTGACACAAGGCCGCTCTCGGCCTGACACCAGGCCGCTGTGGACGGTCGTCAGGTGTCACATCGGCGAGTTAGGTACCCCTGATCCTGCGCTGGTATGACGCCGGTCATACACTCGACCCGTCTGGCTTGTGAAGCATTTCACGAGCGTGCGGGAGGAGGCGCGGATGACCGCGGTGGAGCACGATGCCGACGTCATCGTCGTCGGCGCCGGTCCCGGTGGATCGGCGACGGCGTACCACCTGGCCCGGCACGGCGTACGGGTGCTGCTGTTGGAGAAGACCGAGTTCCCCCGGGAGAAGGTCTGCGGCGACGGGTTGACCCCGCGCGCGGTGCGCCAGCTCATCCGGATGGGCGTGGACACCTCGCCCGAGGCCGGCTGGCTGCACAACCGGGGCCTGCGGGTGATCGGCGGCGGCGTACGCCTCGAGCTCGACTGGCCCGACCTCGCCAGCTTCCCCAACTACGGTCTGGTGCGTACCCGACTGGACTTCGACGACCTGCTCGCCCAGCGGGCGGTGGCCGCCGGCGCCAAGCTGCAGACGAACGTCAACGTGCTGGGCCCGGTGCTCGACGGTGACGGCCGGGTGACCGGTGTCGAGGCGGAGGTGGGCCCGGACAAGGCGCCCGCCACCTTCTCCGCTCCGCTGGTCGTGGCGGCCGACGGGGTCTCCGGCCGGTTCCCGCTCGCCCTCGGCCTGGCCAAACGGGAGGACCGGCCGATCGGTGTGGCCGTCCGCCGCTACTACCGCTCGCCGGCCAAGCACGACGACAACTACCTGGAGTCCTGGCTGGAGCTGCGCAGCAGGGCCAGTGGCGACAACCTGCTGCCCGGGTACGGCTGGATCTTCGGGCTCGGTGACGGACGGGTCAACGTCGGCCTCGGCGTGCTCAACTCGTCGTCGGCGTTCGGCAAGACCAACTACCGTCGGCTGCTCACCGACTGGCTGGCGAACACGCCCGCCGACTGGGGGATGACCGACGAGACCAACGCCGACGGTCCGATCCTCGGCGCAGCCCTGCCGATGGGCTTCAACCGGGTTCCGCACTACACCCGTGGTGTGCTGCTGGTCGGTGACTCCGGCGGCATGGTCAACCCGTTCAACGGCGAGGGCATCGCGTACGCCATGGAGTCCGGCGAGCTGGCCGCGGAGGTGGCGGTGCAGGCCCTCGCGCGACCGGCCGGCCCGGAGCGGGAGCGGGCGCTGATGGCGTACCCGAACGAGCTGAAGGCCCGGCTCGGCGGCTACTACCGGTTGGGCGGCATCTTCGTGAAGCTGATCGGCCGTCCGGAGATCATGCGGATCGCCACCAAGCACGGCATGCCGCACCCGACACTGATGCGCTTCGTCCTCAAGCTGCTGGCCAACCTGACCGACCCCCGTGGCGGGGACGCGATGGACCGGGTCATCAACGCGATGACGAAGGCGGCGCCAGCCGTCTAGGAGTTACCACATCGGGGCTGGTCACAGCCCTGGGGTGGACAGAGATCGACCCCCGCCGGCAGCCACCGCGAGGGACGTGAATAGTGTGATTTTCGTCAAGCACCGAGGGCAGGGAAGGACGAGCAGGAGAATACGATGTCGCTCTCGCCTTATGCACCGATCATCGGGCTGTTCGCCCTCGCCGCGGCGTTCTCGCTGTTCTCCGTTGGCGCCGCCCGCTTCGCCGGTCCCCATCGATACAACAAGGCCAAACTCGAGGCTTACGAGTGCGGCATCGAGCCCAGCCCCCAGCCGGTCGGCGGTGGGCGGTTCCCGATCAAGTTCTACCTGACGGCGATGCTCTTCATCGTCTTCGACATCGAGATCATCTTCCTCTACCCCTGGGCGGTCTCGTTCGACGCCCTGCCGATCTTCGGCTTCGTGGAGATGGTCCTGTTCATCGTCGCGGTCTTCGTCGCGTACGCCTACGTGTGGCGGCGCGGCGGCCTGGACTGGGACTGAGGAAGGAACGTCAGATGGGCATCGAGGAGAAGCTTCCCGCCGGCGTCCTGCTCACCTCGGTGGAGAAGCTGGTCAACTGGTCCCGAAAGTCGTCCGTCTGGGGCGCAACCTTCGGCCTGGCCTGCTGCGCCATCGAGATGATGGCCGCCGGCGGCCCCCACTACGACATGGGCCGCTGGGGCATGGAGGTCTTCCGGGCGTCGCCCCGGCAGGCCGACCTGATGATCGTGGCGGGCCGGGTGAGTCAGAAGATGGCGCCGGTGCTGCGCCAGATCTACGACCAGATGGCCGAGCCCCGCTGGGTGCTCTCGATGGGCGTCTGCGCCAGCAGCGGCGGCATGTTCAACAACTACGCGATCGTGCAGGGCGTCGATCACGTGGTGCCGGTCGACATGTACCTGCCCGGCTGCCCGCCGCGCCCGGAGATGCTCATCGACGCGATCCTCAAGCTCCGCGAGAAGATCATGTACGAGCCGCTGGGCCCGACCGGCCGCAAGATGCTGGCGGCCCGTCAGGAGCGCGGTGACATTCCCGTCGTGCCCTACGGCTCGATGCCGTCCTCGTACCGCAACGACAAGGCCCGGCGTGCCGAGTGGACCCAGGCGGTCCGCGAGGGGCGCGAGGAGCAGCTGCGAATCGAGAACTGGATGAACGCCCAGAACCACCTCCACCCGCAGGCAGGTCCCAAATGAGCGACAAGCCCGACGACGGCGGCGTGCCGCTGCCGGTGGTGCCGGCCGGCGCCACCAGTGGCGCGCCCGCCGAACTGCCGCCGGCCAGCCCGGCCGGGCGTGGCATGTTCGGCAACCAGGGCACCGGCGACGTGTCCGGCTACGGCGGCCTGGTCCGCCAGCGGCAGCCGATCGAGGAGGCCGCCCGGCCGTACGGCGGCTACTTCGACGAGGTGCGCGACGCGCTGGAGGAGGCGTACCCGGCCTTCGGTGACGCCATCGAGAAGGTCGTGGTCGACCGGGGTGAGTTGACCCTGCACGTACGCCCGGAGCGGATCGCCGAGGTCTGCCAGGTGCTGCGGGACGACCTCGCGCTGCGCTTCGAGCTGTGCTCCTCGGTGTCCGGTGCGGACTACCTCGGTGCCGACGAGCGCAGGCTGCACGTGGTCTACCTGCTCACGTCGATGACCTACCGGCGCCGGGTCCGGCTGGAGGCCGCGGTCTCCGTGGAAAACCCGCACCTGCCCAGCGTCACCGCCATCTACCCGACCGCCGACTGGCAGGAGCGGGAGGCGTACGACATGTTCGGCGTCGTCTTCGACGGCCACCCCAACCTGACCCGGATCCTGATGCCGGACGACTGGGAGGGCCACCCGCAGCGCAAGGACTACCCGCTCGGCGGCGTTCCCGTCGAGTACAAAGGCGCGGAGATCGCCCCGCCGGACCGACGGAGGTCGTACCAGTGACGACGTCGAACTACGCGACCGAGCGCGAGACCACCGAGGGCAGGGTCTTCACCGTCACCGGTGGGGACTGGGACACGATCGTCTCGGGCACCGACCCGATCAACGACGAGCGGATCGTCGTCAACATGGGTCCGCAGCACCCGTCCACGCACGGGGTGCTGCGGTTGATCCTCGAGCTGGAGGGCGAGACGGTCCGCGAGGCCCGCTCGGTCATCGGCTACCTGCACACCGGCATCGAGAAGAACCTCGAGTACCGCAACTGGGTGCAGGGTTCGACCTTCGTGACCCGGATGGACTACCTCGCGCCGCTGTTCAACGAGACGGCGTACGCGTTGGCGGTCGAGAAGCTGCTCGGCATCACCGACGACATCACCGAGCGGGCCACCACCATCCGCGTGCTCATGATGGAGCTCAACCGGATCTCCTCGCACCTGGTCTGGCTGGCCACCACCGGCATGGAGCTCGGCGCGATCTCGATCATGCTGTACGGCTTCCGCGAGCGGGAGTACATCCTCGACATCTTCGAGACCATCACCGGTCTGCGGATGAACCACGCGTACGTCCGGCCGGGCGGCGTGGCGCAGGACGTGCCGGACGAGGCGATCGTCAAGATCCGCAACTTCCTCGCCATGATGCCGAAGAAGCTCAAGGAGTACGAGGACCTGCTGTCCGGTCAGCCGATCTGGATCGAGCGCACCAAGAACGTCGCGGTGCTGGACGTCACCGGCTGCGTCGCGCTCGGCATCACCGGGCCGGTCCTCCGCTCCGCCGGCCTGGCCTGGGACCTGCGCAAGACCATGCCGTACTGCGGCTACGAGACGTACGAGTTCGACGTGCCGACCCACCCCGACGGTGACGTGTGGGGCCGCTACCAGGTCCGGCTCGCCGAGATCCGCGAGTCGATGAAGCTGGTCGAGCAGGCACTGGACCGGCTCCGGCCGGGCCCGGTGATGGTCGCCGACCGCAAGATCGCCTGGCCGGCGCAGCTGGCCATCGGTGTCGACGGCATGGGCAACTCGCTGGAGCACGTCGCGAAGATCATGGGTCAGTCGATGGAGTCGCTGATCCACCACTTCAAACTGGTCACCGAGGGCTTCCGGGTCCCACCCGGCCAGGTGTACGTCGGCATCGAGTCGCCCCGCGGCGAGTTGGGCGTACACGCGGTCTCCGACGGTGGCACCCGGCCGTACCGCGTGCACTACCGCGAGCCGAGCTTCGTCAACCTCCAGGCCCTCCCGGCGATGGCCGAGGGCGGCCTGATCGCCGACGTGATCGCCGGCGGCGCCTCGCTGGACCCGGTGATGGGTGGGTGTGACAGGTGAGCGCGAAAAGTGAGCTTGCGAGCCCCAGCCGCCTGCGCGAGGAGCGAGCGGAGCGAGCCCCGCAGTCGCCGGCAGACGCCAGCCCAGTCGCGAACGGAAGGCGACGCAGATGACGACTTTCACTGACGAGACCCGGGAGCGGGCGCGCGAGATCATCGCGCGTTACCCGGCGGACCGCTCCCGCTCGGCGCTGCTGCCGCTGCTGCACCTCGTCCAGGCGGAGGAGGGGTACGTCTCGCCGGCCGGCGTCACGTTCTGCGCCGAGGTGCTCGGCCTGAACAAGGCCCAGGTCGGCGCGGTGGCCACCTTCTACACGATGTACAAGCGCAAGCCGACCGGTGACTTCCTGGTCAGCGTCTGCACCAACACCATGTGCAACGTGCTCGGCGGCCAGGAGGTCTACGACTCCCTCGCCGAGCACCTCGGCGTCGGGCACGACGAGACCACCGCCGACGGAAAGATCACCCTGGAGCACGCCGAGTGCCTGGCCGCCTGCGACTACGGCCCGGTGATGACCGTCAACTACGACTTCTTCGACGGTGTGGACTCGACCACCGCCGTCGGGGTGGTCGATGAACTGCGTACCGGTGGACGCCCGATGCCGACCCGTGGCGCCCGGCTCTGCACGCTGAAGGAGATGGCCGTGCAGCTCGCCGGCTTCGCCGACGACCGGGACGGCGCGGTCGCCGACGGCGGGCCGGGCGAGCCGACCCTGCGCGGGCTGCGGCTGGCACAGCAGCACGGTGTGTCGGTGTCGGGCTTCGACCCGAACACCCCCATCCGCAGCAAGGCGGAGGCCGACCGGGCCGCCGCCGAGGCGAAGGCGAAGGCGGAGGCCGCCAAGCCCGCTCCGGCCGAGGCCGCCGCGGCGCCGGTCAAGGGCAGCGACGGCGCGTCCGCCCCGACCGGTGCGGGCACCGCCCCGGGCGTGACGGCACCGGAGGAGACGTCACCCCAGGTGCGTACCGCCGAGACCCGGCAGCCGGATGCGGCGACGTCCGCGCCGGACGCACCCGGGACCACGGTTCCGGTGGACCACACCGCGCCGGCGGCCGGTGACGCGCGGGCGGCCGAGGCCGCCGGCGTGGCGTCCAACCCGCCGGCCGGCGACGGCAAGCCCGCCGGCGACGAGGCCGGTGCACAGCAGCGCAACCTCACCGAGGCGAAAGCCGGTACGGACGCCGACGGCGGCGGCCCGGCGGACGCGAGCGAAACGGGGGCCCAGAAGTGACCACTCCCCGAGCGGAGACGCTGGCCAAGCTGACGCCGGTGCTGACCAAGCGCTGGCTGTCGCCGGACGCCTGGCGGATCGGCACCTACGAGCAGCTCGACGGCTACGCCGCCCTGCGCAAGGCGCTCAAGGCCCACCCGGACGACCTCATCCAGCTCATCAAGGACTCCGGGCTGCGCGGCAGGGGCGGTGCGGGCTTCCCCACCGGTCTCAAGTGGGGCTTCATCCCGCAGGGTGACGGCAAGCCGCACTACCTGGTGGTCAACGCGGACGAGGGCGAGCCGGGCACCTGCAAGGACCTCCCGCTGATGACCCACGACCCGCACGCGCTGGTCGAGGGCGTCATCATCGCGTCGTACGCGATCCGGGCCAGCCGCGCGTACATCTACATCCGGGGCGAGGCGGTGCACGCCGCGCGCCGGCTGCGCAACGCCGTCCAGGAGGCGTACGACAGGGGCTACCTCGGGCGGAACATCCTGCGCACCGGCTACGACCTGGAACTGGTGGTGCACTCCGGCGCCGGGGCGTACATCTGCGGCGAGGAGACGGCGCTGCTGGACTCGCTGGAGGGGTTCCGGGGGCAGCCCCGGCTGCGCCCGCCGTTCCCGGCCACCCACGGCCTGTACGCCAGCCCCACGGTGGTCAACAACGTCGGCACCATCGCCAGCGTGCCGCCGATCGTGCTCGGTGGGGCCGACTGGTGGAAGACCATGGGCACCGAGAAGTCCTCCGGGCCGATGATCTACTCGCTCTCCGGGCGGATCGTCAACCCGGGCCAGTACGAGTGCTCGATGGGCGTCACACTGCGTGAGCTGCTGGAGCTTGCCGGCGGGATGCAGCCCGGCCACAGTCTGAGGTTCTGGACCCCGGGCGGCTCCTCCACGCCGCTGCTCGCCGCGGAGCACCTGGACGTGCCGCTGGACTTCGAGGGAGTGGCGGCGGCCGGCTCGATCCTCGGCACCACGGCCACGCAGATCTTCTCCGACCAGGACTGCCCGGTCTACGCGACCTACCGGTGGCTGGAGTTCTACCACCACGAGTCGTGCGGCAAGTGCACCCCGTGCCGCGAGGGCAACTACTGGATGGTCCGGGTCTACCGGCGGATCCTCGCAGGTCAGGGCACCCACGAGGACCTGGACACCCTGTTGGACACCTGCGACAACATCCTCGGCCGCTCGTTCTGCGGCCTGGGTGACGGCGCGACCAGCTCGGTCACCTCGTCACTGAAGTACTTCAAGCAGGACTACCTCGACTACATCGAGGGACGTACCGCGCCGAAGCTGTCGGAGAAGACCTTGGTGGGAGCCCACTAATGACCGACGTAGCCAAGAAGACCGACACGGTCACCCTCACCATCGACGGCGTCGAGGTCACCGCCCCCAAGGGAACGTTGCTGATCCGGGTCGCCGAGCAGATGGGCACCGAGATCCCCCGGTTCTGCGACCACCCGCTGCTGGCCCCGGCCGGCGCCTGCCGGCAGTGCCTCGTCGAGGTGGAGGGGCAGCGCAAGCCCGTTGCGTCCTGCACCCAGACCGTCGCCGACGGCATGGTGGTCCGTACCCAGATCACCTCCCCGGTGGCCAAGAAGGCGCAGGAGGGGGTGATGGAGCTGCTGCTGCTCAACCACCCTCTGGACTGCCCGATGTGTGACAAGGGCGGCGAGTGCCCGCTCCAGAACCAGGCGATGTCCACCGGCCGCACCGACTCCCGCTTCCACGAGCACAAGCGGGAGTACGAGAAGCCGATGGCGATCAGCAGCCAGGTGCTGCTGGACCGCGAGCGTTGTGTGCTCTGTCAGCGCTGTACCCGGTTCTCCGAGGAGATCGCCGGCGACAAGTTCATCGACCTGATGGGCCGGTCGTCCGCCGAGGAGATCAACATCTACCGGGACGACGCGTACGGCGAGCAGGGCGACACCGGGGACGTGCCGTTCAACTCCTACTTCTCGGGCAACACCGTGCAGATCTGCCCGGTGGGTGCGCTGACCGGATCCCAGTACCGGTTCCGGGCCCGCCCGTTCGACCTGGTGTCCAGCCCGAGCGTCTGCGAGCACTGCTCGGCCGGCTGCGGGCAGCGCACCGACTGGCGGCGCGGCAAGGTGCTGCGGCGGCTGGCCGGCGACGAGCCGGCGATCAACGAGGAGTGGAACTGCGACAAGGGCCGGTGGGGCTTCCAGTACGCCCGGGCGACCGATCGGTTGACCACCCCGCTGGTCCGCGACCAGGGCACCGGTGAGCTGCGCGAGGCGTCCTGGAGTGAGGCGCTCACCGTGGCCGCCGAGGGGCTGCACGCCGCACGCGAGGGCGGGCTCGGCTCGGCGGTGCTCACCGGTGGTCGGCTGACCGTCGAGGACGCCTACGCGTACGCGAAATTCGCCCGGGTCGCCCTGAACACCAACGACATCGACTTCCGGGCCCGGCCGGTCTCCCGCGAGGAGGCCGACTTCCTGGCCAGCTCGGTCGCCGGGGTCACCGACGTCACCTACACAGACGTGGAGAACGCGCCGGCCGTGGTGCTGGTGGGCCTGGAGCCGGAGGAGGAGTGCCCGATCCTCTTCCTGCGGCTGCGTAAGGCGTACCTGAAGAAGACCCTGACGGTGTACGCGCTGGCGCCGTTCGCCACCCGCGGCCTGGAGAAGCTCGGGGCCAAGCTGGCCCGGGTGGTGCCGGGCGAGGAGGCCAGCGTGCTCGCCGAGCACGCCACGGTCGCCGAGGCGCTGAGCGCACCGGGTGCGATCCTGATCGTCGGCGAGCGGCTGGCCAGCGTGCCGGGCGGGCTCTCCGCGGCGGCGGACGTGGCCCGGCGTACCGGCGCGAAGCTGGTCTGGGTGCCGCGGCGCGCGGGTGACCGCGGCGCGGTCGACGCGGGCTGCCTGCCCAACCTGCTTCCCGGTGGACGGCTGGTGACCGAGCCGGCCGCTCGGGCCGAGCTGGGTGAGGCGTGGGACATTCCTGCCGGGGTGATCCCGAGCCAGGCCGGTCGGGACACCGACCAGATCCTGTCGGCCGCGGCCAACGGGCAGCTCGGCGCGCTGGTGGTCGGCGGTGTGGACCCGGCCGATCTGGCCGACCCGCGCCTGGCCGAGGCTGCCCTGGACGCGGTGCCGTTCCTGGTCAGCCTGGAGCTGCGCGGTAGCGCGGTGACCCGTCGGGCGGACGTGGTGCTCCCGATCGCCCCGGTGGTCGAGAAGGCCGGCAGCTTCCTCGACTGGGAGGGCCGTCTGCGTCCCTTCGAGGCGGTGCTGCAGACCGCCGCGATGACCGACGGACGGGTGCTCGACGCGCTGGCCGCGCTGCTCGACGTGCGACTCGGCACCGCGGACGTGCCGAGCGTGCGCCGCGAGCTGGGCACGCTGCCGGCGACGCGCACCCAGCGGCCGGCCGCGCCGTCGGTGGCGCCCGGCACCGCGCCGCACCCGGGCGCCGGCGAGGCCGTCCTGGCCACCTGGCACCAGCTGGTCGACCTGGGCACGCTGACCGACGGCGACGAGAACCTCGCCGGCACCGCCCGCCCGCCAGTCGTCCGGCTGGGCAAGGGCACCGCGGAGGCGCTCGGCGTGACCGACGGCGACGCGGTCACGGTGGGCACCGACCGGGGGGCGCTGACCCTGCCGGCGGAACTCACCGAGATGCCGGACGGCGTGGTCTGGCTGCCCACCAACTCACCGGGCTCGACCGTGCGACGAAGCCTCGGGGCGACGTCCGGCGCGGTCGTCCGGATCTCCGTCCCCGCATCGGGTACGGCCGTTCCGGCCGGACGCGTGGCGGCGGACGAGACCGGCCTCCCGGGTCCGCTCCTCAACACCGGGAGTAACCAGTGAATCCGTCCTACCTGGCACAGGACCCGACGCTTGCCGACTTCGGCCGGGATCCGTGGTGGCTGGTCCTCATCAAGATTGTCTTCGCGTTCGCCTTCGGTCTGCTGGCCACCCTGCTGGGTGTCTGGTTCGAGCGGCGCGTGGTGGGCTACATGCAGGTGCGGCCCGGCCCCAACCAGGTTGGCCCGTTCGGCCTGCTGCAGACGCTCGCCGACGGTCTGAAGATGGCCTTCAAGGAGGACATCCTGCCGAAGTCGGCCGACAAGGTCGTCTACTTCTTCGCACCGACCATCTCGGTGATCTGCGCGGTCACCGCGTTGTCGGTGGTGCCGTTCGGCCCGATGGTGAGCATCTTCGGCCACCACACGCCGCTGCAGGTCACCGACGTGCCGGTGGCGGTGCTCGTGCTGCTGGCCTGCTCCTCGATGGGCGTCTACGGCATCGTGCTGGGCGGGTGGGCCTCCGGCTCGACGTACCCGCTGCTCGGTGGACTGCGCTCGAGCGCCCAGATGATCTCCTACGAGGTCGCCATGGGGCTCTCCATCGTGGCGGTGTTCATGACCGCCGGCACGATGAGCACCAGCGGGATCGTCGCCGCCCAAGGCGACGGCACCCAGCTGAGCATCTTCGGCCAGTCGATCCCGGCACCGGGCTGGTACGCGATCCTGCTGCTGCCCAGCTTCGTCATCTTCTTCATCTCCACCGTGGGCGAGACCAACCGGGCGCCGTTCGACCTGCCCGAGGCCGAGTCCGAGCTGGTCGCCGGCTTCATGACCGAGTACAGCTCGCTGAAGTTCGCGCTCTTCATGCTCAGTGAGTACGTCGCCATGGTGACCATGTCCGCGGTCACCACCACGCTGTTCCTCGGCGGCTGGCGGGCACCGTGGCCGATCACCATCTGGGAGGGCGCCAACTCCGGGTGGTGGCCGATGCTCTGGTTCTTCGGCAAGGTGATCGCGCTGGTCTTCGTCTTCGTGTGGTTGCGCGGCACGCTGCCCCGGCTGCGCTACGACCAGTTCATGCGCTTCGGCTGGAAGGTTCTGCTGCCGATCAACCTGGTCTGGATCCTGGTGCTGTCCGGCCTGCGCTCCATCGAGGACTTCGCGCCTCGGGACCGCCTGATCTGGACCTCGATCGGCGCCGGCGCCCTGCTGCTGGTCATGCTTCTCTGGCCGACCCGCAAGCCGCAGCCGAAACCGACCGCGCAGGAACAGGCGGACAGCCGTCCGTACGGCAGCTTCCCGCTGCCACCGATGGATCTACAGGTACCACCGAGCCCGCGTATCACGCGCGTGGTCGCCGAGCGGGAGCCGGCCACCATCGTCGCCGGCTCGGACTCCAGGGAGGTGTGACGTGGGCGCGATCACCGGAACGTTCAAAGGATTCGGGGTCACCTTCTCGCACATGTTCAGGAAGGTCGTCACCACCGACTACCCGTTCAAGCCGCCGGTGTCGGCGCCGCGCTACCACGGGCGGCACATCCTCAACCGGCACCCGGACGGCCTGGAGAAGTGCATCGGCTGTGAGCTGTGCGCCTGGGCCTGCCCGGCGGACGCGATCTTCGTCGAGGGTGGCGACAACACCGACGAGCAGCGCTTCTCACCGGGTGAGCGGTACGCCAGCGTCTATCAGATCAACTACGCCCGGTGCATCTTCTGCGGGCTGTGCATCGAGGCCTGCCCGACCCGTTCGCTGACCATGAGCAACGAGTACGAGCTGGCCCGGGACAACCGGCAGGATCTGATCTTCACCAAGGAGCAGCTGCTCGCACCGCTGCTGCAGGGCATGGAGCAGCCGCCGCACCCGATGCGACTGGGCGACAGCGAGAAGGACTACTACGTCGGCGCGCTGGACAACCCGGGCACCTCCGCCGGGGCCGAGACGTCCGCGATGGGTCCCGGCCGCTACCAGGTCGACGAGCACCCCGGCGTGACGTTCCCGGGCGCCGAGCAGGCGGCCCAGCGAGCCGACGCGGGCAAGGGAGAGGGAGCATGACCACGTCCACGGTGCTCGCCGCGGCGGCCTCGGTGCCCGTCGGCGAGGCGGTCACCTTCTGGATCCTCGCCCCGCTCGCGCTGATCGGCGGGATCGGCATGGTGGCCGCGCGCAACGCCGTGCACTCGGCGCTCTGGCTGGTGCTGACCATGCTCTGTCTGGGCGTGTTCTACGTGCTCCAGGCAGGTCCGTTCATCGGCATGGTGCAGATCATCGTCTACACCGGCGCGATCATGATGCTCTTCCTCTTCGTGTTGATGCTGGTCGGCCGGGACGCCTCCGACTCACTGATCGAGACGCTCCGCGGCCAGCGGGTCGCCGCGATCGTGCTCGGGCTGGGCTTCGCCGGCCTGGTCGGCAGCGGTCTCTACCACGCGGTCGAGAAGACCACTGCGGTCGGCCTGCAGCAGCCCAACGCGGAGGGCAACGTGCAGGGCATCGCCCGGCTGCTGTTCACCAAGTACGTCTTCGCGTTCGAGCTGACCTCGGCACTGCTGATCACCGCGGCGGTCGGCGCCATGGTGCTGGCGCACGTCGAGCGGCGCAAGCAGGACAAGATCGACCAGCCGTCGACGATGCTGGCCCGCTTCGCTCCCGGCAACTACCCCGGCCCGAAGCCCGGCCCGGGCGTCTTCGCCACCTCGTCCTCGGTGGCCACTCCGGCCCGGCTGCCCGACGGCCGCCTGACCGACCGCAGCACCCCGGCGATCCTTCCGCAGCGCGAGCTGACCGCCGAGGAGACCTCCCTGAAGGGCACGGACCGGTGAGCGCGAGGAGTGCAGCGAAGCGGAGCCCCGCAGTCGCGAACGAAAGGCGGGCATCGGTGAGCGCGAGGAGTGCAGCGAAGCGGAGCCCCGCAGTCGCGAACGGAAGGCGGGCACCGGTGAGCGCGAGGAGTGCAGCGAAGCGGAGCCCCGCAGTCGCGAACGAAAGGCAGGCCCGCTGATGGGCAGTTTCTTCTCGGTCGAGCCGAACTACTACCTGGTCCTCGCCGCGGTGCTGTTCACCATCGGCGCGGCCGGCGTGCTCATCCGACGCAACGCAATCGTGCTGTTCATGTGCGTGGAGCTGATGCTCAACGCAGCCAACCTGACCCTGGTCACCTTCAGCCGGATCAACGGCGACCTCAACGGTCAGATCATGGCGTTCTTCGTGATGGTGGTGGCGGCGGCCGAGGTCGTGGTCGGGCTCGCGATCATCATGTCGATCTTCCGGACACGACGCTCGGCGAGCGTCGACGACGCCAACCTGCTGAAGTACTGAGGGGTCACCGGTGCAAGAGATTCTGACGTACGCCCAGGCCGAGCCGGCCGGCACCGTCGCCTACGCGCCGGCCGGTGGCCTGCTCAGCAGCGTCTGGCTGCTGGTGGCGATCCCGCTGGTCAGCGCGGCGATCCTGCTGCTGCTCGGCCGGCGGGCCGACCGCTGGGGGCACTGGCTGGGCGTCGCCGCCATCGGCGCGGCGTTCGTGCTGGGCCTGTCGTCCTTCCTCCAGCTCCGGGGCCTGGAGAACAAGTCGGTCGAGCTGAGCCTCTGGGACTTCATCGCCGTCGGTGACCTGCGGGTCGACTTCGGCCTACTGTTCGACCCGCTGGCCGCGGTGTTCGTACTTCTGATCACCGGGGTGGGCTTTCTGATCCACCTGTACGCGGTGGAGTACATGGCGCACGACGCGGGTCGACGCCGGTTCTTCGCGTACTTCAACCTTTTCGTCGCGGCCATGCTGCTGCTGGTGCTCGGCAACAACTACGTGATGCTGTACTTCGGCTGGGAGGGCGTCGGTCTGGCGTCGTACCTGCTGATCTCCTTCTGGTACGAGCGGCCCAGCGCGGCCACCGCCGGCAAGAAGGCGTTCCTGATGAACCGGGTCGGCGACACGGGCCTGGCCATCGGCATCTTCATCATGTTCGCGACCCTGGGCACCACCCAGTACGACGAGGTGTTCAACGGCGTCGGCGCGCTCGGCGGCTCGACCGTGCTGGTGCTCGGCCTGCTGCTGCTGCTCGGCGCGGCCGGCAAGTCCGGCCAGTTCCCGCTGCAGGCGTGGCTGCCGGACGCCATGGAGGGCCCCACTCCGGTGTCGGCGCTCATCCACGCCGCCACCATGGTCACCGCGGGCGTCTACCTCGTCGCCCGGTCCAACCCGATCTTCTCCGCCGACTCGACGCTCCAGCTGGTGGTGGTCAGCGTCGGCGCGCTCACCCTGCTGATGGGCTGCATCATCGGCGCGGCCAAGGACGACATCAAGCGGGTACTCGCCTGGTCGACGGTGAGCCAGATCGGCTACATGTTCCTCGGCGTCGGGCTCGGCGGCGGGGCGTACGCCCTGGCCATCGTGCACCTGCTGGCGCACGGCTTCTTCAAGGCCAACATGTTCCTGGGTGCCGGCTCGGTCATGCACGGCATGAAGGACCAGGTGGACATCCGCCGCTTCGGCGGGCTGTCGAAGTACATGAAGATCACCTGGTTGACCTTCATGATGGGCTGGCTGGCCATCATCGGCATGTTCCCGTTCTCGGGCTTCTTCTCGAAGGAGCCGATCATCGTGGCCGCCTTCGAGCGGGCGGACTGGACGGCCTGGCTCTTCGGCGGTGCGGCGTTGCTCGGCGCCGGGCTGACCGCGTTCTACATGACCCGGCTCTTCGTCCTCACGTTCCACGGGCCGAAGCGGTGGACCGAGGACATCGAGCACCCGCACGAGTCGCCGAAGCTGATGACCATTCCGCTGATCCTGCTGGCGGTCGGCTCGGTCGGCGCCGGTTTCCTGCTCTCCACGTCCGTACCGGACTGGCTGACGGCGACCGCAGGGCTGGGCGGCGAGCAGGCCGAGCACGAGGCGGTCCTCCCGCACGCCGTGATCACCACGTTGTCGCTGCTGGTGACCGTGCTCGGCGCCGGGCTGGCCTGGTTCCTGTTCCGGGCCGGTACGGCCACCGCGCCGCAGCCGGCCGGGGTGCTGGTCACCGCCGCGCGGCGCAACCTCTACACCGATGCGGTGAACGAGGCGGTCTTCGAGAAGCCGGGCATCTTCCTCACCCGGGCGCTGGTCTTCCTCGACAACCGGGGCATCGACGGGCTGGTCAACGGGCTCGCCGCCGCCGTCGGTGGTGGCTCGGGTCGTCTCCGGCGGCTGCAGACCGGCTTCGTCCGCTCGTACGCCACCTCGATCCTGGCCGGCGCGCTGCTGGTGATGGCGGCGTTCCTGGCCGTGCAGGCCGGGTGGTTGGCGTGATCGACCTCGTTCCGGCCGCCCCCGCCGGCGGACTACGCATCCACGACGGAGGTAAGGCCGCATAATGTCCAACTTCCCGTTCCTCTCGGTGCTCACCGTGGCGCCCCTGGTCGGCGCCCTCGTGGTGGCCTTCCTGCCGCGCCACCGGCCGGAGCTGGCCAAGCAGGTGGCGTTCGTCTGGTCGCTGCTGGTGCTGGTGCTCTCGGTGGTGATGTGGGTCAGCTTCAAGGCAGGCGGTGACCGGTTCCAGTTCCGCGAGTCGTACTCGTGGATCCCGAACTGGGGGGTCAGATTCACCTTCGCCGCCGACGGCATCGCGCTGGTGATGCTGATGCTGATCGCGGTGCTGGTGCCGCTGGTGATCCTGGCGTCCTGGCACGACGCCGAGTCGTCGAAGCGGTCGGTGCCCGTCTACTTCGCACTGCTGCTGGTCCTCGAGTGCACGATGATCGGCGTCTTCGCGGCCGCCGACGTCTTCCTGTTCTACGTGTTCTTCGAGGTCATGCTGGTGCCGATGTACTTCCTGATCGGCAGCTACGGCGGCCACCAGCGGCAGTACGCGGCGGTGAAGTTCTTCCTCTACTCGCTCGTCGGCGGTCTGTTCATGCTGGCCGCGGTGATCGGGCTGTGGGTGGTCGGCGGAAAGACCTTCGACTGGGAGGCGTTGTCGAAGGTCGACATCAGCACCGGCACCGGGCGTTGGCTGTTCCTCGGCTTCTTCCTGGCGTTCGCCATCAAGGCACCGTTCTTCCCGTTCCACACCTGGCTGCCGGACGCCGGTGGCGCCGCCCCCGCGGGGGCCGCAGCGCTGCTGGTGGGCGTGCTCGACAAGGTCGGTACGTTCGGCATCCTGCGCTACTGCCTGCCGCTGTTCCCCGAGGCGTCGAAGTGGTTCGCACCGTGGGCCCTGGCGCTGGGCGTGATCGGCATCGTGTACGCCGCGCTGCTGGCGGTCGGTCAGAACGACCTCAAGCGGCTGGTGTCGTACACCTCGATCGCGCACTTCGGCTTCATCGGCGTCGGCATCTTCGCCTTCACCAGCCAGGCGGGCACCGGCGCGGTTCTCTACATGCTCAACCACGGGCTGGCCACCGGCCTGCTCTTCCTGGTGGTGGGCATGCTGATCAGCCGGCGCGGCTCGGCGCTGATCACGGACTTCGGTGGAGCCGGCAAGCTGGTTCCGGTGCTCGCCGGGGTGCTGTTCTTCGCGGGTCTCGCCTCGCTCGCGCTGCCCGGGACCGCGCCGTTCATCTCCGAGTTCCTGGTGCTGATCGGCACGTTCACGGTGAACAAGCCGGTCGCGGTCGTCGCCACGCTCGGCATCATCCTGGCCGCCGCGTACGTGCTGTGGATGGTGCAGCGCACCACCCAGGGCACGCTCAATCCGGCGCTGACCGAGGTCGAGGGGATGCGCCGGGACCTCAACCTGCGCGAGAAGGTGGTGGTCGCCCCACTGGTCGCGCTGATCCTGCTGCTCGGCTTCTATCCCAAGCCGGTCACTGACGTGATCAACCCCGCCGTCCAGGCGACCATGGACGACGTCGGCAGGACCGACCCCGCCCCGTCGGTGGGCACCGTTCAGGAGGCGGCCAAATGAGTGAGTTGAAACTGCCGTCGCTGGACTACGCGGCGCTCGCCCCAATCATGATCATGCTGGGTGCCGCGCTGTTCGGCGTGCTGGTCGAGGCCTTCGTGCCCCGGCGGCTGCGGCACGTGGTGCAGCTGACGATGGCCCTGCTGGCCGTCCTCGCGGCGCTGACCATGGTGGTGCTCAACGCCGACGACCGGCTCATCACCGCCGGCCAGTCCATCTCGGTGGACGGGCCGACGCTCTTCCTCCAGGGCGCGATCCTGGTGTTGGCCGCGATGGCGCTGCTGCTGATCGGTGACCGGTCGGTGGAGCGGGGTGGGGCGTTCGTGGCCCAGGCCGCGGTGACCGCCGAGTCGGCCGACGACCGGCGCCAGGCCGAGGGGCGCAACGGCCTCACCGAGGTCTACCCGCTCACCACGTTCGCGATCGGCGGGATGCTGATCTTCGTGGCGGCCAATGACCTGCTGACCATGTTCATCGCGCTGGAAGTCTTCTCGCTGCCGTTGTATCTGCTCTGCGCGCTGGCCCGTCGCCGGCGACTGCTGAGCCAGGAGGCGGCGATGAAGTACTTCCTGCTCGGGGCGTACGCCTCGGCGTTCTTCCTGTTCGGGGTGGCCCTGATCTACGGCTTCACCTCGGGGATCCCGGGCCGTGGTGCCGGGGTCGACTTCGCCACGATCAACGCGGCGGTGCTCGAATCGCCGGCCAGCCCGGTGCTGCTCTTCGCCGGTATGGCGCTGCTCGCCATCGGTCTGCTCTTCAAGGCCGCGGCCGCTCCGTTCCACGTCTGGACGCCGGACGTCTACCAGGGCGCGCCGACTCCGGTCACGGGTTTCATGGCCGCCTGCACCAAGGTCGCCGCGTTCGGCGCGCTGCTGCGCGTGTTCCACGTGGCGTTCGCCGGCGCCGCCTGGGACTTCACGCCTGTGCTCGGCGCGGTGGCGGTGCTGACCATGCTGGTCGGCGCGGTGCTCGCGGTCACCCAGACCGACATCAAGCGGCTGCTCGCGTACTCCTCGATCGCCAACGCCGGCTACCTGCTGGTGGGTGTGCTGTCGCCGAGCCGCGACGGGCTGTCCGGGACCATGTTCTACCTGGTCGCGTACGGCTTCTCGGTGCTGGCCGCGTTCGCGGTCGTCACCCTGGTCCGGGACGACGACGGGGAGGCCACCCACCTGTCCCGCTGGGCCGGGCTGGGCCGTCGCTCGCCGTTCTACGCCGGTCTGTTCACGTTCATCCTGCTGGCATTCGCCGGCATTCCGCTCACCAGTGGCTTCACCAGCAAGTTCGCGGTCTTCGGGCCGGCGCTGGACGGTGGTCACGCCTGGCTGGTGATCGCCGGCGTGCTGACCAGCATGGTGCTGGCCTTCCCGTACCTGCGGGTCGTGGTGATGATGTGGCTCTCCGAGCCGGGCGAGTCCACCCCGACGGTCACCGTGCCCGGTGGGCTCACCTCCGCCGCGCTCATGATCGGCGTACTGGCCACACTGGTGCTGGGTGTCGCACCGGCGCCGCTGCTCGACCTGGCCACCGGAGCCGCCGAATTCGTGCGCTGAGGAGAGCTTCGGCGAAGCGGGGGTCGGCACGGGTCACCGTGCCGACCCCCGGTGCACATCCCCGATCGGGGCAGGTCGAACGGGTGTGGCATGGTTGATAGCGTGGTGATTCCGGCTGGCGAGCGTTCAGGTGCCACCGGTTCCGGCGGTCGCCGGGGTCGGGCGAGCACAAGTCAGTTCGGCGCGCTCGGCCTCCATCTCGCCGATCCCCGCGTCGAGGCATCCGTGCTGGGTCTGCTGGAGGCGGTCGAGGTCGACCTGCGAGCCAGTGTGACCAGCGCCGACCCGTTCGTCACCGAGGCTGCCCGGCACCTCGTCGAGGCCGGTGGAAAGCGGTTCCGGCCGCTGCTGGTGGCGCTGGGCGCCCAGTTCGGTGACCCGAACTCCCCGCAGGTGGTGCCGGCGGCCGTGGTGATGGAGCTCACCCACCTGGCAACCCTCTACCACGACGACGTGATGGACGAGGCCGCCGTGCGGCGGGGGGCGCCGAGCGCCAACTCCCGCTGGACCAACTCGGTCGCCATCCTGGTCGGCGACTACCTCTTCGCCCGGGCTGCGGACATCGCGGCCGACCTGGGCCCCGAGGCGGTCCGGTTGCAGGCGCGCACCTTCGCCCGGCTGGTGCACGGGCAGATCGCGGAGACCGTGGGCCCCCGCGCCGGCGACGATCCGGTCGCGCACTACCTGCACGTGATCGCCGAGAAGACCGGCTCGCTGATCGCCACCTCGGTCCGGTTCGGCGGCATGTTCGGTGGCGCCGACGCCGAGCACATCGAGGCGCTGGCCGGATACGGCGAGACCATCGGCGTCGCCTTCCAACTCACCGACGACCTGCTGGACATCGCCTCGGAGTCGACGCAGTCGGGCAAGACCCCCGGCACCGACCTGCGCGAGGGTGTTCCGACGCTGCCGGTGCTCTACGCCCGCGCGGCGGACGACTCCGACGCCGCCTCGGTGCGGCTGCGGGAGATCCTGGCCACCGGCCCGCTCACCGACGACGCGCTGCACGCCGAGGCGCTGGGGCTGCTCCGGGAGAGCCCGGCGCTCAAGCGGGCCCAGGAGACCGTTCGCAGCTACGCCGAGGAGGCCCGCGCGCGCCTGGCCCCGCTCCCGACCGGCCCGTCCCGCCGCGCCCTCGAGTCGCTCTGCGACTACATCGCCGACCGCACCAGCTGATCCCCATCCCGGCCCGTCTCGACGGGACGGGTCAACAGGCGGCTGCCGACGAGCATGAGGGCGGCGGCGAGCAGCATCGCCACCGCTGCCGTGGTCCACATCGTCGGATAGCCGAGGTGGGCCGCGAGCGGGCCTAGACTCAGCGGCCCGAGGCAGCCGCCCGCGTACACCCCGGTCTGGGTGATCGAGGTGGCGGCGGCCGGGGCCTGCGGGTGCAGCCGAACCACCGCGAAGTTCATCAGACCGGGCCAGGCCCATCCGAGGCCGAAGCCGAGCACGACACCCGCCACCAGCGGCACCGCGCCGGTCAGGGCGAGCAGGCCCAGCCCGACGGCACCGACCACCAGCATGGCCGCGATCAGCGCCACGTGGCCGCTGGAGCGCCGGTCGGCCATCCAGCCGGCACCGACCCGGGCCAGCACGCAGATCGCGCTGCCCAGGGTCAGGGTGAGGCCGGCGAGGCCCGGTGACAGGCCCCGGGCGGCCGCGGAGTCCACCAAAAAGGTGCCGAGCGCGTTGGCCGCGCCCGCGGCCAACGTCGCCGCCGCACCGACCACCACCAGCGCCGCCGTGGCCCGGCCCGCCCGCTCGGAAACGGTCCGCCGGGAAGGGCCGGAGTGCTGCCGTCCCACCGAGGGCAGTGCCGTCAGTGCCGCCGCGGCGGCCGCCACGAACGCCCAGCGCCAGCCGGCGGTGAGCGCGATGGTGGGCACCGCCACCCCGGCCAACAGGGTGGACACCGGGATGGCCGCCTGCTTGACGCCGAAGGACAAGCCCTGCCGGCGGGCGGGGACGTGCTGTGCCAGCGCCGCGTTGCTGGCCAGCTGGCCGGAGGCGTTCGCGGCGGCGCTCAACGCCAGCAGCCCTACCAGCACCGGGTAGGACCGGGCGAGCGCCGCGACGGCCAGCATCGAGCCGGCGGACAGCAGGATGGCGCACCGGGCCACCACGGCCGACCCGTAGCGTTCGACCAGGCGGCCGGAGGGCACCGAGGCCAGTGCGCTGACCCCGAAGTAGACGGCCACGGCGAGGCCGAGGCCGGCCGGGGAGAAGCCGAGGTCCGCGCCCATCTGCACAGCGAGGCCACCCAGCAGGAAGACGGGCAGTACGCAGGCGATGGTGGTGGCGACGGCGCCGACGCTGACCCGGATCGTGCGGGTCGGGACGGGGGCGGGAATGGTGTCGGTCATCGTCCGGCAAACCTACGTGAAATCTCTCAGACCACTCCGTGTGACCGACGGGGCACAAGGCGTGGGCCGTGATCTGGCATCCTCGACCCGAACAGGCATATCGCACCCGGCCTGTATTTCATATGGTGTAAGTCCCCGGCGGCGGAGGTGGTTGTGCGCGACCCCTTGGCAGAACCTTCGGACCTGATCCGAAGCGTGTCCCGAGCGTTACGGGTCCTGGAGTCGGTCGGTCGCGCCCCGAAGGGCCTGACCGTCAAGCAGATCGCCCGGCGGTGCGAGCTGACCGTCGCCACCACGTACCACCTCGTCCGCACACTCGCCTACGAGGGCTACGTGATCCGTCGGGAGGACGGCACGTACATCGTGGGGTTGGAGGTGGCCGACCGCTACCGTGAGTTGGTCACCGCCTTCCGTGGCCCGCCGGCGGTCGGTGAGACCCTGCGCAGGGCCGCCGCCGACACCGGCTTCAGCCACTACCTCGGTCGCTTCGTGGGCGGTCAGGTGGCCCTCACGGCGGTCGCCGAGGGGCACCGCTCGCCCTACCTGGAGGATCTGGTCCCCGGCTTCGACGAGGGGGCGCACGCCACCGCCCTCGGCAAGTCGCTGCTCGCCACCCTCACCGCCGAACAACGCTTCCGCTACCTGCGCGAATACGGCATGCGCCCGTTCACCACCTCCACCCTGACCAGCACCGAGTCGTTCGAAGCCGACCTGGCCGCCGGCGACCGGCGCGGGATGCAGATGGAGATGGGCCAGTTCCGCCAGGGGGTCGCCTGCGCGGCGGTGCTGGTCACACCGGACAAGGACATGGAACGGCGGGTCGTGCTGGCCTGCGCGCTGCCGGCCGGCGAGATGATGACCTCCGCCAGGGTGGTCCGGGCCAAGCTGCTCACGGTCGCCCGCGCCGTCGCCGACGGCATCGCCGCCGACCACTGACCCGCGACGCCCGGAGGCCCTCTCCCGGGCTGGGAGAGGGCCTCCGGGGCCGGACCGCCGAAAGGAACGTCAGCTGCCCACCGGGCCGCCGTCGAGACGCCAGGTGACCACCACGCCCGGCTTGGCGAAGTCGCCGTCCGGCCAGTTGGAGGCCGGGTTCTCCACCGACGCGCCGGTGATCTCACCCGGGTGCTGCACGGCGACGAAGACCGAGCGGTTGTCCCCGGTGATGAACGGGCCGCAGGTCTCGGCACCGAGCGGCACGGTCAGGAACTGCTTGAGGTGACCGCGCTCCGGGCCCTCCACGGCGGTGGCGAAGAGGCCGTCGTTGCTGCCCAGCGCGTTGCCGTCCGTAGAGATCCACAGGTTGCCGGTGGCGTCGAAGGCGACGTTGTCCGGGCAGGAGATCGGGGAGACCTTCGTCTTGTCGTACCCGGCGAAGAAGGTCGACGGGTCGGTCGGGTCGCCGCAGACGATCGGCAGCGACCAGGCGAAGCTCTCGGCGGTGTTGTCGCCGCGGTCCTCGACGAGTTCCAGGATCTGCCCGTGCTTGTTGGCGATCCGCGGGTTGGCCTCGTCCGGCTTCGGGAAGCTGGCGACGCCCCGGTTGGTGTTGTTCGTCAACGCCACGTACACCTTGCCGGTGAGCAGGCTCGGCTCGACGTCCTCCGGGCGGTCCATCTTGGTCGCCCCGACCTTGTCACCGGCCAGCCGGGTGAAGGTGAGCACGTCCGCGGCGGTCATCCCGTCGACGAACGAACGGTTGCCGCTGACCAGCTTGATCCAACGGCCGCGGCCGTTGAACGCGCCGTCGGCGGGAAGCTTGCCCGAGCCGTCGATCTCACCGGCGCTGGTCTGGTCGAGCTGCGCGACATAGAGCGTGCCGGACTCCAACAGCGTCAGGTTGTGCTTGCGGGCGGCCCAGGAGTTGCCCTTCAGGAACTTCTGGTCCGACACGAACTTGTAGAGGTAGTCGAACCGCTCGTCGTCGCCCATGTACGCGACCACGTGTCCGTCCCTGGCGACGATGACGTTGGCGCCCTCGTGCTTGAAGCGGCCCATCGCGGTGTGCTTGCGCGGGCGGCTCTCCGGGTCGAACGGGTCGATCTCGACGATCCAACCGAACCGGTGCGCCTCGTTCGGGTGCTTCGCCAGATCGAAACGCTCGTCGGCGCGCTCCCACTTGCGGCTGCCACTCGGGTAGCGCGCGGCGGTGCTGATCCCGTACCGGTCCAGCCTCGGCTTCAGCTCGGCCGGGGCGCCGTCGGCACCGACGAAGTACTGGTTGAAGTTCTCCTCGCCGGAGAGCACGGTGCCCCACGGGGTCACGCCACCGGAGCAGTTGTTCAGCGTTCCGACGACCGTACGGCCCTTCGGGTCGGCGGCGGTCCTCAGCCACGCCGATCCGGCGGCCGGCCCGGTCAGGTCGAACTTCGTGCCCAGCGCGGTGACCCGCCGGTTGTACGGCCGCCGACCGTGGTCGACCGGCTGCCACTGCCCGGTGCCGGCGACCCGCTCCAGCTCGACCACGGACATGCCGTGCGCGGCCATCGCGGTGCGCAGCTGCTCCACCGACAGCCCGTCCAGGCCCGGGAAGCCCGGGAACATCAGGTCCTCGTTGGTGTACTCGTGGTTGACCACGAGCAGCGCCCGCCTGCCCCGCTTGTCCAGCGGCAGCACACCGACGAAGTCGTTGTTGTAGCCGAACTGCCGGGACTGCGCCGCGGCGGTCTGGGAGTGCACGTCGAACTCGGGCGCGCCCGGCACCACCGGGTCACCCCACTTGATCACCACGGCGTGGTCGTACCCGTTGGGCACGACCAGGGTGTCCAGCTTGTTCGGCGGGATCGGCTTGAAGCTCAGCTTGCCGCTGCCGACGCCGGTGGTGGGGCGCCCGAAGCCGAACGCCTCCGGGACGTCCGGGAGTGCCGGTGCGGCGGGGGCCGCCACGGCCGGCGCGGCGCCAGCCAGCGCACCGGCCGCGGCGCCACCGAAACCGAGCACCAGCGCGCCGACCGCGCCGGCCCGGACCACGCCGCGCCGGGAGACCTCCGCGTCGACGACGTCTCCGAAGTACGCGTTGTCGGAGGTGTTCGGGACCGGGTGGTCGCAGGCGTTTCCACAGCGGTAGAGACAGGTCATGGCGTCACGGGTGCCGTGGCGGTTGGCACCCAGGAGCGGGAGCAGCCGGGGGCGATCGCTCATGGGAGAGGCCTCCTGGAAGGTCGGTGGCACGGCTGGGTCAGGCATCGTCGGGCGTACGTGCCGGACGCTAGGAGGACGCGGTGAGCGGTCGTCGGCCGCGATGTGAACCAGGCGTGAACAAGTGGGCCGTCGCCCGTCGGCGAGCAGCCGGTCTGAGCTCGTGCTGAACCGATCGGCCTGACCAGACGTACTTTTGGGCGGACGCACCGCCGGACGCGCGCCGGAAGTGAGGAGACCGCCATCAGCGACCATGACGCCCAACTGCTGCGCGCGCTGCACGACGAGCACGCTGAGGCGCTGTACGCACACGCCCTGCGGTTGGTCAACGGGGACCGGCAGCGGGCCGAGGACCTGGTGCAGGAGACGCTGCTGCGGGCCTGGCGACACCCGGAGTCGCTCGACCCGCGTCGCGGCTCGGTGCGGGCCTGGCTCTTCACCACCGCCCGCCACCTGGCCATCGACGCCTGGCGGCGCCGATCCACCCGGGTCGGCGAGGTGTTCACCGACGAGCTACCCGAACCGCCGGAGGTGGTCGACGAGGCCGAGCGCGCCGTCGAGGCGTGGACGGTCGCCGAGGCGCTGAACAGGCTCAGTCCGACCCACCGGGAGGTGCTGGTCGAGTGCTTCTACCAGGGGCGGTCGGTGGCCGAGGCGGCATCCCGGCTGGGTGTGCCACCGGGAACGGTGAAGTCCCGCACCCACTACGCGCTGCGGTCACTACGGTTGGTCCTGGCTGAGATGGGAGTGACGGGATGACCCGGTGCGAGTTCGCGCACGACGATGGCGCGTACGTGCTGGGTGCGCTGGCTCCCGCCGAGCGGGCGGCGTACGAGCGGCACCTCGCCGGCTGCGCCTCCTGCCGCGACGCGGTCGCCGAGATCGCCGTCCTGCCCGGCCTGCTCGGCCGCCTCGACCCGTCGGGGTTGGAGCAGTTCCTCCCACCACCAACCCCGCCCCGGGCGCCCGCGCTGATCGAGGAGGCCGGCAAGCGGCGGCGCCGCGAGCGCTCGGCGACCCGCCAGCGGTACGTGGTGACCACGCTGGCTGCCGCCGCGCTGGCGCTGGTGGTCGGTGTCGGTGCGGCTGCGGTGCTGCGCGACACGCCAGGCGGTTCCGGCCCGGGGACTCCGGGCCCACAGGTGTCGATGGTCGCCATGCGGCCGGTGGCCGACGCCGGGCCGGTGCACGCCGAGCTGGGGCTGGAGGGCACCAAGTGGGGCACCGAGGTGACGATGCGCTGCGGGTACGACCCGCGAACCGGCTACGGCAAGGCCTACACGTTCCGGCTGGTGGCACGCGGCGCGAACGGCACCACCGAACAGATCGGCTCCTGGCTCGCCGCGCCCGGGGACGACCTCCGCGTCACCGGCGCCACCCGCTTCACCGACGCCGAGCTGGTCAGCGTGGAGCTCCAGCGAGCCGACGGCACCCCCATCCTCTCCTACGCGGTCCCCTGACCCCGAGCTCCGGCTCAGGAGGTGGGGACGGGTTCCAGGGCCTGGGCCTGGGTGGCGGTGCGGGTGCGGTGGGACTGGCGGATGGCGTCGGCGGTGAAGACGATCAGTGCCAGCCATACCAGGGCGAAACCGGCGAGGCGGGCCGGTGGCATCGGCTCGTGGAAGATCAGCACGCCGCAGCCGAGCTGGAGGATCGGCGCCAGATACTGGATCATGCCGAGACTGGACAGCGGCAGCCGGTTGGCGGCTCCGGCGAAGAGCAGCAGCGGGATCGCGGTGGCCGCGCCGGCCAGCACCAGCAGCGCGGTGTGGCCGGCCGAGACGTGCCCGAAGGTCGATTCGGCGCGGCGGGTCAGCCAGGCCAGGTAGCCCAGCGCGGGCAGCGCCAGCACCGCCGACTCGACGAACAGCCCCTCCGCGGGAGGCAGCCCGAGTCGCTTCTTGACCAGGCCGTAGCCGGCGAAGCTGAAGGCCAGGGTCAGTGCCAGCCAGGGCAGCCGGCCGTAGTCCACGGCGAGCACCGCCACCGCCGACGCGCCGATGCCCAACGCCACCCACTGCGCCGGGCGCAACCGCTCCCGCAGCACCGTCACCCCGAGCAGCACCACCACCAGCGGGTTGATGAAGTAGCCGAGCGCCGTCTCCACCACCCGGTCGGAGTTGACCCCGTAGATGTAGGTCCCCCAGTTGACCGCGATCAGCGCGGCGGCGGCGACGATCCCGGCCACCGTCCAGGGCCTTCGCAGCAGCGCCCGCAGGAAACCGATGTTGCGCAGCGCGGCCAACAGAAGGGCCACGAAGACGACCGACCAGACGATCCGGTGGGCCAGGATCTCCAGTGGGCCGGCTGGTCGCAGCAGCTTGAGGTAGAGCGGAAAGAAACCCCAGAGCAGGTACGCGCCGAGGCCGTAGAGGTATCCCAGGCGGAGTGACGTCACACCCTCACCGTAAGGGGTCAACTGCCGTCTTGTTCCTTTCCGGTGATCGGCGTCACCGGAGGCCGCCGATCGAGCTGCATCCACCGCTCCGGGGCGTCCAGGGGCGTGAACCCGATCCGGGCGTACACCCCGTGCGCGTCGTTGGTGGCCAGCAGGATCCGGCGTACGCCCAGCTCGGCCAGGTGGTCACGGATCGCGCCGGCGAGCCAGCCGCCCAACCCGTTGCCCCGGGCGGGGCGGGCCACGTAGACGTCGCAGAGCCAGGCGAAGGTCGCGCCGTCGGTGACCGCCCGGGCCACCGCGACCTGGTGGCCGTCGGGTCGGTAGACGCCGAACGGCAGCGAGCCGGCGAACGCCCGGGTGACCGTCGCCCGGTCCCGTCCCAGCGCCCAGTACGCGTCGGTGGACAGCCAGTGGTGCACCCGGTCCAGGTCGAGCCGAGCGGGATCGGTGCTGATCAGGTGGCCGTCGGCGCGGCTCAGCGAGAACACGTCGGCGACGCTAGCCGACCCGAGTGGCCTGCGCGCCGGCCAATTCCCGCATTCTGGTCACCGCACCGCCCGGGGCTCCGGTCGCGGCCGGGGCCCCGGGCGGGCCGGGTCGGTGCTGGTCGGTCGCCGGTCAGTCCCGGTCGAGAACCGCGCCGAGGATCCAGGTCACGATGCTCACGAACAGGGCGCCCAGTACGGCCGCGGGCCAGAAGCCGTCGACCGAGAACCCCAGCCCGGCCTGGTCGGCGATCCAACTGGTGAGCAGGAACAGCAGGCCGTTGACCACGAGCGCGATGAGACCCAGGGTCAGCAGGTAGAAGCCACAGCCGACGGTCTTGATGATCGGCTGGAGCACCGCGTTGACCACGCCGAAGATCGCCGCCACCAGGATCAGCGTGGTGACCGTCTTGACGGCGGAGGTCGTGTCCAGAGTGATGCCGGGAATGAGCAGTGTGGCCAGCCAGAAGGCCAGCGCCGTGGAGGCCAGCCGAATCAGCAGCCCTTTCAGAAAACCCATGGCGGGGATCGTGCCACGGACGGGCCACCGGCGTAACCCGCCACGTGACCACCGAAACGGCTCAGCCGCGGGCCGGGCGTCCGATCAACTGCGACTCGATCGGAGTGGGGGAGAGCAGCGCCCAGCGCAACGCCCGCCGATTCACCACGGCCACCATGTCGTCCCGGATCCGGGTCAACCACTCGGCCGAGCCACCCAGACCCAGCGCGGCGCCGGCCAACGCGGCCTCGGCGGCGTCCAGCGGTTGCAGCACCGCCAGGTCGGCCCGGCTCAGCGTGTCCGCGTCCGCCGGGGTCAGCTCGTCCCGGACCACGAGAGTGGAACGCCACGGTGCTCCCGGCCCAGCCTCGGCCGGCACCGGCCCGGCGTCGACCACCAGCAGCAACGGGCGCAGCGCGGTGCCCACCCCGTCGGCTACCGGTCGACCCGGCGGGATCAGTGGAATCGTTCCGCCGGGCGCGCCCACCCCCCGGACGAACGGCTCCCAGGCGCGCGGGCGCGCGGTCTGCACCACCACGAGAGCGCCCAGCGCCATCGCGCGCAGCGCCAGCAACTGGGCGACGCGCACCCCGCCGACCAGCAGCAGGCGGGTGCTCTCGGGTCGGAACAGCCGCACGGTGACCGCACCGCCGTGCCGGTTCGTGCCGACCAGCATTCCGGCCTCACCCAGGGTCAGCTCCCAGCCGTCCACCGCCGGCCGGGGCTGGGCCCCCTGGGCCGCGAGCGCGAGCGGCAGGGTGCCCGCCAGCCCGTCGAGGTGCGCACCGTCGAGCCGGCGTACGGCCCCGCCCAGGCCGGCCACCAGCCGTTCCAGGGCCTCGGCGGCCGCGGTCAGCTCCGTCGCCGTCCCGGCGGCCAGGCGTACGGTCAGCTCGGTCGGCACCCCACCGGCCGAGAAGGGGCCAGCGCAGAGTGACACCGTCGTCGCGGTCGCCGGCAGGGCGAGCAGCCGTGCCACCAGCCGCCGTGCGCCTGCGCTCCCGGCGTCCGGCCACTGGACCAGGCGGAAGGTTGCCTGCAGCAGTGCCCCGGACCTCAGCAGGGGCCAGGACTCCCGTACCGGCTGGCCCTCGTGGTGGGCCAGCTCGCCGAGGACGCGCAGCGCCGCGGGTACGCCGAGCGGCCGCGCGGTCAGCGGCCCGAGCCGGCGGACGATCCGGCGTACGGTGCCGGCAAGCACCCGCCGCAGGTCCTCCTCCGACCAGCCGTCCACCCGTAGCACCCGCACCGCCACCACAGCCCGCTCCCGCCCGGCGAGACGCCCGTCGGTGAGCTGCCGGTACGACGTGCCGACAGTCCCGCCCGCCGCCGGCACCGGCGCCGGCGTCCCGGCGAGCAGCAGTTGGATCCGCAACGGCGGTGCGTCCGGCCCGGGCGGGGGCAGCAGCGCCGACGGCGCCGGGATCGCCCGGGACACGTCGCCGAGCAGGTCACCGGGGTCGCCGAGCTCCAGCAGCGCCACCAGGCCGGTGGTGTCCTCCAACACTGCGGCCGGCCCGCCGGGCAGCTCGGTCGATCGGACCACGGCACCCGGGGCGACCAGCTCCAGCAGCGCGGTCGGGCCGACCGGCACGTGCAACGCGCGGCGACGCGTCAGGTGCCCCGCGGCGGTGCCCAGCCACTCGAACAGCCACCGGCCCCGGACCCGGACCCAGGCGGTCGCCACCAGCAGAACAGCCGCCAGCGCGACCGCGACGGTGACCGGCGCTCCCCGACCCAGGGAGGCGAGGACGAGCGCCACCGCGACCTGCCCGGCGACAAGTTGACCGGCGCGCATCCCGAGGCCCACGTGCCGGCCGAGCGTTGCCCAGCGGGTGCGGGGCGGCGGTGCCTGGGACGTGGCAAGGCCCGTGCCGGTGTCGGCGAGCCCGTCCGGCCCGCTCACCGGGGAAACGACACCCGGCCCGCGGGCGGTCGACGGCTGCGGTGCTCCGGTGGTCACAGCCGGCATCGCGCCTCCTCGACCAGTGTGGACCGGGTCGGACGCCGGCCGCTCCGGCGGCCCGTCACGCGCCGCGACGCGGCTGCGGCACATCGTAAGCGACCGATGGGTGCCGTGGTTGTCCACAGGGGAGGTGAGTGGGGTAGCAGAACCGCTACCGGGCCGCTACCGTCAGCCACGAAGTGCTCGCTGATCCGCGTCCACCGGGCTCGACGGTCGGGCTCGACGGTCGGGCGACGCGAGCGGCGCGCTCTCAGGACGGGCGCGTCGACGGCCAGTTCCGATCGAGGAGACGAGGTGACGTCCGGGTGTCCCAGACCCAGGCAGAAGCCGCGGTCATGCAACAGACCGCCGCGAAGTTCGAGCAGGTGGACCAGTCGTTGCAGTCCATGCTGACCGGCCTGTTGACCGAGCTGGAGGTGTTGCAGCAGGCCTGGCGTGGTGCCGGCGGGCGGTCGTTCGAGCAGGTCAAGCAGCAGTGGTCGCAGGACCAGGCGGCGCTGCACCGGGCGCTGCGGGAGACCGCCGGCGCGATCCGCACCGCCGGCCGGCAGTACGACGTCTCGGACGACGAGGCGGCCAGCCGGGTGGCCGGCACCAACCGCGGCGGCATCCAACTGCCGCTCTGATCCCAATCGGGAGGGAAGATCCGATGGACCACGGTGTGCTGGTCGTCAACTTCGCCGCGCTTTCACAGGCCGGCACGGACATCCAGAAGGCGCTGAACACGCTCGACTCGCAGCTCGGCCAACTCGAACGGGACGCAGCGCCGCTGGTGGCGAGCTGGACGGGTGAGGCCCGGGAGTCCTATGAACAGCGCCAGGCGCGGTGGCGCTCCGCCTCACAGGACCTCCAGTCGATGCTGCGCGACATCAGGCTGGCGGTTAACGACTCCGCCACCGACTATCTGGACACCGAAAAGAAGAACACCGGGCTGTTCCAGTGAATCCCCTGGGCCGGGAGCGCTGACCGTGTCCGGGTCGGCGCCCCGGCCGCGCCTGGTCGGGGAGCGGGCCGGAGGGCCGGCCGGGTCAGACCGGGTCGGCCGGGCGCCACCGCCGGCGCGCACCGCGGGGCAGCACCAGGGCGAGCAGCACCACGGCAACCACAGTCGTGCCGATCGCCGCACCGACCAGCAGTGCCCGGTCCCGGGCTGTCGCCCGCCGAGTCTGGCGGGCTACGAGCGCCGGGTCGGCCCGAGCGTCGGCGAGGGCACCGACCGGCCGTGGGCTGGCCGGTCGGCGACCATTGCCGGTCTCGGTGACCGCTCGGTAGGGGTTCAGCACGCCGGCGCCGTACCCGCCGCCCTGCCCTGTGCCGGGTGCCGGATCGGCGGTGTCGACGATGCGTTCAGCCACCTGGGCAGCGGTCAACTCTGGCCGATACTCGCGCAGGAGCGCCGCGGTGGCGGCCACGAACGGCGCCGCGTAGCTGGTTCCCTCGACCTTCTGGTGGCCCTGACCCGGCGCGGCGGCCAGCACCTCGCTGCCCGGAGCGACCAGGTCGACGTACGCGCCGGTCTGCGAGAAGGCCGCCCGCCCGCCGTCCGCCCCGATCGCACCCACCCCGAGCACCCCGTCGTAGGCGGCGGGAAACGGGCGCGGATCCCCGTTGTCGTGCAGGTTGCCGGCGGCGGCCACCAGCACCACGTTGTGGTCGACCGCGTACCGCACGGCGGCGTGCACCGCCGCGTCGTCGGCGTACAGCACGACGGAGAGGTTCACCACCTCGGCGTCATGGTCGACGGCCCAGCGGATGGCCCGGGCGAACTCGGCGGCGCTGACCGTACGCCCCGACTCCCGCCCCTGTACCACCTGCTGCTCACTCACCCGCACCGGCAGAATCCGGGCATCCGGTGCCAGGCCGTGGAAGGCGACGCCCGGTCGGGGCGCCGCCGCGATGATGCTCGCCACACCGGTGCCGTGGCCGGCGCAGTCCCGCGTGCCGTCCCCGCCCGGGTCGAGCAGATCGGTGCCGGCCAGCACGTGCCCGGTCAGCTGCGGGTGCACCCGGTCGACCCCGGAGTCGACCACCGCCACCGTCACACCGGCACCGGTGGCCAGTGGCGCGAGCCGCGCCGGGTCGTACCGCTGCTGCGCCCACGGCAGGGCCGTGACCGGCCGGACGGGGGCGAGCGGGCTCGCGCAGGCCGGCGCCGCCCGGAGCGCGACAGTCCCGGCGACCGCCGGGGCTGCCGTGCCGGTGAGCAGTGTGGCCGTCAGACCTGCGAGGATCGGGCGCGCAAACGACCGGGACATCGACGGCCTCCGTATCGTGTCGGCTCCGGAACGGGATGTTATCGCCTCGCCGGCACCGGGGCGGACCGCCGCCGGCCAGCCATTGTGATCTTGGTACCACCTTGTAGGTTGTACGCGATACCTGTGGCCTGTTCTCGGAAGGAGAGGTGGCCGTGACCGAATGGGAGCCGGCCACGGAGGCCGAGGTGGCGATGCGGGACGCGCTGCGCGCCAACGACCAGGAGCTCTACTTCCGGCTCCTTTCCCGGACCGACCTGCTGTTGCCGGTCGCCGCGCCGGCGCTGCCCGGTCAGGCACCGTCCGGCTGGGGCACGTGGACCACCGGCGGCCGCACCCACGTGCTGGCCTTCACCTCCGCCGCCGCGCTGCGGGCCTGCCTCGGCGACCACCCCGGCAGCAACCGACGGGTCCCGTTCTCCGACCTCGCTGTCGGCTGGCCCAACCAGGAATGGTGGCTGGCGGTCAACCCGGGGTTACCCGTCGAGGGCTACCTGCCGCCCTGGTTCGTCTCACAGCTCTCCCGGGGCGACGTCCGGCTGCCCGGCCGTTCCATGGGTGCCCGCGCCCGCCTGGAGCGAGCCGAGACCCTGTCCCGCACCCGACCCGGTGCGTCCGGCCGCGACGTCCCCGCCAGCACGGGGCCGGCTGCCGTTCCCGGGTCGACGTCGCCCGGATTCGACCCGGCGACCCCGTCCGGGCCGTCCTCGCTGCCGCGTGGCCCGGCCCCGCGGGTGTCCGGTGCGGCGGCACCGGGCACGTCACCTCGGGTGCCCGGCCCCGGTGACCTGTCCCGCAGCGCCGACGGCGAGGACGTGCCCGCCGCCGGTCAGCGGTACCCGACCGGTCCTACCCGACCCGGCAGGCCCGGCGATCCCGTACCCGGCGGGGGCCGGCCGGTCGCGTCCCGGTTCACGCCGCTGACGCCTGCCGAGCGCCCCCGCGTCACCCCCGCCGACCAGCCCGGTGCCGGTGCGGCGGGCTGGCCGCCCGCGAGTCGACCGGGTGCCGGCACCGAGGGCCCGCCCGCCGACAACGGCAGCGCCGAGAGCGGCCGACGATCCTTCTTCGAACCGGCGTCCGGCAGGGACCGGGCATCCGGCCTGAATGCGGGCGGCGGCCGGTCCGGTGACCGCGCGGTGCCGCCGTCCCGGTTCGCCCGCGGCGGCCAACCCTTCCCGCGCCGCCGCCCGGCCGACGGGCCGCTCGGCGAGGGCGCGACCCGGGCCTTTCCCATGCCGGATGCGGACGCCACCCGTCCCCTCCGGCCGCCGGCTGCCGACCCGGGTGCGTCGCGGCGGGTCCGAACGCCCGCACCGGACACCGAAGCCACCCAGCCCCTGCCACCCCGAGGGCCCGATCCGCTGGCGGACGAGCCCACCCGTGCCTTCCGGATGCCGGGTTGGCCCACCGCTGAACCGCCGCTGACCCGGCTCGGGCCGTCCGACCTCTCGGCGGACGAGACCCAGGCGATTCCGCGCGGCCAACCGGTCGAACCGGGCCGGTTCGAGCCGTTGGAGGAGCTGCCCCCGTCCATCGCCGAACCGGTCTCCGGCCCGCCCGCGCCGCGCCGCGGCTTCACGCCCATCGTCATCGAGGGCACCATCATCGAGTCCCGCGACCTCACCGAACCGGCGCCCTTCGGCCCGGCCGAGGCCGGCGTGCGTGGCGGCCCGGCCGAGACCGGCGTGCGTGGCGGCCCGGCCGAGGCCGGCGTGCGCGGCGGCCCGGCGGACGGTGACTTAGGTGCCGTACGCGTCGACGACCGGCTCAACGCGGATCGCGCCGACGGCGCCCAGCCGCCGGTCGGCCTGAACGGCGCGGATCGGGCCGGCGGCGCACCCGATGGCGGCGGTGTCACGAGGCCGGCGCCGCGACCTCGGCCGGACGACGACGCCGAGCCGGAGCATCCCGGTGCCGACGACAACGCGGTCGCCAGTGGTGCCGATCCGGTGCCGGTCGAGTTCCTGCCCGCCAACACGGTCGAGGAGGACCTGCTCAACGCGGCCGGCGCCGGCAGCACGGACACTTTCCTGTCCACGCTGCTGTTGGCCCGGGTCCTGCTGCCGGCCGCCCCGGACTCGGTGCGGGGCAGCCGCCCCGGCGACCCGGGCTTCGTCTGGCGCACCGCCCAGTTGGACGACGAGACGTACGTCGTGGTCTACACCTCCCCGGAGCGCCTCGCGGACCACGCCGAAGGCGACGTCGACACGGTCGGGGTGAAGTTCGCCCAACTGATCCGCCGCTGGCCGGACGAGGACTGGTCGTTCGCCGTCAACCCGGGTACCCCGGTCGGTGCCAAGCTGCCCGGCGAGCAGATCGTCGCCCTGGCCAACTGGGCCGCGGAGGTGGGGCTCGGCGACGACCTGGAGGTGGACCCGGAGGAGCCGCTGGTCGTGGCGGAGCCCGCCGCCCGCCCCCGGTATGCTCCGGCCGCGGTCGACCCGGCCCGACCGACCGTCATGCAGAAGGCGATCGCGCCCAGCCAGCTCGCCTACTACCTGGAGCGGGGGTACGACCGGGTCTCCGGGTTCGTGCACCGGGCCGGTGAGTTGGCCCACCTGACCACGCCCGGTCAGTTGCACGAGGCGCTCGGGCTCAGCTACCCGGATTCGCCGTTCGCCCGGGACGCCGAGGAGATCTACGTGCTGCGGTGGCCGGCGCACCGGCCGAGCCTCTACCGGATTCCGTACGGCGGTCAGAACGAGCCGGCGATGCGGGCCATGGAGGGCTGGGTCATCGAGCGCCCGCCGTTCCGCGGCAACGGCTTCGCTCCTGGCGAGAGCAGCGACGTGGTGGCCGAGTTCAAGGTGGACAGCGCCCGGTTGCCGCACGGTGCGCAGCTCTGGCGGATCGGCGTGGACGGCACCGAGCGGGTGGTCGCGGTGCTCGACACGGACACGGTGTCGTGGCGACAGGTCGGTGAGGCGTGATGCGCGACGGCTACGTGGCCCGGTGGCAGGGCCGGGAATACCAGGCCAGCCCGGACGGCGATGACATCCGGCTGTACCAGCCGGAGCCTGCCGAGGGCTTCGAGGAGGTCCGCTCCGGCCGGTACGTGCGGGTGCTGCCGGTCAGCGACATCGAGGACCTGGCGTACGTGCGAACCACCTGCACCTGGCAGGGGCAGCCGTTCATCGTCCTCGGCGAGCACGATGCCTGGCTGCGGGTGGAGTACACCGGTGGTCGCTGGCCGGTCGCCGAGGCCATGCGGCTGGAGGTGTTCGACTTCGGTGTCTACCAGGGTTGGGCGCCGACCGCCGAGGTCACCGACCTGCGGGAGCAGCGGGTCTGAGGAGCGCTCAGGACTTGGCCCACCGCAGGATCTCGCCGAGCACCAGTTCCGGGGCCTCCAGATGCGGAAAGTGCCCGACCCCGTCGAGCAGCCGCCACTCGTAGGGTGCGACGACGTACCGGCCGGAGCCCAGTGCGGTACGCGGCAGGGCTGCGACGTCCAGCGCGCCGTGCAGTTGAAGGGTCGGAGTGGCCAGCGGCTTCTGCATCAGCCGGACGAAACGGTAGCCGTGCAGCCGCAGCAGCGAGCGGAACGCCCACCGGTATCCCTCCAGCGCGCAGAAGGCGGCCTGCGGGATGCCCATCGCCTCTCTGCACCGCTGCGCGTACGCCTCGAAGGCCGGCCCGGTCACCCAGCGCGGCCCGCCCCAGCGGCGCAGGATCTCCCCCACCGCCGCGGCGCCGTCCCGGGTCAGCACGTGTTCGTAGCGGGGGAGCTGGAACTTCAGCGCGGGGGTGGAGGCGGCGAACTGTCCGCGTGGGTCGGCGAAGATGCCGGCACGGAGCCGCAGCGGGTGTGGGGCTCCCAGCACCACCAGCCGCCGGACCAGGGACGGGTGGAACGAGGCAACCGTCCAGGCGACCATGCCGCCGACGCCGCTACCAACCAGCGTCGCCGACCGTTCGCCGAGTGCGCGGATCAGTCCGGCCATGTCCGCGGCGAGCGTGTAGCCGTCGTACCCCCGGGGTGGTTTGTCGCTGGCGCCGTAACCGCGCAGGTCGACGGCGACCGCGCGGAAGCCGGCGTCGGCGACCGCCGGCAGCATCTCGTGCCACGCCCACCAGTGCTCGGGAAAGCCGTGCAGGAAGAGCACCATCGGCCCGGTGCCGGCCTCGACCACGTGGAACCGGGTGCCGTTGGCGCCGACGAATCGGTGCGTCCACGGCCCCTCGGTGAGGACGCAGGACTCGTCGACGGCTCCGCCGCGCTGGTCGGTCATGGCTGACAGCCTAGGACCTGCCCGTGGGCGGACCGCCCGTGCGAGCCGGTCCGCGACCCGAACCGCCCGGCAGTGCCGTTTCGGTGGCCGCGTGGGCGGCGGCGACAGGGCGGAGCCGGGCGGCGGCCCGGGGGCCGGAGATGTCGCTCCTCCGGCCCCCGGGCCGTTGTCCCGCTACTTCAGGTAGTTGCCGAAGACGCGGTTGGCGACCGCGTCACCGGTGCTCATGCCGGCGTCGGCGTCCCACTGGTAGTGCACGCCCAGGTAGATCCGGCTGGCCGCGTTCTCGGTGGCAGCCGCGCTGAAGCTGCTGAACGAGCGGGTGACCCCGGCGGCGTTGGGGTCGTCGGTGCCGCCGGTGAAGCTGACCGCGTCGGTGCCGTAGTACCGCTTCATGACTCCGGCCCAGGCGCCAGCGAAGATGGCGTGCCCGGACACGTACGCGGGAAAGGGTGGGGAGAAGCGGACGCCGTTGCGGTTGACAGAGAGCGGCCGCCAGGCCGGGTCGGGGGTGGTGGCCGCGTTGCCGTCGCTCTGCGGCTCAGCGATAGCCGTTTCCGGGCGCCACAGGTCGATACTGGTGTTGTATTTGGCGTCCCAGCCCGCGATGGCGGCGTCCGCCAGCGCCATCGCCACCAGGGCGAAGAGCCGAACCGTCTCGGTGGGCCGCTGTGCCGCCACGACCTGGGTGTGCGCGAAGAGCTGACCCGGCGGCTTGTAGGTGCCGCCGGCGTCGTTGGCCCAGAAGAACGCCAACCGGGTCTGGTCGGTGGTCCGGTCGGTGGGCGAGGCGTTGGCCGAACCCTTCCTCCGCACGTCGTTGACCTGGGTCGCGTACTGAGGGCTGCTCAGCATCGCGCCGACGGTCGAGAAGCCGCCCGGCAGCGGTGGGCGGAACTGCGAGCCGGACGTGAGCGCGAACGGTTTCACCGAACCCCAGTTGGGGCTGGCCGCCGCGCCCGAGCCGGTCGGCCGCCACTGCCCGGCGGTGATGCTGGCCGTGTACGGCGCGTTGTTGGTGGAACCGTCGTTGGCGCGGGCGCTGATGATGTTCTGTGCGGCACCGTCGCCCACGCTGGTGCTGTAACCCTCCGGGCCGGGGTTGCCGATCGGCGGGTACACACGCGAACCGGAGTAGGCCGCATCGAAGTTGAGGCCGGGGAACACGGCGCGCAGAACCCGGACCGCAGCGGCGTCCAGGTTCCAGTCTCGGTCGTAGTTGTAGTTCGGGATCTTGGCGACCGTGGCGATGTAGGGGGCGCCGGCTGTGCCGAGCGACACGGCGGTGTCGTACATGGCCAGGTGCATCATGGCGCCCGCCCGGCTCAACACCGTCGGCGGCAGGTCGGTGGCCCGGTAGGCGTCCAGCAGTACGTTGTTCCAGTAGACGACGTGGTCGAAGCCCGGCGGCACGGCGGCTGCCGGCCTCGGGGCGGTGGTGACGGTGGCGCCGACGGTGATCGCCGCGAGGAATGCGGTAGCCGTTCGACCCAGTTCTCGTCTGTTCAATGCGGTCCTTCCCCCGTGTGGCCGCTGCGAGGCGACCCACCGATGGAACTCCCATCGGCTTGGGTCGATTATTTGATCAGGGTCTGCGGACCACCAGGGCGAAGCGGCACGCAGTCCGCAACCTGCAAGATCAGATCCAGCTGCGCCGGACAGCGGCGATCCCGAGGGTGATCCGGTTGGTCGCTCCCAGCCGCTCCTCCAGGATCTCGAACTGCCGGCGCACCCAGCGGGTGCTGCGACCCAGGCTGCGCGCTATCGACTCGTCCTTCATCCCGAGGGCGGCCAGCCGGAGGATCTGGAGTTGCAGGTCGGACGGCCCGTCGGTCATCGGTCGTGGGCCCGTTCGCAGGGGCAGCGCCTGGCGCCAGAGCGCGTCGAACCAGTGGATCAGCAGTTCGATCAGGGCCGGGTGGCGGATCAGCAACCCGTGCTGCTCGTGATCCGGCCCGCGCGCCGGCAGCAGAGCCCGTCCGTTGGCCAGCAGCAGCGACAACGGAGCCGCAGGCAGCACCCGCAGTCGCGCCCCCGAATGCTCGGCGACCTCGCGGTAGCTGTGATCCTCGAGTAGCGTCCGGGCGCAGAGGGTGCGCCCGGACGGCGGGCGCACGGGCAGCTCACCGTTGACCCGGGCGAGGACGTCGAGCTCGGCGTGGATGCTGCGGCACCCCTCCCCGGCCTCGGCCACCAGATCGCGCGCCATGCGCCGGAGTTCGTCCGGGTCGCTGACGGGCTCCACTCCGACCGACGCGCCGTCCCAATCGGTGACGTGGCCGCGTTCGAGACGTTCGAGGAGCACGTGGTGCTCGATGATCCGGCGCTGAGTGACCAGCAGTTGCTGCTGGCTGGCAGCGAGCAGGCGTCTCACCTCCACCGGCGATACCGGAGTGCCACCCGGCCCCAGGGCCGGTACGGGATGCTCGGGAACGACGGACAGGAATTGACGTGACAACTGGACTACCCCCGTGGCCGCTGCGTCGTCGTGCCCGGGTGCGTTCACAGAATCGACAGCGGCCCGCGTGGAACTCCGAGCCGCGACCCGGCATCCGCAAGCCTCGCCGGAGCCAACGACTGCCGTCAATCGACCGTACCGGCGTTGCTTGCCGAGCGGCGATATGCACGCGGCCAGGAACACGTCGCGATCGGAGGATGGCGGGTGGGTCAGGGCGTGACGATGGAGCGCGCGATGCCGGGGCCGCAGTCGACAGGTGAGGTGGGTGGTGCCACCCGCAGGGTGACGAAGCTGCCCGTGGCCAGTTCGCCGGCAGCGGTGCCGTGCAGCGCGTACTCGATGCCGTCGAGAGTGGTCAGGCCGTAGCAGGGTCCGGTGCCGCCCCGGGTGATCCGTCCGGCGATCACGTCCGTCGGGCGGTTGTCGGTGGGCTCCTTGGGCAGGGTGGGGATTCGCGGCTTCGGCGACAGGATCCGGGACAGCGGGGTGGGTCGGTCAGCCGAGGGGACCGGCGCACCGCTCGGGCTGGCGGCCGGATCAGCCGGCTCGGAGGGGGCCCGGCTCACGGGTGAGTCGGCGGCAGGTGGGGTGCGGTCCTCGGCCACGATGTCTCCGTTCTCTCGGGCACAGCCGGCCAGCGGCATCAGCAGTGCCAGCGCCATCAACAGAGCCAGCGGCATCGGCACTGCCGGCGGCATCGGCCCTGCCGGCGGGAGATGACGGGTCATGGCGGCGGATCGTCGGTTCACGTGAGTCTGACTCGGTGCCGGACGGTTCGGTTCCCCACCGGCCCCTCGAAACGGGGCGATGCCCGGGCAGTTGGCCTGCCCGGGCATCGCGGTGGTGCTGGTGCGCTGACCCGGAGGTCAGGAGATGCGGACCTTCGCGGACGTCCCGTTCTGATCCAGAACCCGGATCTTGATCCCGTTGTTCGGGACCTTGACGCCGTGGTTCGGCAGCTCCGGGTACCAGTACTGCTTGCTGTCGTCGAACAGCGGAGCAGCGGCCTGGCCGCGGACGTACTGCGGCTGGCTGTTCACGTGGAGGGTGAACGAGTCGGCCTTCTTGAGGCTGAACGGAGCGTCGTAGACCTGGACACGAGCTCGCCACGCGTTGCCGGTGAGGTTGTACGACGGCCTCGGGCGGGAGTCGATGTTCAGGTTACGGCCCTCACCCGGGTGACCACCGGGGTTCAGGTCCTTGTCGTACGGCATGGTGTTGTTGTCCGCCCACCTGCTGTTCAGGTAGGTGATCAGCACACCCTCCTGGTACGCGTAGTGGTCCACGTAGTCCGGGCGGGTGTTCTGGTACCCGAAGAAGTACGGACCGGTCTTCAGGTACTTGTCGTACGAGACGTACGAGCGGTTGGCCACGACGTAGAAGTTCTCGAACTTCTTGGTGTACGTCTCGGCCTCGATGCGGAAGCCGTCGGCACCGGCGAACGTCCAGCCGTTGGCGCCCGTCTCGGCACCGTCGGCGAGGACGGTCTGGCCGTCCGCGGTCACCGTGATGGCGTCGCCGAAGAAGCCACCCGCGGAGACACCGCCGTCGGTGATGTAGTGGAAGCGGAACTGCACGACCTTGCCCGCGGCCACGTCCATCGGCACGGTCAGGTCGACCCAGTCGGGCTCGCCGTCGCCGTTGGTGTCGCTGTCGCCGTCGAGGGCGTTACGACCGTTGCCGTCCGTCTTCGGCGTGCCGTTGACCAGGAACGGCAGCTGAGCCCAGGTGCTGCCACCGTCAAGGGACGCCTCGAAGTACACGTAGTCGTAGTCGGTCTCGATGTTGTAGCGAGCCTTCATCGACAGCGAGGCGGTGGACTTCCCGGTGAAGTCGAACGTCCGGGTCATCGTGGTGTTGAGGTCGTCGTCGTTGCCGGAGAAGTACTGCTTGGTGCCCTCCGCCGGCTTGCCGTTGTTGAAGGAGTACTCCCGTGGGGGCAGTACGACAACGGCGGCCTGCGCCTTGTCGGTGTTGTACTCCGACGGGCCGAGGTCGAGGGTGACCGGGTCCTGCTTGTCCGGCACGACCGTCTCGTGGTCCAGCCAGCCCAGCTGGAGCTTGTTCCAGGCACCGAGGTCGGCACCGCGCTCGCCGATGCCAGCGTCGTTCTTGGCGCTGACCCGGCTCTGGGCCATCAGGGTCCAGTGCTCGTTACTGTTGTCACCGCTGGTGCCGGTGTTGTAGTCGTCCGGCAGACCGAGGTCGTGGCCGTACTCGTGGTAGAAGACGCTCCGGCCGCCGTTCTCCGGCTGCACGGTGTAGTCGCCGATCCAGATCCCGGTGGTGCCGATCTGGGTGCCGCCCAGAGGGGCGTTCGGCGGACCGGTCTGGCCCTGGTCGGTGGCGTACGCGTACCACCGGTGGCTCCAGATCGCGTCCTCGCCCTGGTAGGGGTCGCCGTCGGCCTGGTCGCCGCCGGAGTGGACGATCTGGAAGTGGTCGATGTAGCCGTCGGACTCGTTGAAGTTGCCGTCACCGTCGACGTCGTAACGGTCCCACTGGTCGAAGGACTTCACGTCGGCGGCGATCTGTGCGTCGGTCCGGCCGGCGGCCTTCTGGTCGGCCACCCACTGGTTGGCGGCGTCCCGGACCAGCGCCCAGGTGTTCTGGCAGGTGGTCTGGGCGCAGACAGCCGGGTCGTCGCCGTTGGCGTCGGTCGGGTTGTCGTTTGACCGACCGTAGCGGGCCTCGTTGTACTGGACCTTGACCCAGTCGGTGACCTCGCCCTCGACCGAGTAGCGACCCGAGGACTGGGCCTCGTAGTACTGCTTCAGCGACTCGTCGCCCGGGTTGGTGCCGAAGTACAGCTGCCGGTAGTGGTCGGCGTTGTAGTCCGGCTGCCAGACCGTCGAGTTGTCGACCGCCCGGTTCGGCTGGTCGATCTCGTTGTGCAGCGGCCCGTCGAACCGGTTCGGACCCGGGGTCAGCGGGTCGATGTCCTTGTCCGGGTAGGACGGGTGCCGCTGGTTGCCGAACTCCGCCAGGATGACGAAGATCCGGTCCGTCTTCTGCCGCTCCAGCTCGACGTACTGGTCCGTACGGCTGGCCTCGGCGCTGCGCGCCGAACGGGTGTTCTCGCCGGCGGCGTTGGTCGCGGTCTTGCCGACCTTGACGACCGTGCTGCCGTTGATCCGCTCTGCCTTGGCCTTGCCGGTCAGGACCTCGTTGAGGCCCTCCTGGCGCAGCGCCCGCCGCTTCTCCTCCAGCGGGTTGGGCAGATCGTGTTCCACAAGGGCAGGCTCGGACGCCGACGGCGCTGCCGTCGGCGCCTTGGGCTGGGGCGCCGCGCTGGCGGACGTGCCCGCCAGCAGCCCCGTCGCCGTCAGCGACAGCCCGAGCAGACCCACTGCGACTTTGCGCACGTGGTACCTCCGGTGTGAGGGAACCGGCCCAACGGGGGTACGGGCCGGTGACAGATCGATCCCACTAGTGGGACCAATGGTGAACATAGACACTGCCGAGACATGTGGGAAGATGCACGCGTCGATTTGTTGCAAGATTTTGTTGAGAATGCTTTCTGCCGTCACACCCCAGCGCTTCATCTGCGACGCTGACCAGGCTGGATCGCTCAGTTACGCATTGCAGTGACACCGTTCGATTAACATGATCGGGCGTGTGGACTCGTCGCCGGCGGCAATCTCCCACCGTCCCCGTCGTACCCGTAGGAAATGACGGAGGGTGGCGGCCCGCGCGGGCCGCCACCCTCCGGTGTGTACGTCTGTCGTCAGTCCTCGTCGGACTTCGTACCGCTCATCCCCGACGAGATCAGCTCCATCACGGACGAGTCCTGCAGAGTGGTCACGTCGCCCAGCGACCGGTTCTCCGCGACGTCCCGCAGCAGCCGGCGCATGATCTTGCCCGAGCGGGTCTTCGGCAGTTCCGGGACGAGCATGATCTGCCGGGGCTTGGCGATCGGGCCGAGTGCCTTGGCCACGTGGTTGCGCAACTCCGCGATCAGCTTCTCGCCCGCCTCGCCGGCCACGTCCGCGCTGCCCCGCGGGATCGCGAACGCGACGATCGCCTGACCCGTCGTCGGGTCCGTCGCGCCCACCACCGCCGCCTCGGCCACCGACGGGTGCGACACCAGCGCCGACTCCACCTCCGTCGTGGAGATGTTGTGCCCGGACACCAGCATCACGTCGTCCACCCGGCCGAGCAGCCAGATGTGCCCGTCGTCGTCCTTCTTCGCTCCGTCACCGGCGAAGTACATCCCCTCGAACCGGGACCAGTACGTCTCGATGAACCGGTCGTCGTCGCCCCAGATGGTGCGCAGCATCGACGGCCACGGCTCGCGCAGCACCAGGTAACCGCCGCCGCCGTTGGGCACCGACTGGCCCTGGTCGTCCACCACGTCCGCCACGATGCCCGGCAGTGGGGCCATCGCCGAGCCGGGCTTGGCCGCGGTCACCCCGGGCAGCGGGGAGATCATCATGGCGCCGGTCTCGGTCTGCCACCAGGTGTCCACCACGGGCAGTTCGCCCCCGCCGACGTGCTGCCTGTACCAGATCCACGCCTCCGGGTTGATCGGCTCACCGACGCTGCCCAGCAGTCGCAGCGACGACAGGTCGAAGCCGGCGGGGATGTCCTCGCCCCACTTCATCATCGTCCGGATCAGGGTGGGAGCGGTGTAGAGGATCGTCACGCCGTACCGGTCGACGATCTCCCAGAACCGGCCCTTGTGCGGGGTGTCCGGGGTGCCCTCGTACATCACCTGGGTGACGCCGTTGGAGAGCGGGCCGTACACGATGTAGGAGTGCCCGGTGACCCAGCCGATGTCGGCGGTGCACCAGTAGACGTCCGTCTCCGGCTTCAGGTCGAAGACCGCGTGCGCGGTGTACGACGCCTGGGTGAGGTAGCCGCCGGTGGTGTGCAGGATGCCCTTCGGCCGGGCCGTGGTGCCGCTGGTGTAGAGGATGAACAGCGGGTGCTCGGCGTCGAACGGCTGCGCCGTGTGCTCGGCCGAGGCCGTCTCCACCGTCTCGTGCCACCAGTGGTCCCGGTCCGTCCAGGCCACCTCCTCGCCGGTACGGCGGACCACCAGCACGTGCTCGATCGACGGGCAGTTCGCCACCGCCTCGTCCACGGTCGGCTTCAGCGCCGACGGCTTGCCCCGCCGGTAGCCGCCATCCGCGGTGATCACCACCTTGGCACTGGCGTCCTGGATCCGGTTGCTCAGCGAGTCGGCGGAGAAGCCGCCGAAGACCACGCTGTGCGCCGCGCCGATCCGGGCGCAGGCCAGCATCGCGACCGCCGCCTCCGGAATCATCGGCAGGTAGATCGCGACCCGGTCACCGGCCGTCACGCCCAGGTCGGTCAGCGCGTTCGCCGCGCGGCAGGTCAGCTCGTGCAGCTCGGCGTAGGTGATGGTGCGGGTGTCGCCGGGCTCGCCCTCCCAGTGGATCGCGACCTTGTCGCCGCGGCCCGCCTCGACGTGCCGGTCCAGGCAGTTGTACGCCACGTTGAGCTGCCCACCGACGAACCACTTCGCGAACGGCGGGTTCGACCAGTCGAGCACCTCGTCCCACTTCTTCGACCAGGCCAACCGGTCGGCCTGCTTCGCCCAGAACGCGAGCCGGTCGGCGTCGGCCTCGGCGTACGCGTCGGCGGTGACGTTGGCGTGCGCGGCGAGTTCGGCCGGCGGGGGGAACTGGCGCGTCTCGTTCAGCAGATTTGCCAATGCCTCGCTCATGCCGTGACTCCTCGTCCTCGGGTGACCTACGTCTCGCTGGGCCCGAGGGTAGTCGCGGGGCCCGCGACCGGCGACGGCTGCCCGCGCCGTCGCGCCGAGCGGCCCCCGTCGCGCGCCCGACGGCCGTGGTTGCGGGCGGGTGCGGCCCGGACGGCCGAGCCGGGTCGCTAGCGTGACGGGGTGACGACCGACCCGCTGTCCCCGCTGCTCGCGCTCGCCGACATTCCCGCCGCCGTCGAACGGGCGCGCGAGCGGTTCGACCAGGCGCTCGGGCACCGCGCGCTGCGCCGGCACGGCGGCCAGGTCGCGGCCGAGGTCAGCCTCCGGTCCGCGGTGGCCAGCGCCGCTCTCGAGGGGTACGCCCACGAGCGCGAGGCCGTCCGCGCCGGCACGGTCACCGAGCCGGTGCTCCAGGGGGCGCTACGGGTCGCCGGGGCACTGCCCGGGCTGAGCGAGCTCTGGCCGAAGGCCCCCCGGCAGGCCCTCGCGAAGCTGCACGTGCTCGCCGCCCGGGACATCGTGGCGCAGGACGAACTGGGCCGTCCGGTCGCCGACCCGGTGGTCGCCGCCCGGCTGGACGGCCTCGCCGGCCTGGTCGCCGGCGGCACGAAGGCCTCTCCGCTGGTGCTCGCCGCCGTCGTCCACGGGGAGCTGCTGAACCTGCGCCCGTTCGCCGGCCCGTCCGGCGTGGTGGCCCGGGGCGCCGCGCGTCTGGTGCTGCTCGCCAGTGGCCTCGACCCGCGTGGCCTGCTCGCCGTCGACGTCGGCCACCACGAGCGGGAGCCCGAGTACGTCGGCTCGGCCGGCGCCTTCGCCACCGGCACCCCGGACGGGCTGCGCTCCTGGCTGCGCCACTACATGTCGGCCGTGGAGGTGGGCGCCGACCAGCTCACCGCCATCGGCGACGACATCCTCGCCGCCGCCTGAGTCGCGCTCAGTCCCTGGCCGGGTCAGGCGTTGGCGGCGGCGCGGGTCCGACGGTGCCGGCCGTACCAGGCGATGCCGATCGCCACACCCACCCCGACCCCCAGGGCCGCCGCGGCGACCGGAACGGCAGGCCGCTCCCGCAGTCGACGGCCCAGCGGGATCGGGTGCCGGAACTCCAGCACCGGCCAGGCGTTCTCCGACGCCAGCCTGCGCAGCTGCCGGTCCGGGTTGACCACGCTCGGATGCCCGACGCACTCCAAGAGGGGGCGGTCGCTGTACGAGTCGGAGTAGGCGTACGAGTCAGCCAGGTCGTAGCCGCGAGCGGCCGCCAACTCGTTGACGGCCTCGACCTTGCTCGGGCCGGCAGCGTAGAACTCGACCTCACCGCTGTACCGGCCGTCCCGCACCGTCATCCGGGTGGCGATCACGTCGGTCACCCCGAGCAGCTCGCCGATCGGCCGGACCATCTCCTCGCCGGAAGCGGAGACCAGCACGACGTCCCGACCGGCCGCCTGGTGCTCCTCGATCAGCGCGGCGGCCTCGGCGTACACATAAGGGTTGATCAGCTCGTGGAGTGTCTCCGCGACGATCTGGCGGACCTGCTCCACCTGCCAGCCCTTACAGAGCGCGGCCAGATAGTCCCGTGTCCTGGCCATGGTCTGCTCGTCGGTGCCGCCCAGCCGGAACATCAGCTGCGCGTACGCCGACTTGACCACGTCACGCCGGGTGATCAGCCCGTCCCGGTAGAACGGCCGACCGAACGCCAGGGCGCTCGACTTGGCGATGACGGTCTTGTCCAGATCGAAGAAAGCGGCACTTCGGCCCACGGCGCGAAAGTCTAGCCGGATGGTCTATCGTCGGCGGGTGCCCGGGGTCAGGCCACCCCTCGGACCTGCGGGCCGGCGCCACCACCTCCACTCGGCGTGACCGCGTTCACACCCGTGAAGAGATTTTCGCAGTGAGTGGGGTCGACACCACTCGACGTGACGGGCCCGCTCAGGCAGACTTGTCCGCACGATGAGTTTTCATATCCCAGAAAACAGACAGACCCTCGGCGGTTGCACCCCCCGTAACCGCTGAGTGGTTCGGCTCGACCCCCCCGGAGCCGAACCTTCGACGACCCCCGTCTCCCCCCGACGGGGGTCGTCCCTTTCCGGTGGGAGCGCGCCACCGCGCTGGGAGTGAACGGCCCCGAGTCGTCACCGGCGAACCTGTCGAGGTGAGCCTCCAGTCGTCTTGCGCAACCTGCAGTACGAGGGTGATGGACCGCGTGCTCTGGCAGTAGGACAGCAATCCTGGCTCTCCTCGTCAGGCATGACCGAACGTCGGATCTTGATCGGATGCGGAACCACTAGCATCGGCACGATTCCCGGTCCAGGAAACGGAGACGCAGTGCAGCAGAAGCTTCAAACCCGTGCGTTCGAGCAGGTGGCGCCGATCCTGCAGCCCGGTGAGGAGCCGGTAGCGGCGACTCGGGCCATGGTCGGAAAGTTCTCGTCCAGTCGAGTCGGGACGGTCGTCAGCCAGGCGATCAGGCTCGAGGTCGGCGGAGCGTTGTTGGGTGCGGTACTCGCGTCGACCCGCAAGCAGTTCGTCGTGCTCACCGACCGTCGACTGATCTTCCTGACGCAGACGTTTCTGGGCGGCCCCGGAAAGAAGGTTCTCGGTGAGGTCTCCCGCGAACAGGTTTCGCTGGCCGAGGCCAAGATGGGGGTCGTGAGTCTGCTGCGCGTCGCGTTCGGCGCGCAGGGCGACGGTGTAGCCCTCACCTTCCCCCGCGTGGACAAGAAGAACGCCGAGGCTCTCGCGGATGCGCTGCGGCAAGGGCCGGCCGCCTGACCGCAGGGCACGCACCGCGCCGCGACGCCGCGTCGCGCCGCAGGTGATCAGGCACGAATGATGGTGGCGGCCCGGCTCTGCTGGGTCGCCACCTCCGCCTCTGCTCGCGCAGCCCGCCACCGCTGGTACGCCAGCCTGCCGGCAGGGCTACCGACGAAGTCAGCCGGTCCGGTCAGTCGCGGGCGTCAGGGCTGCATCCGGTCCGGGTCGTCGAGAACGGCTTCCGCCAGCCGCTCCGGGAACATCCGCCGCACACTGTCGGCGTGGGCGATCCCGTCGAGCGGCTGCGTCACCAGGTCGCCGTCGACCCGTACCGGCAGGGACACACCGGAGGTCAAGCCCGGCTCCGGTGTGCCTTCGCAGCGCGCCCAGGCGTACGACGAGGAGCCTTCCCGGCCGAGCAGCCGGACCTTGCACGTGCCGGGTCCGTCGAGCAGTTCGCCGGGCAGGAGTGCGGCCAGACGTTCCTCCTCAGCCTGGACCGCGGCAGTGCTCCGGTCAGGCAACGCGTAGGGCGGCTCGGAGCAGCCAACCAGTAGTCCGACTGCCAACCCGAGCCAGCCAACATGTCGAACAGTCACCTGCCGAGCATCCCACCCCGCTTGCAGGTGCGCTGGGGCTGGCCCTGCGCTTAGCAGATCAACTGTCTTGCCGGGAGTTGTCCACAGCTCGCGGAGTTGTCCACAGACAGCGCGGTCGGGACGGTTTGCGGGGCGGAACCCGAGCAGGGTCGGCGGCACACCCGACCCCGCTGGAGGCCGCGATGGCACCCCGTACCTCCGTTCCGACGATCCGACGACTTCCCCTGGTCGTCACCGAGGACGGCGACCTGCTCGACGATCTGCTCCGGCTCGCCGCCGCAGGCGGGACCGAGGTGGAACTCGCCGCCGACCCTACGGCCGCGCGCACCCGCTGGCTTCCCGCGCCTCTGGTGCTCCTCGGCGCCGACCAGGCGCAGCCGTGCCTGCGCGCGCGACTGCCGCACCGGCCACGGCTGGTGCTGGTCGGCCGGGCCGGCCAGATCGACCCCGGCTGGCAGATCGCCGAGCTGATCGGTGCCGAACACGTCGCCGCGCTTCCCGCCGCCGAGCCGTGGCTCGTGGATCGGTTCGCCGAGCAGACCACGGATCGCCCGGACGGCTCTGGCGCCCGGATCGTCGCTCTGCTCGGCGGGCGAGGCGGCGCCGGGGCGAGCGTGCTCGCCGGCGGGCTCGCCGTGACCGCTGCCCGGGCCCGACTCCGCACCCTGCTCGTCGACGCCGACCCGCTCGGCGGTGGCCTCGACCTCGTGCTCGGCTGGGAGCAGCTGGAAGGGCTGCGCTGGCCCTCGTTGACCGGAGCGGACGGGAGGGTCGACGCACCGGCACTGGTCCGGGCGCTGCCCAGCCGCGGTGACCTGGTGGTGCTCTCCTGGGACCGCGGCGACCTGATGGCGCTGCCCGCGGCAGCGATGGCGGCGACCGTGGACGCGGCCCGGCGCGGCCGCGACTTCGTGGTCATCGACCTGCCTCGGCAGCTGGACGACGCTGCCGTGATCGCGTTGCAGGCGGCCGATCAGGCGTTCGTCGTCGTTCCGGCCGAGCTGCGGGCCACCGCGGCGGCCGCGCGGGTGGTCGCCGCCGCCGTACCGCACTGCGGCGCACTCTCGGTGGTGGTGCGCGGTCCCGCTCCGGGTCGGCTGGGCGCGGCCGAGGTGGCGCGAGCCCTCGGGCTTCCCCTCGCCGGCACGCTGCGCCCCGAGCCGGGGCTCTGCCGGGGGTTGGAGCGGGGCGAGGCCCCGGCCGCCGCCGGCAAGGGTCCGCTGGCCGCGCTCTGCCAGCGGATCGTCAGCGAGCTCACCGGCGTACCGGCCACGGGTGCGGCATGACTGGCCGGCCGGAGGACGCCACCCTCGCCGCACGGGTACGGCAGCGCATCGCCGCGGCCACCACACCGGTCACGTCAGCGGCGATCGTCTCCGCGGTGCGGGCCGAGCCCACCGCCGCGGTGCTGGGTGACAACGCCGTGCTGCGGATCGCCGACCGAGTCCACGACGACCTTGTCGGCGCCGGGCCGCTGGCCCCGCTGCTGGCCGATCCTGAGGTTACGGACGTACTGGTCAACGAGACCCGGGTCTGGGTCGACCGGGGGGCGGGCCTGCACCAGGTCGCCGTCCCGGTGGGCTCGGTGGAGGACGTCCGCCGACTGGCGCAGCGACTGATCGCCAGCGCTGGTCGGCGGCTCGACGACGGTTCGCCGTACGCCGACGCCCGGCTTCCCGACGGCACCCGACTGCACGCCGTGCTGCCGCCGGTGGCGACCGAGGGTCCGTACCTGTCCCTGCGAACCTTCCGGCACCGGCCGTTCACGCTCGACGAGCTGGTGCGCCAGGGCACCGTCCCGCGACCGGTGGCACCAGTGCTCGCCGCCGTGGTCGCGGCCCGGCTGGCGTACCTGGTCACCGGCGGCACGGGGTCGGGCAAGACGACTTTGCTCAACACGTTGCTCGGGCTGGTGCCCGCCACCGAGCGGATCGTGTTGGTCGAGGATGCCGCCGAGCTACGTCCGGCGCACCCGCACGTGGTGGGGCTGCAGGCGCGGACCGCCAATGTGGAGGGATCGGGCGTGGTGAGCCTCGGCGACCTGGTCCGGCAGGCGTTGCGGATGCGCCCGGACCGCCTGGTGGTCGGGGAGTGCCGGGGCGGCGAGGTGGTCGACCTGCTGGCCGCTCTGAACACGGGTCACGACGGTGGTGCGGGCACGCTGCACGCCAACAATCCGTCGGATGTGCCGGCCCGGCTGGAGGCGCTCGGCATGCTGGGTGGGTTGCCCCGCACCGCGCTGCACGCCCAGGTGATCGCCGCGTTGCAGGTGCTGTTCCAGGTGCGCCGAGGCGACCGAGGGCGAGTCCTGGAGTCGATCTGCCTGCTCCTTCCGGAAGGGCCCGACCGGTTGGTGACCGTGGTGCCCGCCTGGGTGCGCGGTCACGGGCTCGGGCTGGCCGCTCGCGCGTTCGGGGCGCTGTTGAGAGACCGTGGCGTGGCGGTACCGCCGATCCTCGGCGAGCCGTGGCCCGGATCGGCGGGTCCGGCATGAACGGCGGGGCGGTGCTGGTGGTGGCGCTGCTGCTGGCCGCCGCTGCACTCGTGGCCTGGCCCGTGCACAGCATCCGAGGCCGCCGCCGTCGGGTGCTGCCAGCGGCGGGGCGTGCAACGGCGCGGACGGAACCGGACGACCCGCTGGTGGCCTGGGTCACCGAACTCAGCCGGCCCCTGGACGACCCGGTCGACGGGTTCAACGGTAGGCAGTCGCCGGTTGGTTGGCCCACGCGGGATGTCGCCGGCGGCCAACCCTGGCCGTGGGCGACGAGCGCGCCGGCCGGGTCCACCCGACCGGCTGGTTCGGCACGCCCGCCGACCCGTCGGGACTCCCGTCGACCGGCCGGCACCGACCGGCCATCTGCCGGCACCTCGGCGTCCGCGCAGCGGCCCGGGACGGCCGTCGCCGTGCCGACCATCGACGCTGACGGCCCGGACGTGGCGCGTCGGGGGAACGCGGCCGGCATGGCCACCGCTGAGGCTCCCGGCGACGTCGACCGACGTCGGTACGAGCCCGTCGGCCATCCGGACACCAAGGCCGGCGGGCAGCCGAGGGCGACTGCCCCGGCGCGCGTGCTGCTGCTGGTGGGCCTGGCGGGAGCCGGTGCCGGTGCCGCGCTCGCCGGGCCGGTGGCCGCCGTCGCGGTGGGTGGCTACGGCACCCTGGCGGTGCGGGGGCTGCTGCGCTGGCGGACGAACCGACACGTCGAGCGGATTCGTCGGCGCGGGTTGGACCAGCTGTGCGGTCTCGCGGCGGATCTCCGGGCGGGCCTGCCCGTTCCGCCGGTCGTCGAGATCGCCTCCGCCGGTGGGCCGGACCGACTTCGCCAACTGACCTCGGCCGCGGTGCGGCTGGCGGACCGGACGGGTGCGCCACTGGCGGACCTCATCGAGCGCATCGAGGCGGACGCGCGGGCCACCGACCGAGGGCTGGCCGCCGCGGCGGCCCAGGCGGCTGGCGCGCGGGCCACCGCCTGGTTACTGGCGGCCCTGCCGGTCGGCGGGATCGGGCTCGGATACGGCATCGGTGTGGATCCGTTGGCGGTGCTCCTGCACAGCAGGGTCGGCGGGGTCTGCGCGGTCCTTGCGGTCGTCCTGCAGATCGTCGGTCTGCTCTGGGCCGAACGCCTGGGGGCGACCCCGGGGCGGCCCGGTTGATGCCCCGGACGGCTCCGAGCGCGGGATCGAAGGCGTCACCCGGTCGCCTGCGGCCGGACACCATCCGGCTCGCTGCCGCTCTGGGCGGGCTCGCCGTCGCCGTGGTGGTCGGAGGCTGGTTCGGGCTGCTCGGCGCGGTACCGACCGCGTTTTGCCTGGACCGGCTGCTGCGGCGGATCGAGTCGCCGGCTGCGCGCAGGCGACGGCTTCGGGAGGCCGGCGACCTACCGCTCGCCGCCGACCTGCTGGCCGCCGCCATGCGTGCGGGCGCCCCGGTGGACCGCTCGGTGCTGGCCGTCGCGGACGCCTTGGACGGCCCGCTCGCCGACCGGCTCGCCCGGGTCGGCCGCATCCTGCTGCTCGGCGGCGGCCCGACGGAGGCGTGGTCCGTGCTGGACGGGGTGCCGGGAGCTGAGCGGCTGGCCGCCGCCGCGTTCCGCTCGGCCACCAGCGGGGCGGCTCTGGCCGGCGCGCTGGCCCGGCTCGCCGACGACCTGCGCGCCGACCGGGCCACCGCCGCCGAGGCGTCCGCGCGGCGAGCGGGCGTGCTCATCGTCCTGCCGCTGGGGCTCTGTTTCCTCCCGGCGTTCATTCTCGCCGGCCTGGTGCCGGTGATCGTCGCCGTCCTCGGCGACGTGCTCTGACCCATCGAGAAGGGACATCAGTCATGCGCAAACTCATCGCCCGCCTGCGCGGCGACGCCGGGATGAACACCGCCGAGTACGCCGTGGGCACTCTCGCCGCCGTGGCCTTCGCCGGAATCCTGCTGAAGGTGTTGACCTCCGGCAACGTCCAGTCGGCGCTGACTGCCGTCATCGACCGGGCACTCAAGTGATCGGGCGCCGGCAGGCCGGCTGTCATCGGAGGTGCGGCATCGTCAGGTGGACGACGGCTGGCCGTCCGAGGTTCGGCATGGTCGACCGGCCCGGTGACGCCGACCGGGGGTCGTTCACGGCCGAACTGGGGGCCGGCCTGCCGGCGCTGCTCCTGCTCCTGCTCGCCGGCCTGACCGCGGTCAACGCCGTCAGCACCCGGGCGAGCTGCCTGCACGTGGCCCGGGAGGCGGCGTTGGCCGCCGCCCGGGGCGCGGACGGCGGCGGCGGGGCTGCGGCACCGCCGGGGGCGGTGGTGTCGGTGTCGATCGACGGCGACAGGGCCCAGGCGACCGTACGGGCACCCGTGCGCACACTGGGCGGTCGGCTGCCGCGGATGACCGTCCAGGCCACCGCCGTCGCGGCCGTCGAACCCGGAGCCACGCAGGGGAGCGGGTGAACCGGCGGCAGGGCAGGCCGGGCTGCCGGGTCAGGACCGGTTCACCACCTTTGCGTCAGAAGCGGCCCGGCGCCGGATGGCTGCATCGTGACCGCGGTGGAGCAACGGTGCTCCTGCTGGCGGTGGGACTGGTCTTCGTGCTGGTCGGAACGTTCGGTGCCGCCGTCGCAGCGACCGCCATGGCGGCTCAGCGGGCGGCGGTGGCAGCCGACCTGGGCGCGCTGGCGGGGGCCAGCAGGGCGTTCGACGGTGAGGCGGCGGCCTGCGCTTCCGGCGCGGACATCGCTGGTCGCAACGGGAGCCGGATGGTCGACTGTCGTCTCGACGGGCTGGACGTGTTGGTGACGGTCGAGGTGGCGGTAACGCCCCTGCCCGGCCTGACCCGGGTAGCGGTGTCCACGGCCCGCGCCGGCCCCGTGCGCGGCTGAACGGCTCCACCTCGAACGGTCACCGCGATGCCCGGGGCATTGTCCGGCACATGGGGTGCTGGGTCGCGCGCCCGGCGCGATGTCCATGAAGCGGGTGCGGGTGCGGGTGCGGTGCGGTGCGGTGCGGGTGCGCTGTGGGTGCGGTGCGGTGCGGTGCGGTGCGGTGCGACGGGCCTGTGGAGCTGAATCGTTGACGACATCAGTTCCGATTCGTTTGCGGCATCAGCTCCATAGGGGTCGCGATCCACCACAGGGCCGCGAAACGAGCCCGTAGCGAACCGACCTCGCCGCGCGGCCAGTCCGCCGCGGGCAGCCCCGCCGCGGGCAGCCCCGCCGCGGGCAGCCCCGCCGCGGGCAGCCCGGCGCGGACAGCCCGTGGCGCGGCCAGTCCGCCGCCGATCATGCGGCCGCAGCATGCTGGCCGGGACGTGGGCTCGCAACCCACGTCCCGGCCACGGCTGACCAGGCCGGCGGCTGAGCGGCAAGTGCCGATCGGGCCGGGTGCGTCAGCGGGCCTGGAGCGCGTCCAGAGCAATGGCCATCGCGATGACAAGACGCCGGTCGATCTGCGGGTTGTGCACCTCGACGATGTACTTGTCACGCAGGCCCCACTTCTTCACCACGGAGAAGACCGTCTGGCCGCCGGCGACGAAGTCGAAGTGGTATGGCAACCAGGACAGCGAGTCGACGAACCGACGCAGCAGTGCCACCGGCAGGCTGCGCTCCTGACCCGTCACCTGCGGCAGGCCGGCCTGCTCGACGTGCCAGGTGGAGCGGAGCAGCGACTGAGCGAAGTCCTTGCGGAACAGGCCGATCGGGTTGCTGGCGGCGTCGGTGACGTCGTACGTGGCACCGAGGTCGATGCGCTGGCGGGCCTTGAAGCCGAGCAGGGTCTGCTGCTTGGAGTCGTCGGTGTAGATCGTCACCTGTTCCTTGAAGGCGAGCCGCTTCTGCTGCGCGAAGGCCAGCAGCTCACCCTCGGTGCCGTCCGACGCGACCGCCCGGACCTCGTACTGGTTGACCATCATCCGCAGTCGCTGGCGGATGTGGAACTGCTGCAGGGTCTGCAAGTTGTCGAGCTGCATCTGGTCTCCTCAGGGGTTTGGTGCGCCGGAGTCTCGCACAGCCCGACACGTACGGCAGGCCCGCGTCCCCCGGCGCGCCCGCGGTGACAGATTCACCCCGTCCGATCAGTATTCGTCAGGGTCAGCGGCCGTCGACGGTGGCGCGCAGCGCCCAGCCGTTGAGGACCTGGTGGATAACGCGCAGCCGTTCGTTGATCTGCTCAAGCCGTTCCGCCTGGGCCAGGGTGGCCAGCGCGGACCCGAGCGCGATCTGCTGGTCGGGGGTGAGTTTCTCCTGGTCGATGCTGTAGAGCAGGTCGACGGTCTCGGTGATGGTGTCGGCCACGGCTCCTCCTCTGGCGGTGGGGTAACGGCAAGATGCAGATCTATGGAAGCGCTCCCAAGCCCTTTGTGCCCACTGCGCCGTCGAATCATGCAGGACTTCAGGCGGGCAGGTTCGCCAGCACCACGTCGAGGACCCGGATCGCGCCCGGCTTCGAGAGCGGATTGTTGCCGTTGCCGCACTTCGGCGACTGCACGCAGGACGGGCAGCCGGTCTCGCAGCCGCACTCCGCGATCGCATCCCGGGTGGCCCGTAGCCACGCCGACGCCGTCCCGTACGCCCGCTCGGCGAAGCCGGCGCCCCCCGGGTGGCCGTCGTAGACGAAGACGGTCGGCGCCTCGGTGTCCGGATGCACCGCGGTGGATAGTCCGCCGATGTCCCACCGGTCGCAGGTGGCCATCAGCGGCAGCAGGCCGATCGCGGAGTGTTCGGCGGCGTGCAGTGCCCCCGGCACGTCGGCCGACTGGACACCGGCGGAAGCCAAGGACTGCGGTGACAGGGTGAACCAGACCGCCACCGTGCGCAGTTCCCGGGTGGGCAGGTCGAGCGGCCGGGTGTCGATCACCTCGCCGGTGGCGATTCGACGCCGCTGGTACGACACGACCTGACTGGTCACGTCGACCTCGCCGAGGAACATGCCCACGGGGCCGGCGTCCACGTAGGAGCGTACGGACACCACGGACAGGTCGGTGACGTCCCGGGCGTGGGTGGACCAGTCCGGCTCCTCGGCGTGCACCAGCGCGCAGCCGTCGGCGAGGTCGAGCTCGTCGACCACGTACGAGACGCCCTGGTGCAGATAGACAGCCCCGGCGTGAAGCAGGAAGTGGGAGGAGCCGCCGTCCACCGTGCCGAGCAGGCGGCCGGTGGCCGACTCCACCACGCAGACCGGAGCGCCGCCCTCACCTCGCAGGTCCACCTCGGGGCGCTCCCGGTGCCGCCAGTACCAACCGGTGGGTCGCTGCCGCAGCGCACCCGCAGCCACCAGCTCGTCGATCGCCTCCTTGGCCCCGTCGCCGAAGAGCGCCAGGTCGGCCGAGGTGAGCGGCGCTTCGACGGCGGCGCAGGCCAACTGCGGGGCCAGCACGTACGGGTTGGCCGGGTCGAGCACCGTCGCCTCCACCGGTGCTCCGAAGATGGCCTCCGGGTGGTGCACCAGATAGGTGTCCAGCGGGTCGTCCCGGGCCACCAGCACGGCGAGGGCCTCCTGCCCGGAGCGCCCGGCGCGGCCCGCCTGCTGCCAGAGCGACGCCCGGGTGCCCGGATAGCCGCAGATCAGCACCGCGTCCAGCCCGATCAGGTCGACACCCAGTTCCAGCGCGTTGGTGGAGGCCAGACCGAGCAGGTCACCGTGCAGCAGGGCGCGCTCCAGCTCGCGTCGCTCCTCACGCAGGTAACCGCCCCGGTAGGCGGCCACCCGGTCGCCGAGCCCCGGCACCGCGTCGTCCAGTGCCCGGCGGGCGTTGGCGGCCACCACCTCGGCGCCCTTGCGGGAGCGGACGAACGCGAGCGTGCGTACCCCCTCGGCGACCGTGTCGGCGAGCAGGTCTGCGGTCTCCCGCAGCGCCGACCGGCGGACCTGGACGAGGTCCGGGGCGTCGTCGTGCCCGCCTGTCGCCTGCGCGGGCACCGAGGCGGCAGCCGAGGAGTCGGATGGGAGCAGCGGCGGTTCCCAGAGAGCGAAGGTCACCCCGCCGCGCGGTGAGGCGTCCTCGGTGACCGCGGTCACCGGCAGGCCGGTCAGTCGCCCGGCCGCGGTCGCCGGGTCGCCGGACGTCGCCGAGGCGAGGACGAACACCGGGCTGGCCCCGAACCGGGCGCACTGCCGGCGAAGCCGACGCAGCACGTGCGCCACGTGGGAGCCGAAGACCCCCCGGTAGGTGTGGCACTCGTCGACGACCACGTACGCCAGGCGGCGCAGGAAGCCGGACCACTGGGCGTGCCCGGGCAGGATGCTGTGGTGCAGCATGTCCGGGTTGGTCAGCACGAAGCGGGAGTGCCGGCGGATCCACTCCCGCTCGGCGCGCGGGGTGTCCCCGTCGTAGCAGGCGGGGCGTACCCCGTCGAGCTCCAGTGCGGCGACGGCCCGCAGTTGGTCGGCGGCGAGCGCCTTGGTCGGGGCCAGGTAGAGCACGGTGGCCCGGGGGTCGGCGCTCAGGGTGGCCAGCGCCGGGAGCTGGTAGGCCAGCGACTTGCCGGACGCGGTGCCGGTGGCGAGGACCACGTGCCCGCCGTCGTACGCCAGGTTGGCCGCCTCGGCCTGGTGCTTCCAGGGCGCGACCACGCCGCGGCGGGCGAACGCGGCGCGCAGCTCCGTCGGTGCCCACGTCGGCCACGGCGCGGGTATCCCGGCGCGGGCCGGCACCCGCTCGACGTGGGTGACCGGGTCGCCGGCGCCGCGCGCACGCAGCCGGCCCAGCAGGTCGGTCGGCGACGGCCCGGGATCGGGGCTCGCGGATACGGTGGTCACGGACGACGGCTCCAGGTCGTGGCCGGGCGACAGGCGCGCCGGGCCGAAGCTGTCGTCAGTCACGTCCTGCACTCTCGCACTGGTGTTCGGAGATGAAAAGTCTGGCCCGGGGGTAAGGGGAAGCCTCCGCCGGTGACCGCAGGGTGCTCCGGCGGTAGTGGTTAGATGCCCCAGGAGAGTTTACGGCTCTGGCGAGGAGGACCCGATGGAGCTGTCGCTGGCGACCCGTACCGTGGGCGAGCACACGGTGCTCGAGGTCGGCGGTGAGGTGGACGTCTACACCGCGCCCCGGCTCCGCGAACGGCTTCTCGAACTGATCGACGGTGGCGCCCGACACGTGGTGGTCGACCTCTATCGGGTGGACTTCCTCGACTCAACCGGGTTGGGCGTGCTGGTCGGCGCGCTCAAGCGGCTCCGTACGGCCGGCGGCTCGTTCGCCCTGGTCTGCGACAAGGAGCCCCTGCTCAAGATCTTCCGCATCACCGCGTTGGACCAGGTGTTTCCGTTGCACCCCACGGTCGATGCCGCCGTCGGCGCGGAGCCGACCGGCGCCACCGCGTGATGGCGACGGTCCGGCTCTCCTTCTCCCCGGCGCCGGTGCACGTGCGCACCGCACGGCTGGTCGGCGTCGCCGTCGCCCGGCGTGCCGGGGTCCGGGAAGACCTGCTGGACGAGGTTCGCCTGGCCATCGGTGAGGCGTGCACCCGGGCGGTGGCGCTGCACCGCCAGTACGGTCTGGCCGACCCGGTGCTGGTGGAGATGTCCGACGCCGGGTCGTACTCGGTGCGGGTGGTGGACCGCGCCCCGATCGAGGCTGGTATCGGGCTGGCCGCGTTGCCGCCGGACGAGCTGGCCAACGAGTCGCTCACCGACGAGGCGCTGACCACGGGCGTCGGCTTCGCGTTGCTCGCCGGTTTCGTCGAGGACCTTCAGGTGCGTCCCGTCGACGAGGGCGTCGGCACCGAGGTGCGGATGGTGTGGCCGGTCGGCCGCTGACCCCCGCTGTGCCACAGGCCGCATCCCCAGGGGGTGCGGCCTTTCGTCATGGACCGGTCCCTATATCAGATTTCGTTTCATAACACAGCGACGAAGATCATCGAGACACGGTGCCACCTCGGTGTGACCTCCGACACTGCCGAGGGCTACAGTACCCGGGTTGTCAGCAAGTGATCCATCTCGTAGCCAGCGGGTATGGGTGGTCATCGCTGGTCCGCTGGGGTGGGTTGGCGCGCGCTTGCGAGTCCGCATTTCAGGCGCTGGTGGGTGCGTCTCCACTGACCGGCGCGCGTGTTCGGTATCAGGAGGACACAGATGTCCGAGACCTTGGCCGCCGACAGCGGCGCGCTATCCCTAACCGGGGCCAATGCCAGGTACGTCATCATCGCGGCGGTCATCGCGTTGGTGGCGCTCGCCTTCGCCGCCGCCCTGACCAAGGCGGTGCTGGCGGCCGGCAAGGGCACCACCAACATGCAGGAGATCTCCGGCGCGGTCCAGGAGGGCGCCTCGGCGTACCTGCTCCGGCAGTTCCGCACCCTGGCGATCTTCGTGGTGATCGCGGTGATCCTGCTCTTCCTGCTGCCGGTGCACGACACCGACGGCAGCGAGATGGCCGTGAAGCTCGGCCGGTCGGCGTTCTTCGTGGTGGGCGCGGTGTTCAGCGCGTTCATCGGTGGCGCCGGTATGTGGCTGGCCACCCGGGCCAACCTGCGGGTTGCCGCCGCCGCCCGGGAGCGGGCAGGCGGCCGCGAGGCGGCCATGAAGATCGCCTTCCGGACCGGCGGCGTGGTCGGGTTCCTCACCGTGGGCCTCGGCCTCTTCGGCGCCGCGCTGGTCGTCATCCTCTTCGAAGGTGACGCCCCGACGGTGCTGGAGGGCTTCGGCTTCGGCGCCGCCCTGCTCGCGATGTTCATGCGGGTCGGCGGCGGTATCTTCACCAAGGCCGCCGACGTGGGCGCCGACCTGGTCGGCAAGGTCGAGCAGGGCATCCCCGAGGACGACCCGCGCAACGCCGCCACCATCGCCGACAACGTGGGCGACAACGTCGGTGACTGCGCCGGCATGGCCGCCGACCTGTTCGAGTCGTACGCGGTCACCCTGGTCGCCGCACTGATCCTCGGACGCGCCGCGTTCGGCGAGGACGGCCTGGTCTTCCCGCTGATCATCTCCACCATCGGCGTGCTGGTCGCGATCTTCGGTGTCTTCGTCACGCGGCTGCGCGCGTCCGACCGCAACGCCCTGACCGCGATCAACCGGGCCTTCTACATCTCGGCGGTGCTCTCCGCGGTGCTGGTGGCGATCGCTGCCTACGTCTATCTGCCGGCGACCTTCGCCGAGTTGGAGGGCGGGCTCACCGACGTCGACCGCAACCCGAGGCTCGTGGCCATCGGCGCGGTGATCATCGGTATCGTGCTGGCCGCCGCGATCCAGGCACTGACCGGCTACTTCACCGAGACCAACCGGCGTCCGGTGCAGGACATCGGCAAGAGTTCGCAGACCGGTGCGGCCACCGTCATCCTCGCCGGCATCAGCATCGGTCTGGAGTCGGCCGTCTACTCGGCGCTGCTGATCGGCGCCGGTGTCTTCGGCGCGTTCCTGCTCGGTGGCACCTCCATCACGCTGTCACTGTTCGCGGTGGCGCTGGCCGGCACCGGCCTGCTCACCACGGTCGGTGTGATCGTCGCGATGGACACCTTCGGGCCGATCTCCGACAACGCCCAGGGCATCGCCGAGATGTCCGGTGACATCGACGAGCACGGCGCCCGGACGCTCACCGAGCTGGACGCGGTCGGCAACACCACCAAGGCGATCACCAAGGGCATCGCGATCGCCACGGCGGTGCTCGCGGCGACCGCGCTGTTCGGGTCGTACACCGACTCGCTGCGCACCGCGTACGCGGACGCCGGCGTGGGTGACGTCGGTACGGAGATCCTCAACTCGCTGAACGTGGCGAACCCGCGCAACCTGGTCGGCCTGATCATCGGCGCGGCGGTGGTCTTCCTCTTCTCCGGGCTGGCCATCAACGCGGTGTCCCGCTCGGCCGGCGCCGTGGTCATGGAGGTCCGCCGGCAGTTCCGTGAACTGCCCGGCATCATGGACCGCACCCAGCGCCCGGAGTACGGCAAGGTCGTGGACATCTGCACCCGGGACGCGCAGCGTGAGCTGCTGACCCCCGGTCTGCTCGCCATCCTGGCGCCGATCGCGGTCGGCTTCGGTCTCGGGCCCGGCGCGCTCGCGTCGTACCTGGCCGGGGCGATCGGGGCCGGCACGCTGATGGCGGTCTTCCTGGCCAACTCCGGTGGTGCCTGGGACAACGCCAAGAAGCTGGTGGAGGACGGCGCGTACGGGGGCAAGGGCTCCGAGGCGCACGCCGCGACGGTCATCGGCGACACGGTCGGCGACCCGTTCAAGGACACCGCCGGCCCGGCCATCAACCCGCTGCTCAAGGTGATGAACCTGGTGTCGTTGCTGATCGCGCCGGCCGTGGTGGCGTTCAGTGTCGGCGACGACCGGAACACCGCCCTGCGGGTGGGCATCGCGGTGGTCGCCACGCTGATCATCGTGGCGTCGGTGGTGTTCAGCAAGCGCAACGGCATCGCGATGGACGACTCCGACACCGGTGCGGGCAGCACGGACCAGCGGCCGGAGGCGGTCAACGCCTGACGGCCCTCGGCACCGGGTCCCCGGTCGGTGAAGTCACGCCGACCGGGGACCGCCGGTTCCGGGCCGTCCTGACCGGTGCCACACCCGCCCGAAGGTCGTACGCTGCAACGCATGCGTACGTGCCGGGCGTCAGCCGCCGGAAGGTTCACGGTGGTCCTGGCCACGTTCGTCGTCGTGCTCTCCGGCTGCGGTGGCGGCCCCAGCCCACGGGCCTGGGCGGCCTCGGTCTGCGGTGCGCTCACCCCGTGGCGCTCGGAGATCAGCAAGTTGACCAGCAGCACCGACGAGCAGATGAGTGCGCAGACCACGCCGGCGCAGGCCAAGGAGAACCTGGTGCGGCTCTTCGGTGGGGCGGAGCAGGCCAGCGAGACCGCGCGCCGCAAGGTGGAGCAGGCCGGCATCCCGGAGACGGCCAACGGCGAGGCCGTCTCCGTCGGCTTCCGCAGCTCACTGGAGAAGATGCGGGACGCGTACGGTCGGGCCCGGGACAGCATCGACGGGCTGGGCACCGGCGAGCCGACCGTCTTCTACGACGGCGTGCGCGCCGCGGTGGAGACCCTCAACAAGGAGTACGACGCCAGTGCGCTGGACACCAGCCGGCTCAACTCCGAAGAGCTGAAGAAAGCCTTCGACGAGGTGCCGGAGTGTCGCTGAGCGGGTCCGGCGACACCGGTGCGGCTCAGCCGCTGCCGGCGCTGTTCCCAGCGCCCGAGCCTGACGGGTCGGCACGACCACGCAGCGGCCCGGCCACGTCGTCGCCACGACGGCGCAGCGGCCCGGTCACGTCCGGGGCGAGCCCGCCGTCTCCCGCGGCACAGCAGGCCGAGGACGCGATGCGGCAACTGGTCTTCTTCGGTGCGGAGGCGGCCGAACCAACGGTCGCCGATCTGGCCGGACTGCTCGCCGGCCCGGGCGAGGTGGTGCGGATGGGCGGCACCGCCCGCCTCTCGGTGCGGGTGGACGCCGCCTGGCGGGTGCACGTGCTCGTCGCCGAGTTGGCCCTGCGCGGGCTGGCGGCGAGCTGGGAGCCGATCGGGGACGAGCGACACGCCGTCCGCACCTCGTACACCCGGGTTGTGCAACCGCTCGCGGTCGCCTGGCTGCACGGCCCGGTGAAACGCCCGCCGGCCACCTTCCACCTCACCGGTCGGCGGCTGCGGCTCTGGCTCGCCGCCGCCGGGACGCCGGAGCCCTCCGGCGGCTTCCTGCTGGGGCTCGGCGAGGGTGACCAGGAGTGCTGGGAGCCGATCGGCACGGCACTCGCCGCCGCCGGCCTGGACGGCGCCCTCATCGGCCCGGGCGAGGGCGGCCCGGGGTACCGGATCAGCGGCCGGCGCCGGTTGGGTCGGCTCGCCGAGCTGGTCGGGGGGCCGCCGCGCGCGGCGCCGGCAGACGCCTGGCCGACTCGACCCTGATCAGGCGACGAGACCGGTCACTGCGCCCAGAGGAGCAGGTGGCCGGCATGGCGGCCGCGTGTCCGGTGCCGGACAGCCGGCGGGTCGATACAGGCGGAAAACGGGCCGGTCGGACCTCGACCGAGAGTCCGCCATCATCACAGTGACCCGCTTCGAGCCCTACCCACGGTGTACGGTGGCGCCGTCCGGCAGTGCCGAGCACGGCGGGGCGGGAGTTGACCGCCGCGCCGGAGCGGTTTGCGGCCCGCGAAACCCGAAACGCGGGCGGCGCGTTACGTTGGACATCCGGACCGCCGGTGCGACGGCGGGGTCGAGAGCGGTCGCTGTCCGGGCGCCGGCAGACCACGAGCAGGAGTGAGGTCGGGGAGAGACGTGCCGAGCAACGCTGGAACCACCCGTCTGGTCATCGTCGAGTCACCGGCGAAGGCCAAGACGATCTCGGGCTACCTCGGCCCGGGGTACGTCGTGGAGGCCAGCTTCGGTCACGTCCGCGACCTGCCGCGTAACGCCGCCGACGTGCCGGCCAAGTACAAGAAGGAACCCTGGGCCCGGCTCGGGGTGGACGTGGACAACGGCTTCCACGCGCTCTACGTCGTCTCCGCCGACCGTAAGCAGCAGATCAGCAAGCTGATAAAGCTGGCCAAGGAGGTCGATGAGATCTTCCTTGCCACGGATGAGGACCGCGAGGGCGAGGCGATCGCCTGGCACCTGGTGGAGACGCTCAAGCCCAAGGTGCCGGTCAAGCGGATGGTGTTCCACGAGATCACCAAGCCGGCGATCCAGGCGGCGGTGGCCAACCCGCGGGAGATCGACCGCGACCTGGTCGACGCCCAGGAGGCCCGGCGGATCCTCGACCGGCTCTACGGCTACGAGGTCTCCCCGGTGCTGTGGAAGAAGGTCATGCCGAGGCTCTCGGCGGGCCGGGTGCAGTCCGTGGCGACCAGGATCGTGGTCGAGCGGGAGCGCCAGCGGATGGCCTTCCGCACCGCCGAATACTGGGACATCCTGGCCACCCTCGCCGTGCAGAACCCCGGCGAGGGGCCGCGCACCTTCAACGCCACCCTGATCGCGCTGAACGGCGACCGGATCGCCACCGGCAAGGACTTCGAGCCGACCACGGGTCGCGTCCGGGCCGGCGCCGGCGTCGTCCACCTCGACGAGGGCGGGGCAAGGGGCCTCGCGGCCCGGCTCGACGGGCGGCCGTTCACCGTCACCCGGGTCGAGGAGAAGCCCTACCGTCGCCGCCCGTACGCGCCGTTCATCACCTCCACGCTCCAGCAGGAGGCGGCCCGCAAGCTGCGCCTGTCGTCGCAGCAGACGATGCGCACCGCCCAGCGGCTGTACGAGAACGGCTACATCACCTATATGCGTACCGACTCGGTCAACCTGTCGGAGACCGCCATCTCGGCGGCCCGCCGTCAGATCGTCGAGCTGTACGGCGAGCGCAGCGTCCCACCGGAGCCGCGTCGCTACACCGGCAAGGTGAAGAACGCGCAGGAGGCGCACGAGGCCATCCGCCCGGCGGGAGACAACTTCCGCACCCCGGGCGAGGTCGCCAAGGAGCTGTCCGCCGAGGAGTTCAAGCTCTACGAGCTGATCTGGCGCCGGACGATCGCCTCGCAGATGACCGATGCGGTGGGCTCCAGCGTCTCGGTGCGCATCCGCGCGGTCTCCACCTCCCAGGAGGAAGCCGACTTCGGCGCCACCGGCAAGACCATCACCGACCCGGGCTTCCTGCGGGCGTACGTCGAGTCCAGCGACGACGAGAACGCCGAGGCCGAGGACGCCGAGCGCCGGCTGCCGAACCTGGTCCGCGATCAGGCCCTCACTGCCGACGAACTGGCCGCGCAGGGCCACCACACCCAGCCGCCGTCGCGCTACACCGAGGCGTCGCTGGTCAAGGCCCTGGAAGAGCTGGGCATCGGCCGCCCGTCCACCTACGCGTCGATCATGCAGACAATCCAGGACCGGGGGTACGTCACCAAGCGCGGCCAGGCGATGATCCCCACCTTCCTGGCCTTCGCGGTGATCGGGCTGATGGAGCGGCACTACCCCCGCCTGATCGACTACGACTTCACGGCCAGCATGGAGAACGAGCTGGACGAGATCGCCGGCGGTGACCACGCCGCGGTCGACTTCCTCACCGCGTTCTACTTCGGCAGCGCCAACGGTGCCGGCGACCAGGACATCGCCCGCTCCGGCGGTCTGAAGAAGCTGGTCACCGAGAACCTCAGCGACATCGACGCGCGCAGCGTCAACTCCATCCCGCTCTTCACCGACGACGACGGCCGCGAGGTCGTCGTGCGGGTCGGCCGGTACGGGCCGTACCTCCAGCGTGAGTTGCCTGGCGGCGTGGCTCAGACCCCAGCGGGCTCGGCGTCAGCGGGCTCGGCGTCAGCGGATTCGGCGTCAGCGGGCTCGGCGTCAGCGGGCTCGGGTGAGGGCGAGGAGGGCGGTGCTCAGGGTGACCGGGCGCCGATTCCCGAGGGCCTGGCTCCGGACGAGTTGACCCCGGAGAAGGTGCACGAGCTGTTCCTCGGCGGCAGCGGGGAGCGCAAGCTCGGCGACGACCCGGGCACCGGCGAGCCGATCGTGCTCAAGTCCGGCCGGTTCGGCCCGTACGTGTCCAGTGGCGAGCGGAAGTCCTCGCTGCTGCGCTCGCAGACGCCGGACTCGCTGACGCTGGAGGAGGCGCTGAAGCTGCTCAGCCTGCCCCGGCTTGTCGGCGTCGCACCGGACGGCGTGGAGGTGTTCGCCAACAACGGCCGCTACGGTCCGTACGTCAAGCAGGGCGAGGAGTTCCGATCGCTGGACTCCGAGGACACGATGTTCACGGTGACCCTGGACGAGGCGCTGGCACTGCTGGCCGCCCCGAAGACACGGGGCCGGCGGGCAGCCGCGCCGCCGCTGCGCGAGATGGGCGTCGACCCGTCGACCGAGAAGCCGCTGGTGATCAAGGACGGTCGGTTCGGCCCGTACGTCACCGACGGGGAGTTCAACGCGTCGTTGCGGCGCGGACAGACCCCGGAGGCGCTGACCATCGAGGAAGCCTCGGAGATGCTGGCCGACAAGCGGGCCAAGGGACCGGCGCCGAAGAAGAAGGCAGCGGCGAAGAAGGCTCCGGCGAAGAAGGCCACCGCAACCAAGAAGACGGCCGCCGCGGCGAAGTCCACCGCCGCGAAGAAGACCACCACCGCCAAGGCGACCACCACCGCCAAGAAGACCCCGGCCAAGAAAGCCACCCCTCGCAAGGCCCCCACCAGCACGGAGTGACCCTGCGCTACGAGATCCGTCAAGGACGCGCTCTCCAATGCGCCAGACGTAACCGGCCCCTAGATCTTGGACAGTTCCCGTGAAGGCGGAACGGTAACTGTCCAAGATCTACGACTTGCCGCGGCCGGGGTGCGTCTGTGTCACCTGGCGACCCGCGTCGGGCTGGTCTGGTCGGCGAGGACAGGCGTCAGGCGCCGAGGATTCGGTTCAGGTGGGGGTTGGTGAAGACTCGGTCGGGGTCCAGGCGGTCTCGGAGCGTCTGGAAGTTGGCGAAGCGGGGGTAGGCGGTGGCCAGCGAGGCGGCGTCGCGGTAGTGCAGCTTGCCCCAGTGCGGGCGACCGCCCAGCCCGGCGGCCACCTCCTCGAAGGCGCGGAAGTACGGCTCGTACGGCATGCCGACGTACTGGTGCACGGCGATGTAGGCGTTGTCCCGGCCGTAGCCGTGCGACAGCCAGATGTCGTCGGCAGCGGTGAACCGCACCTCGACCGGGAAGAGCACCTTGAACGGCAGCCCGTCGACGATCCGTTGGAGCGCGGCCAGCGCCTCGGGTAGTGCCTCGCGGGGCAGGCCGTACTCCATCTCCACGAAGCGGACCCGGCGCGGGGTGCAGAACACCCGGTCGGAGCGGCCGGTGTAGCGGCGTTCGGTGAGCGCGCGGGCGGACACCGCGCTGATTCCCGGGGCCAGCGCCGGTACGGCGCGGCCGACCCGGCAGGCGCCGGCGAAGACGGTGTTGGCCAGGAAGTCGTCGTCGAGCCAGCCGCGCCAGCGGGGCAGCGGCCGGTCGTCGACGGGTACCCGGTTGTTGGTCTTGACCTGGACGCGCGGGGTGTAGGGGAACCAGTAGAACTCGACGTGGTCGTGGGCGCCGATCAGCGTGGGAAGGTCGCCGAGCACGTCGGCCAGCGCGGCGGGGCGTTCGTGGGCGTGCAGCACGAAGGCGTCCACGCAGCGCAGGGTCACCTCGACCAGCACGCCGAGCGCGCCGAGCGACACCCGGGCGGCGGCGAGGACGTCGGGGTGCTCGCCGGCGGAGCAGCGCAGCACCTCGCCGGTGCCGGTGACCAGTGTGATCGCCTCGACGAAGGTGGACAGACAGCCGTAGCCGGCGCCGGTGCCGTGGGTGCCCGTGGAGATCGCGCCGGCCACCGTCTGCGCGTCGATGTCACCGAGGTTGGGCAGGGCGAGGCGGTGCCGGGCGAGAAGGGCGTTGAGCGCCCGCAGGGTCATCCCCGCCGGTACGGTGACCAGCCGGCGCTCGGTGTCCACCCGTACCTCGGTGTTCAGCTCGGACAGTTCCATCCGCCGGTCGTCGGCGAGCGCGATGGCGGTGAAGGAGTGGCCGCTGCCGGTCACCCGGATCCGGCCGCCGTCGTTGGCGGCGGCGCGTACGGCCTCGGCGACGTCGGCCGGTGAGCCGGGGCGCAGGATGGCGGTGGCGCTGCCCCGCTGGTTGCCGGCCCAGTTGGACCAGGCGGTGGTGAGTGGTGCGGTACCGACCATGCGCACTCCCGGAGATGAATATGAACTGACTTCATATCAGGAACGTTGTACCTGGTAAATACCGCAATCGAGGTCCGCTCGTTGTACCGGTAGTCACGGTTTCGTGACGTGGAGATATGTTCATCCGTCGAAGGGGGGTGGCGCCGAGTGTCCACACCAGCCGCCACGACCGGGCCGCTGCGCCGCGTACCGGTGCAGGGTCGAAGTGTCGCGCGGGTACAGCGCATGTTGGATGCCTGCGCCGAACTCGTCGACGAGGTGGGGTACGAGGGTTTGACCACGACCCTGCTCGCCGAGCGTGCCGAGGTGGCGATCGGGTCGGTCTACCAGTTCTTCCCGGACAAGCGGGCGATCGTGCAGGCGTTGACTCTGCGCACAATGGAGTCCTACCTCCAGCGGCTCGACGAGCGGTTCGCCTCTGACGAGATGACACACTGGTGGGACGGCGTCGACGCGGGGATCGATGAATACATCACGATGCACCGCACCGTTCCAGGTTTCCGTACCCTTCACTTCGGCGACGTGGTCGACCTGCACCTGCTCGACGAGCAGCGGGACAACAACGGCGTCATCGCCGACCAGTTGGCCCGGGTGCTCACCGAGCGTTTCGGGCTGACCGACGTACCGAAGCTGCGATTCGTGCTGGAGATCGCCGTGGAGGCGGCCGACGCGCTCATCAAGCTCGCGTTCCGCCGACGGTCCGATGGCGACGAGCGGGTGCTGCTCGAGGCGAAGGCGCTGATCCGGGAGTACCTGCACCGCCAGGTCGACGGCCCGGAGAGCGATCGGTACACCGCCGAGCAGCCGGCGACCCAGCCGGCCTGACCCCGCCCCGCGCCCGCCCCGGCGGGCCGGCGCGGTGCAGCGGGTCAGTTCAGAGGAACGCCTGACCCTCGCCCCGATAGGTGGGCACGGTCGCCACCACCGCGTCGCCCTCGACAAGGTGCAGTTCGTTGACCCGCTCGCACAGCTCACCGGCCTTGGCGTGCCGGAACCACACCCGGTCGCCGATGCGCAGGGTGGCCGCCGCCGCGCCGGAGAGCGGGGTCTGCACCTCGCCGGCGCCCTCGGTGCCGACGAGCTTCAGGCCGGGCGGCAGCCACGGCCGGGGCAACCTGCTGTCGGCGGCCGGGCCGGAGGCGATCCACCCGCCGCCGAGCACGGTCGCCAGCTCCGGCGTCGGCCGGCGGACCACCGCGCAGGCGAAGAACGCCGCCGGGGTGGGGCGCCAGGCCCGGTAGGCGTCGAACAGCGTCGGCCCGTACAGGCCCGATCCCGCGGTGACCTCGGTGACCGCGGGATCGGCGCTGGTCGCGGCCACGCTGCCGGTCCCGCCGCCGTTGACGAACTCCAGGTCGGCGTGCTCGCGGACCGCGGCGACCGCCGCGCCCCGGCGGGCCAGCAGTTCACGGTACGACCCGCGCTGGGCCAGCCGGATCGCGCCGGCCAGCAGCGTCTGCCCCGGCGGCGCGTCGCCCAGGCCGGCGATCTGCGCCTCGTACGACATGAGCCCGACCAGCCGGAAGCCGGCCCGACCGGCGACGGTGGCGGCGAGCGCGCCGGCCGCCCGCGCGCTGTGCACCGGTGAGCGGCGGACGCCGACGTGCACCCGTCCGCGCAGCGGTCGCCAGGAGGCGTCCAGATCCAGGCAGACCCGCAGCTCGGGGCGCTGCCCGGGGGGTCGTACGGCGTCGAGGAGGTCGAGTTGCCCGGTGCCGTCGATCATCAGGGTGATCGCGGTGGCCAGCGTGGGGTCGGCGGCCAGCTCGGCGACCGCCGCCCGGTCGGCGCTCGGGTAGGCGACCAGCACGTCGTCGCTCACTCCGGCGCGGACCAGCCAGATGGCCTCGGGCAGGGTGAACGCCATCACGCCCCGCCAGCCGGGTCGGGCGAGCGCGCGGCTGATCAGCTCTCGGCTGCGGACCGACTTGCTCGCCAGTCGGACCGGCTTGCTGGCGGCGCGGTCGGCCAGAGCGGCCGAGTTGGCGTCGAAGGCGGTGAGGTCGATCACCGCGTACGGCGGGTCGAGGTGGGCGGTCGCCCGATCCAGACGCTCGCGAAGTTTGTCGCTTTCGATGGCCACGTGTGCACGCTAACTGTCCGACGATGAATGCGAAACACCCTCGCGTACGTCCGGGCTGCGGCTGGTGCCTTCGGCGGCCTAGGCTCAGCGAGCAGGAGAATGTCGCCGGTGGGGTGGCCCCCCACCAGGTCTAGAGTGTTCCACCGGAGGTGCCCAGCGATGGGCCGGCACGTGGAGGTACGGCCATCGAAAGCCAGAACAGCGGCGAGTCGTCCGGCGTGTCGCGCTCCGGCGGCCAGCCCCGCAACGCCGACAGCGCCGGTGCCGCCGCGGACTCCGGAAACCCGGCCAACCAGTCCGACAGTCAGGTGGACCCGTCCGGCTACGCCGCCATCCGGTCGGTGCTGCGCATCCGACCGTTCCGGCGGCTCTGGCTCGTGCTCGGCGCCGCCTCCTTCGGTGACTGGCTCGGCCTGCTGGCCACTGCCCTCTTCGCCGCCTCCCAGGTGCAGGGCAGCGGTGCCCAGGGCGCCGCGTTCGGCGGGGTGACCGCGATCCGGCTGCTGCCCGCACTGGTGCTCGGCCCGGTGGCCGGCGTCTTCGCCGACCGCTTCGACAGGCGTTGGACGATGGTCATCTGTGACCTGCTGCGCTTCGTGCTCTTCGCGTCCATCCCGCTCTACGCCCTCACCGGCGCCGCGGGCGGCCTGGTGGTCGGCTGGGCGCTGATCGCCACCTTCCTGATCGAGTCGCTCACCCTGCTGTGGATCCCGGCCAAGGAGGCGGCGGTCCCCAACCTGATCCCCCGCGCCCGACTGGAGGCGGCCAACCAGCTCACCCTGATCACCACCTACGGCCTCACCCCGGTCGCCGCCGCCATCGGCCTCGCCGTTCTCGACCGCGGCGTCAGAGGCGCCGTCGGCGGTGATCTACCCTCCTGGGCTGAGCCGGCTCAGCTCGCACTCTGGATCAACGCCGTCTCCCGGCTCGCCACCGCGCTGGTGGTGGCGTTCGGGATCAAGGAGATCAGCGAGGCGCAGCGCGGCGAGACGGAGCGTGCCGAGCAGAGTATGTTCCGGCAGTTCTCCCAGGGCTGGAAATACATCGGCCAGACCCCGCTCGTCCGCGGCCTGGTGCTGGGCATCTTCGGCGCGTTCGCCGGCGGCGGCATCGTGGTCGGCACGGCCAAGTTCTTCGCCAACTCGCTGGGTGCCGGTGACGCCGCGTTCTCTCTGCTCTTCGGCGCGATCTTCGTCGGCCTGGCGCTCGGCATCGGGCTCGGCCCGATGATCGTCAAGGACATGTCCCGGCGCCGCTGGTTCGGCATGAGCATCGTGCTGGCCAGCGCCGCCGTGATGACGCTCGCCTTCGCGATCCACCTGTCCATGGCGATCGTCGGCGCGGTGCTGGTCGGCGCCGGCGCCGGGATGGCCTTCCTGGCCGGCACCACCCTGCTCGGCGGGGAGGTGGCCGACGAGGTACGCGGTCGGGTCTTCGCGGTCGTGCAGATCGGCACCCGACTGGTGCTGATCCTGGCCATCGGGCTGAGCAGCGTGCTGGTCGGCGTCGGCGGCTCCCGAAAGCTGACCATCGCCGACCTCGGCATCTCCGTCTCCTCGACCAGGCTCCTGCTGCTCGCCGCCGGTGCCGCCGGCATCTTCGCCGGGATCAGCGCGTTCGGCCAGATGGACGACAAGAAGGGTGTGCCCGTCCTCGCCGACCTCTGGGGCTCCATTCGGGGCCGGCCGCTGATGCCGGCCGAACCGTTCGTCTCCGCCGGGCTCTTCGTGGTCTTCGAGGGCGGCGAGGGCGCCGGCAAGTCCACCCAGCTCGCCGCGCTCGCCGAACGGCTGCGCGGCCAGGGACGCGACGTCCTGGTCACCCGCGAGCCGGGGGCGACCGCGGTCGGTCAGCGGATCCGGTCGCTGGTGCTGGACACCTCCGGCGACGAGGCGCCGTCCCCCCGGGCCGAGGCGCTGCTCTACGCCGCCGACCGGGCGCACCACGTGGCCGCCGTGGTCCGGCCCGCACTGGTCCGTGGCGGCGTGGTGATCAGCGACCGGTACGTGGACTCGTCGCTCGCGTACCAGGGCGCCGGGCGGACGCTCCCGGTCGACGAGGTCTCCTGGCTCTCCTCCTGGGCCACCGGCGGGCTCAAGCCCGATCTGGTGGTACTGCTGGACGTCGAGCCGCGGACCGGCCTGTCCCGGGTGGCGTCGCGCAGCGCGGGCGTCGACCGGCTGGAGGCCGAGTCGGTCGCCTTCCACGAGCGCGTCCGGTACGCCTTCCTCGACCTCGCCGCCGCCGACCCGAAGCGTTACCTGGTGCTCGACGCGTCCCGACCGGCCGAAGAGATCACCGGTCAGGTGGTCCGTCGGGTCGAGGAGATGCTCGGCAAGCCGGGCGGCATCGTGCACCCGCGCCCGGCTCAGGGCCCGGACACCTCGGTGCAGCCCGAGTTATCCGACGCGGAGCTGGTGACGATGGAACATCGGACCTGATGCCGGACGTCTTCGCCGACCTGGTCGGTCAGGAGGAGGCGGTGCACGAGCTGCGCCGGGCCGCCAGCGCCGCGTCGGCCGTGCTGCGGGTCGGCGCGGCCGAGAGAGCGCCCGCGCTGATCGCCGCCGCCCCGGTCGAGGGTGTCGCACCCGACGGGCCGGATCCATCCACCGGAATGACCCACGCCTGGATCTTCACCGGGCCACCTGGCTCCGGCCGTTCCGTCGCCGCGCGGGCCTTCGCCGCGGCCCTGCAGTGTGTGCACGGCACCGGCTGCGGCGAGTGTCCGGGCTGCCACACCACGATGGGCGGCACACACGCCGACGTTCGGATGGTCGTGCCGGAGGGGCTCTCCATCGGTGTCGGCGAGATGCGTGCGCTGGTGCTGCGCGCGGCCAGCACCCCGTCCGGCGGGCGCTGGCAGGTGGTGGTCATCTCCGGCGCCGACCGGCTCACCGAGGCCGCCGGCAACGCGCTGCTCAAGGCGATCGAGGAGCCCCCACCGCGTACGGTGTTCCTGCTCTGCGCCCCGTCCACCCACCCGGACGACATCTCGGTGACCATCCGGTCGCGCTGTCGTGTCGTACCCCTGCGTCAGCCGCCGTCCACGGCGGTGGCCGAGGTGCTGGTCCGTCGGGACGGTGTCGCGCCCGATGTCGCGCAGTGGGCGGCGGCGGCCGCGCAGGGGCACGTGGGTCGGGCCCGGCGGCTGGCCCGCGACCCGGAGGCTCGCAAGCGACGCGAGGCGGTGCTCGCCGTGCCGCGACGGCTGACCGGCGTCGGTGCGGCGTTCGACGCGGCGTCCGCGCTGATCGAGGCGGCCGAGGCGGAGGCCGAGGCGTCGGTCGCCGAGGCCGACACGACCGAGCGGGCGGCGCTGGAGATGGCGCTCGGCGCGGGCGGCACCGGCCGGGGCGCGGCCGGCGCGATCCGCGGTGCCGCCGGGCAGCTCAAGGAGCTGGAGAAGCGGCAGAAGTCACGGGCCACCCGGGCCCAGCGGGACGCACTGGACCGGGCGCTGATCGACCTCGCCGGCTTCTACCGGGACGCGCTCACCATGGCGCTGCGCGCCCCTGTCGCCCCGGTGCACACCGACACCGCCGCGGTGGCCGGTGCCGGGGCGCAGAAGTGGGACGCCGAGGGGTCGCTGCGCCGGCTGGAGGCCGTTCTCGCCTGCCGGACGGCCATCGAGGCGAACGTCAAGCCGCGGATCGCGGTCGAGGCGATGATGCTCGCCCTCTGGAAGGGCTGACCCGCAGCCCTGCGCCGTTGTCCACAGGCATCGACACGCCCGATTGCTGTGCGGTACGGTCCGTGTGCCGTGGTGACGGTGACGGCACGCTCAGTGATGGCTCATCCGGGAGGAGTCGGCCGATGCCGCGGGGGGAGATCGACGAAGCCTGGATCGAGGAGGCGGTGCGGCGCTACCGCCGGATCGAGTCGCTCCAGGCCGAGTTCGACCAGGCGGTGTCGACCGTCGAGGTCACCGTCCGGTCGCCGGACGGGCTGGTCGAGGTGGTGGTCACCGCCGGCGGGCGGATCACCGACGTCCGATTTCTCGGGCCGCTGCACGGCCGCAGCCCACGGGACGTGGCCGGCTCCGTGCAGGCTGCGGTCACCGCCGCCGCCGACGCCGCCGACTGGGCTCGGGAGAAGCTGCACAACGAGACGTTCGCCGCCTACCGACCACTCGCGGGGGCCTGAGATGGAGACACTGCGGGCGCTCTCCGCCCGGCTCGACGAGGCGAGCGCCACCCTCACCTCGCTGTCCCGCACGGTCACCGCCAGCGACCCGGCCCAGGTCGCGTTCGGTGCCGACGCCCCGGGCCGGCCGGGCGAGATCGGCCGCGCGCTGCACCGGCAGTGGACCGCCGCCACCGACGACCGGGCCCGCGAGGCACGGGCCTGCGCCGGCCGGCTGGCTGCCGCCGCCTCGGCGGTGCGCGAGGCCGCCGACCGCTACGGCGAGGTGGACCGCGCCGCCCGCCGCCGGATCACCGGGGAGCCGTGATGGACCCGTTGGACCGACTCGCCGAGCCCAGCCTGGACCTGCTGCGCAGAGTGGACGCCCTGCTCGCCGCCGGTGTGCCCGAAGGCCACCGCGTCTGGCCGCTGCTGCGCCGGATGCAGGTGCTTCCGGGCGATGCGGTCCGTGGCTTCCTCGACCTCCACCCGGCGCCGCTCGCCGGCGCCGGGCACGCGGTGCGGCGGCTGATCCGGGGGTACGACGACGTCTCTGCCGCGTTCACCGACCCGGTGCTCTGGTCCGGCCCGGCGGCCTCGGCGTACGGGCAGGAGCGGGCTGCGCTTCTGCGCCACCTCGACGAGGGGCCGGAGAGCCTGGTCGGGCGACTGGAATCCACCGCCGGATACGCCGACGCGCTCGCCGACTGGGTCGAGGGCAGCCGCCTCGCCCTTGCCCGGACGCTGGCCGACGTGCTCCGCTCGGCCGAGGCGGTCAGCGTGGTCGCGGTGACCGCGGCCGGTGCGCCCCTCCGGCCCGGTCCGGTCGGGCCCGGGGTGGCCGACGCGGCCGAGATCGCCGCGCGGGTGCTGGCGGTGCTCTGCGTCGCCTACGACGGTGCGGAGACGCTGCTGCGGCAGTGGGCGCCAAGCCTGGCCGAGTCCGCTTGGCGGCCGTCGGCTGACGACCGGCCCCGATACGGCCAGCCCACCCGGGTCGGCTGGTAGCCGACCTACCGACGCCCGGACAGGCCACGACGTCGCTCGCGGGCACCCCGGCCGGAGCCGGCACCGGCGGCGACGCCGTGGTCTTCCCCCTGCACCCCCCGCAGGTCTGCCTCCACTCAACGCCGCCCCGGCGCGTTTGTCCCCTGCCCCGCGCCGGATTCAACCGTCCGGGCGAGGTGTAACGGCACGACGGGATGGCTCGGCCATCGGTCAAGTCGACGGTCGTGGATGGCAGCGGGGTGTAGTCGGCTGGCGACGGCGGCGTGCCCACCCGTGGCGATTCGTCGTAGGGTGGGGGGATGGGCATGCTCTGCGCGGTCAGCTTCAACCGGTACGGGCGCCTCTACTACCTCGACCCCGGTGAGTTGCGTCCGCAGGTTGGCGACAAGGTGCTGGTGCCCACCGACGACGGGCCCGAGGTGGCCGAGTGCGTCTGGGCCGCGCAGTGGGTGACCGAGGAGACCGACGGCTTTCCCCGGCTGGTGGCGCTGGCCGGTGACGACGATCTGCGCCGTGACGAGGCGTTGCGGCGGCGCAAGGCCGAGGCCAAGGTGGCGGCGAAACGACTCATCCGCGCGCACGGTCTACCGATGAAGGTGGTGGCCGTCGACCACGTGCTCGGCTCCGCCGACGGCGGCGAGCGAAGCACCGTCTACTTCACCGCCCCGCACCGGGTGGACTTCCGATCCCTGGTCCGCGACCTGGGCGCCACCCTGCACTGCCGGGTCGAGCTGCGGCAGCTCTCCGCACGGGACTCGGCGCGGGTGCAGGGCGGCATCGGCTCGTGCGGCCGGGACCTGTGCTGCGCGACCTTCCTCACCGATTTCGAGCCGGTGACCATCCGGATGGCCAAGGACCAGGACCTGCCGCTGAACCCGCTGCGCATCTCGGGTGCGTGTGGCCGGCTGATGTGCTGCCTGAAGTACGAGCATCCGCTGTACCAACGATTCCAGGAGACCGCCCCGCCGGTTGGCAGTCGGGTCTCCACTGCCGACGGTGACGGCCGGGTGGTCGGCCACAGCGTCCCCCGCGACGCGGTGACGGTCCGGTTGGACGCCGACGGCTCCCGCTGCTCCTGCTCCCGTGCCTCCGTCTGCGCCCCCCGCCAGGCCCACGACCAGCACTACACACCCTGAAACCCACCCACGGGTCCGCCCTGTTGATCATGAGATCATCGCCCGCCTCGCCGGCGGGTCGCCGCGATAACTTCATGATCAACGAGACCTGTGGGCTCCCCGCGGCTGGGTTAGTGCAGGGTTATGGGGGGCTCGGCTAGGTGGGGGGTCAGGGGGGTCTTCGGGGTGAGCCAGCTTGCGGTGGGGGACTGGTCGGGGTTGAGCTGCCAGTCGCGGGCCACCCGGTCGACCGCGATCGGGTAGATGGTCAGTGTGCCGTCCGGGTCGATGCGGAACCGGAGGAACGCCTTCGAGTCCTCGATGCCCTGACCGGCGAACAGCTCGTTGACGTTGACCCCGAACGAGCCCGCCACCAGCAGGTACGCCGCCACCAGCTGGCTGGCCACCAGGCCGCTGACCGGGCCGTAGAGCAGCACCGCGGCGACCGCCGGCAGCGGCCACGGCCAGTCGTAGAACGGCAGCGCCAACCAGGCCCAGGTGCCAGCGGCGGCGAGCCCGACATGAGCCAGGCCGTGGCCGATACCGAGGATCCAGTGCCGCGCGTGCCGCTTGCCGCCCGCAGTGGGCGGCTTGGCGAACAGGGCCGCCGCCACCACCGTGACGAGCACCATCACCACCAGGGGCACGCTGACCAGGCGCTGCGCGGTGGTGTCCGTCCAGTTCGATGTCACCCCCGCCATGGCCAGCATCACCAGCGTGTGCAGGGTGCCGAGCAGCGTGGTGAATCCGGGATTGCGGAACGGCAGCCGGCCGAAGATGCCCCAGCCGTAGCGCCGGGAGCGGGCCGCGTCGGGATAGCGGGCCACCAGGTCGTACGGCTGGGTGCGGCTGGCCCGGCGGGACAGGGTGTCCCGAGGAGGCACCTCGATCCGCTCCGGCAGCTTGTGCGTGGGATAGAGGTAGGCCCCGCCGCTGCCGCACGTGATGAGCTGCCGGTCCGACCCGGTGTAGCGGGCGTAGTGGTGCAGATCGCCGGAGAGCAGCAGCCGGACCTGCGCCCCGGTCGGGTCGATGATCGTCCGGATGAAGTAGTCGATCGAGTCGTACGCCGTCGGATGGTCGGCGGCCTTGACCCACGTCGGCGCCGGCGCCGCGATGATCACTTTGGACTCCGGGCCGAGTTGCCGCGCCACCTCGTCGAAGTAGGCCAACTGCGGGTCGTCCAGGTACGAGCCGGACTGGTCGTCCATGCCGAGCAGCCACCAGCCCGCCGGCAACTCCACAGCGAAGTACGACCGGGACTGCCCGGTTCCCCAGCCGCCGAAGTGCCGATCCCGCGAGCGGACGAACAGCCGCAGGAAGGCGGTCAGACCGTCGTACCAGTCGTGGTTGCCGGGCACCGCGAAGAGCGTTGGCCGCTCCGGCGGGGCCGCCGGCAGCGCGGCCTGGTACGGACCCTTGCAGCGGTCCTCGTAGGAGGCGTAGGCAGCTGACGGGTACACCTGGTCGCCGCCCATCACCAGGGTCTGCGCCCGGGGCAGCCGGTGCCCGTCCACGGTCAGCTCCGGCTGCGCCAGCAGGTACGCCACGGAATAGGTGGCGTCGAAGCCGTCGCCCAGGTCCGCCACGTAGTCGAGCCAGAGCCCGCCGTCCGGCCCGACCTGGCGAAACGCCTCGTCACCGAACGCGTTCTGCAACTCGCGCTTGTCCAGGTACGCCCCGAAGAGCATCGCCAACAACGTCCGGATGCCGGTGCTGATGAGCAGGAACGGCGCCAGCCACGGCACCGGCTTGCGCGGCGTGAAGCCCAGCTCCAGTGGGTCGGTGGAGCGGGGGCGGCGCGCGGCCCGCTCCCCGGCCGACGGGCTGTCGGGACGCCCGTCCGCCGGGTCCTGCGGGTCGGGGTCGTCGAGGGGGACGCGATCGTCGCTCACCCGCCGCAGCGTAGTCCCGACCCCGGTGATCCGCTGTCCGGTAAACGTCCAGATGACGGCCGTTGTCCGGATGTCGGCAACGCTCCGGGAGGGGGTATCCCGTTCGGTCGGTGGCCGTGGGGTGCCGTACACTTGCTGATCGTTGCCGCCTTAGCTCAGTCGGCTAGAGCGACGCACTCGTAATGCGTAGGTCGACGGTTCGATTCCGTCAGGCGGCTCCAAGAGCGAGGCCCTGACCAGCAGGAATGCTGGCCAGGGCCTCGCGTTTATCTATGTGGTCTCGAATCGCCCGCCGAGACTGCCCGAAAGAGCCCGAAAGTGGTCAGGTTCCACATACCCGCCGATCTCCCGGGGTTCGAGGTGGCCACCGGTGCGCGCCGGGGTCTTCGCGGGGACGGCATCGAGAACCGGTGCTCGGTCAGGCGTGGGCGGATGCGAGTGCCCGCTGTTCGCTGTCGGTCAGCGCGAACTCTCCGCTGGCACGTAGGCGCTCCACGGTGTGCAGCAAGGCCGTCCGGTCGGCGGTGGGCCACACCGCGATCAGCAGTACGCCGACTTCGACCATCTCCCGTCGCTTACCTTGGCGCTCGAAACCCCGCAGCGCGGCACGCCATGACTGCAGCGCGCGATGCCGGTCGCCGCGGCGACGCGCGATGAAGCCGGCGGCCAGATCGAGGTGGGGAACCTCGGCCTCGTCGAGTTCCCACGCTGCCCGTCGCGCGTCGGCCAGGCGCGCTTCCGCGGCATTGATCTCCCCGAGCACGCACTCACACATGGCCAGTCGGCTGTTGGCCCTGGCGCTCAGCAGCGGTTCGCCCAACAGCTGCAGGAGTGCGACAGCTTCCGCATACGCGTCGCGGGCCTCGCGGTCGCGGCCGGCGAGCCGAAGGAGTTCAGCTTGATTGACCGCGACGATCGCGTGGGCGCGCGAGCCGAGGGTCAGTGTGGCAGCGACCCGGTCCAGCCGTCGTCCGGCTGCGGCATACCGCCCGCATCGTAGGTCGTCGAAGACGAGGTTGTTCCGCGCGCTGGCGGTTCGCCGCGCGTCTCCGATTCGCGCCGCCAGTCGGAAGGCGCCTACCGCGGCGGCGGTGCCCTCGCCGAAGCGGCCCTGGTCGCGTAGCGCCCGAGTCAGCAACATCAGGACGTCCACCTGCGGGGGCAGGTCGTCGAGTTGCTCGTACAGATCGAGCGCCAACCGGAGGTGCCGCTCGGCCTGCGGGTGGTCTGACTCATAGACCAGGACTCTGGCGAGTTGGAGGTGATGGTGAGCGCGATCACCAATCGTGGTCGACTCGGGAAGCAGGCGCTCGAGGTAGTCGCGACCGATCCGGGTGTGGGATCTGGTGCACCAGTACCGGCCGAGCGCGGCCGCGGTCTCCAGCGCGGCGCGCCGGCTGTGCCGCTCCGAGACGGCGAGGGCCGCGACGATATCCGGGAAGAGGTGGTCGAGTTCCCGGCCGCACGAGACCTGCTCCGGCCCGTTCAGCCCGGCGGACCACCGGGTGGCGGCTGCCAATACAGCGTCGGCGTGCCGCCGCCGTGCCGCCGCGGAGGCGTCGGACGAACTCCATCGCTCCAGGACGAGGTGACGGACGCTGTCCAGCATTTGGAAGCGCGTGGTGGCATCGTCCTGTGTGCCGCTGACCAGACCCAGTTCACACAACCGGTCGACGGAGCGCTCGAGTTGCCCGGCGTCCGACACGACGGCGGCAACGAGGGGAAAGGTCCAGGACCCGGCGAAGACAGCGGCCTCCTCAAGCACCCTCCGCTCCCCGTGGCCGAGGCTGTCGACGCTGCGCTCGATGACGGTGCGGAGGGATCCGGTGAGCTGCAGCATGTCTGAGCCGTACTCCCGAAGCAGCTCCGTCGGCGTGAAGATGCGGGCATGGCCGGCGGCAAGGTCCAATGCCAATGGCAACCCGTCGAGCCGGCGTACGAGCGTCGCCACCGCGGGTGCCTCGTTGTCGGTCAGCTCGTAGCTGGGGCGGCGCTGTCGCAGCCGGGCAACGAACATCTCGACGCCCGACACCGTGGCGAGTTCGGCAGCCGTGGACGCGTGTACGGGCGGCACGGCCAGAGGCGGAACGATCCACTCCTGCTCGAACCCGAGTTGTGTCGGCCGGGCGCTCGTGAGCAGTATTCGCAGGCTCGGATGCGCCGCACGCAGCCGATCCAGGTAGTGCCGGGTCCCGCCCGTGTGCTCCACCGCGTCGAGGACCAGCACGCCCCGACGGTGGGCGAGTCGACGGCCGGCGTCGTCGGGCAGGACGTGGGCGGCCGCGTCAGCCAGCTCACCCGGGGGCCCACCTGACGACGTCCGGCAGGACGCCCACCAGATCTCCCAGTCCAGCTCGTGCAGGCGGTGAGCCACTGCTGCTGCCAGCGCGGTCTTGCCCACACCGGAAAGTCCGCACAGCGTGATGATGCTGTGCGTGTCGGTCAGGCCAGCGACCAGGCGGCTGACCAGTTCGATTCGGCCGATCAGCCCACCGGGCGGGAGCATTGCCACCGCGTCGACCGGCAGCGGACCGGCCGCCGAGGGCGCGTCGCCGCCCCGCGCGGCGGTCGTCAGCCGGTCACGGTCGGCATCGGCGAGGCCGAGTCCACGGCCGACGAGACGGACCGACTCGCCATGGGGGTGCTGGATGCGACCCGCCTCGAGGTTACGGATCGTCCGTACGCTCAGCTGGGAACGGTCCGCCAGCTCTTGCTGTGTCAGGCGGGCCGCCAGCCGGTATCGGCGCAGCATGGGTCCCAGATCCGTACCCGCCGAAGGCGGCCGGTCGAGCTCTTGCGGACGTGGTGGGCGCGGATCGACCTGGCCACCGGGTGGGCCGGCCGCCGCGCGACGGTGCAGCCGATCCGCGCCGGCAAGTGTCGCATCGTCACGGAGCAGAGCGACTTCGAGCGACCGCAGCCGCTCGCTCGGTTCGAGTCCGTACTCCTCTCGCAACCGTCTCGCGACCGACCGGTAGGTGTGCAGCGCATCGATGCGCCGCCCGCAGCGATGCAGCGCGAGCATCAGCAAAGCGACCGGGCCGTCACGATCCGGATTGGCGAGGGCATAGTCGGTGAGCTCGGCCACCACCTCCCGGTGCCGGCCGGCCGCGAGCTCGGCGTCGAACCGGGCCTCCGTGGCCGCCATCCGTTGCTCGGCGAGCGCGGCGCGGGCAACCGCGGCAAATGGCGCGCGGACGTCATCCAGCGGCTCACCGCGCCACAGCTCGATCGCCGTCCGGAAGATTCGAGCACGGACGGAGTCGTCCGGTTCACGACGAGCGCGCTCGACGAGGTCCTGGAACACCTGGACGTCGCTGGCGAGTGGCCCGGCGGTCAACCGGTAACCGGCGCGTCCATACTCGATCGAGGCGTCGATCTCCGCCTCCCGCAACAGCTTGCGGGAGGCGGAGACGATGTTCCGCAGTTGGGCGGTCGCCGTGGCTGGCAACGCCTCGCCCCACATGTCGTCCACGATCCGATCGAACGACAGTGGACGGTTGGGATGCAGTGCCAGCAACGCCAGAAAGTCACGATGCTGCGGACGCGCGTGTACGACGATCCGAGGTGGCACGCCGATCTCGACTTGACCTAACAACCGAAACGGGGGAGCCGGGGAAGCGTCGCCCACGCGTCAACCATAACAGCGCATCTATACGTCCGCCGTCGCCCGATCCGAGACGCCGCCATGGCGGATCAGGTGCGATCCCTCACCACCCGGGCCCCGGCGCAACCGGGTCCCCGCGACCGGCAAGGCTAGGGGGACACGGCAGCCGGGCTACCCTTGGCCGGTCCGCCCAGATCCTCCCAGGCCGACCAGCCAGCTGACCGGTCGTAATATCGGTGTACCAGTCGACTCTGACCGTTGACGGCAAAGACGTCGAGGCGTCCGACGCCCCACGAGCTGACGGCGGGTGAACCGGTCACCGGTCCGCCCAGCCCTTCCCAGGGCGACCAGCCGCCAGCGGCGTCGAACCAGCGGTGGTTGACCAAGCCGGCGGGGGTGAGCGCCACGACGTCGAGCCGGCCGGGGCCCCACGAGGTGATGGCCGGAGTCCCGATGGCCGGCCCCCCGATGCTCTGCCAGCCCGACCAACCCTTGCCCCGCTCGTACCAGCGGTGGTTGATGGTGTTGGCCGGACTCAGCGCGACCAGGTCGATCCGGCCGTCGCCCCAGCTGGTGGCCGCCGGCGGGCTCAGAGCCGGTCCACCGAGGTCCTCCCACCCCGACCATCCGGAGCCGCTGACGAACCAGCGGTGATTGACCGTGTTCGCCGGTGTCAGCGCGAACAGGTCGAGACGCCCGTTGCCCCAGGTGGACAGCGCGGGCGCTCCCTTCGCCGGGCCCCCCAGATCCTGCCATCCCGACCAGCCGGACCCCCGTGCGTACGAGCGGTAGTTGATCCGGTTGCCCGGGTTGAGCGCCGCCAGGTCGAGCCGACCGTCACCCCACGACGCCAACGCCGGCGAGCTGCCAGCCGGTCCGCCCAGATCCTCCCAGCCCGACCAGCCGGCGCCGCGCCGGTAGTAGCGGTGGTTGATCGTGTTGCTCGGGGTCAGGACCGCTATGTCGATGCGCGGTACCGGTGCGGACGGCCCGCCGGAGAGCTGTGCGGCCACATCGCGGCGCATCCTGTCGAGGTCGATCAGGCCAGGATCGATCTTGCCGGTCGTACTGGTCTCGCGATGACCACGGGCGTAACTGGCGTCCTTGCCGAGCCGCCGCAGTACGGCCGCGGTTCCGCGCACCGCGGCGTCGTACTGCGCACCGGTCATGGCCTGGTCGACGCCCTGATAGTCGATCTCCCACCCGACCAGGAGCGTGTTACCGTCGCCAGCCGGTATCGGCCCGCTGCCACCGCTCTCCCCGGCATGGTTCGCCCGCCCGGCCGCAACGAGGTGAAACACGCCGTCGAAGTCGATCAACGCATGGCACAACGGCCCGGACAGGTCGGGACGGCCACCGATGACCACATCGAGAGACGGGGCCGGATTGTCCGCGCTGGAGACCGCGGCGGTGTGATGCCACAGCACGCCAATGGGGGCGAAGCTGCCAGTCGCGGCGCGCGAACGCCAGTCGCCTTCCTCTACCACCTGGCATCCTTCGGCCCGCAGGACGTCGATCAGCCAAGGAATCGTCGCCATCACGCAGCCTTCAGGTCGGCGAGGCACTCGATCCGTTGCCGTGGTGCGGCCGACGCCGGAGCCTGCTCCAACAGCACAACGCCGGCCAAGACGCCACCGGCCAAGCCGAGCAGTTTCCGGCGATCGACACCTCGCCGGCCACCATCGCGAACAGCCATGCTTCCTCCCTCGCCCTCGACCGGTGCTACGACCGGTTGGCGTCAGGATCCATGCTTGCGTTCATGCGGCCGCTCATTCGTGCGCTCACACGGCTCGCGTGCGTGCCACCCGCTTCGCGCTCGTCCGGTCGGCGCTGCAGTGTTGGTTGGCGGGCCTCGGCGGTCAGACGGTGGGCCACGCTGGCCAGCCGGGTCCGCCGTGGCCACCGGTGGGCTGCCCCGACGAGTTGATCGTCAGGGCCGTGACGAGGGCGATGTCGCGTCAGGCAGCGGTATACCCGACCACCTAGACCGACGATGCCGTCACCAGGCCGACATTAGGCATCGACGGCGGATGAGGAGGGGAAAGTAGCAGGCAACTTAGAGGCAAGGTGGCACCTGTCGGCGTCAGGGGCAGGGGTTCTCCGTCCCTGTGACACGGTCCGGTAGACAACGTCGGCGAGCCGTCGTTCGAGGCAGGGCATAGCGGGCTGCGACGCGCAGGCAAGCGCACGCGCGGCGTACAGGCCGTCGTTCAGGTAAGCCAGGTAGGCATCGATGGTCGCGGTGTCGAGCGTCTTCTGCGTGGCCGCCCGCACGTTGGGACCAGCGTCCGTCAACGTTCGGACCACCGTGATCCGGAGAGCCGTTGACCACGCTTTCTGCACGTCCGTCTTGAGGAATGCGCGGAGATCATCCGCAGTGCCCTTCAGTCGATCCTGAATGACGTCCGGCAGAACAGGCAGGGAGTCGGCGTTTGCCGCAGCCAGGATCTGGGCGGCCAACACCCGCACCTCGACAGTGGTGGGTTCGATCCCGTCGGGCGGATCCAGCAGGTCATTCGGCCGGAACCTGATCAGGACCACGAAGCGCCGCGTCACGCCTGGCAGTCGTTGGGACCGGCACCGGCACCGGCACCGGCGGCTGGTGGGGCAGTGGGCGGGCTCGGTTCTGGACGACCCGCTTCGCGACCTGCCGGTCCAGGAGTAGCAGGTCGACGTACACAGTTCGCCGAGCAACGCGATCAGGAAAGAACTCCAGGGGTACGCCCGAAGATGATGCCTCCGAGCGAGCTCTCGGCCGAGGTGAGGCTCATCTGCGCCTCGACCGTGAACCCGCTCTCGCGCAGCCACGCCGCCACCTGGGCGGGCTGGCGACGGTGGACGTGCACCTTCATCGGGTGGCCGCCGTACCCCTGCGTCTTGAGCCTGGTCTCGTCGCCCACGTGGAAGCTGAGCAGTAGCGGGCGGCCGGGTCGTAGCACCCGCCGGAAGTGTGCGAGGACCCGGGCGATCTGGTCGTCCGGGATGTGGATCAGCGAATACCAGGCGACCAGGCCGGCGACCGAGCCGTCGCCAAGATCGAGGTCGGTCATCGAGCCCACCTCGAACCGCAGGTCGGGGTGATCCCGCCGGGCCATCTCGATCATGCCTGGTGACAGGTCGATCCCGAAGGCGTCGACGCCGAGCCCGGCCAGGTGGGCGGTGATGCGCCCTGTTCCACAACCGACGTCCGCGACCGGCCCGCCGCCTGCGGCGCGGACGAAGTCGGCGAACAGGCTCAGAGTCGCGCGTTCGTAGGGTGTTTCGGCCAGGAGGCCGCGGACCAGGTCGGCATAGCTGGCAGCGACCGTGTCGTAGGAGCTGCGGGTGTCGGCCAACCAGCCGTCGACGTCCATGGCGGCAACGCTAGATCAGCGACCGGGTTCAGGTGAGGGCGCGCGGGGCGGCGGTGATCACGAAGAAGAGCGCGATCAGTGCGGCCGAGACGACTCGTACCCGTCGTGACCGGCTGAAGAGACCCACCACCACCGCCACCCCTGCGCCGAGAAGCCAGTGCCCGACTTCGGAATTCCGGTCGGGCTCGAAGCCCAGATGACCCAGGGCCGTACGGCCGAAGCCGACGAGCGCCGCGCCCACGGCCCAGACCGCCAGGGCCCAGGCGCACCGCCCGCCGGGGCGTTCCGTCAGTCGCGAGCCGTGGCGGGTGAGCGTGCCGAGCAGGTAGGTCAGCGTCAGCAGCGCCACCGCGGCCGCGAGCAACAGGAGCTGCGGCCCGACGAAGAACACGAGCAGCACCCAGGGGCCGCTGGTTGTCTCCCGCAGGAACAGAGCTGCCGCCGTACCGACCACGACCGTCTGTCCCACCGCCAGACGGTGGGTGTTCAGCGGCTGCCCGCCGGGCAGGGTCGAGTGGGGTGGAGGCATCAGGGCAGCGTTTCGCAACTCCTACCGGAGCGCCTGAGTGCCGCTACTCACCGGTCAGGTGTAGATGCTCCTGGCGTACTCCGGGCCGTAGTGTCGTTCCAGGTCCTGCAGGCTCTCCATCGGGGCCTCGACCTCCTTGATGAGGCGGGCACGGGACGGCAGCACGTCCGGCTGCCAGGTCTCCGGTCGCCACAGTTCGGAGCGCAGGAACGCCTTGGCGCAGTGGTAGAAGATCTGGTCGATCTCCACCACCACGGCGAGCACCGGCCGGTGTCCCTTCACCACCATGTCGTCGAACCAGGGCGCGTCCCGCACCAGCCGCGCCCGCCCGTTGACCCGCAGCGTGTCGGTCCGCCCCGGGATCAGGAAGAGCAGGCCGACGTGGCGGTTGTCCAGGATGTTGCGGTAGCCGTCGGCCCGCTTGTTGCCCGGCCGCTCTGGCAGCGCGATGGTGGTGTCGTCCAGCACCAGGGCGAACCCGGCCGGATCACCCTTGGGCGAGACGTCGCAGCTGCCGTCCGCGCCGGCCGTGGCCACCAGGCAGAACGGCGCTGCGGCGAGCCAGTCGCGGTCCCGCTCGTGCAGGCGGGCGCGTTCCTTGTTGGCGGCCCGCGCGTTCGGCACGCCGAGCAGCTCGCGCAGCTCCTCGTGTGAAGTGATCTCCACCGTCACGTGATCCTCCCCCAGCCGTTGACTCCGGTGGCGGGCGCCACCGTTCGACGGCCTCGGCCGCCAGCCTAGGCCCGCGCGGCCAGCGGGAGGTTTGCGCCCGCCTGTCGGGGGTAGGGCCTCACGCGGACGCGCCCGCCCGCACGAGACCGTCACGCCAGGTACGTCGACCAGTGGAGGCCGGGGAATGGAGAGCCGACTCAAGGTGCTGGGTCACCCAGTCCATCCGATGCTGGTCATGTTTCCGGTCGCGCTGCTGGTCACCGCGGTGCTGTTCGACCTGGTGGACACGGTCGGCGGGCCCGACTTCCTCGGCGAGGTCGCCTACTGGAACATCACGGTCGGCCTGGTCGGCGGCCTGCTCGCCGCGGCGGCCGGCTCGTTCGACCTGTTGGCCATTCCGACCGGTACCCGCGCCAAGCGGGTGGGTCTGCTGCACGCCGCCGCGAACGTCGCGGTGATCCTGCTCTTCGCCGCGGTCTGGGCCGTTCGGCTCAACGCGGACTCCCGGGCCGCCGGCGGCGCGCTGATCGCCATCGAGGTGGTCGCGGTGGCGATCCTCGGCATCAGCGCCTGGCTCGGCGGCGAGCTGGTCGACCGGCTCGGCGTGGGTGTCGACCGCGATGCCGGCCTGGACGCGCCCAGCTCGCTGCGGCCGCCCGCGGGCACCCAGCGGATCGGAGAGGTGCGATGAGCGAGGAGCAGCAGCAGACCGGTGGCTTCGGCCGGGGTCGGCGGGGCCGGCAGCAGGGCTGGGATCCCATGGGCGAGCTGCAGTCGCTGCGCGCCGAGCTGAGCAGGCTGGTCGGTGGCCGTGCCGGGGGCTCCGACGTGGAGCTGACCGAGACCGCGGACGGCTGGGAGGTCGTCGTCCGGCTGCCCGGTGTGGCGCCGGAGGAGGTGGCGGTCGAGCTGGACGACCGCGAGCTGTGCGTGCGGGCACGATCCGAGGCGGAGGTCAACGCCGACCAGGGCATACCGGGCGGCTTCGAGACCCGCGGCTTCGAGTACCGCATCGACCTGCCCTCCCGGGTCGACCCCGAGGGCATCGACGCGGTGATGGACCACGGCCTCCTGCGGGTCCGTCTGCCCCGGGCGGCCCGACCCACGCCGCGCACCATCACCGTCGGCCGCACCGGGCCGCGCACCGGTGGCCCCTCCGGTGGTACGCCGATGCCGGCCGATCCGGCGGCGGACCGGGAGCTGCACCGCCCGGACACCGTCGGCGAGATCGACCGGCCGTAGCGGGACCGCGTGGTCACCCCGGCCCTGTTCGGCCCCACGGACGGGCACGTGCCCGACGTGCGGCGGATCGCTGTGCTGCGCGCCAACGCGCTCGGGGACTTCATCTTCGCTCTGCCGGCGCTGGAGGCGCTGCGCGTCTCGTACCCTGGGGCGGAGATCGTGCTGCTCGGCGCGCCGTGGCACGCGAAGCTCTGGCGCGACCGGCCCGGCCCGGTGGACCGGGTCCTGGTGGTGCCGCCGGCGCCCGGCATCCGCGCACCGGAGCCGGATGAGCCGCAATCGGCGATGGACGACTTCGTGGCCGCGGCCGCCGACGAGGGCTTCGACCTGGCGGTGCAGATCCACGGCGGCGGCGCCAACTCCAACCCGCTGGTCAGCCGCCTCGGCGCCCGGGTCACCGTGGGGCTGCGCGCCGAGGACGCGCCGCCGCTGGACCGGTGGGTCCGCTACGTCTACTACCAGCACGAGGTGATCCGCTACCTGGAGGTGGTGGCTCTGGTGGGCGCACCCGCGACCACCATCGTGCCCGCGCTGGCGGTCATCGACGCCGACCGGGCCGAGGCGGCCCGGGTGCTCGGCCCGGCGGGCCGACCCCGGGTGGCGCTGCATCCGGGCGCCACCGACACCCGCCGCCGTTGGCCCGCCGAACGCTTCGCGGAGGTGGCCCGCGAGCTGCACCGCGACGGCTACGAGGTGCTCGTCACCGGTACGCCCGCCGAGCGGGAGGTGGTGGACCGGGTGGTTGCCGCTGCGGCGGGGGTGCCGGTGCGGCCGCAGGTGGGCACGCTCAGCCTCGGCGCGTTGGCCGGTTGCTACGCCGACTGTGCGCTGGTCGTCTCCAACGACAGCGGCCCGCTGCACCTGGCCGCCGCGGTGGGCGCCTCGACGATCGGCATCTACTGGGTCGGCAACCTCATCAACTCGGGTAACCCGCTGCGCGGCCGGCACCGGCCGATCATGTCCTGGATGGTGCGCTGCCCGGTCTGCGGGGTGGACTGCACGCCGGGCATCTACCCGCACCGGCCCGGCGACGGCGAGTGCCCGCACCGGGATTCCTTCGTCACCGACGTACCGGTGGTCGAGGTGCTGGAGGCCGCCAGGGACCTGCTCGCGGGGTAGGGCGGTGCCGCTCTCAGGCCGGTTGCGGGGTGTCCTCGTCGGCGAGCACGACCTCCCACGCCTCGACGTCCCGCTCGGTGACCGTGGTGGGGGATTCCAGGTGGTAGGCGCCGCTGGGCAGGATTCCGGCGCCTCCGTGTCGGGCCAGCACCGCGAGTTGGGCGGCGACGTCCTCGCCCTGATGCTTCTCCGGCAGGCGGCGCCAGAAGTCGAACCCGCCGGAGTCGACGAGCTTGGCACGGTCGTAGAGCACGCATCCGCCGATCCAGGAGATCTTGTACGCCCGCCACGCCCCCGGCGGCGGCGCCAACCGCTCGGTGACGTGCAGCAGGTTGGCCGCCGAGTGGATCTGGGCCCGGTTCCACTGCGGTGTGCCCGGCCGGATCCGTTCCGGCGTGGGCGGGCCGATCCACTCCTCGTAGCGCCCGTGCGTCTCCGGTCGCAGGTCCTCGACGTAGGAGAGCCCGTGCACGCCGTTGCCGACGAACCCGCAGCCCAGGTCCTCGAGCGCGGTGACCAGCCGGTGCAGCGCCCCCGGTTCCAACCAGACGTCGTCGTCGAGCGTGAGCACGTACCGGGCGGCCGAGGCGGCGAGCAGGTACGCCCGGTGTTCGGCCAGCCCGCGTCGGGGCAGCCGGCGGGTCAGCAGCACCGGGTGACCGCGGTGGCGCAGCGCCCGGACCATGGTGGCCGCGGCGGGGTCGGCGTACGCGGGCTCCCCGTCGGACTGGTCGCTGACCACCACCCCGAAGCCGGGCACCCCCTCCTGAGCGGCGAGCCCGGCCAGGGTGACCGCCAGTTCGGCGGGCCGGTTACGGGTCGGGATGAGCACGTCGACCTGCCGATCGGCGCGGAACGACGCCGGGGTGTCGAGGTCGAGGGGTCGGTTCACGATGCTCGGGTGCGGCTGCTCAGCGACGGATCGGCCTGCCGGTCCTGACCGTGCGACGGATCGAGCTGCCGGTCCTGGCCGTGCGACGACGGGTCGGGTCCCGGGTCCTGGCTGTGCGACCGGATCCGCTCGATGATCGCCGAGGTGGACCGGTCCGGCACGTACCCGAGGGTGCGCACCTGGCCGCCCAACCGGCGCACCAGCGGCGCCTCCGGCACCAGCTCCGGCGGGTAGTCGCCGCCCTTGACGTAGACGTCCGGCCGGACGGCCTCGATCAGGGCGGCCGGAGAGTCCTCCTCGAAGACGACGACGTGGTCCACGCAGGACAACGCGGCGAGCAGGGCACTCCGGTCCTCGACCGGGTTGACCGGCCGGTCCGGCCCCTTCAGCCGGCGTACGCTGCCGTCCGAGTTGACCGCCACGATGAGCAGGTCACCCAGGGCGCGGGCCTGCTCCAGGTAGCGCACGTGCCCACGGTGCAGCACGTCGAAGCAGCCATTGGTGAACACCACGGACCGCCCGGCGTCGCGATGATCGGCGACGATCGCGTCCAGTTCGTCGGCGCCGACGAGCGCCGGGTGCCCGCTGGTCCCCGTTGGCTGGTCGAGGGCGGCGAGCAGGTCCTCGCGCCGGCACACGCAGGTGCCGGTGTCGGAGACGGTGATGGTGGCGGCCAGTTGGGCGAGCTGCGCGGCGGTGGGCAGCGGTGCGTCGGCGGCCAGGGCCAGCGTCATCGCCGCCAGGTACGCGTCGCCGGCACCCACGGCGTGGCTCGCCGGAACCGGCGTGCTGTGACTGCGCCGGGGCTCCCCGTCGGCGCCGCCGACCACCGCACCCTCGGTGTCCAGGGTCACCGCGACCACGTCGGCGCCGGTGTGCGCGCGCAGCTCGGCCAGACGCGACTCGGCCAGCACGGCCCGGTCGACCCCCTCCCCGGCCTCGGAGTTCACCGTCACGCCGGTGCCGGTGACGCTGAGCCCGTCGCCGGTGAAGGCCACCCGGCCCTCGCCCGGGGTGGGCTCGCCGACCGGTCCCGGACGGTCGCCGTGCGTCGGGTCCGGGGTGGCCACGGCCAGGACCTCGTTGGCGTGGGCCCCGCCCGGGGCGGCACCCACCGTCAGCTCGGACGGACCGTCGGCGGGGTCGCTGTCGGGGTGCTCCAGGTGCAGGCCGGCGCCGGCTGACGGTCGGGTGGCACCGCCGGCCCGCGCCAGCAGCCGGGTCGCCTCGGCGAAGCTGGGGGTGACCACGGTCGGCGCGAGGCCCCGCCAGTCGGCCAGGTCGTGGGCGTCCAGCGCGACCGTCGCGTACCGCTCCCGCTGCTCGACCAGCCATGCGCGGACCGGCGCGGGCAGGGCGCCCAGGCCGTAGTCGCAGACCACCAGGGTCGGCGCCTCTCCGCCGGCGGCGGCGCGCAACTCCTCGGTGGCGCAGGTCAGGGCGGTGAGCAGCCGGGTCACGCCGTCCGGCTCCAGTGCGTCATGGGGGCCACCGGAATCCTCCCGGAGCAGGATCTGGTTGCCGGCCAGCATCCGCCGCTTCACCGGCGTGGGCCGGCCGGGCTGGTTGACCGTACGGTCCCAGACACCGGCGCGGTCCAGGCAGTCGTGCAGCTCGTCCCCGGCGACGTCCGCACCGACGGGCGCCACCAGCACCGCCCTACCGCCGAGGGCGGCGACGTTGACCGCGGTGTTGGCGGCCCCACCGGCGGCGGAGATCCGTCGCCGCAGGGTGAGGACCGGGGCGGGTGCCTCCCGGCAGAGCCGGTCGGAGTCGGCGAACCGCCACTCGTCCAGCATGGCATCGCCGATGATCAGGACCGGGCGCCCGAGCCAGCTCTCCACGACGGTGGCGAGCCGGCGCTGTTCCGCTGCTGCTCCTGCCATGCCTCCCCGGGTCCCCAGGGGCCCCGGCGTCAAACCTGCACCGTGATCGACTTCAGGAACGTTTCGGCTGTTTGAGGCCCGGGAAGGACATCGAGGTACCCCGGAGAGGAGATGCATCGAGATGGCAGCGACGACACTGCAGGGCAAGCGGATCGCCTTTCTGGCCTCCGACGGCGTCGAGGAGGTCGAGTACGTCCAGCCACGCGAGGCGGTGGAGAACGCCGGCGCGACGGTCGAGCTGGTCTCGCTCGAGCCCGGCACCATCCAGTCCTTCAACCACCTGGACCAGTCCACCACGTACGACGTCGATGTCACGGCCGACAAGGCGGACGCCGGCGGTTACGACGCGCTGGTGTTGCCCGGCGGTGTGGCGAACCCGGACTTCCTGCGGTCCGACCCGGACGCCGTCCGGTTCGTGCGGGCGTTCTTCGAGGCGGGCAAGCCGGTCGCGGTGATTTGCCACGGCCCGTGGACGCTGATCGAGGCTGACGTGGTGCGCGGTCGACGGATCACCTCCTGGCCCAGCCTGCGCACCGACCTGACCAACGCCGGTGCCACCTGGGTGGACGAGGAGTGCGTCACCGACGGCAACCTGACCAGCAGCCGCAAGCCCGACGACCTCCCCGCCTTCTGCCAGCGGATCATCGAGGCCTTCGCCGCCTGAGCAACTCCGTTCCTCAGGTGGATCACGACGAATCGTGATCCACCTGAGGACGCGTGGGAGGTTTTTCCCGGTCCGGCGCATGTTCCGTGGTGGTCGGGAAAGAAGGCGTGATGACCACCGAAGCCTCCGCCGCGCCGGTGCTGAATCGCCAGCAGATCCGGCTGCTCATGATCGGTCTGATGACCGGCATGCTGCTGGCCGCTCTGGACCAGACCATCGTCGGTACGGCACTGCCGACCATCGTCGGCGAGTTGGGCGGAATCAACCACTACTCCTGGGTGGTCACCGCGTACCTGCTCGCCTCGACCGCGTCGACGCCGCTGTACGGCAAGATGGCCGACCTGTACGGGCGCCGCCCGGTCTTCCTCTTCTCGATCGGCACGTTCCTGGTCGGGTCGTTGCTGGCCGGCCTGTCGCAGAACATGACCCAGCTCATCGTCACCCGGGGCATCCAGGGCCTAGGCGCGGGTGGTCTGCTGACGCTGGCGTTCACCATCATCTCGGACGTGGTCTCACCGCGCGAACGTGGCCGCTACCAGGGCCTCTTCGGCGCGGTCTTCGGTATCGCCTCGGTGGCCGGGCCGCTGGTCGGTGGTTACTTCGCCGAGACCGACTGGCGGTGGATCTTCTATATCAACGTGCCGCTGGCGATCCTGGCCATCGTGGTCTGCTACCACGTGATGCGCCTGATCCCGTTCGAGAAGCGCGACCACGCCATCGACTGGGTCGGCGCGGGCCTGCTGGTCGCCGCGGTGAGCTGCCTGCTGCTCGCGCTGAGCTGGGGTGGCAACGAGTACCCCTGGGGCTCCGGCCTGATCATCGGTCTCTTCGTGGCGGGCGCGGTGCTCGCGGTGCTCTTCCTGCTCCAGGAGGCGCGGGTCGCCGAGCCGATCCTGCCGCTGCGGCTGTTCCGCAGCGCCACCTTCGCGCTCGCCAACTCGGCCGGTTTCGTCCTGGGTCTGGTGATGTTCGGGTCGATCATCTTCATTCCGCTGTACCTGCAGATCGTCAAGGGCGCCTCGCCGACCCGCAGCGGTCTGCTGATGCTGCCGATGATGGCCGGCATCATCGTCACCTCGATCCTCACCGGCCGGGCGATGAGCCGGATCGGCCGGTACAAGTGGTTCCCGGTGGCCGGGGCGGTGACCCTGCTGGTCGGCATGTTGCTCTTCACCCAGCTGCAGGTGCGCACCTCGCTCTGGGTCGCCTTCGGCTTCATGGTGGTGATCGGCGTCGGCCTGGGCCTGTGCATGCAGTCGCTGGTCCTCGCGGTGCAGAACGCGGTCTCCGTACGTGACCTGGGCGCGGGCACCTCCTCGGCGACGTTCTTCCGGTCGCTGGGCGGTTCCTTCGGGGTGGCGATCCTGGGCGCGGTGCTCTCCTCCAGGCTCGCCGGAGGGCTGGGCGACCGGCTACCCGGTGCGATCGCCCAGCTTCCGCCGCAGCAGCAGGCCCAGGTGGCGGCCAGCGGAGGCAAGAACATCTCGATCAACGACCCGGCAACCATCATGGCCCTGCCCGGGCCGGTGCGCGCGGCCATCCAGAACGCGTTCGTCGACGCCCTGAGCATGGTCTTCCTCACCGCCGGACTGATCGCGATCGTGGCTGTGCTGGTGACGCTGGCGCTGCCGAACAACCAGCTCCGGGGCGCCGGCCCGGAGGGCGCCAAGGGCGGTGTCGACCCGCTCGGCGGTGAGGCTCCGGCGCCGGGTGGCAAGCCGCTGACCCGCGAGTCCAAGGAGGAGGCGGCCGCCGACATGGAGGGCAAGTCCCAGACGATGATCTGACCGGGTACGGGCTGACCTACTTCAGGATCAGCCGGTTGGTCTGCTCGAAGACGTCCAGGTCGGCCAGCGTCTCGGTGACCGAGACGGAGAGCGGAGCGGGCAACCGGTCCCGGGGAAAGAAGCCGGCGTCGGTGGTCTCGTCGGTGATCCGGGTCAGCTGCCCGTCCCACTCCTCGACCTTGAAGGCGGTGGTGAAGACCTGGTAGGTGTGCCCGTACATGTTGGTGCTGGTCCGGTCCGGGCCGGTGTAGAGCGCGAACGCGCAGACCCGCAGCGCCCGCAGCCCGGTCTCCTCGCGGACCTCCCGTACCGCACAGTCCGCGATCGACTCGCCGAGTTCCATCGCCCCGGCCGGCATGGCCCACTGGCCGTTGTCCGAGCGTTGGATCAGCAGGATGCGCCCGGCGTTGTCGCTGACCACGGCACGGGCACCGACGAACATCAGCGTCCGGTCCCCGGCGAGCGCGCGCAGCTGCCCCACGTACGAGTCGGCCCAGGAGATGCTCACCTGCGCCAATTTACGGGGGTTCCCAAGCTGTGACCGCCGACACTAGCTTGTTACCCATGCGTAGCACGATGATGGACGCCCCTCTGCAGATCTCCCGGATCCTCGAGCACGGCGCGACCGTGCACGGCACGGCCGAGGTGGTCACCTGGACCGGCGCGGAACCCCGCCGGATGACGTACGCCGAGGTGGGGCGGTCGGCCGCGCGGCTGGCTCACGCGCTGCGCGACGAGTGCGGGGTGACCGGCGACGAGCGGGTCGCCACCTTCATGTGGAACAACAACGAGCACCTGGTGGCCTACTTCGCGGTGCCGAGCATGGGCGCGGTGCTGCACACCCTCAACATCCGGCTCTTTCCCGACCAGGTCGCCTACATCGCCAACCACGCGCAGGACCGGGTGGTGCTGGTCGACAGCACGCTCATCCCGCTGCTGGCCAGGGTGATCGGCGAGCTGGCCACCGTGCGGCACGTCGTGGTGGTGGGCGGCGGCGATCCGGCACCGCTGCTGGCGGCGGCCGGCGACCGGATCACCGTGCACCACTGGGACGCGCTGCTCGCCGACCGGCCGGAGGTGTTCGACTGGCCCGAGGTGGACGAGCGGGACGCCGCGGCCCTCTGCTACACCTCCGGCACCACCGGCAACCCCAAGGGCGTCGCCTACTCGCACCGGTCGATCTACCTGCACTCGTTGCAGGTCTGCATGCCGGAGGGCTTCGGCCTCGCGCCGACCGACCGTGAGCTGGCCATCGTGCCGATGTTCCACGCCATGTCGTGGGGGCTGCCGTACGCCGCGTTCCTCTCCGGCGCATCGCTGATCATGCCGGACCGGTTCCTCCAGGCCGCGCCGATCGCCGAGATGATCGCCGCCGAGCGGCCCACCCTGGCCGGCGCGGTGCCGACCATCTGGACGGATCTGCTCGCCTACCTGGACGCTCACGAGGTGGACACCTCCTCGCTCAAGGAGGTGATCGTCGGTGGTTCGGCGTGCCCGCCGGCGTTGATGCACGCGTTCGACGAGCGGCACGGCATCGACGTCGTCCACGCCTGGGGCATGACCGAGATGTCCCCGCTGGGGTCGGTGGCCCGTCCGCCCGTCGGCGCGACCGGCGCGGAGGCGTGGCGCTACCGCTACACGCAGGGCCGGGTGCCGGCCGGGGTGCAGGCGAGGATCGTCGGCGCGTCGGGCGAGCCGACGCCCGCCGATGGCAGGGCCGTGGGTGAGGTGGAGGTCCGTGGGCCGTGGGTGACCCAGCGGTACGTCGGCGACGACGCCCCCGACGAGGAGAAGTTCCGGGACGGCTGGCTGCGCACCGGCGACGTGGGCACGCTCTCCCCGGATGGCTACCTGACCCTGACCGACCGGGCCAAGGACGTCATCAAGTCCGGCGGTGAGTGGATCTCGTCGGTGGAGCTGGAGAACGCCCTGATGGCCCATCCGGCGGTGCTGGAGGCGTGCGTGGTGGGTGTGCCGGACGAGCGGTGGGACGAGCGGCCCCTGGCCACGGTGGTGGTTCGCGAGGGCGCCTCGGTGACCGCGGAGGAGCTGCGGGACTTCCTGGCCGGGTCCGTGGCCCGCTGGCAGTTGCCCGAGCGGTGGGCGTTTCTCGACACGGTGCCGAAGACCAGCGTCGGCAAGTTCGACAAGAAGGTCGTCCGATCGCGGTACGCGGACGGCGAGCTGACCGTCCGGGAGCTGACCGCCCCGTAACGTTCTGGCGAAGGATTCCCCGAAGGGGCGGCCCCGGCGTTCGCACCGCGCCGGGGCCGCCCACTACGTGCGGGGCGACCCGCATCGTCATTGTTGCGAAACTTATTCGCTTCTGTCCCGCTGATGACGAAATCTCGTGGTCGGTGATCGGTCAGGTCTCACTGGTGGTGATCAAGACCTTGCCCACCGTCGAGTTCTCCACCGCCTGGTGGGCGGCGGCCGTCTCGGCCAGCGGGTGGTGGTGCAGCGGCAGGCCAGCGTCCACCCCGACCCGGATGCCACCCTGCTCGGCTGCGGCGGCCACATCCCGCACCGCGTGCGCCTTGGCCGCCGTCGGCTCCGTGTAGACCAGCACGAACTGCCAGCGGGCGTTCACCATCATCAACGGTCGGATCGGAATGCCCACCTCCGGCTCGTCGTCGGCGTAGACGCAGACCGCACCGCCGTGCCGGAGCACCTGCACGTCCGTCGCGGCGTTACGGGACGGAGACACCTCGACGATCGTGTGCACCCCGTCGGGCGCGATCTTGCGGACCTCCTCGACCACGTCCTGCTCGCGGTAGTTGATGACGAAGGAGGCGCCGGCTGCCGCCGCGAGCTGTGCCTTCTCCGCGCTGCTCACCGTGGTGACCACGGTGGCGTCGGCCCACCGGGCGAGCTGGATCGCGGCATTGCCGACCGCACCGGCCCCGCCCTGCACCAGCACGATGTGGTCGGCCAGCGCGCCGGGGCGCAGCGAGTCCGGCAGAAGCTCACCGGCGGTCAGGCAACGGTGCGCCGTGAGGAACGGGATGCCCAGGCTGGCCCCCAGGTCGAACGAGGCGTCACCGAGGCGGACCACCTGCCGCACCGGGACCAGCGTGTACTCCGCCGACGTTCCCCACGGCCGCTGCCAGGCCGCCTCCCAGATCCACACCCGCTCGCCGATCAACTTCCGGTCCACCCCGGTGCCGACCGCCTCCACCACGCCCGCGCCGTCCTGCCCGGGGATCTGCCACCCCACCGGCAGGGGAAAGGAGCGTCGGGCCTTCCAGTCCGTCGGGTTCACCCCCGACACCGCCACCCGGACCAGGACCTCGCCCGCCGCCGGCTCCGGCACCGGCCGGTCGACCAGCTCCAGCACCGAAGGGTCACCGGTCCGCTCGTACACGATGGCTTTCATCCGCCGTCTCCTTCCCGCCGCCGACGTGCGGCACCCGGGTCAGGCACCGCCGGCTGCGGTACCCCGCCCACTCCCCGTCATGCCGATCCGACCTGCCCACCTCAACCGAGTCGCGCCACCAGCTCCGGAGTGAGCAGGTCGATCGAGGGCAGCAGCACGGCCGCCAGCGCCTCCGCGTCCGGATCCAGCGGGTAGGAGCCGTGCGGCACGGCCACCACCCGGCAGCCGGCGGCGGCCGCCGAGCGGACTCCGTTAGAGGAGTCCTCCACCGCCACGCACCGGGCCGGGTCGACGCCCATCCGAGCCGTCACCGCCAGCCAGACGTCCGGTGCCGGCTTGCCGCGCTCGGTCTCCTCGGTCGACAGGGTCGCGCCGAACGCATCGGCCAGGCCCGTCGCGTCCAGCGCCGCCGCGATCAGCCGGGTCGGCGACGAGCTGGCCAACCCCAGCCGCCACCGTGCGGCCAGCCGGCGCACCACCCGGTCGGCGTCGTCGATCAGCGGTACGTGCTGCGCGTACCGCCGGGTCATCTCCTCGACCACCTCGTCGGCGACCTGCCGGGCGGTGCGTGTCACGCCCAGCTCGCCACTGAGGTAGTCGGCCCACTCGCCGGTGCTCATTCCCATCAGCCGCCGCTGGGTGTCCGGCTGCCAGGTGCCGCCGTGCGCCGCCACGTACGCCCGTCGGACCTCCTCCCAGACCGGTTCGGAATCCACGATCACGCCGTCCAGGTCGAAGAGCACCGCATCCACCGCCATGGCCTCATCCTGCCGGAGCGATTGGCCGCCGCCGTGCCGGCCCGCCGCGTGAGCCGCCGCCCGGGTCAGCTCGACCGGGCGACCGGCAGACCGATCGGGCTCTGCCGGGGAATGATCGTGCGGCATCGACGAGCGATCGGGTCGAGCAGCTCGCGTAGCCGCCGAGCGCGCTCGTCCCCCAACTCGACCCACGGGTGGGCAGCCGCCCGGTCGGTGGCCTGCTCGACGGCCTGGAACGTGCTGCTCCCGTGCTCGGTGGGTGCGTACTCCGCGGTCAGCCAGCCCTTGGCAACCAGCCGTTGCTCCGCGGCTGTCCACTCGTCGTCGGTCCAGCCCCGGGCCGGCTGGTGGAACGCGCGGGACTGGTCCACCCGGCAGCGCCACGCCAGCACCTCCAGCGGGTCGAGCCCGGTGGTGAGCAGCGCACCGACGTGCCCGTCGCCGCGGTGCTCGCGCAGGGTGGTGGCGGCCTGCCAGAGGCGGGCCAGCGGGTACTCCCCGACGGGCAGCGCCGCGTTGACGGCACCGAGCACCCGGCCGGCCGTCTGTACGTTCGCGGCGGCCCGCTCCAGCAGACCGGCCGCCTCGGCCAGGTGCTCCTCCGGCAGCTCGTACGTCAGCTCCGCGAGGGCCTGCACGGCACCGGTCAACCGGGCGCGCAGGGCCTCCTGCGGGGTGACCAACCGCCACACGGCCGGCAGCGCCCGGCTCACCATCGGCGGTGCGAAACTGAAGAACGCGGCGATCACCGGTGCCGCCTCGGCGGCGCCCAGCGGCGCGGCCCGTCCGGCGAAGTAGCCCCGCCAGTAGCCGCGCAGGCCCACGGCCTCGTACGCGGCGCGGGCCCGCGGGTGGAAGTAGGTGACCGCGTGCACCGGCTCGACGTGCGTCCACATCAACCGGGCGGTCCGCCCCTGTTCGTCCAGCGCCGTCACGTGCACCTCCGCGTCCCGGTCCCGGATGCTCACCCCGGGCGGCAAACCGCCCGGGGTGACGCCGAACCTACTGCCGGTGGGTGACGGGCCGGAAGCCCCTTGGAAACAACTCCATCGCGCTCCGGCGACAACCGGGGCGATCCGGACGCCTCACTTGGCGGCGAGCACGTCCACCACGAAGCGCAGCGGGCCGGTGGGCCGACCGCCGGCCGCAGCCTCGTCGTTGCCGTACGCCAGCTCACCCGGAATGTCGAGCTGCACCCGGCTGCCCACGGTCACGCCGACCAGAGCCTGGTCCCAGCCGGGGATGACCTGGCCCACGCCGATCGGGAAGGAGGCCGGCTGCCCGCCGTTCCAGGAGGAGTCGAACTCCTTGCCGTCCTTGTAGAACACGCCCACGTAGTTGGTGGTGATGGTCTGCCCCTTCGTGACCGCCGGGCCGGTGCCCTTGATCAGCGAGGTGACCGCGAGCTTCTTCAGCTCACCCTTGCCCGCCGCCACCTTCGGCTTGCTGCCCAGCGCCGGGTCGGCACCGGCCGGCAGCTGCGGGGCGGGGGGTGCGACGGCGTCGTCCGGCGCAGGACCGGAAGCGGACGCGGACGCGGAGGAGGTCGAACCGGCCTGGTTCGCGGGCTTGTCGTCGTTCTGGCCGACAATCACGAAGACGGTGATCAGCACCGCCACCACGGCGACACCGGCGAGCCCCCCGGCCCACGCCTGGCGGCGCCGCTTCGCCTCGGCCGCCTTCTGCGCCGCCAGCTGGGCGGCCAGCCGGCGGCCCGCCTTGGTTGCCGGACCCTGGCCTTCCGACCGGTTCTCCTGCGTGCGCTCGCTCACGTCGTCGACTCCCTGCTGCGAAGGTGTGGCCGGCACCGAAGCGCCGGGGGGAAAGCCGACGCACACGGTACTCGCCCAGCCGCCCGCTGTGCCCGCCCCGGACCGGTCGAATCACCCTGCGGCACCGTTACGAGCATTCGGGGGTCGCTAATCAGGGACCACCATGAAGTCGGTCACGAACGAGGTCACCCGGCCGTCGGCGGCCCGCCCGATCCAGGTGCCGTAGCAGCCGTCCCCCCAGCCCGTCGCGACGGTGACGACGTTGGCGCCGGTGGCGTCGTCCAGGACCGCGGTGATCAGCCCCGGCACCGGCGAGGCGGGCAGTTCGGCCGGAATGAAGACCTCCTCCACCTGATCTTCGTCCCAGCCTTCGAGGACGCTGAGCGCCGTCGGGTCGGCGAGGGTGCCGGCGCCGGCGTCCACCCCGTATCCGAAGTAGTCGTCCGTGCCGAGGGTCGCGACGTCCTGGTCGCCGGCGACGGCCAGCTCCCAGCGGACCGTCGGCTCGTCGGAGAGCACCAGCTCCAGCGCGGCCACCCGCCTGTCCACCTCGGCGTCCTCCCGCAGCACCACCGCCACCCAGGCCCGGGCGGGATGCCGGCCCGGCGGCACCGTGACCGTGAACGGCTCGGCCTCCGGGCAGACCAGCGGGTCACACCCGACCACCCGGCCGGTCGGTAGCACGATGTCGCCCACCGGGTGGGCCTCGACGAGGTACGCCCCGTGCTCGTCGGTGAAGCGGGCACCGGGCGTCAACAACCGGTCCAGGTCAGGGGTGTACGGCATGGGAGCTCCTCCGGTGGCCAGCGGCCGGCGGAGCGTACCCGGTGCGGCAGACGCCCTCGGCGCTGCCGTGCGGTCAGGCGGTCTTGCGGGGCGCGGCCTTCTTCTTCGCCGGCTCCGCCTTCTTGGCCGCAGTCTTTCCCGCGGCGGTCTTTGCCGCCGGTTCGGCCTTCTTGGCCGGAGTCTTCTTCGCGGCGGTCTTCTTCGCCGGCGCCTTGGCCGCCTTCTTCTCGGCCGCCTTCTGCGCCGAACGCGCCGACGAGATGGGCGTCGGCTCGCCACCACCGCCGCCGCCACCGCCGCCGCCGCGGGCGGGCTCGCCGCGGGCCGCCTTGGCGCGCTCCACCGACGCCTTGAGCGCGGCCATCAGGTCGACCGCCGCGGCCGGGGCCTCCTCGGCCTCCTCCGGCTGGACGACCTCCCGACCCTCCACCTTGGCGTCGATGACCTCCTGCAACGCCGCCCGGTAGTCGTCGGTGAAGACGTCCGGCTCGAACTCGCCGGTCATCGAGTCGATCAGCGAACTGGCCATCGCCAGCTCCGGGGGGCGCACCTTCAGGTCCTCGTCGAGGAAACCGAAGTCCGGGGTACGGATCTCGTCCGGCCAGAGCATGGTGTTGAGCAGCAGCACGCCCTCGCGGACCCGCAGGGTGGCGAGTTGCTCCCGCTGGCGCAGCGCCACCTTCACGATGGCCACCCGCTCCGAGTCGGTCAGCGCGTCGCGCAGCAGCACGTACGGCTTGGTCGCCGTGCCCTCCGGCTCCAGGAAGTACGCCTTGTTGTAGAGGATCGGATCAACCTGCTCGGCCGGGACGAACTCCAGCACGTCGATCGCGCGGGAGCTGGTCAGCGGCAGGTCGGCGAAGTCCTCGTCGGTGAGGATCACCATCTCGCCGCCGCCGATGTCGTAGCCCTTGGCGATGTCGTCGTAGGTGACCTCCTCGCCGCAGACCGAGCAGGTGCGCTTGTAGCGGATCCGGCCGCCGTCCTCACGGTGGACCTGGTGGAACCGGATGTCCTTCTCCTCGGTGGCGGAGTAGAGCTTCACCCCGATCGAGACGAGCCCGAACGACACGGCTCCCTTCCAGATGGCACGCATCCTGCGCTCCCTTCCCCGGTATCGACCATGCTCGCATCCGAAAGAACCGGAAGCGAGGTGTTCGGCCTGCTACTACAGTCGGGTCGTGCCCGGCGCGCCGCTCCAGCCGATGCTCGCGATGACCGGGCCGCTCCCGGCGGGTGACGGCTGGGCGTACGAGTTCAAGTGGGACGGGGTACGCGCGCTGGCCGACATCGCCGGCGGCGGTCAGCACCTGTACGCCCGATCCGGCGTGGAGATCACCGCCGCGTACCCCGAACTGGCCACCCTGCACGAGCAGGTCGACGACGCACTGCTCGACGGCGAGGTGGTGCTGCTCGGCGAGACCGGGCAGCCCTCGTTCACCGCCTTGGCGGAGCGGATGCACGTGCGGGACCGGAACAGGGCCGCCCGGCTGGCCGCGGTCATGCCGGTCACGTACATGATCTTCGACCTGCTCCGCCTGCACGGCGAGGACCTGACCGGCTGGTCGTACGAGCGCCGCCGGGACGCCCTGGACGCGCTCGCGCTCGGCGGCGCCCGGTGGGCGGTGCCGCCGGTGTTCGCCGACGGCCCGGCCACCTACGAGGCGGCCGGCGAGCACGGCCTGGAGGGGGTGATGGCCAAGCGCGTCGCCGCCGTCTACCGCCCCGGCGTGCGCTCGCCGGACTGGGTGAAGGTCAAACTGGAGGTGACCGGCGATTTCGTCATCGGCGGCTGGCGACCGGGTGCGCGCCGGATCGGCGGGCTGCTGGTCGGGGTGCCCGGCCCGGACGGCCGGCTGATCTACCGGGGTCGGGTCGGCGGTGGCATCGGCGCGGCCGTCGAGCGCCAACTCCTCGCCGAGTTGGAGCCGCTGCGCTCCGGCGTGTCTCCGTTCGCGCCCGGTGTGCCGCGCGAGGATGCCCGGGGCGCCATCTGGGTAACTCCCCGGGTGGTGGTGGAGGTGAAGTACGGGCAACGCACCCCCGATGGCCGGCTGCGCTTCCCCCGGGTGCTGCGGTTGCGCCCGGACAAGCCGCCGGAGGAGGTCGACGATGCCGGCTGACCGGCTACGGGTGGACGTCGAGGGTCGCGCGCTCGAGCTGTCCAACCTGGACAAGGTGCTCTATCCGGCGGCCGGCTTCACCAAGGGCGAGGTGATCGACTACTACACCCGGATCTCCCCGGTGCTGCTGCCGCACCTGCGGGACCGGGCACTGACCCGGATCCGATTTCCCAACGGCGTCGACGACAAGTCCTTCTTCGAGAAGAACAAGCCGGCGGCGACGCCGGACTGGGTGCGGGTGGAGACGCTGCCCGCCCCCGGGTCGACCAAGGGCCGGGAGACCATCGACTACGTGGTCGCCGACGACCTGCCCACCCTGGTCTGGCTGGCCAACCTGGCCGCATTGGAGCTGCACACCCCGCAGTGGAGGGTCGGCACGCACCCGGACATGATGGTCGTCGACCTGGACCCGGGGCCTCCGGCGGGGCTCGCCGAATGTTGCCCGGTGGCGGTGCTGATGCGCGACCGGCTCGCTCGCGACGGGATCGAGAGCTATCCGAAGACCTCGGGCAAGAAGGGCATGCAGCTCTGCTGCCCGATCGCCGGCACCCAGACCGCCGATCTTGTTTCCGACTTCGCCCGGCGGATCGCCCAGGAGCTGGAGAAGGCGCACCCGAAGCTGATCGTGTCGAAGATGGCGAAGAACCTGCGACCGGGCAAGGTCTTCATCGACTGGAGCCAGAACAACGCGGCGAAGACCACGGTGGCGCCGTACTCGCTGCGGGCCGAGCGGAAACCGTCCGCCTCCACCCCGCTGACCTGGGACGAGGTCGAGGCCGGCGCCCGCGGCCGGAAGCCGGCCGTCCGCCAGTTCACCGCCGCCGAGGTCCTCGACCGCGTCGAGGAGTACGGCGACCTGCTCGCACCGCTGCTCGACGGCGGCCCGAAGTTGCCGGCCTAGGGCGCCCGAGGGCGGTGCCGAGTCGGCCGGCCACCCGTTCCGTGGCGCGGGCCACCTCGCCTGGTTGTCGATGTAGTGATTGCTCACTAACATCGGTGCCATGAGTGCTGCCGTGCGTCTGAGCGCTGCCGAGCGCCGTGGTCACGTGCTGGCCGCCGCGCGGATCGAGTTCGGTCGTACCGGGTTCTCCGCCACCAGCACCGAGGCGATCGCCCGGCGGGTCGGAGTGTCCCAGCCCTACCTTTTCCGACTCTTCCCATCGAAAAAGGCGATTTTCCTGGCCACGATCGAGGATTGTTTCGACCGGATCGTGCGGTTGCTCGAGGAGGCCGCCGGGGCCGAAACGGGAGAGACCGCGCTCAAGGCGATGGGTCGGGCGTACAACGAACAACTCGACGATCGCTCACTGTTGCAGATGCAGCTGCAGATGTGGGCGACCGCCTGCGAGGACGAGGAGGTCCGCCAGCTCGCGCGCCGGCAGATGGCACGGGTGTGGGGGCTGGCGACCAGGATCTCCGGCGCCAACGACCAGCGGGTCATGCAGTTCATGGCGAGCGGAATGCTGCTCAACGTCTTCGCCGCGATGGATCTGCCCCGGATCAAGGAGCAGTTGGGCGACTCGCTGACGGGCTTGTCGTCACCGCCCGACCCGACCTGACCGAACACCCACCGGCCGGCGGATCGCCGGTGACCGTCGTGTGAACGGCGAAGTTAGTGACTGATCACTACTCAAGGAGCAGAGATGGTACGGAGCGCACGAGCCGGGTGGACCTTTCTGGTCACCGGCATCGCGGTCTTCATGGTCGCGATGGACAACCTGGTGGTGATCAACGCCCTGCCGGTGATGCGGGTCGATCTCGGCACCGGGCTCGAAGGGCTGGAGTGGACGGTGAACGCCTACACGCTCACCTTCGCCGTCTTCCTGCTCACCGGCGCCGCCCTCGGTGACCGCTTCGGTCGCCGTCGGCTCTTCACCGTGGGTTTGGGCATCTTCACGCTGGCGTCGGCGGCCGCCGCGCTGGCCCCCGACATCGGCTGGCTGATCGCCGCGCGCGCCGCCCAGGGAGTGGGCGCGGCGATCCTCACGCCGCTCGCGTTGACCCTGCTCGCCGCCGCGGTGCCAGTGGAACGCAGAGGGGCGGCCTTCGGGATCTTCGGCGCCATGAGCGGGCTCGGCGTCGCCCTCGGACCGGTCATCGGCGGCGCCGTCGTCGAATACTTCTCCTGGCAGTGGATCTTCTGGATCAACGTGCCGGTCGGCCTGCTGCTCCTGCCGCTCGCCCGCACGATGGCCGAGAGCCGGGGCGGCGCCGGACGGCTCGACCTGGCCGGCGTCGGGTTGGCCACCGGTGGACTCTTCGGCGTGGTCTTCGGGCTGATCCGTGGCGGCGGTCACGGCTGGGGCAGCCCGCAGGTGCTCGGCGCGCTGATCGGCGGAGGGCTGCTGGTGCTGGCCTTCGTCGCCTGGCAGGCCCGGGCCGCGCACCCGATGATGCCGCTGACGCTCTACCGCAGCCGCGGCTTCTCCATCGCCAACGCCCTCGGCTTCGTCATGGCGTTCGGGATGTTCGGTGCGGTCTTCCTCGGCGGACAGTTCATGCAGACGGTCCAGCACTACTCGCCCCTGGAGGCCGGGCTCCGGACGCTGCCGTGGACGGCCATGCCGGCGGTGGCCGCACCCCTTTCCGGGCTGCTCGTCGACCGGCTCGGCGCCCGCCGGGTGCTGGTCGTCGCGCTGGTCCTGCAGAGCGCCGGGATCGCCTGGCTGGCCGCGGTGAGCCGCACCGACGTGCCGTACGTTCAGCTGATCCCGCCGTACGTCCTGGCCGGCCTCGGGATGGGGTTGTTCTTCGCGCCGATCGCCCGGACCACCCTCGGGTTCGCACCGCGGCACCTGGAAGGCGTGGCATCGGGCACCGCCAACGCGCTGCGCCAACTGGGCACGGTGCTCGGCATCGCGGTGCTCGGCGCTGTTTTCACGGCCGCCGGCGGGTACGCCAGCGGTGCGGAGTTCGTCGACGGCATGCGGGCCGCCCAGACGGTCGGAGCCATCGTCCTCGCGGCGGCGGCGCTGCTGGCGGTCTTCCTGCCGGCCTCGCCATCCAGGCCCGCCGAGGTGGCGGAGTCGACGATGCCCGGTGCGCCGGTCGCCGTGGCTGCCTCCTGACGCACCATCGGGAAACTGCCGACCTGACCCGCCGGTGGCTCGCTGAGCCACCGGCGGGTCGTTCGCTCAGCTCCGACCGAAGACCGTCCGGCGGCGCAGCCGCCACCAGGCGCCACCGATCAGGACGGCGGTGATCACGGTTACCGCGAGGTCGCCGGCCAGGGACGCCGCTGGCGTCGCCGGGGCGTACGGCGGCACGAGGTACGCGAATCCGGCCGCGCTGACCAGGCTCGCCGTGCCGGCGGCCAGGACGTGCCGCTGTCCCCAGCCGGCGCGACCGGCCCAGTGCACGATCATCGCTCCGACGGTGGCGGCGGCCAGTAGCGCGACGGCCACCCCGAGCCAGCCGGCCACCAGACCGACGGCGAGCTGAGCGGCGAGCACCAGCAGGGCGACCCAGAGTGGGCGTGGTGCCCCTGCCCTGCCGACCGGCACCGGGCCCACGGTCGAGCTCGGCTGTCCCACGGCCGGCGCCTGCTGTTCCGCCGGCGTCAGATCGCCTGCCGGCATCCGATCGGTGACGGGCGGGTGGCGCCGGCCGTGCCGCCAGCGGGGCAGCAGGGCCAGGCTGACCAGGATCAGGGTCAGCGCGGCGGCGCCGACGAGCTGGGCCGGGGTTGCCAGAAAGCCCTTCCGGCCGCCGTCGTCGGAAAAGATCAGCAGGCTGCCCAGCAGATAGAGCACGGCGACGACGGCGAGCCCGCGCCGGCCCAGCCACGGCCGGCTCCGGCGGGCGCGGTCGAGGAAGGACTCCACGAGCGCGATCGGCGCGCACATGCTCAGCAGGATGTGGTTGCCGACGAAGTCGATGACCTGACGGGTGTCGACCCCCATGCCGGGCAGTGGCGTCGTCCGCGCGGCGACCGCGGTACCGGCGTACTCCGTGTGGTCGAGGTAGCCGGGGTTGAACAGCGACTGGTCGACCAGACCAGCCTGGAGCACGCCGAACGCCGCGGCCAGCAGCACGATCGCCGGCCACCCCGCGCCGAGGTGCCGGGCGGTCTCCCGGATCAGGATCGCCGCGCCGCCGTACATCGGGCCGAGGAAGATCACCACTGCGAGGAAGTTGGTCAGGGTGAAGCCACCCCAGGAGCATTCGGCGGCCCAGGGCGCGAGCACGAGCAGCGCCAGCACCGGCGCGAGCCGCCGCCATCGCGGTGCTGCCGGGTCGTCGTCGGCGGGCGCGTCGGTGGCGATGTGGGGCTCGGCTGGCATGAGCGGCTCCTCGGCGGCGCATCGTGGTCACCCGTACGGTGCGCCAGCCACCCGGACGCCCGCCAGGGCCATCGGCCGACGACGGGTGCGACCAAAGTCGTTGGGTAGGGTGGTTCGACGTCGTCACCGGGGAGCGTGGACATGCAGCGAACCGTTGCGGCCGACCTGGCGGCCCGGCCCGCCGATGCCGAGCGTCCGATGCTCAGCTACCGCGACGAGGCGACCGGCGAGCGGGTCGACCTGACCGCGCCGCAGGTCGGCTCCTGGTCGGCGCGCAGCGCCAGCCTGCTGCGGGACGGCTGCGGGCTCGGCCCGGGCAGCCGCGTGGCGGTGTTGCTGCCGCCGCACTGGCGTACCGCTGCGGTTCTGTTGGGTGCCTGGGCCGCCGGCCTGGCAGTGTCGTTCCGGCCGCGCGCCACCGCCGGCCTGCCGGTCCTCGAACCGGGCGGCGACCGGCCGTTCGACGCGGTCCTCGTGACCCCGCAACGGCAGGACGACTGGCTGGAGGACGTACCGGACGCCCCGCACCGCTACCTCGTCGGCACCGGGCCGGGGCGGCTGGCCGACGTGCCGCTGGGCTGGCTCGACTGGTCCGCCGAGGTGCTCCGGCACTCCGACACCACGCCCGACCACACCGCCATCCGCCCGTCCGACCCGGCCAGCGCGGACGGCACCACCTACGGCCAGTGGGGCGCGATCGCCCGAGGAACCGCCGAGAAGCTGGACCTGCGCGCCGGTGACCGGTTGCTGGTCGACGCGGCCGAGCACGAGCAGCCGCTGAAGTGGCTGCTCGCCCCGCTGTCGGTGGGCGCCTCCGTGGTGATCAGCGCCAACCTCGACCCGACCCGGCGGGACGCGGTGGTCGCCGCCGAGCAGGTCACCCGGGTCCTCGCCTAACATGCAGCGCGAGAACGTCCTGAGCCCCCAGTCAGCCGCCCTTCCTCCGGCGTGGTGAAGGCGGCCTGGCTGTCTCCGAGTGAGCGGCTATGGACCTGATGCCGTAAACGATTCAGCGCCGCCGGACCCACGGCGGGCGCGGCGCGCACGCTGAGGTGTGATCGGCCGGCAGGGCACACCGGCCGGCGACGGGCAGTGGACGGTCGCAGAAGACCCAATGTCGTACGCCCTGCTGGTCCTCGGCCGACACGGTGACGCCGCCCGGCTCGACGCGGGCGCTGAGCCGGGCCAGCACGCGGGCGGCGGTCCGGGCGAGGATCCTGGCCCGGAGCAGGTCGGGTCCGGTGACCGGCAGGTGGATCACCCAACGCTCGGTCATCGGTAGCGATGGCTCGTCGACTGGGCGCTCGGCGCGTTCTTGATGCGTTCGATGGGACGTTGTTCCTTGCATCGGCTTCGTGGCCGGCGAATCAGAGTGCGCACGCGGTGACCACCCTTCGTCGGGTCGCGCCGAGGTGGAGGGGGCGGCCTCCGGCCGGTTGCGGGCGGCGGAGACCACCCCGCCCTGCCACCGCAGCCTCGATCGGCGGTCCGGCAGCAGGGCCGCGCCGGGGGAGTGCGGAGGGTGAGGTCCCGGCGGCGATGCGAGACCGGCACGAGAGGCGCCAACCGACCGCAGCAGCACCGCATCACCGAGAGCGACGCTATTGCCACCGAGTCACCTATGTCAAGGATGTCGGCGAGTTAGCTACCCACTTATGTCACTCGCGCTACATGTGTTGCTTGTGTCGAAACGGCTGATCAATACTGGGCGGGCCAACCGACTGCAAGGGGCCCCACGTGCCTATCCCGCCCACGATGGACGAGCTGCTCGACGATCTCCTAGGCAAGATCAAGAACGGTGCCTATCCGCCCGGCTCTCAGCTTCCCTCCGGCCGGGTGCTGGCAGACGAGTACGACGTCTCACAGTCCACGATCAGCCGCGCGGTCGCGACACTGCGGCAGCGGGGCGTGCTGGTGGGTCGTCCGGGTCGCGGCGTCTTCGTCGCGGAATCCACCCGGCGCTGACCCGCGTTAATTCTTCTCCTGGAAGGGTTCCGCCGTCCGGCGATGTTTTCGCGCGAGTATGAAGGCAGCCAGACCAAGGATTGCCAGCGCGCCTGCAATCCAGGCCGAGGTCTGAAACCTCTGCTCGAACGCGAGGGTTTCCGCGCCCTGCTGCTGGATGGCCTCAGGCGTTGGGTCCTGATCAGGCAGGGTCATCCCATTCCAGAATGTGAGGCAGGGAAGCAGACACGAGGCCACCATCAGGAGGACCCCGACGACCCTCAGCACGCGCGCACGGAACACCGCTGCAGGCTCCCACAGCCTCGATTGTCACGCTGTCCCCGGAGGCTCCGGGATCGAGGAAGCGGGGCGTGCCGGCTTCTGGACTGGCCGACGAATGCCAAATCCGCCTGGCGACGGAAGCGGGCGGACAGTAGTCCGAGGTCGCGCGGACAGACGACGCCGGACGCCCCGCGCATCGTGGGCGCTGAATCAGTGCGGGTACTTTCCGAAAGCGCTGCTCAAGGCGGTCTGCGCGGTGCAGCTCATCTCGCCCGGGCTCAACTGCGTGTGCGAGGGACGCCAGAGCTCCGGCCCCTTCGAGGTGACGCGGGCCAGGATGCAGTCGTACTGCGAGGCTCGCAGAGCGATCCCGACCGTGCCGTCCCGCGCGGTGATGTCCTGGCGGATCGCCGGGTCGAGCCGCAGACCGGCGACCGCCGCGCGGACGGCGGCTTCGTCCGAGCCGGCGGACCGCAGGTCGCGCTTCAGGCGGTCGTCGACGCCGTCGAATGACGGGTCCTTGGTGACCGGTACGGGAGCTTGCGTCGGGCATCCGATGTCGTCGTCACGAGTGTCCTTCTTGGGGCCGAGCTGGATCTTGAAGCAGATCTGCTCGTCGCGTTCCCTGATCACCGAGCCGTCCGCGCCGATCTCCACGCCATGGCCGGCTACCTGGATCGTCAGGCTCACACCGGTCTGCCAGTGCGTCTCGCCCGTGACCGCGAGAACCTTGACGTCGGGGTGCTGGCCTGCGGAGTGCGCGTACTTGTCCGCCTGGTAGAGGTGGTCGTACTCGAACTTCTGGAGGACCGTGTCGACCTTCTCGGCGGCGTCGGTCACCGCGCTCTGGTGGAGCCGAATCTCCCGACGGTAGTCGCCGATATCGGTCCGGATGCGGATCTGCAGATTGTCGAGGAAGTGCCACGACAGGCCGCCCACCAGCCCCGCAACCAGAAGCACCACGGCGCCGGACGCCATCCGCTGTGTCCTGCGATCCATGACGGGGAGTATGCCCGCGCCAGGAAATTCGCGCCGTCCCGTAGAAACCCGCGAGCCTGCGCCGGGAGCTGGCCACACAGGCCGCCGAGGACGGCCTGAGCCTCAATCAGTGCGTCCTCCGCAAGCTCCGCACAAAAGAGTGGTCAGTCCACAGTAGGGAGCTTCGGGCCCAGCACGTCGTCGGCGTCGATGATGGTGTACGCGTACCCCTGCTCGGCGAGGAAGCGCTGCCGGTGCGCCGCGTACTCGGTGTCGATCGTGTCCCGGGAGACCACCGTGTAGAAGTGCGCCTGCCGGCCGTCGGCCTTGGGCCGGAGCACCCGCCCCAACCGCTGCGCCTCCTCCTGCCGCGACCCGAAGGTGCCGGACACCTGGATCGCCACCGCCGCCTCGGGCAGGTCGATGGAGAAGTTGCCGACCTTGGAGATGACCAGCGTGCGGATCTCCCCGGACCGGAACGCGTCGAACAACCGCTCCCGCTCCCGGTTGGTGGTCGAGCCCTGGATGATCGGAGCGTCCAGGTATTCGCCGAGCTGGTGCAGCTGGTCGATGTAGGCGCCGATCACCAGCACCTGGTCATCCGGGTGCCGCTGCACGAGAGCACGAACCACCGGCAGCTTGGTGCGGGCGGTTGCCGCCATCCGGTAGCGCTCCTCGGCCTCGGCCGTCGCGTACGACATCCGCTCCGCGTCGGTCAGCGTCACCCGGACCTCGGTGCACTCGGCCGGAGCGATCCAGCCCTGCGACTCGATGTCCTTCCACGGCGCGTCGTACCGCTTGGGGCCGATCAGGCTGAACACGTCGCCCTCACGGCCGTCCTCGCGTACCAGTGTCGCCGTGAGGCCCAGCCGGCGACGGGCCTGGAGGTCCGCGGTGAACCGGAAGATCGGCGCGGGCAGCAGGTGCACCTCGTCGTAGACGACCAGACCCCAGTCGCGCGCCCCGAACAGGTCGAGGTGGGTGAACACGCCGCCGCGCCGCGCGGTGAGCACCTGGTACGTGGCGATGGTGACCGGCCGGATCTCCTTGCGGTCGCCGGAGTACTCCCCGATCTCCTCCTCGGTCAGCGACGTGCGGGCGATCAGCTCCCGCTTCCACTGCCGACCGGCCACCGTGTTGGTGACCAGGATCAACGTGGTCGCCTTCGCCTCGGCCATCGCCGCCGCGCCCACCAGGGTCTTTCCGGCGCCGCAGGGCAGCACCACCACGCCCGACCCGCCGGCCCAGAACGATTCGACAGCTTCCCGCTGGTACGACCGCAGCGTCCACGGCTTGCGGCCGTCCTTGCCGGCCTCGGCCAGCTCGATCGGGTGCGCCTCGCCATCGACGTAGCCGGCCAGGTCCTCCGCCGGCCAGCCCAGCTTGAGCAGAGCCTGCTTGAGCCGGCCCCGCTCGGACGGGTGCACCTGGATGGTGTCGTCGTCGACCTTGTTGCCGAGCATGCCGGCGAGCTTCTTGCTCTTGGCCACCTCGATCAGCACCAGCCGGTCCAGCGCCCGCAGCACCAGGCCGTGTGCCGGGTCGTTGGCGAGTTGGAGCCGGCCGTACCGGTCCATCGTCTCGGCCACGTCCACCAGCAGGGCGTGCGGCACCGGATAGCGCGAATACTTCAGCAGCGCGTCCACCACCGCCTCGGCGTCGTGCCCTGCGGCCCGGGCGTTCCACAGGCCGAGCGGGGTCAGCCGGTACGTGTGCACGTGCTCGGGAGAGCGCTCCAGCTCGGCGAAGGGCGCGATCGCCATCCGGCAGGCCTGGGCGTCCGGGTGGTCGATCTCCAGCAGCAGGGTCTTGTCCGACTGAACGATCAGTGGTCCACCGCTCACGCCAGCGTCCTCTCCTCGGTTGGCCGACCAGCCGCTCACCCGCCGCCGGCCGACCATCCAGTGTTGCACGGTGCCGACTGTCGGAAGAAAGATGCGCGGCGGGCGCAACCAAGACGGCAGCTGTGAACGTCTAGCAATGGGACGACTGTTCAGGGGAGGTCCGATGAAACGTGTCAGGGTCATTTCCCGACTTGTCGCTCTGATGGTGGTCACGCTGGTCGGCGCCGGTGCGTGTGCGTTCGATCCGCAGGCCGGCGGGGGTGGTGGCGGGGGAGCCGCCCCGGCGGGTGCGGCGGAACAGACAACGGGGGCGAGCGGCACGCCCGGGCCGGACCAGCGTGGCCGGCCTCCGGCGGCCGGGCCGACGCCGACGCGGAGCGCCGCGCCGAAACCCACACCGAAACCAACTCGCAGCACCCCGGCACCGACCACCACCAGCACCGTCGCACCAGCCGCCGGCTGCGCGCAGGGCGAGCAGCAGCGCGCGGTGGAGACGTACCTGACCAGGTTGGGCGGGTTCGGGCCGGTGACCGTGGACGGCCGGCAGTCCGCCGCCGACTGCGCGGCGATCAAGAAGTTCCAGCGGCGGTACGGAATTCGCCCCGCTGAGGGTCGCGCCGGGCCCACCACCTACGACGTGGCCAAGCGGCTCGCCACCACCGATCCGGCCAGTTGCGGGGCCGGCTCGGGCACCACGTTCTGTGTGGACCTGACCCGGCAGACCGTCTGGGCCGTCCGGGGCGGAAAGGTGATCATGGCGCCGACGGTGACCCGGACCGGCATGTCCGGCTACCGCACCCCCGCCGGCACCTACAAGGTCAACTACCGCAATCCGAAGGAGTGGTCCAACCCGTACGAGGTGTGGCTGCCGTACTGGCAACACTTCACCCAGGGGATGGGCTTCCACGAGACCACCACCTACCTGCACGAGAAGTCGATCGGCTCGCACGGCTGCGTCAACCTGTTGCACGTCGACGCCGTCCGGATGTGGGAGCTGGGGAAGGTCGGCACGCGGGTGGTGCTGATCGGCCGCCGCCCCGGCACCTGAGCCACGCGGCGAAACGCGGAAACAACCCCCTGTCCGACCGGTCCGGCGAGTGACACCCTGGGAGTCCAGGACCGACCGGCGGGGAGGGCGGGTATGACGGTCGACCGTGACGTGATCGAAGCACATGAGCAGGCACCACCCGACGAGGTCTCCCGCGCGACCGTCATCGCGTACGCCGTCGCGGCGACACTCCTCGTCGGGTGGTTCCTCTTCGGTTGGCTGGTGCAGAGACAGGGCTTCATCAACTCGGTGGGGGAGTCCGCCGGCGCCGGTTCCGCACTCCTGTTGATCATCGCAGTCGTCGGCACCGTACGTCGCAGCCGTCGCTGACCGGCGCGGCCCGGCTGCCGCCCGACGCCCCTCGGTCAGTCCGCCACCACCGCCGCGGTGATCCGGTGCAGCGCGAAGGTGTGCAGCATCTCGGTGCGCTCATCCTCGGCGCGCAGGTAGCCGGCGCCGATCGAGACCGGTTTGACCAGCCGTGAAGCTGTGGCCCCGTGCGCGTCCACGTACCCCACCCAGACCAGCACCCGGTCCCGGACCGCCTGTTGGAGCACGGCCAGCGCCTCGCTGTGCGTGTGCGCCGGCACCGGGCCGCCACCGAGCCCCGCCGCCCCACCGCGAACCACCGCCGGTGCCCGTCGGGCCGCCCGCGCCGCCGCCTCCCCCCGTCGGATCTGCTCCACCACACCCAGCAGTCGTGGCATGGGCAGCTTCTGGACGGCCAACGGATCCAGCGTCCGGGCGGTCACCGTCACCCGGGCCGGCGCTCGCCGGATCCGCGGCCGGGAGAGCACCGTGCTGCCGCTGGCGTCCTCGGGCACCGGGGCGTACCCGGCGTCCCGTAGCGCGTTCAGCAGTCGACCGACCTGGTACGGGGTGCTCAGCACCGTCGGCGCCAGCCGGCGGAGCGTCAAGGACTCCAACCGCCGGTCGGCCAGCACCTCGCTGAGCAGCGCCTCGTCGTCGCTGCGCAGGTACGCCCCGGCCGAGCCGACCCGCAGCCCACCGTGCTTGCGGGCCACGTCGTCCACCAGATAGCTGAGCCCCTGCGGCACCGGTGTGCGGGACCGCCGCCGGAACAACTCGTGCAGGTCGTCAGCCGAGTAGCCGGCATCCAGCGCCCGCCGGATGCTCGCCGTGGTGACCCGGTGCACGCTCGCCCCACCGGCCGACTCGAGTTCGGTCATCGCCTCCAACTCGGCGGCGAGTGCCGGCTCGGGCGGCCCGGGCACCACCACGGTCAGGTCGGCCTGCACGAGGAAGTGGTCGATCGGGGCGGGCAGCAGCGCGTCCAGCGCTCGGGCGGCACCCGACGGGTCACCGCTCTCGACGTCCGCGTGCAACCCCAGCGGGTCGTCGCCGCTCCGCTCGTCGGCAGAGGTCACGTCGTCCAGCAGCAGCCGACCGTACGACGTGAGCGCGCCCAGACCGGTGACGCCGAGCTGCGCCGCCTCGGCCAGCACCTCCCGGTGGGCGGCCTCCCGGCCCCGGCTGCGCCGCGGCGCCCGCCAGTCCAGCAGGGCCTGCACCTCCTCGGGGGTGGGCGCGGTCGCCGGCTCCAGGTCAGCGAGCACGCCGAGCACCGCCCGCCGGGTGGCTGGTGCGCCGGCCCGCTCGGCCTCGGCGGAGAGGGCGGTGATCGGCCGGTCCCGGTCGTCGCGTCGGCCGACCAGACCCACCTGGCGGCTCATCGTCAGCCACGAGCGGGCGAGATGCTCCCAGCGCTGTGCCAGCGAGGCGGCACGCCACACCTCGTACCCGCCGGTCGGCAACACCTGCTGGTCCGCCCCGTACCGCGTGGTCGTCGCGCCGGGCAGCTCCAGCTCGCCGGCGAGCCCCGCCGCGTACGCGACCTCCAGCAGCAGCGCGGCGGTCGGCTCGTCCAACCCGGCGGTACGGGCCAGCCGGCGCAGGTCCCGGACACCGATACCGCCCGAGCGCAGCACCGGCGCGGGTTCGACGGCGAGCTGCTCCAGCAGCCCTTCGGTGTGCCGAACCACCTCCATGGTCTGCCCGGCCCCGGCCGAGTCGACCGCCTTGGCCTCGCGTGGCGCGGCGGCCACCGGCGGCGGGCTGGTGCGCAGCGGGCCGAGCGGGCCGCTGTCGCGGCGCAGCAGCAGGCCGACCTCGCGGGGCAGTTCCACCGTGCCGCTGGCCGTCGACGAGCCGTTCGACACGGATACGAGCAGTCGGTTGTCGACCAGCCAGCGCACCGGGGAGCCGGCCGGGGCGCCGCCGTTGGTCGGGTCCGAGAGCACGGGATCCTCCGCGCCGAGCGGCGGCGCCTGCAACGCGCCCGGGGGCACGCTGCCCACCGGCGGGCCGGCGGCCAACCGGTCCAGGATCGCCCGGGCGGAGGGCGGCGCGGCGAGCAGCGTCCGGCGCAGCTTCGCCGGGTCCGCGCAGAGGGCGGCCGTGCGTGGGTCCAGCTCCGCGGCCGGGCGACCGAGCCCCGCGGGGTACGGGGCGACCTCGTCGACGGCGGTCACCACCTGGAGCGCGTGCTCCGGGCCGTAGAGCAGGAAGAGCGCGCGTAGCCGGCCGACAGCGGCACGGATGGCCGCCGGCGCCGGTGGGCGGGGCCCGGCGGTCGCCATGGCGAGCACGGCGTCGGTGGCCGTGGTGTCCTCGTCCGGATCCCGGGTGAGTCGGGCGGCGTCGAGGATCTGGAGGGTGAACTGGTCCAGCCCGTCCAGCGCGCGGGCCACCGAGACCCGGGACTGGGCCCGGATGGCCAGGGCCGAGATGTCGGCCGGCACGGGCACGACGAGGTCGGGCCGCAGCTGGAGAAGGGCGGCCAGCGACTCGTCGGGTAGCGACCGCAGGTGGTCGGCGAGTGAGGTGGTCATCGTGTTTCCACGCTAGCCCGGCATCGGCCCGTCGCGCCCCTCGGACGTCCTCGTGGCTGTGAGTCGCCGGGTACGTTTCTCGACATGCCCGCTCTGACCGTCGGATTCGATCTCGACATGACCCTGGTCGACTCCCGCCCCGGCATCGCCGCGGCCTTCCGGGCGCTGACGGCCCGGACCGGCGTGCCGGTGGACGCCGACCTGGCGGTGTCCCGGCTCGGCCCACCGCTGCGCACCGAGATCGCGCACTGGTTTCCGCCGGAGGAGGTCGAGTCGGCTGTGCACGTCTACCGCGAGCTGTACCCCGCGTACGCGATCACCCCGACGGTGCCGCTGCCCGGCGCGCAGGCGGCGATCGACATGATTCGCGCCCGGGGCGGTCGTGTGCTGGTCGTCACGTCCAAGCTCGGCCGACTGGCCCGGCTGCACCTGGACCACCTCGGCCTGGTCGTCGACGAGTTGGCCGGCGACCTGTTCGCCGAGGAGAAGGCGACCGCACTGCGCGAGTACGGAGCGACCCACTACGTCGGGGACCACGTGGCGGACATGGTGGCGGCGAGGGTGGCCGAGGTGCCCGGGATCGGTGTCGCGACGGGGCCGTGCTCCCCGGACGAACTGCTGGCAGCCGGGGCGGCCGTGGTGCTGGATGATCTCACCGGATTCCCAGCGGCGCTCGACGGAGTGATCCAGCTAGCCTTGGAGCAGTAGACGGCTCAAGTGAAGCAGGGGATCTCAGGTGCCTACGGGTCGAGTGAAGTGGTACGACACGGCCAAGGGATACGGCTTCGTCACCAGTGACGAGGGCGGCGACGTGTTCCTGCCCAAGGCCGCGCTGCCGGCGGGCGTGGCCGATCTCAAGGGTGGCCAGCGGGTCGACTTCAGCGTGGTGGACAGCCGGCGGGGTGCGCAGGCCATGGGAGTCAAGCTGCTCGACGCTCCGCCGTCGATGGCGGAGTTGCGCCGCCGGCCGGCCGAGGAGCTGCACGGACTCGTCGAGGACATGATCAAGGTGTTGGAGGCGAAGGTCCAGCCGGACCTGCGCCGGGGCCGGTATCCGGACCGGAAGGCCGCGCAGAAGATCGCTCAGCTGGTCCACGCGGTGGCGAACGAGCTGGAGGTCTGAGGCACCAGCCCGGCGGTGGCGGCCCGATCCAGTAGCGCCGCCACCGCGGCGAATCCGGCCTCGCCCAGGTCGGCGGTGAACTCGTTGACATAGAGACCGATGTGCCGGTCCACCACGTCGAGTTCCATTTCCTGAGCGTGCGCGAGCACGTACTCCCGGCTGGCGGCCGGGTCCGCCCAGGCCTGCCGGACCGACTCACGGACCCAGCCGGCGGCGGCCTCCGGGTCCACCGCCCCGCGCCGGGCGAGGATCGCGCCGAGGGGGATGGGTAGGCCGGTGTCGGCCTCCCACCACTCGCCGAGGTCGACCAGCGCGGTCAGGCCGTGCCGGTGGTAGGTGAACCGGGCCTCGTGGATGACCAGACCGGCGTCGTAGCGGCCGGCCGCTACGCCCGGCATGATCTCGTGGAACGGGACCACCTCGATCCGGGCCGGCGGCCGTCCCGCCGACCAGAGTCGGAACAGCAGGTAGGCGGTGGTCCGATCGCCCGGCACCGCCACCGTGGCACCGGTCAGGTCGCTTCGGTCCGGCCCGCCGTCGCGGTCACCCCGGGTGAGCACCAGCGGGCCACAGCCGCGCCCGAGAGCTCCGCCACAGGGCAGCAGATGGTAGTCGTCGAGCAGCCACGGCAGTGCCGCGAAACTCACCTTCACCAGGTCGAACGCCCCCTGCTCGGCTGCCGTGTTGGTGACGTCCACGTCCGCGTACGTCACCTCGACCGGCGGCGCGCCGGGCACCCGACCGTGCACCAGGGCGTGGAAGACGAACGTGTCGTTGGGGCAGGGCGAGATCGCCAGGGAGAGCGCCACACCCCCACGGTAGCCCCGCCCCCGCCTCACCACCCGCGCCCACCCCGCCGAGTGTGATCCGCGCCGGACAAGCGGCTGCGGCGAAGTGCGGCACCCGTCGCATGGCGGCATCCCGTCCCTTGGCGGCACCCGGTGGCATGGCGGCATCCCGTCCCTTGGCGGCACCCGGTGGCATGGCGGCGTCCGGTGGCATGGCGGCGTCCGGTCGCATCGAGTCACCCCGTCGCATTGCGGCATCCGGTGGCATTGCGGCGTCCCCTCGCATCGCGGCATCCGGTCGGGCCGCGGCCGGGCACCCACCTTGGGGACCCTTTGGAGCTGATGTCGCAAACGATTCAGACCCAGCGCATGGCGGCGAGGCTTCAGCTGTGGTGGCTCGGACGGTGGTGGTTGGGGTTGTGGGGCTTGGACGGTGGTGGTTGGGGTTGTGGGGCTTGGACGGTGGTGGTTGGGGTTGTGGGGCTTGGACGGTGGTGGTTGGGGTTGTGGGGCTTGGACGGTGGTG